>NZ_KB291612.1 GCF_000320405.1 Clostridium celatum DSM 1785 | reverse complement strand
GAGCAATGTTCATATAACTTAACAGATCGATTTAATATAATGGGGGGTAAAAATGAAGAGAAGAATGTTAATGGCTAAAATTACAGCCGCAACTTTAAGTGGGATGTTATTAACAAGTTATGTAACACCATCAACAACAGCGTATGCAGATGTGTTCTTAGCTAATCAAAATGAAGAGGTAAGTACTAAGGTTGATGTTAACGGTTACGAACAAATTGGTTCAATAACTAATTATATTCAAGATGAAAATAAAGTCACTTTTGATTTGTCCACTGGTGAAAAGTTAAGAGTTTCTTTCTTAGAAAATGGTGTATTCCGTATATATATGGATCCAACAGGTGAATTCCAAGAAGACCCTACTCCAAATGCTGCAGATCATATAACTAAAATTATAGATAAAACTGAAGATGAGTATAAGTCTGAATATAGTATAGTTTCACCTATAGTAACAGATGGAGATATTATTACTGTTTCTACAGACTCAATAGAATTGAGAGTAGAAAAATCTACTAGTAATATGGAATTAATAAACAAAATTACAGGAGAAACTGTTTGGAAGGAAGCAGAAGCATTAAAGTATAAAAATAATGAAACAGTTCAAACTTTAGAGGCAGCTGACGATGAATATTTCTATGGTGGAGGAATGCAAAACGGTAGGTTCTCACATAGAGGTAAAACTATCAATATTAAAAATGAGAATAACTGGGTAGATGGAGGAGTTGCAAGTCCAACACCATTCTATTGGTCTACTAAAGGTTATGGTGTAATGAGACATACATTTAAACCAGGAGAATATGCTTTCTCATCAACTGAAGAAGGTAAGGTTATTGCAAAGCACTCTGAAAAGAGATTTGATGCTTATTATTTTGTAGATGAAAAGCCAACAAATATAATAAATGAATTTACAGAATTAACAGGTAAGCCAGTATTATTACCTGAGTATGGATTCTATTTAGGACATTTAAATTGTTATGCTCGTGACTGGGTAAATGATGAAACAGGTCAAGAATCTCAAACACAAAAACCAGGATTTGATAGACAAGAAACTTTAATGGAAGATGGTAAAAAGGATTTAGATAGCCATATAGACAATGATATGCCACTTGGATATTTTTTACCTAATGATGGATATGGTTGTGGATATGGTAGAGAAGAAACTATTGATGGAAATATAGGAAAATTAAAAGAATTTGTTGATTATGCAAAAGAAAAAGGAATACAAACAGGTCTTTGGACTCAAAGTACTTTAAAACCAACAGGAAATCAAGCAGCTTATTTAGAGCGTGATATAGATAAAGAAGTTGGAGTTGCAGGAACAAATGCAGTTAAGACTGACGTTGCATGGGTTGGAGCAGGATATTCATTTGCACTTAATTCAGTTAGACAAGCTGCAGAAGGAATTATAAATAACTCTGTGGATGATGCAAGACCATTTGTAGTATCTCTAGATGGATGGGCAGGAACTCAACGTTATGCTTCTATATGGTCAGGTGACCAATACGGTGGTAGTTGGGAATATATTAGATTCCATATACCAACTTACATTGGTTCAGGCTTATCAGGACAACCTAACGTAGGTTCTGATATGGATGGTATTTTCGGAGGAAGTAAATTAGTTCAAACAAGGGATTTCCAATGGAAAGCATTTACTCCAATCCAACTTGATATGGATGGATGGGGAAGTAATAAAAAGATTCCACAAGCATTTGGTGAACCATATACATCAATTAATAGAACTTATTTAAAGTTAAAATCTTCAATGATGTCATATAACTATAGTATTGCAAGCGAGGCTACTAATGATGGTGTGCCAATGATTAGAGCGATGATGCTTGAATATCCAGATGCATATACTTATGGAACTAACACTGAATATCAATATATGTGGGGACCTAGCCTTTTAGTTGCTCCAATATATCAAGATACTGAAGGTGATGCAAATGGAAATGATATAAGAAATGATATATATCTTCCAGATGAAGATCAAATTTGGATAGATTATTTCAGTGGTACACAATATAGAGGTGGTGGAGTATTAAATAATTACGAAGCACCAATATGGAAATTACCATTATTCGTTAAGAATGGAGCTATCATTCCTATGAATAATCCTAATAATACTCCAGAGGATATAGTTGATTCAACTCGTATTTATGAAGTATATCCAAGTGGAGATACAGAATTTGAAGTTTATGAAGATGATGGTTTAACAACAGATTATCTTGAAGGAAAATCTGCAACTACATTAATTACTTCTACTGCTCCAAAGACAGGAAAAGGTACAGCTGTAATTAAAACAGGTTTATTAACTGGAAGCTATGAAGGCATGGTTACAGAAAGAGAAACAGAATTTATTGTTAATGTAAGTGAAAAGCCATCTAACTTAACTGTTAAAGTTGGTGGAAATAATGTTGTATTAACAGAAGCTTTATCTTTAGAAGACTTTGAAAATGGAACTAATATGTACTTCTATGATATAGCACCAAACTTAAATAAATATGCAACTGAAGGTTCAGAGTTTGAAAGTGTTGAAATAACTACAACACCTAAGGTTTATGTTAAAGTTGAGTCAACAGATGTAACTAAAAATGAAGTAGAATTAACAGTTTCTGATTTTATAAATGTTCAAGATGTTACTAAAAATGAAATAAATGAGAATTTATCAGTACCAACAAACTTTGTAGCACCTGAAGATAGCATAACTTCAGATTCAATCAAATTAGTATGGGATGAAGTAGAAGGTGCAGACACATATGATGTTGAAATTGATGGAGTAATATTTAAAAATATTAAATCAAATGAATATAATCATACAGGATTAGATTTTGATACTGTTTATAATTATCGTGTACGTAGTGTAAATTCTGATGGTCATTCAGAGTGGAGCGAAGTAGTTTCTCCAAGAACATCTTTAGACCCACATCGTAATGTACCAAAGAATATGGAAGCTATATGGACAGGTGGGCAATATAGTAGTGATGTACCGGCAAATGCATTAGATGGAGATGACAATTCACAATTCCACTCAGCAGGAAATGCAATAAATCAACCATTTGTAGTTGATATGAAGAAGGCATATACACTTGAAAAATTAGAATTATTATTTAGAAATAATGGTAATGGTTCAGTAAGAAGAGCTGAAATTTATGCAAGTTTAGATGGTGTTAATTATACAAAGGTATTTAGTAATGCTGCCGATAGTGGAAATGAAGCATGGGCTACTGATGGGGAAGTTAAAACTATTAACTTTGATACACCATTAACTGCTCGTTACTTTAAGCTTGTTACTAAAGAATCAATAGGAAACTTCTTAACAATGAGAGAGTTCAGACCTTATAAATTAGATGGTAGTGAAGGTAAGGTTGTTGGTGACTGGAACAATAGTGGAAGTATTGAAGAGGGTGATTTAACATTCCTTGAAAACTATACTGGATTAACAACAGTAGGTGCAGATTGGGACTATGTTTCAAGTGCAGATTTAAATGCTAATGGTCTTATTGATGCTTATGATATAGCATATGTTGCTAGTAAGTTAGAAGGTGGAATTAATCCATCTAATGATACTATGGCTGGAGAACTTATGTTATTACCAAGTAAGACTGATTTAAAAGCTGGAGAAACATTCACAGTTGATATTATAGGTATGGGATTATCGGATGTTAATGCGTTCAGTACAGCAATTCCTTTAGATTCAAATAAATATGAATTAGTAGGAACTCCAACAGGTACTATACTAACAAGCACTATGAAGAATCTTTCAAAGGTTAGAGTTCATACTGATGGCTCACAAGATATTTATACTGTGTTTACTAATATAGGAGATAGTATAAAGGTTAAGGGAACAGATTCAGTAGCAAAGAATAACTTTAAAAGCTAAGGTTGATACTAAATGGGATATGGAATTATCTCATGGATTAATAGTTGATAGTAAGTTAAATTCTAAGATAGCAGTTGCTAAGATAACTGATTTAGATGCCGAATTACCAGAAGGAGAATTAGGGGTAACTAAGATTAATAGCAGCAGTATAACAGTAAGTGGTGACGAAACTCAATTACAAACTGGAATGGGATTAAATAAATTAATTGATGGAACTACAAGTAGTGATGATTCATCAAGAATGGATTTAAAATGGGTATATAGTGCAGATCAAGTAGATAAGGGAACTCTTCCATTTGAAATGACATTTGAATTTGATGGTGCAAGAGAATTCGATAACTTTACTATTTATAACCGTATGGATGGTGATGGAAGAATAAACACTGCTTCTCTTAAAGAAGTAAAAGCAGTTGGATATTTAAATGGCATTGCTATTGATTTAGGTACTGTATCAAATATTACAACAGCTACAACAGTTTATGAATTAAATGGACAAAGCTTTGATAAGATAGTAATTACTGCTTTAGATTCTCATAAAGATAAGCAAACTTTAGCTATAAATGAAATAGAATTCTATGAAAATACAGGGGCTGCAGTAAAAGGAATTGAATTTGCTGAAGGAACTGTTGAAAAGGTATATCCTAATAAAATAACACCTATATTTGCAAATGTATTACCAAGTAATGCAAATGACTTAAATTATAGAGTAACATCAGATAATGAAGAAGTTGTTCAAGTAGTTCGTGTAGATAGTGAAGATGTAGTTAACTACTACTTAAGAGGGCTTAAAGCAGGAACTGCTACTATCACTGCAACAACTGCAGATGGTAAGTTTAGTGTTGAAAAGACTATAACTGTAGGTGAAGGTGCAGATAAAACATTATTAATTGAAATGTTAGATTCTACTAAGGAATATACTAATTTAAGTGAAATCTATACAAAATCAACTTATGAAAAATTAACAAATGCAATTAAGGCAGCTCAAGAGATTATAAATAATGAAAGTGCAACTGAAACAGAAGTAAGTAATGCAATTAATTCATTAAGAACTGCAATTAATGGCTTAGAAGAAAGAGATACAATTGAAGAAAATAAAATAAGCTTTAAAAATATACAAGCTATAGATGCTACTAGTGAAGCAACAGCAGATGGTGATTTAAAAGAAAATGCTGTAGATGGAAATGAAGATTCTATATGGCATTCAGCTTATGGAGCATCAGATTCTTTACCAGTTTCTTTAACATTAAAACTTGATAAAGCTTATAATATTAATCAAATAGATTATTTACCAAGACAAAATAGCAAAAATGGTCATGTTAAAAAATACATGATTGAAACTAGTTTAGACGGTGAAAATTGGACAGAAGTTAGAGTTGGAACGCTAGAAGTTAATAAGGCTGGAACTGCTTTAGTTAATACTGGTTATAATCCAATAAGATTTAATTCTACAGAGGCACAATATGTTAGATTTACTGCTCTTGAATCTTTAGGGGATACTAATAATAAGTATGCAAGTGTTGCAGAATTAGCATTCTACGGAACAGAAATTAATGAAGAAGTAGAAGATGCAGATAAAATGATCTTAGAGTTTACTGTTGAGATAGCTAAAGAAGTAACTCAAGAACAATTAGATAAGGTGGTTCCAGTAGTAAAAGCTGAGTTCTTAGCTGCATTAGAAGAGGCAGAAGCTATATTAGCTAATGAAAAAGCCACTCAAGCACAAGTTGATGCTTCATTTGAAAGATTAAGCAATGCTATGCAATTATTAGAATTTATTGCTGGAGATAAAACTCAATTAATTGCTTTTGTTGAAAGAGTTAATGAATTAGATTTAGCACAATATATTCCAAGTACTTTAGAAGCATTACAAAATGCACTTAAAGATGCTAATAATGTAATAGCTGATGAAAATGCTTTAGTAAATGAAGTAAATGAGGCGTATAATGCCTTAGTTAAGGGATATCTACAAATAAGATTAAAGCCAAGCAAAGATAAGCTACAAGATTTAATAAATAAAGTACAAGCTTTAGATAGTACTAAATATACAGATGAAACTTGGGCTATAGTAGAAGCTAAACTAACTAAAGCTACAGAAGTTATGGCTAATGAAGAAGCTACTAAGGAAGAAATTGAAGAAGCAATTTCTGAATTAGATAACGCTGTAGAAGCTTTAGAAGAAATAGATAGTAAAGAAGAGGTAGTAGCTGGAGATAAGAGTGAGTTACAAGCTAATATTAAAAATGCACAATCATTGTTAAGTGAAGATTACACTGAAGATTCATTTGCTGCATTTAAAGTTAAGCTTAATAAAGCTATAGAAGTAAATATTTTAGAAGGTGCAACTCAAGAGCAAATTGATGAAGCAAATTCTGAATTATTAGATGCTATAGATGCTTTAGTAAAAGTAGAAAAAGATGAAACTGAAGATGAAGGAATAGTAGAAGTAAATAAAGAATTGTTAAATGCTTTAATTAATAATGCTTTAAATTTAGATAAGAATAAGTATACTTCTGAAACTTGGGCTCATGTTATGAGTGCTTTAAAAACTGCACAAGAAAAGATGGCTAATGAAGAAGCAACTCAAGAAGATGTAAACAAGGCTTATGATGATCTACAAGCTGCTATGGATGGATTAAAAGAAGCTGAGAAAACACCAGCTAATAACCCAACAAATGGCGGTACAACAACTGATACAAAGAAACCAAATAGCACTGGAAAATTACCAAATACAGGTGGAGTTTCAGGAATAGCTATTGGATTATTAAGGGGCATTAACATCTGCTTTAGGATTTGGGATGTCTAAAAAGAAGAAAAAGTAATATTCTAAATCAAAGTTTAGGAATTAAAACTTAAGAATTAAGAATTAAGAAACTCCTTAGGGAGTTTCTTAAGACTTTATTCTAAAAAATAATAATTTAAATTACATATTAAGTTAAGGGGGCATAAATTTATGAAAAAATTTATTAACATTGCAATAACTTTAATATTGATTTTCAGTTTTGTTGGATGTAACCAATATACTAGAGATAATACTAGCGGGTCAATAACTGAGATAAATTTAGATGAGGCTTTAACAATAGCTAAAGAAGAAAGTGAAACTATATTACTTTTTACATTATCAACATGTAAAGATTGTAAAAAGATGAAAGAAGTATTAACTCCATATCTAGAAAATCATTCTTTAGAAATTAATGAAGTTATTTTAGATAAAGAAGGAACATCTGATGAAGAAGTACAAAATAATAGAAGGAAAATCAATACTGTATTTGAAGATTTTAATTCAGTACCATCAATGTATTATTTAAAGGATGGAGAAATTATTGATGAAATTTTTGAAATTACAGAAGAAGAGCAATTAGAAGAGTGGGTTGTAAAGAATAAATTAGATAAGAAATAGATATTAATTTGAACTGGTTAAATTATTTTGTCATAATTACCAGTTTTTTTATAATAAATAATTTTTAAGATAGAAAGATTAACTTATAACGAGGGAAATTTACTTAGAATATACTATATGAATAGCTCGTGAAGATAAGTTTAAATATAGAGTGAATTTAAATAATAATTATTAAATAAAATAAAATTCAGAAAATTCAGAAATAAAAGTAATATTGGTAAAATATTGTATAATTAAAGTGGGTGAAGAGAATGAGGGGAGTGGTAAAATGTTTAAATTTGAGACGCAACTAAAAAAGCTTAAACATGAAGTTTTAACTGAAGTTGCAAGACTTGCAAGGGTTGATGGAATAAGCTTAGAAAGTATAGAAAAAGTTCCTTATGAAGTAATAAAAGGAGATATTGCACAATATAGATGTTGTGTATATAAGGAAAGGGCTATAGTTTTAGAAAGAGCTAAACTTGCAGCAGGTTATTTAGCAAATGGGGATAATGCTGATACTGATTTAATAGATATTAGACCAGATGAACAAATTATTTATGTTATTGAGGCTGCATGTGATAGATGTCCTATAAATAAATTTAATGTAACAGATTCATGTAGAAATTGTTTAGCACATAGATGTCAAGAAGCATGTAATTTTGGAGCAATAACAATTGTTAATGGTAGGGCCTATATTAATCAAGAATTGTGTAAAGAGTGTGGTGGATGTAAAAGAGCATGTCCTTATGATGCTATATCAGAGGTTATGAGGCCATGCAAAAGAGCGTGTCCAACAGGAGCTTTAGATATTAGAGAAGATGATAGAAGAGCTATGATTAAAGAAGAATTATGTGTAAATTGTGGTTCTTGTATGAGGGCATGTCCGTTTGGAGCAATTTCAGATAAGAGTTTAATAGTTCCAGTAGCTAAGAGACTTGGTAGAAATAGAAAGATGTATGCTGTAGTTGCACCTGCAATAACAGGGCAATTTGGACCAACAATGAATTATGGCAAAGTAAGAAATGCTATAAAATCTCTTGGATTTGAAGATATGATAGAAGCAGCATTAGGAGCAGATGCTGTAACTGTTCATGAAGCTAATGAATTTGTTGAAAGGATGGAAAGAGGAGATAAGTATATGACTAACTCTTGTTGTCCAGGATTTTTAAGCTTTATTGAAAAGACTAATCAAAGTGAAGCAACTAAAATTTCAGGAACAGTTTCACCTATGGTTGCAACAGCTAGATATATTAAAAAGAAAGATCCAGAAGCAAAGGTTGTATTTATTGGGCCTTGTACAGCAAAGAAAGGTGAGGCAGTTAGACTTGGAATTGCTGATGCAGTTGATTATGTTTTAACATTTGAAGAATTGCTTGCATTATTTGAAGCATTTGATGTAAATCCATTTGAATGTGAAGAGGAAAATGTTAATGATGCATCTGTATTTGGAAGAGGCTTTGGTGCAGCAGGTGGTTTAACAGCTGCTATTAAGAACTATGTTTCAGATAGTGGGGTAGAAGTTGAATTTAAGCCGGTAGCTGTTTCAGGATTAGAATGTAAGAAAACTGTAACGCTTGCTAAGATGGGGAAATTGCCAGGAAACTTTATTGAAGGTATGATGTGTGAAGGTGGGTGTATAAATGGTGCAGGAACCATGGTACCACCACTTAAAGCTAAAGGTGCATTTACTAAGATAAATAGTACAACAACTATTAAAGCTGTACTTAAAAATCATACACTTAAAGAGTTTGAAGATGTAAATTTAGAAAGATAAAGATGTAAGAATTAATAATTAAAAAGTAGGATTATATTAAGAGGCATTAGCTTATTGGATATAGTCCTACTTTTATTAAAAAGAGTAATATTAAATTGGAAAATAGAAATTTTTTGTTAACAGATTTATTAATTTTCATATTTATAATTTGTGTAATATATATATATATTATGTAACAAAGAAATATTGCCTAATATGGATAGTGTTAAGTATATCAATTTATAAATTAGAAATAGATAGAATTGATATGTAAGAAAATAGATTTAAAATAATTATTAATATACTATTATCACTTATTTGTAATAATAATGATTCAGTGAATTAATAGAATCAATATTGTAATTGAGTCAATATATAGATAATATTTGGAGTGATAGTGAAGATATAAAATAAAGAGAATCTATTAATAAATTAATGGAAATTAAAGTAAAAAGAAAATAATTTAATATAATTAGTAATATTTGACCATATAGAGGTAATAATATAGAAAGTAATTGTTGAAAGATTAACATTAAAATTATATTATATATATAAAGGTATTAGCACTCTATAACGGTGAGTGCTAATAATTAAATTTTAGGAGGGTGTATTATGAATATAAAACCATTAGGTGATAGAGTAGTAATAAAAAAATTAGAGGCTGAAACAACAACTAAAAGTGGTATTGTTTTAACTGGAAGTGCAAAGGAGCAACCACAAGAAGCAGAAGTTGTAGCAATAGGGCCTGGAGCTGTAGTTGATGGGAATAGAATTCCAATGGAAGTTGCTGTTGGGAATAAAGTATTAATTCAAAATATGCAGGAACAGACGTAAAAGTTGACGGTCAAGAATATATTATTTTAAAGCAAGATGATATTCTTGCAATAGTAGAATAGTTAGGAGGAATTTTATTATGGCAAAGATGATTCAATTTGGTGAAGAAGCAAGAAGAGCTATGCAAGTTGGTGTTGATAAGCTTGCTGATACAGTTAAAGTAACTTTAGGACCTAAAGGAAGAAATGTTGTTTTAGATAAGAAGTTTGGATCACCACTTATAACTAATGATGGTGTTTCAATTGCGAGAGAAATAGAATTAGAAGATCCATATGAAAATATGGGAGCACAACTTGTAAAAGAAGTTGCAACAAAGACAAATGATGTTGCTGGTGATGGTACTACAACAGCTACTCTTTTAGCTCAAGCTATTATAAGAGAAGGACTAAAAAATGTTACAGCAGGGGCTAACCCAATGTTACTTAGAAATGGTATAAGAAAGGCTGTAGAAACTGCAGTTAATGAGATTTTACAAATTTCAAAGCCTGTAAGTGGAAAAGAAGATATAGCTAGAGTTGCGGCAATATCAGCAGCTGATGATGAAATTGGTAAATTAATTTCTGATGCTATGGAGAAAGTAGGAAATGAGGGTGTTATTACTGTAGAAGAATCTAAATCAATGGGTACTGAATTAGATGTAGTTGAAGGTATGCAGTTTGATAGAGGATATATCTCTCCATATATGGTTACAGATACAGAAAAGATGGAAGCTATTTTAGATAATCCACTTATATTAATAACTGATAAAAAGATATCAAATATTCAAGAAATATTACCAGTATTAGAACAAATAGTTCAATCAGGTAAAAAACTGTTAATCATTGCTGAAGATATTGAAGGAGAAGCAATGGCTACTTTAGTAGTTAATAAATTAAGAGGAACATTTAATTGTGTTGCTGTTAAAGCTCCAGGATTTGGTGATAGAAGAAAAGAAATGCTTCAAGACATAGCTATTTTAACTGGTGGTCAAGTAATTTCTGAAGAGTTAGGTAGAGATTTAAAAGAAACTACATTAGATATGCTTGGTCAAGCTGAAAGTGTTAAAATTTCTAAAGAAAATACTACTATTGTAAATGGTAGAGGAGATAGTTCTGCAATAAAAGATAGAGTTAATCAAATAAAAATTCAAATAGAAGAAACTACTTCAGAATTTGATAAAGAAAAATTACAAGAAAGGTTAGCTAAGCTTGCTGGTGGTGTTGCAGTAATTAAAGTTGGTGCTGCTACGGAAACAGAGCTTAAAGAAAGAAAGCTTAGAATAGAAGATGCTTTAGCTGCAACTAAAGCTGCTGTTGAAGAAGGTATAGTACCAGGTGGTGGAACAGCTTACGTTAATGTTATTAATAAAGTTGCAGAATTAAAATCAGAAGTAGCTGATACTCAAGTTGGTATCAATATAATAGTTAGAGCTTTAGAAGAGCCAATGAGACAAATTGCTACTAATGCAGGTGTTGAAGGTTCAGTAATAATTGAAAGAGTTAAAAATTCTGAAGTTGGAATGGGATATGATGCATTACATGATGAATATGTAAATATGCTTAAAGCTGGTATAGTTGATCCAACTAAGGTAACAAGAAGTGCACTTCAAAATGCTGCATCTGTTGCATCAACATTCTTAACAACTGAAGCTGCAGTAGTAGATATTCCACAAAAAGAAGCTCCAATGCAAGGTGCACCAGGAATGGGTGGAATGGACGGAATGTATTAATATTTAGAAAATATTTAAATTTTAATAATAGAAATAAAAAATAAATCATAATAAATGGAAGATATTAGTATTAAAATATTAATATCTTCTATTTTTATAAGAAAAAATTGTAAAAAGAAATGTTTTATAGTATAATTATGCGGTATTATGTAATAAAAAGTAACTAATTATAAATAACATTAATTTTAGTAATATAGAATCTATGAAGTATATATTTATTTGGGCACTTTATATATACAGAGATTATAGTGCAACCGGCTATATTTTAAAATTTTTATGGATTTTAAAATATAGCATTTTTTATATAAAACATAAGTAATAAAGTGTATTTTTAGGAGGGAAATGTATTTGATTTTAGTAGCTATATTAGGATTGTGTATAGGAAGCTTTTTAAATGTTTGTATTTATAGAATTGCTAGAGAAGAAAATATAGCTTTTCCACAGTCGCATTGTACAAGTTGTGGATATAAGCTTAAGTCAAAAGAGTTAGTTCCAGTTTTAAGTTATATTTTTTTACGAGGTAGATGTAGAAAGTGTAATGAAAAAATATCAATAAAATATCCATTAGTTGAAATTTTGAATTGTATTATATATATTCTTATTTATTTAAAATTTGGATTTTCATTAGAGTTATTTAAATATTCTTTATTAGCTTCTTTGTTGATAGTAATAGGTTTCGTTGATTTTGAAACAAAGTTTGTATATAATTCCACGGTTATTTTTGGAGTTATATCAGGAATTATATTTATTATTTTAGAGTGGATTAGTACTAAAAATTTTCCTGCCGATAATATCATAGGGGCAATTTTAGGTTTTTTAATTATATGGCTTATTGTAGTTTTAACTCATGGTATGGGTGAAGGAGATATAGACATATCATTAATTTGTGGATTATTTTTAGGTGTGAAGGGGATAATAGTTACTTTATTTTTAGCAGTAGTACTTGGAGGAATAGTTGCAACAATAATTCTACTTACAAAGGCTAAAGATAAAAAAGAAGAAATAGCTTTTGGCCCATATTTAGCTATAGGTGGAATTATAGCAATTTTATATGGAAATACAATTATAAACATATATATGAATACATTATAATGTAAAGTTTATTCGAAGTAGTTCTAAATTTTACATTATATATGTTTATAAATTTTGTTAGCAACAAATTGTTTTATACTGAAGGGAATTAATAACTATGGCAGAAAAACGTAGATTAGGAGATATACTTGTAGCTTCAGGAAAGATATCATTATATCAACTTCAAGAAGCTTTAAAATCTCAAAAAATATTAGGTAAAAAGCTTGGTGAAATTCTGGTTGAAAGTAAGCTTATAAATGAGATTGACATAATTGAGGCTATAGAGCAGCAAACAGGAATTCCAAGGATAGATTTAAATACTATAGATTTAGATAAGAAAGCAATAAATCTTATTACAGAAAATCTTTGTAGAAAACATGGGCTAATACCATTTGGATTTAATGGTGTAAATAAAATTAAAATAGCTATGGCAGATCCTCTTAATATATTTGCTATAGATGATGTACATATTTCTACTAGCTTTGATGTTGAATGTTATATTGCTTTAAATAGTGATATTAATAAATTTATTGATATTAGTTATAGTAGTGCTAAGGTACTTAAAGCGGCAGAAGATTTATCAAGGGAAACATTAGAATCGAAGAATAATAATGTAGTAGAAAGCATAGATGATGTTAAGAATGCTCCTGTTGTAAAAATGGTTGATTTTTTATTTAAAAATGCTATTGATATGAGAGCTTCAGATATACATATAGAACCTTTTGAAAAATATATAAGAATTAGGTATAGAATAGATGGCGAACTTCAAGAAATTAATACTTTGGGAATTTAAAGTTTAGCGCCTCTTGTTACCAGAATAAAGATTTTATCAGATTTAAATATAGCAGAAAAGAGGGTTCCACAGGACGGCAAGATTATTACTAGAATTGGTAATAGTGATGTTGATCTTCGTGTATCTATATTACCTGTAGTTAATGGTGAGAAGGTAGTTATTAGAATACTTGATAGAAGTAGCTATAAGATTGGAATGAATAATTTGGGGATGAGTGAAGAAAATTTAGCTAAGCTAGATAGAATTATAAAAAGTCCTCATGGAATAGTACTTGTTACTGGACCTACAGGAAGTGGTAAGTCTACAACTTTATATACTATTTTAAATGAGATTAATTCAGATGATGTAAATATAGTTACAATAGAAGATCCTGTTGAATATACATTAGATGGCATTAATCAAGTTAATGTTAATACTAAAGCTGGTCTTACTTTTGCAAGTGGTCTTAGAAGTATATTAAGACAAGACCCTGATGTAGTTATGATAGGTGAAATTAGAGATGATGAAACAGCAGAAATAGCAGTTAAAGCAGCTATTACTGGGCATTTAGTTATGAGTACGCTTCATACAAATGATGCTCCATCATCTATAACTAGACTTATTGATATGGGAATTGAACCGTATTTAGTAGCAACATCTATAAGTGGTATTATAGCTCAAAGACTTGTTAGAACTATATGTCCTTACTGTAAAACTGAATATGAAGCGACAGCTTATGAAAAAAAAATATTAATTGGAGATAAAGATAAGCAATTGACCCTTTATAAAGGTGAAGGTTGTGGATATTGTAATAATACTGGAGACCTAGGAAGATGTGGTGTTCATGAAATAATGGAAATTACAAGAGAACATAGGGATGCAATAAATGATACTAGAGATTCTAATGTTTATAAGGATATATCAATTAAAAATGGTATGACTACATTAGGAGAAGAGTGTAAAAAGTTAGTATTAGAAGGTGTAACAACAGTTACTCAACTTGCAACAATAACTATGTTAAATGAAATATAAAATTGCAGCATGGGAGGTGTTATTAGTTGTCTAAGTTTAAATATAGAGCAATGAATTCAACCGGAGAAAAAATTAATGGAGATTACGAGGCTAATAGTAGGGACGATGTTATATCAATGCTTTCAGCAAATGGCCTTTATCCATTAATGGTTGAAGAAGTTATTGAAAGTACTAATATTGAAATAAGTATTTTTGATAAAGTTAAGACAAAGGATATTTCAATTTTTTGTAGACAATTTTACACTATGCTAGATGCAGGTGTAACAATGAATAATGCCCTTAATATATTATCTAAGCAGTTAACTAATAAAAAATTAAAGTTAGCTATTACTGAAATAGAAGATGATGTTAAAAAAGGTGAAATGTTATCAGCTTCAATGAAGAAGTATGATGATATATTTCCACAATTATTAGTATCAATGGTTGAATCAGGAGAAATAAGTGGTAAGCTTGATGAAGTTATGCTTAGAATGTCTATTCACTATGAAAAAGAAAATAAGATTAATAATAAAGTAAAATCAGCAATGATTTATCCATCAGTATTAAGTGTTTTAGCAGTTGCTGCAGTTATAGTAATTATGACTTTTGTTATGCCAACCTTCTTAGAGATGTTTGCAGAAACAGGCACTGAATTACCGCTTATAACCAAAGTTTTAATATCAATAAGTTCTTTTATGAATAAAAGATGGTACATAATTTTATTAATTGTAATTTGCTTTGTTGTTGGATTTACGTACTTTAAGAGGACAGAATTTGGACAAATTTTATTAAGTAAAATAAAGCTTAAAATTCCAGTAGTTAAAAATATGAATCAAATGATAATTGTATCTAGATTTACTAGAACATTATCAACACTTTTAGCAAGTGGAGTTTCTCTTACACAAAGTTTAGATATTATAGCTGATATAGTAGGAAACAAAATTGCAGAAGAAGAAGTACATAATGTAAGAGATAGAGTTTTTAGAGGTGAAGGAATGTATTTACCTATAAAAGATTCTGAAGTATTTCCAGAGATGCTTGCTTCTATGGTTAAAATAGGAGAAGAAACAGGTTCGTTAGATGGAATCCTAGAGAAGACAGCAGATTTTTATGATGATGAATTAGAACAAGCAATTCAAACAACAGTAGCATTAGTAGAACCAGCACTTATTGTTGTAATGGGATTAGTCATCGGGACAATAGTATTAGCTATAATGATTCCTATGTTTACTATGTATGGAAATATGTAAATAAGATTTAAATTTAAAATTTAAATAAATAATATTATACACAGGGGGAAAGTTTTATGTTAAAAAACTTAAGAAACAAAAAGAAAAAAGGATTTACTTTAGTTGAGTTAATCATAGTTATTGCAATTATAGCAATATTAGTAGCTATAGCTGTACCTCAATTTGGTAAGATAAGAGCTAAAGCAAACATAAGTGCAGATATGGCTAATGCAAAGAGCTTATATAGTGCAATTGCAGCATGTGTTGCAGATGAAACATTACCAGCTAACACAGATGCTATAATTGATTTAGAAGAGGATACGGAACCAGCTACTGATTTTACAAATGAAAAATTAGTAGAATATTTAGGTGGAACTAATAATGTTCCGGCACCAAAAGCTTATCAAGGATCGCAGTTTATGTACTCTATTACAGATGGAGAAATTGTTATATATGTAGAAGGCGAAGCAGCTTCAAGTGATGCTGACCCAGATTATGCAGATGGAGTTAAAATATATCCAGGAGTTACAGCAGGTTCAAAATACGATAAAAACAATTAATAAAATTATAAAGTGTAAAGCCATTGGCTTTACACTT
>NZ_KB291611.1 GCF_000320405.1 Clostridium celatum DSM 1785 | reverse complement strand
TTGTTTTTTACACAAATCTATCTACTCTCCCGATTTAGTTTATAACTAAATCATTTTTTTATATTTTAAAGCTGCTAATACTTTTTCACAAGTTACTGGTAGTTCATAAAATCTAATTCCAATAGCATCATAAATTGCATTTAAAATAGCTGGAGCTGTTGGTAACATTACTGGTTCACCTAATCCCTTTGCACCAAAAGGACCAGTATATTCATTTTCCTCAACAAAATATGATTGTATATTTGGCATATCCATAGATGTAGGGATAATATAATTAGAGAAATTTGTATTTTTAATTTTTCCTTTATTTAAATCAATTTCTTCCATAAGAGCATATCCAATACCCATTAAGCATCCACCTTCTACTTGACCTTCTGCCAAAGTAGGATTAATAATTTTTCCTGCATCATTGATTGCTACAATTTCTAGTACATCTATCTTACCAGTTTCAGTATCTACTATAACAGTAGCTCTTTGTGCTCCAAATGTATATGGCCAATAAGGATTGCCTTGACCATCTTCATTATGAATCTTTGATGTAGTTGCTTTAAAATAACCATCTTCATATGTTGAAATATTATTTTTTATCATATGTTGAAGTATTTTTTTTATCATATCTGATGAAGTTAATTTTTCACTTTTATTAATAACTTTATTAATATTATTTCTTAATTTAGAACAAGCATTTAGAACTGCATTACCAGTATTATAAGTTTGTCTGCTAGCTGCAGCTGTACCAGAATCTTTCAGAATACTTGTATCGGTATTGATTATATTAACTAAATTTTTATCTATATTTAATGTTTTAGTAGCAATTTGCCACATTATACTCTTGCCACCAGATCCTACGTCAGATACTTCAACATATATATTAATGGTTCCGTTATTTTCTATTTTTGCACTTGCTCTTGATTCATCTGGAAATCCATTACCATAACCAGTGCCATAAAAAATTGAAGCATATCCAATACCTTTCTTTTTCATTTTAATTACTCCTTACAAATCAACCCTATCAATAGAAGCTAATTTTTCTATGCATTTTTTAATGACAATATTTCCTTCTAATTTTTGGCCAGTTGCAGTGTAGCTTCCACAATTAAAAGCATTTATATTTCTAAATTTAAGAGGATGAATATTAAGCTTTTCTGCTAAAATGTCCATTTGAGACTCATAAGCTATTGGAACTTGTGCAGCTCCAAATCCCCTCATTGCACCACAGAATGGATTATTAGTATAAATAGCATATGCTTTTATATCAACATTAGGTATTTCATAGGGACCTGTAGCATGTACTGCTGCCTTTCTTACAACATTAATTCCCCAAGATGCATAAGCACCAGTATCAGCATATATTCTAGCTTTTACTGCAGATAACTTTCCATTACTATTAACAGATGTTTTATAATACATTTTCATAGGATGTCTCTTACTATGGGATATGGTAGATTCTTCTCTAGAGTAAATTATCTTAACTGGCTTCTTAGTTATATATGAGGCAATAGCAGCATGACATTGTGGATTTATATCTTCTCTTCCACCAAAGGCCCCTCCAATAGTCATATTAATAATATTTACTTGCTCCTCTTTAAGATTAAGACATCTAGCAACTTCTTCTCTATCATAGTGTGGATATTGTGTTGCAACATACAAATCTAATGTATTATTATTTTTATAATTCGCGATAGCTACTTCTGGTTGCATAAAAGCACGGTCAGTCATTTGTGTATAATAAGTGTTAACTGTTATAAATTTAGAATTTTTAAATCCCTCTTCAATATTTCCTTTTTTTATTGTTATGTCATACAAAATATTATTTCCATTTCCTAAAATAGGAGCATCACTTTTTAATGCATCTTCTATTGTAAATATACCTTTATATTCCTCATACTCTATATTAACTTTTTCTAAAGCTATTTTTAAACTTGTTTTATCTTTTGCTATAATTAATACTATACAATCACCAATTCTTTTTATTGTATCTTTAACTAAAATGGGAATATCTTTAAATACTACTCCATGATTAATTTCTCCAGGTATACCTTTATAATCAATAACATCAATTACACCATCTAACTTCTTAACTTCCGATATATTTATTGATTTAACTCTTCCATAAGCAATAGAACTTCTTTTAACTCCTGCATAAAGCATATTTTGAAATTCTAAATCATCTGGAAATGATGCTGTACCTAATACTTTTTCATATGCATCTGGTCTTATTACACTTTCACCAACCAATTTTTCACCTCCAAAAGTATTAGAACTATTTATTATTTAATTTACTTTCAGCTAGTAGTATAGCTTGTATTATTTTTTTGTATCCTGTACATCTACATAAATTTCCTGATAACGCAACTTTGATTTCTTCTTCATTTGCATTTGGATTTTTATCTAAAAGTGCTTTTGCACTTAATATCATTCCAGGAGTACAGTAACCACATTGAACAGCCCCTACTTCCATAAAAGCTTCTTGTATTGGATGGAGCTTACCTTTATATGATACTCCTTCAATTGTTATTACATTTTTTCCATTTACTGAAGAGGCTAACATTAAACAGGAATTGATAGTTTTACCATTAACAATAACTGTACATGCACCACATTCTCCTTCTCCACATCCTTCTTTAGTACCTTTTAACTTTAATTCATCTCTTAAGAAGTCAATTAATCTTACTGTTGGATCAATTTCTCTACAATAATTTATTCCATTTACATTAATAGAAACTTTAATATTAAACACCTTCTATCTTTAATGCATTATATAAAGCCTGTTTATAAATACCTTTAACGGCTTCTTTCTTAAAATTAACAGTCCTTCGTCCACTTATACTACTATATACTGAGTCTTCTAAAATACTTAAAATTTTTTCTTGAAACAATGCATCTTGATCTTTATTTAAAACTAAATTTTCAATTTCATTAACTTTAAAAGGGAATCTTCCAGCTGCTCCAATAAATAAATTAATTTTATTAATTTTTAAATCAGTTATTGACAAGCTTACAGCTGCACTTATCCTTGATATAGCTAATGAATTTCTTTTACCAAGTTTGTAATATCCACTTATAAAATTATTCTTTGGTATTATAATGTTTGTTAAAATTTCATCCTCTTTTATATGTTCAATATTATAATTATTAAAATAATCTTCAATTTTAATTTTTCTTATTCTATTAATAGACTCCAATACTAGCTCGCTGGCTAAAGACATTAAACAAGGAATAGAATCTGCTGCGGATGCAGCATTAATAATATTTCCACCTAGAGTTGCCATATTTCTAATTTGAGGTGAACCCATATGTTTACTGCATTCATATAAACAATTAAAATATTTCTTAATTAATTGATTTTCTTCAATTTCAGAAAATGTAGTCATTGGACCAACTAAAATATATTCTCTTTCTTCTTTTATCTTAAATAACTCTCTAATTTTACTTATATCTAGCAACATTTCTGTACTTATATTATTTTTTCTAATATTAATGATTAAATCCGTTCCTCCAGCCAATATTTTCAAATTACCATTAGCTAATAACATCTTTGCTTCATTTAAAGTGTTAGGTTGTAATATTTGCATTAAACTTCACCTACTATAAAGTAGAATATATAGTAATGTTCTACTTTTTATTATTTATTTAAAAATTAGGTTCATTAACAATTTTTCCAGCTACATATCTTTCTATAATATTATTAGAGTTTCCTATATATATAAACTTTTGCAATCTTTCTTCCAATGTCAAATTATTTTTAATTAATAAATCACTATCATCTATAATTAATGCATCAAATTCATAACCTTTTTCAAAGCTACCAACATTACCAAAAAATTTACCGCCGCCTTTAGTTGCTAAATAAAACAATTCATTTGTTGTTAATTTTTCATCAGTTCCATTACTATTAAGCCATCTTAAATTAGATACTTGTGCTGAATATTTGATAACGTCAGGAATATATAATGTGTGACCAGCAGATATATCTGATCCTAATCCTACTTGTATTCCATTGTTTATTAATTGTCTAATTGGTGCTATGCCACTAGATAAATTTAAATTAGATATTGGACAATGTGCTACAAAAACATTTTTATTTTTTAGCAATTTAATTTCATCTTCATTAACTAATATACAATGAGCCATGATAGATTTATTAGTTCTAAATAACTTAGCATTATCATATACATCAGCATAATTTTTGAAATTTGGATGTAATTTCTTAACAAAAGTTATTTCATCTAAATTTTCGCATAAATGAGATTGAACTGGTATATCATACTTATTAGCTATATTTCCTAAGCCTTCTAATAGTTGAAAGCTACAACTTGGTACAAATCTAGGTGTTATTATAGGCTTTACTAAAGCATATTTATTCTTATATTCCTCTATAATTTCAATTGTTTCTAATAAAGAGTTATTTGTATCTTCTTTTAATATATCTGGACATTCTCTATCCATATTTACCTTTCCAATATATGCAGCTAATCCAGATTTATTAAATAAATCTAAAAGTAACTTAGTACTTTCCTTATGAATGCTATTAAATATACAACATCTTGTTGTACCTAATTTCCATAATTCTTTTATTAAAAGTTTATATATTTTTTCTGAATATTTTATATCACTATATTTTTCTTCTTCAGGGAAAGTATATTTATTTAACCATGGCATTAACTCTTTATCTAATCCTATACCCATATTAGGAAATTGAGGTGCATGTAAATGTAAGTCTATAAAACCAGGTATTATTAATTTGTTTTTATAATCAGTTACAGAAATATCCTTATATTTTATAGGTAGTTCTTTATAGACTCCATTCACTATTCCATCTTCTACTATAATAGTTCCATTACTTAATATCTCTAATTTACCAAATGAGGGTGAAAATATTATATTACCTTTTATTCCATAGATGTTCTTCAAATTTATATCTCCTTTCTGTTAATTGTTAAATTATTTTTCCGTTAAAGCTTTTTTAGTTGCTTTAAAAATTTTTTGGTATCCTGTACATCTACATAAATGTCCTGATAATTCTCTTTTTATTTCTTCATCACTATATTTTTTGTTGCTATTAACTAAATAAGTTGTTGTTAACACAAGTCCAGGCGTACAAAATCCGCATTGGATAGCCCCCTCTTCTATATAAGCTCTTTGTACTTTACTTAACTCTCCATTTTTAGAAACACCCTCTATAGTTAATATCTTCTTTTTATCAGCCCAAATAGCTAAGTAAATACAAGAATCTATTGGAAGTCCATCTACTAATACTGTACAAGCACCACATTCTCCAACAGAACAACCTCTTTTTACACCTGTTAAAAATAATCTATTTCTTAATACATCTAAAAGTGATTCCCTAATATCAACTTCTAAATTATATTCAGTATCATTTACTGTTATATTAATTTTTTCCATTTTAGAAGAATTCATTTTTTACTTTATTTCACTCCTTATAACAGTAGAATTTAATATTCTCTTTACTAAGATATTAATTAAATGTAATCTATAATCCTTTGATCCTCTCCAAGAATTTCTTGGATTTGCATCAGTCATAGCTAGTTGTGCAATTTTATTAACTGTCTCATCACAAACTATTTGACCTATAGCGTAACTCTCTGCATTTTTACATCTTATTGGTGTAGGTGCTGCCACTCCAAGTGCTATTCTTAAATCTTTAAATACTCTTTCATTTCTTTCATATAAAACTGCTACTCCTAGTAGTGATATATCCAATGCTTTTCTATTAGAAAATTTTATATATTTGCCAATCTTATTTAGATAATCATTTTTTTCAATTAAAATTTCGGTTAAAAGTTCATTGTTTTTAATATTTACTTTTCCAGGACCCTCATAAAAATCACTGATTTTAATTACACGCTCTGAAGTTAAACTTTTAATCTTTATTTTAGCATTAAGAACCAATAAGGCTGGTGCACTATCAGCTGAGACAGCTCCATTACATATATTTCCTCCTAAGGTAGCAACATTTCTTATTTGAGGGCCACCCATAGATACAGCAGCTTCACTTAATATTGGAATATAGTCATTAATAATTTTATTTCTAAAAATATCTGAAAAAGTTGTTGCTGCACCTATTGATATTGTTTTATCGTCTAATATGTTAATTCCTCTTAATTGATTTATTTTCTTTATACTTAATAAATTTATATTAGAAATTTTTCCGTGATGTAGTTTAATAAGGACATCTGTTCCGCCACATATTATTTTAAAATCAGGGTTATTATTTAATTCTATTAGTGCTTCATTTAATGATTCTGGTTCCTTAATTTTATTTATATCAAACATAAAACTCCCCCTTTATATTAATCCGGTTTCTTTAAATTTTTCAAAAACACGTTGTGGATTCATAGGAAGTTTATTAAATGCTATACCAGTTGCATCTAAAACAGCATTTCTTATAGCTGGTGCTGGAGAAATTGTTGGATTTTCTCCAAGTGATTTTTGACCAAAGCTACCTGCAGGATCCTCTAATTCTACAAAATCAACACCGATAATAGGGGTATCTAAAATAGTTTGAATTTTATAATCAAGTAAGTTATTATTTAATGGTTCTCCAGTGTCCTTATTAAATAACAGTTCTTCTGATAATGCATATCCAAGTCCCATACTTACTCCACCTTGAACTTGTCCTTCTGCTATTTTATGATTAAGTATTTTTCCAGAATCATGAATATTATATATTTCTAAAATTTCAATTTTACCTGTTTCAATATCAACTTCTATCTCTGCAAAGGTAACTCCATATGCTACTGCATTAATTTTTATATTTTCAGATATATCACTTGTTATAGGAGCGGCATTTTCTCTATCATAATAAGATTCAAGAGCTATTTTTGCTAATGGGCATATAACATTTCCTAGCTTCTTTTCAATAATTTCGCCATTATTTATATCTAATTCTGAAATATTTAATCCACATTTTTTACTTGCTAAAATAAGAACTTTTTCCTTAACTTCAAGTGCTGCTTTCTTAACTGCTGCACCTGTAATAAAGCTTTGTCTTGATGCATAGGCACCTGTATCAAATGGAGTTATATCAGTATCTTGAGTACTTATAATATGAACATCTTTTATATTTATACCTAAAACTTCAGCTGCCATTTGTGAAAAAATAGTATCACTACCTTGTCCAATTTCAGTTGCTCCTACTTGGAGTTGAATAGATCCATCTTGATTCATAACAATTCTTGCTCCTGCTAATTCAAGTGATACAGGATATGTACCAGAGAAATAGCTAAAACAAGCCATACCTAGCCCTCTTCTTTTATTTCCATAATACTTTTTATATGCTTCTTTCTTCTCATCCCATTTTATTAATTTTTTACCTTTTTCTATACAGCTTATAAGGCCAAATGATCTTACCTTAATATTATTTAATGGATCAATATATCCTAAATTAATAAAATTATCTTCTCTAAATTTTATTGGGTCAATATTTAACTTTAAAGCAATATCATCTATATGGGATTCTAAAGCAAAACATACTTGGGGGATTCCATATCCTCTCATTGCTCCTGCAGTAGGTAAATTAGTATATATTGTTTTAGGTTCTACTTTAATAGAATTAAAATTATATAATGGTCTAAATTTACTTGCAGCACTCATTGCAATTGAATGTCCATGTGAGGCATAAGCACCATTATTAACTATATTTTTCATATATATTCCTAATAATTTTCCTTCTTTAGATACTGCTGTTTTAATATTATATTTCATTGCATGTCTAGTTCTAGTATCTATAAATACTTCTTCTCTACTTAAAGAAAGCCTAACTGGTTTGCCATTTACAGCTAACGTCATTGCTACAGTCAATGGCTCAATTATTACATCTTGCTTATTTCTAAATCCACCACCAACATAAGGCTTAATAACCCTAATTTTTCCCCAAGGAATATTTAGAGCTTGCCCAACTATTCTTCTTACAATATGAGGTATTTGAGTTGATGTTACAATTACTATTCTATCGTTGCTATCTACATAAGCATATGCACTTTGATTTTCTAATTGGCAATGTTGAACTATACTTGTTTCATACTCACCTTCGAAAATATATTCAGCTTTTTTAAATTCACTTTCAATATCACCAATGTTTATTACAGAAGAGGCTATTATATTATCTTCTTTTTCACTATGAATTATTGGTGCACCTTCTTTAATAGAATCTTCTGGATTAAATACAGCAGGTAAAACATCATAATCAACTCTTAATAACTTTAATGCTTTTTTTGCAATTATTTCATCTTTTGCAACTACTGCTGCAACTGCATCACCAACGAATCTAGCTTTTTCCGCAAGTATTAATCTATCTTCAACATCTTTATGATTTGGATCTAGTGAATACGGATGCCCTGCAGTTGCAAATTTTATATTGGGTAAATCTTTATAAGTTAGTACTGCTTCCACACCAGGCAACTTCAACGCATCATCAATATATATATCTTTAATAATAGCGTGAGCATAGGGACTTCTAAGAACCTTTCCTATAAGCATTTCTCTCTCAAAAAAATCATCTGTATATTTTGCTTTTCCAGTAACTTTAGCAACTGAATCAACTCTATCAATACTGTTTCCAATAACTTTGTAACTCATTGATTCACCTCATATTAAAGTATTAAAAATATAATTTATAAATATATTCTGTTATTATTAAGATGCAAATAATATAGCTATATTTTAAAAATATGGTCTTCTTATAAACAATCCCTCAGACTTAAACATATCCATAACAAATCTTAAATCGCTGCATCCAAAATCCATAATTTTTATACACCAAGAGTTTATTTCTAAACCAATTTTTAATTCGTTGAATATAATATCCATCCTTTTATTTTTAACAGATAAGTTGTATATAATATCATCTATAAATCTATTTATATCATTATCATAAGGTTCAAAGGATAGATTTTCTCCTTCATCCTGTGATAATTTGAATATATGATTATCATAAAGATATAGTTTGCTTAAGGCTAATACATATTTATTTAAAATATTATAACTATTATTTTTTAATATGTTAGCTTCAAAGTCTTCATACTTTATAGTATTATTAACTATTTTAGGAAGTATATCTATAGTGTAGATATCTCTATATTCCTTTTGTTTATAATTATCATTTATTAATTTCTGAAATAATACTTTTATTGCTTTACTTTCGTTAATAATATTTTCATTCATAAAATCACCTCAAATATTTATTGCTTTTACTATATTTATATTGCTTATAATACTATTTTAATCTTTTTTATTATTTATATAACTTTTATTTATATACAAAAAAAGACAAGCTTTCGCTTGTCGTGAAAATATCTAATCATTTATATACTCTTTTTTTAATAGCTCAATTTCGTTTTTATATCCATCAAGTTCATTTGGAGTTTCTAAGAAAAATGGTAAATGTTTAAGTTTTGGATGATTAATTATTTTACTTATCCCATCAAGTCCTAAGCTTCCTTCACCAATTTTTTCATGTCTATCTTTATGGCTACTAAATGGATTTTTACTGTCATTTAAATGAATAGCTTTTAATCTATCTAACCCTATAATTTTATCAAACTCTTCTAATACATTGTCTAAATCATTTACTATATCATATCCTGCATCATAAACATGACATGTATCTAAACATACACCTAAATGATCTTTTAATTCAACTCTATTAATTATTTCAGCTATTTCTTCAAAGCTTCTTCCTATTTCTGTACCTTTACCGGCCATAGTTTCAAGTAAAACAGTTGTAGTTTGTTCAGGTTTAAGTACAGTATTTAACATTTCTACTATATAATTTATTCCAACATCAACACCTTGTTTAACATGACTTCCAGGATGGAAATTGTAAAGATTATTAGGTAAGTATTCCATTCTTACTAGATCATCTGCCATCATTTCTGTTGCAAATTTTCTTGTATTTTCATCAGCAGAGCAACCATTTAATGTATAAGGTGCATGAGCTAAAATTTTAGCAAAGTTATTTTCTTTCATAATAGTTAAAAGTTCATTTATATCATTTTCATTTATATCTTTTGCTTTACCACCTCTAGGGTTACGAGTGAAAAATTGAAAAGTATTTGCTCCTATAGATAAAGCTTCTTTCCCCATATTTTTAAAACCTTTAGTGGTTGATAAGTGACATCCAATATTCAGCATTTGTATTCCTCCAAAAATAAATTGTTATTTTAATAAAATAATACTATATAAAAATTTTATTATCAATAGATAATACTTATTAAATAATAATATCATTTATTCAGTATAACATATAATAGGTGTTCCAGGTTCTATATTTTCATAGATTTTTTTTGCAAGATATACTGGTAAGTTAATGCAACCATGGCTACCATTACTCTTATATATATTGCCACCAAAATCATTTCTCCAAGTAGCATCATGAAGGCCTATATTAGAATTAAATGGCATCCAATAGCTAACTTTTGAACTATAGCCAGCACCTTTTAATGTTGCATCTTTTTGCTTATAATTTAAAATGTAAGTTCCAACTGGTGTTGAAAGACCTCTACTTTCATTACCACTGACTATATCACCTTGAGCGACTATATCACCATCTTTATAAAACCATAAATATTGATTTGTTAAATTAATTTCAACATAAGTGCTACCTATATCATTTTCTCTTGTACCTAGTGCTTTTTGTAGATAAATAGGTTCCTTTATTATATTTTCACCGTTTTTTATATCATTAATCAAAGCCTCTCGTTCCTTTGACCTGTTTATTCTCCAACCGTAATTGCCGCCTATTACAGTTATATTTTTTTTAGTAGTAGTTTTAAATTCTCTAGCTTTACCATATGTATTGTATTTGTCGCCTAAGGATTTCAAATATTCATCAATTTTATTATTGTCAAAGATAATGTTAAAACTATCATCAATATCTAACCAAGTGTTTATAGTATTTCCATCTAGAATTTCAATAGTATCATCAAATGTATAGTATATTCTTGTATTAACATAGTTGTTTAATGTATCTTTAGT
This sequence comes from Clostridium celatum DSM 1785, assembly GCF_000320405.1. Taxonomy (GTDB): domain Bacteria; phylum Bacillota; class Clostridia; order Clostridiales; family Clostridiaceae; genus Clostridium; species Clostridium celatum. The sequence continues at coordinate 759 of NZ_KB291611.1, read as the reverse complement.
ATCTAATACTTTTTCAGAGGTAGCTATAAATTTGGGATCCTCATAGCAATTTATATCATCAAATACTAAGGATTTTGTTCCAATATATATAGAATTTAAAATATATGCATGTAAAAAATCTTTATTAATTTTATTTCCGTAGACTTCATCAATTATATAGTATTCACTACCATTAAACTTTAATGTTGCATTTTGTGGCTCTATAATATTTTCTTCTTTAAAGCAGTTTAACTTTTCAAATTGTTCATTGAAGAGGGAGTTATCATAGCTAAATATTTCATTGTTCACATATTTATTATTTTGAAAAAACAACAATGGCCATAAATAAGGATTTTGATTATTTTTTATTTCTTGAAGTTTTTCTTTAGAGTTATATTTAAAATTAATATCACTTCCCGAAATATTTTCTATTAACCCGCCTCTTTCTTTCAATTCAATGGTATAATTATTAGCAAATTTATTTAAAATCACATTAGCTTCTTTAATTGTTTTACATGAGAGATTTATATTATTTAAAGATGTTCCAACAAAAAAGTGATTAGAAAAGTATATTACGATTACAAAATATATAGAAAGTAAACTACAAAATAAAATCAATATATTAAAAATAGGTGATTTTTTATTATTTACCACTAACTCTTCCCCCTAAAGTTTTAGATTGCTTATATATTTTATGTAGATTAATTATATTTAAGACTAATAATTAATTTTAAATATAAAAATAGACTAATCGAGTAGGAGGAAAATAATTATTTTATT
>NZ_KB291610.1 GCF_000320405.1 Clostridium celatum DSM 1785 | reverse complement strand
TATTGCTTTACTTGGTGGATTAGGTTTTAACTAAAAAAAGAATAAAAAGTAATAGTTAAAATTTAAGTAAACTATTGATTTTGAACAGGGGTATGAAGGAATTTTATACTCCTGTTTTATTATATAAAGCTTGATTAAATTTTAAATGGAAAGTTAAGAGTTGCTTAATAAAGGATAAGTTTTTTAGGAGTGCTAGTTGATATAATAAATTTAAAACTTACATTTTTGAAAGCTAAATGTAATGAAGATAAATATGAGATTTAAATATATTACATTATAATAAAGACATAACATGAATTATGGGGAGCTGATTATTAATGAAAAAATTAATAGAAGTTATAAAAGTAGTTGGATTAGTTATGTTAGCTGGGTATGATGAGGAAAAATTTCATTTGGCTTAAAAAGAAGTGTAAATTAAATAAAGTTAATTATATAATAAATAAGAAGTAGTATAATATTTAATAAAGCTTTGATTAATAGATAAGAATATTAACAAAGCTTTTAATTTTATAATTTTTGAAATTGGATAAATATGTGAGGAAAATAAAATGACTAAAATTTTTATTATTGAAGATGAGAAAACAATAAGGGATGAGCTTAGTATTTTTTTATCTAGATATGGATATGAAGTAGAAGCACCAACTGAGTTTGAAAATATTATAGATTGTGTAAAGGAGAAAAAGCCTAATTTAATATTATTAGATATTAATTTGCCTATTTTTGATGGATATTATATATGTAGAGAAATTAGAAAATTTTCTGATGTTCCAATAATAATAGTAACAAGTAGAGATAGTGATATTGATGAGCTTATGAGCATGAATTTAGGGGCAGATGATTTTGTCACTAAACCTTATAACACTCAAATATTACTTGCAAGAATTGAATCTATATTAAAAAGAGTATATAAAAATTCAGGTGCTCAAGACGTTTTAGAATATAATGGAATACAAGTTAATTTAGCTAATTGTACTATAAGTTATAATGATAAAACAATTGAAATAACTAAAAATGAATTAAAAATTCTTTCTTATTTAATTAAAAATAAAGGGAATATAGTATCTAGAGAAAATCTAATGAATTATTTATGGGATTGTGAGATGTTTATAGATGACAATACTTTATCAGTAAATGTTACTAGAATCAGAAAAAAGCTTGATGAACTAGGGTTAAGCAATGTTATAGAAACCAGAAGAGGACTAGGGTATATAATATCATGAGTATAATGACATATATAAAAGAGAGAATGTTATTTTTAATAGTTAATTTACTTATATTTTTATTAGTAGCAATATTAATGAAAATAGTAGAAGTACCTGTAAATATAATATTTATCGTTTTTTTTATATGGTTTTTACCATTAACTCTATATATGGCTTTAGAGTTTATTAAATATAAAAGGTATTTAGATAATCTAATTAACACAGTAGAGAATTTAGATAAAAAATATTTATTGCCAGAAGTTATAGAAGAAGCTAAGTTTCAAGAAACAAAAATAATTAATGGTGTTTTAAAAGAATGCAATAAGGCAATGCATGAACAAGTTAAATACTATAGAGATGAGCAAAGTGAATATAGAGAATATATAGAAACTTGGGTTCATGAGATAAAAACTCCAATTGCATCAGCAAAGCTTATATTGGAAAATGATAATAGTGTTTTAAGTGAGAGAATAAATTATGAAATGAAGAGGATAGAAGGCTTTATTGAACAAGTTTTATATTATGCTAGAAGTAATGATGTAAGTAAGGATTATATAATTAAAGAGTTTGATTTGAGAGATGCTGTTATGAAGGCTGTGAAATCCAATAGTAGGGATTTTATTAATAAAAAAATTAAATTAAATATTAAAGATATAAATGGAAGGATATTTAGCGATTCTAAATGGGTAGAGTTTATTATAAATCAAATTATAATAAATGCAGTAAAGTTTTCTAAAAGTAATGAGGGAGAAGTTTCAATATATTCAAAGATAAATGAAAATAATATTATTTTGACTATAGAGGATAATGGAGTTGGAATTAGTGAAAGAGATATAGATAGAGTTTTTGAAAAAGGTTTTACTGGTGAAAATGGACGTAAGTTTGGAAAATCAACTGGAATAGGACTTTATTTATGCAAAAAGCTTTGTAATAAGCTTGGAGTTGGAATGAGTTTAACCTCAAAAGAAAATATAGGAACAAAGGTAAATATAATTTTTCCGCAAGGAAAATTTACGGATTTTTAAGGTTAATTTAAATAAACTATATCCTAAAATACCTAAATAACATTTTTGTCATGTTATTTAGGTATTTTTTTATTAATAATAAGTAAAATCTATCCTATTATTTTATAGTTACAATTTTGTAAGATTACTGAAATGTAATTCAATATGTATATTAGTGACAATACTATAAAATAAGTAATGAAGACAGCGATGATTACAAATACTTAAAGTAATAAATAGCTATTTTTAAAATTTAGATAGATAAAATAATTGGAGGGAAGATTAAATGAAAAATATATTAAAAGTTGAAAAAATAGAAAAGTATTATGGAAATAAAGATAATATAACAAAAGCTATAGATAATATTAGCTTTAGAGTTGATAAAGGAGAATTTGTTGGAATAATGGGTCCATCAGGAAGTGGTAAAACGACACTACTTAATTGCATTTCAACAATAGATACAGTTACTACAGGAAATATCATAATAAATGATAAAGATATTACTAAAATGAAATCAAAGCAATTAGAGAATTTTAGAAAAGATGAATTAGGATTTATTTTTCAGGATTTTAATCTTTTAGATACATTAACAGCGTACGAAAATATAGCATTAGCATTAACTATTCAAGGAATTAAACCAAATAAAATCGATGAAAAAATAAAAGAGATAGCTAATAATCTTGGAATAATGGAAGTTTTAAATAAATATCCATATCAAATGTCAGGAGGACAAAAGCAAAGAGTTGCATCAGCTAGAGCAATTGTAACAAATCCATCATTAATATTAGCTGATGAACCAACAGGAGCTTTAGATTCTAAATCTTCAAGATTACTTTTAGATTCTTTTGAAAAGTTAAATAAAGACTTAGAAGCAACAATTTTAATGGTTACTCATGATGCTTTTACTGCAAGTTATGCTCATAGGATTCTTTTCATTAAAGATGGTAAAGTTTTTAATGAATTAGTAAGAGGAAATGATTCAAGAAGAGAGTTCTTTAATAGAATAATTGAAGTAGTAACATTGCTTGGAGGGGATGTAGAAAATGTATTCTAAAATAGCTATAAATAATGTGAAAAAGAGCTTTAAAGATTATACAATATACTTTTTAACAATAGCTTTTGCAGTTTGTATATTTTATAGCTTTAATTCAATAGAATCTCAAAAAGCAATATTAGATATTAACAAAAGTCAAGAAGAGTATATGACGCTTGTAACAACATTAATATCATATGTTTCTGTATTTGTATCATTTATTTTAGGAGGATTAATCCTATATGCAAATAATTTCTTAATTAAAAAGAGAAAAAAAGAATTAGGGATTTATATGACATTAGGAATGGGAAAAGCGAAAATATCAAGTATATTATTAATTGAAACTTCAATAGTAGGGATATTATCTCTTATAGCAGGTTTAGTACTAGGGGTAGTTGTATCACAAGGTTTATCATTATTTACAGCTAAGTTATTTGATGTTGGAATGACAGAATTTAAGTTTATAGTATCAGGTAGTGCTATTTTAAAAACAGTATTATATTTTACTTTAATATTTGGGGTTTTAATGATATTTAATACAAGAATTATATCAAAGTATAAATTAATTGATATGTTAACTGCAGAAAGAAAAAGTGAAGATATTAAAATAAAAAACCAATAGTTTCATCAATTATATTTATTGTAGCTATGATAATTTTAGGTACAGCGTATTATTTAGTAACTAAAAGTGGATTAGCTCCAGATAAGTTAGAATTTAAACTTTCAATAGTATTTGGGATAATAGGAACAGCAGGCTTTTTCTATGGAATTGCAGGTTTCTTATTAGCTATAATTCAAAGAAGTAAAAATATATATCTTAAAAAATTAAATATTTTTGTTACAAGACAAGTAAGTAGTAAAGTAAATACAAACTTTGTATCAATGACAGTAATTTCACTTATGTTATTTGTAACTATAGTAGTTTTATCAACAGGATTAAGTTTTAAAAGTGCTATAGAAAAAGGAACAATTGCTCCATATGATGCTTCAATAAAGTTATTTACAGATGAAGATAGTACTTATAAAAGTATGGAGGATGTATTAAAAGAAATTAATTATGAGTTTACTAATAACGAACCTATATTTATTAGTGGTTATGTAATTAAGGGGATAGATGCTAATACTATACTAAAAGATTATGCTGTAGGTGAATTTAAAAAGAGTTTAGATGCAGGAAAGCAAAGATGGGAATACATCGATGCTATTAAGATTTCAGATTATAATAAAATAAGAAGTTTATATGGTGAAGAACCATTAAATATAAATAATAATGAAATATTGGTTACATCTAATTTTACATCAGCTAAAGATTCAGTAAAAAACTTTATTGAAAATAGCCCAAAGGTTAATATTAAAGGAAAAGAATATAAAGTTGCTAATAAAGAATATTTAAGCGAAGCAGTATATAATTCTGAAATAGCAGATAATGTACTGACTATAATAGTACCAGATGATTTTAAAGATATGACTTTAGATGCAGAATATATGAATATGAATTATAAGAATCCTAATGATCCTGCTGAAGAAGAAGAAATGATTAATTTATTTAATTCTTTAAGTGGATATAAAAGTGATGGAGCATTTAGTAGTAGTTATACTAGAGGAGAGGAAGATGAAATTCATAATCTACCAATGATAAGATATACAAAAAGCCAAGTTTATGAAGCTAGTAAGGGTTTAACTACAATGCTACTTTATATAGGGTTATATTTAGGACTTGTATTTTTAATTTCTAGTGCAGCAGTTCTTGCTCTTCAACAATTATCAGAAGCAAGTGATAGTAGTGAGAGATATAAAGCATTAAAGAAAATTGGTGCAACAGAAAAGATGATAAACAAAACTATTTTTACTCAAACTGTAATTTATTTTGCAATGCCATTAATACTTGCAATAGTAAGTTCAATTGTTGGAATATCAGTAGTTAATAAGTTTATAGCTCTATATGGAAAGCCTAATATAGGACCAACAGCATTATTTACTTTAGGTATACTTGTTATAGTATATGGGGGATATTTCTATGTAACATACACAGGGTATAAGAGTATAGTTAAAAACTCAAAGTAAATTTATAAATTAATAATTGACAAAATAATAATTAAATGATAGCATAAAGAAAAAAATCCCTTTAAATTGATTCGAGAAATCAGTAAGGAAGTTATAGTATACTTGTAAGATAGACTTTATGCTTATAAATGGATAGTTAAATATGTTAATATATACTTAAGAATCCATTTGATACATTTAAATGTAAAGAAAAAGTTGTTTTGAATAAGATTATAGTAGCCTTCCTTGTAGGAAGGCTTTTTATATTGTTCAAAAAAGTATATTAAAACCTTATATAGTTATTGAAGTTAGGGAATGAACTAATAAGGAGATGTAAGTAAATGAATAAAAAAATGAACAATAGCAACAAATTAGCCATAAAAATGGCAGCAGCTCTTATCTTAGGGTTAATAGCAGGTATAGGATGTATAATACTTAGAGAAAACTTAAATGGCAATGGGAATGGACATATTTGGACAAGCATAAACAACATTTTATTCCAAGATATATCACAAGAAGGAGCAACAAGTGCTTTAGGAATATTTTATATTTTAGGACAACTATTTGTAAATTCACTTCAATTAGTAATAGTACCAATGGTATTTACATCAATAGCATTAGCTATGTGTAAAATAAGTGATACTAAGAAGCTTGGACGTATTTCATATAAGACTATATTAGGATTTTTATCAACTTCAGTTTTTGCATTAGCATTAGCAGGAGCAATTGGATTTATAATTAAGAATTTAGGATTATTTACAGCAAATGTTGAAAATGTAACAGCTCAAGCAGGGGTTGCAAGTTCTACAAATCCATTATTAATAATAGTTAAAGCAATACCAAATAATATTTTATCAGCATTTTCAACTAACAGTAGTATATTAGCAGTAGTTTTTGTAGCAGTAGTATTAGGACTTTGTATTAATGCATTAGATGATAAGATAAAAGTATTGAAAACTTTATTAGAAGAAGTAAATTCAATCATAACAGTATTTTTAAGTTTTATAATAACAAAGTTTGGGCCAGCAGCAATATTTGTACTTATAACAAGAACATTTGCAATATATGGTGTAGATAACTTAAAACCAGCACTTGTATATGTTGTTACAACAGTAATTGCGTTATTATTATTCTTAGTATTTGGATATGCAATATTTATAGCAATAGGGGCTAGACTTAATCCGATTAAGTTTGTAAAGAAAATAGGGAAAGTTGCATTATTTGGATTTTCAACATCATCTTCAGCAGCAACATTACCTTTAAATACTAAAACAACAACTGAAGAATTAGGTGTTAGTGAAGATATAGCATCATTTATACTACCACTTGGAATGACTATAAATATGAATGGTACAGCAATAATGCAAGTTATAGCAGCAATATTTATAGCAACAAGTGCGGGATATGATGTAACAATAGGTAATATAGTAGTTATTGCATTATTAGCATTAATAGCATCAATTGGTACTCCAGCAGCACCAGGTGCAGGAGCAATAATACTTTTCACAGTATTAACAGGAATGGGATATAATAATGATGCAGCAATACTTGCTTATTCATTAATTCTTGCAATAAATAGACCAATAGAAATGTTAGTAACTTCTCTTTAAATGTAGTAGGAGATGCTGCAACAAGTGTAGTAGTTGCAAAATCTGAAGGAATGCTTGATGAAAAAGTATATAATAGAGAAGATGTATTAGTAAATGAATTAGCATAATATAATAAAGAAATGCCTATAAGGTTAATCAAATTATGATTTATACCTTAGGGCATTTTATTTTATAATATAAAACCTATAGTATAGAGAATATGTTTATGATAAAATGGTAAGAATCAATATAGAGTTATTTTAGAAAGTAAGTTAGTAAGAGGTAAGAATAATGAAAGTAAATTTAAGTGATCTAATAGAGTGTATAGAGTTTGAAGGAGAATTATTAAGCCATTATTACAATAAAAAAACTGGAGTTATAATATATAAGGAAGATTCAAGCACTTCAAGTTATAAAGCCGAAGATATAAAAAATTTAGAAAGCTTTGAAGAGTGGGAAAGAGAATTAATAGTTAGTTTAAATGATTTAAAAGAAAATCCAAGTGATTATATTCAATTACCTAATAAAGATGAGATTGATGAATATGGGATGATGGAGATGTTTTGTAATACTTTAGAAAATAAAGAATTAGGACAAAAGATATTAGGTGAAGTTAATGGAAAAGATAAGTTTCGTGAATTAAGAGAAGCTATTCAAAATAATGGATTAATGAATGAGTGGTATGATTATAGGGAAAATGCAGAAAAGCAATTAGCAATAAAATGGTGCAAGGATAATGCAATAGAATATACAGAATAGTTAGAAATAAGCACATACTAAAAAATAATTTAGTATGTGCTTGTTTTATAGGGAATAAATCCAAGAAAAAAAATAAAAAATTTGATATAATTAATTAAAAAGTAAAAAAATGAAAAATAATCAATTTATATGTTGTATAAATAAAGGTAGGAATAGAAGTTGAGATATTTTAAATTAGAGGATAAAAATTTATTTTTTAAAGAACCTAAAGAATTTAATAAATGGACCAATAAGGAGATTCTAAAATATTCATTAGGTGCAAATATCTATATGAACGGAGGAAAAGATTTTTTTGAAAAAATAATTTCAGGATATTTTAGTAGCACTGGGGCAATCTCAATTTGTTTTGAAGATGCAGTGAAGGAGAATGAAGTTAAAAGTTTCGAAAAAAATGTAATTAGCAATTTAGATAAGTTACATAAGTATGTATGTAATAATGAAGAAATTAAAAATAATATACCTATGATATTTTTTAGAGTAAGAAATTATGATCAGTTTATTAATTTTGCAGAGAAATTAAATAAAGAGCATTTTAAATATATTACAGGGTTTATTTTCCCTAAATTCAATAGTGAAAATGGACAAAGGTATTTAGACTTTGTAAAAAAGTTAATAGTAAAATATGATGAAATTTTATATGCTATGCCAATTTTAGAAAGTGAAGAAATTATTTATAAAGAAACTAGAATGGAAGAGTTAATAAAGATTAAGAAAATAATAAATTCATATAAAGATATAATTTTGAATATTAGAGTTGGAGGTACTGACTTTTCTTCGAAGTTTGGGTTAAGAAGAAGTGTCAATTCAAATATTTATAATATAAAAGTTGTTAGTGAATGTTTAAGCGACATATTAAATATGTTTTTAAGAGAAAGTGAAGATTATGTTATTTCAGCACCAGTATGGGAATACTTCTCAGAAGATATGAATTCAAAAGAAGTTATAGGATTAATAAAAGAAATTAATTTTGATAAGGAAAATGGATTTTGTGGAAAAACAGTAATTCATCCAAGTCAAATAAAGTATGTAAATGGATTATATGCTATTACATACGAAGAGTATATTGATGCCCAAAATATATTAGGGGAAACAAATGATGGAGGAGTATTTAAGGGATATGGGGGAAACAAGATGAATGAAGTTAAACCACATTATAATTGGGCAAAAAAAATATTATATAGAGCAGAAATTTTTGGCGTATTAAGAGAAGGTATAGAAAATAAAGTTTTGTATACAAAATAGTGAACTACTTTAATAAATAGTTATACTTAAAAATAGTAAAAATGTAGTAAATAAAAGAATTTTAATAATATTAGTTATAGGGGTTATAGGTATGGATATTAAAGTTAAAGAAAATAGATACAATATTAATTTAGATGACTTAATTGTATTAGGAAAAAGAATTAATAATAGTAAAAGAAATTTTTTGTTTATTAGTAAAGTTCTAGGGAAACATATAGAAGTTAAACCTAATATATGTAAAGAAATAGGTGTAAAATTAGCAAGTTTAGTATATGGACAAGATAATGATAAAATATCGTATGAAGATAAAGAAAAGATATGTGTGCTAGGTTTTGCAGAAACAGCAACAGGGCTTGGAATGGCTGTAGCTTCAGCTATAAAAGATAGCTATTATATAACAACTACTAGAGAGGATATAACAGAAATAAAATCTATTTTAAAATTTGAAGAAGAACATTCGCATGCAACTACTCATAAATGTTTTCCATTAGATAAAAGTAAGATTATTAATGCAGATAAAATAATTTTAGTAGATGATGAGATAACCACAGGTAAATCTATGATTAATATAATTAAAGAACTAAAAAAGGTTACTAATGTTAGGGAATATATTGTTTTAAGTATTTTAGATTGGAGAGCTAAAGAATATAAAAATGAGTATACAAGATTAGAAAGTGAAGAAAAGATAAAGGTTGAAGTTCTATCATTAATTTCAGGAGAAATAAGTACAAATGATAAAAAGATATATATTGATAATGATGAAGAGCTTTTAACAGAAAAAACAGCAGTATTCAGAACTAACAATTTAAATAGAATAAACATTGAAACAAGGTTGAACCCAATTGGCGAAAGTTATTTAGCTGATACAGGAAGATTTGGAGTGACATTTAAAGAAATGGAAGAACTAGAAGAGCAATGTAGAGAAACTGCTATAGAAATTGAAAAACTTTTATGGAAAGAAGAAAACGAAAAAATAGATTTATGTGAAGTAAATAATGATTTAAAAGAAATTAATAAAAAGAAAATTTTAGTATTAGGTCATGGTGAAAATATATATATTCCATGTAGAATTGCTTCATATTTAAAGGGGGATGTCTATTTTAAAAGTACAACAAGAAGTCCAATTTATTGCGAAGACAAAGAAGGATATCCAATAAGAGAAAAACATATATTTGAGCATAATGAGGTAAAATACTATTTTTATAACAAAACAAAAATAGAAAATGAATATGATAAAGTAATTTTATTAACAGAAGATGATTTAAATATAAAGTTAACAAATAATATGATAGCAGTAAGGATTTAATTATGATGGCAAGTATGAAGTTAGTGAATCATAGCTATGAAGATGATTGTATATTTTTATTAAAAGACTTAACAGATAAAATTAAAGAAATTACTATAGAAGAGAAAGAGGAGTTAATTAGAAGAGGTATTAATTACTCAGAAATGATTTCAAAAGAAACTAAGCCAAGTGAAGGTGTTAAACGAATATTTTTTAGTATGTTACAAAGAGATAAGAGTATAACAGCATATTATATAGCAAAAGTAGCTGAAATAATATATGGTGAGAAAGGTAACAATCTGGTTATAGTATCATTAGCAAGAGCAGGAACTCCTTATGGGATTTTAATTAAGAAGTATTTAAAATATAAATATAATGTAGATATTCCTCATTATAGTATTTCAATTATAAGAGGTAAAGGAATTGATAATAACGCTTTAAAATATATTTTAAAGGAAAATAAAAACTCTAAAATTCAATTTGTTGATGGATGGACAGGAAAAGGGTCTATTACAAGAGAATTGGATAAATCAGTAAAGGAATTTAATTATAATAATAAAACTAATATAGATAATTCATTAGCTGTTATATCAGATCCAGCGAAATTATGTAGAATTTGTGGTACAAGGGAAGATTTTGGACTAGCTACTTGTTGTTTTAATTCAACAATAAGTGGTTTAGTTAGTAGAACTATTCATAATAAGAATTATATTTATGAAGGTGATTTTCATGGAGCAAAAACTTTATATTATTTAAAGGATGAAGATTTTTCACAGCAATTTATTAACATAATTTTTGAGGAATTTAATAATATAAATATTGATAAAGATGCTTTGAAGCTTGAAGATATAGATAAAGAGTATTCAATTAAGATAACTAATGATATAAGAAATTTATATGATGTCAATAATGTAAATAATATTAAGCTTAGTGTAGGAGAATCTGCACGAGTTTTATTAAGAAGAGATCCAAGAGTTATTTTAGTAAAAAATAAGCGAGATAAAAATATAGAGCACATTATGAAATTAGCAAATGAAAAAGGAATTGATGTTATAGAATATAAGGATAGTAAGTATAATTGTATAGCTATAATAAAGGAAAAACCAGAAAAATATAGTGAAATTAGGGTGAAAGAGAATGAATAGCTTTTATTTTATTACAGATTTAGATAGAACGATTATACATTCTAAAAATAAAGGGTATAAATGTGTTGAAACTATAGGTGATAAAGAAATAACATATATGACAAATGAAGGATATGATAAACTTCAAAAATTACTAAATTTAGATAATTTCAAATTTATACCATGTACTATGAGAAATATAAATCAGACTTTAAGAGTTAATTTTATAAGAGAATATAATCCACAAATAATTATTTGTTCTAATGGTGCTCAAATTTATATTAATGGTGAATTAGATAAAAATTGGGATGAAAAAATGAAGGCTATTTGTAATATAGATGACTTAAATAGAGATATTAGTTATTTAAGGCAGTTAAGTGAAAAGTTTAAAGAAGAAATAAAAGTATTAGAAGTAAGAAGTATAGAGAATTTCTATATTACCATAAAGTGTTTAACAGCAGAAGACGCAGAAAAATTTTATGAGAAGATAAAAGAAAGTTTTAAAGAAAACTTAAAAATAATAAAAATAGAAGTGAAAATATTTATAATTAATAAAAATATAGATAAATCATTTGCCGTAGACTATATTATAAAGAAATTTAACATAAAAAATTTAATAACATCAGGCGATAGTGAAGTAGATAAAGAATTCACTAAGAGAGGAATATCAATTCTTCCAAAACATAGTGCATTTAAGCATAATAACTCAATTATAACTAATAAAAATAAAATTGCATCTACTGAAGATATAGTTGAAATTATAGATGAAATTATGCGAAAAAAGATAATATAATGTAATATTTAGCAAAAAGTTGAAAGAGAATTATGAAATAGGTTAAAATTTAAATATAAGCAATTAGTATTTGAAAGTAAAGAGGTTAAAGTTACAGATGGCTGTGAATTTAAAAAATATTACTAGTTATATGTTTAGAACTATATATGAAAGAGAAGATTCATATAGAAGATTTAAGCCATATTTTTATAGATTTATAGGAGTAGAAGATAGTTCTAAATATGATGATTTTATAAAAACTTTAGAAAGCAAATGTGAAGAGGAAAAGGATAAGTGTATTATATTTGACGGATCTATACCATTAACAGGAGAGCTGGAATTAATACAATATATATTTAATGAACTTGCTTCTATGGATGTTTATAGTATGGCATATCAAGATATAACTATTTTTAATGACTTTGAAATTAATCTTAAGTTTCTTAAAGCTTTAGATTATGTTATTCCTATAGCATGTGCTAAGGAAAATTTCTTTAATGATAATGTAAGAAATAATTTTATAACTAAGCTTATTGTATGGAGCTATTCATATGTAAAAGATATAAAGTATGATTCTAATATAAATCCTAAGTGTATTTACTATGGTAATATTCAAAGACATGAAATCTATTTTTTAATTATGCTTTATAAAATGGGATTTGATGTCATTTATATAAATCCATTAAAAGAAGAACTGTGGAATGAAATTGAAACAGAAGGTTTAAGTGAATGTGTAAAAAGTATGGGATTATTGCCTATTGAAACATTTAAGGAAAAAGCTAAACGAGGAAAAATAATTGAGTGTTTTGAAACTATCACTAAACAAATTCAAAGTGATATAGAAGAACAGTTGTTTTCAAACACTGGAATGTATAAACCTTGGCAATTTAGAAAAGGATATACCAATAGTGTATTGTTAGATACTATATTAGAAGATATTTATATATATTGGAATGAGCCTTGCAAGTTAAGAAGTGGCTTTAAGGTTGAAGGTAATAATGTTAGAGTACCTTGCTTTTTTAAGAAAATAGATGGCATGTATAATGATGAATTTGAATATCAAAAGTTAGTAAAATATTGTGTATCATCTCAAAACACTTTAGTTTTTAATAAAAAGTATTTTTCCGAAGATATAAAATTTACAGATGATATGTACAGTCTTATGTTTTGTCAATTAAGCGATGGTTCTTTTGATATAGAAGAGATTAAAAAACTACCTATATATAAGTTTTCAAAATATAGCGAAGATATTCAAAATTTTTTACTTAAAAAATTTAATGAAACTATAAGTAGAAAAGATTTATTTGTAAATGTGCTTAATAAAGAAGAAGTATTAAGACTTTTAGTATTAGTGTTAGGTATAAATGAAAATATAGTTAGAATGATAGATAATTTTGATTTTACAGGGCAGATACCTAAAATAGTAATTTATCTTGAGGATGAAAATGTACTAGCAGAATCAATGCAAATGCTCTTAGGATATTTACATACAGTAGGAATTGATATAGTTATATTTAATCCATCAGGATTGTTTAATATAAATAATGTTATAAAAGAAACAGCTTTAAATAATTTTAGACTACAAGTTATGAAGTATGATTCGAAATACAATAATTTGATGAATCTGAAACAAGGAGTTTTTTCAAGGTTTTTAAAAAAATAATGAATTAGGTTAAATAAGAAATATAGTAGAATTTAATAAAATTAATAAATTGAAAGATTTCTGAAAATAATTTTTAAAGTAGATATATAACTATTTTTAAAGTTATAGGAGAAAATTTAAAAGATAAAGGATAAGGGTGATATAGAATGATGAATGATGAAAAAAAGGTGTTTGGAGAAAAATTCGGTGATGATAATATTCAAAATGTTGATTTTGAAAATATAAATAATAATTATGAAGGGTTTAATAACTCACAAATGGGGTATCAAGGGCAACAAGGAGGATATCAAAATCCGCAGATGGGATATCAAGGGCAACAAGGAGGATACCAAAATCCACAAATGGGGTATCAAGGGCAACAAGGAGGATGCCAAAATCCGCAAATGAGTTACCAAGGACAACAAGGAGAATACCAAAATCAACAAATGGGATATCAAGGACAACAATATGGTTATCAAAATCCACAAACAATGCAATTTCAAGGACAAGGAATGATGGAGCAAAATAATATGCAGACTCAAGAACAAGTAGATTTTGCTAATATATCTGAGTATAAGCAAAGGCTAAGAGGAATGAAAGAGGTTCAGGATCTTACTAATGAAGTAGAAATTCAAAATCCAAACTCAATAATAATGTTTGGGCAAAATGCAAGTAAAAATATATCTAAGGTTTCAGATGAACTGTTAAACTCAATGAAGGCTGTAAAATCAGAAGAAGCAAGTGAAATGCTGATAAATCTAACTAAAATAATGGATAAATTTGATGTAAAAGAACTTAAGGATAATGAAAAACCTTCAGTATTATCAAAGTTTATTAAAGGAATGGGTAATAGTGTTGCTAAGTTATTCCAAAAATATGATACTATGGGGTATGAAGTAGAAAAGGTATATGTATTACTAAAGAAATATGAAAATGATATCAGAGAATCAAATGCAAATTTAAAGAAGTTATATGATGCCAATCTTCATTTTTATCAACTATTAGAAAAATATATAGTTGCAGGGGAGTTAGCTATAGAAGAAATTGAGGGATATATAAATCAATTATCAATGGATAACTCAATGAATCCAGAGGAAAAGCAAATGTTAACTCAAAAACTTCAAATAAGTAAAGATATGTTAGAGCAACGTGTATATGACCTTCAAATAGCAGAAAATGTTGCTATTCAAGCAGCTCCGATGATTCAAACTATACAAATGTCAAACTTTAATTTAATGAGAAAGATTAATTCATCATTTATAGTTACATTACCTATATTTAAGCAATGCTTAGCTCAAGCTGTTATTTTAAAGAGACAAGAAATACAAGCTAAATCAATTAAACAACTAGATGATAAGACAAATGAACTTATTATGAGAAATGCTCAAAATACAGCTAGACAATCAGTAGAAATAGCAAAAATGGCTTCAGGTAGTTCTGTAGCTATATCAACTTTAGAAAAGTCCTTTGAAACAATAATGAAAGGAATTGAAGAAACAAAGGCTATTCAAGAAGCTAATAAGGCACAAAGAGTAGAAAATTCTGCTAAGCTTGAAAGAATTAAATATAGTATGAAGAAGAATATAGCTAAATCATAAATTTTAAAAGTAGTTTATCTTGAAAAGTTAAAACAAAATTTAATAGAGATATATTAAGAAAATAAGAAATTAAGAATTGAAAATTAAAATTAAATTTTCAATTCTTAAATTTAAATTAGAGAAAAATAAAAATGAAAAAGTTATATAAAAGTGAAATAAAAATCAAAAAGTGGACATACTTAAAAAAAGAAGTAGAAATAAAATTTATTTTGCACCACAAAAAGTGTTGATTAACAGTTTATTAAGTGGTATAATTTATCACATAAGGTAATTAAAAATACATTTAAAAGCGTTAGGGGGAACACAAATGGGAATTAATTTAGGTTCTATGATGGGAAATATGAATGCAACATCTAATAATGGTGTTAATGCATTAAATTTAAAGAAAAATGATGTTTTAAATTTAACAAAAAGAAATCCAGGTCTTAAAAAAGTAATTTTAGGTGCTGGATGGGATGTGGCAACTATTGGTCAAGAGTTTGATTTAGACATAGCGGCATTTTTATTAAATGCCAACGGTAAGGTTCAAAATATTCCTGCGGATGTAATTTTCTTTAACAATATGAGTGGACAAGGAATTTACTTAGAAGGTGATAATAGAACTGGTGCTGGTGAAGGTGATGATGAAAGAATAAGAATAGATTTAGAAGCTATTCCATCTTATGTTGAAAAAATAGTCTTTGTAGTTACTATTCATGAAGCTCAAGCAAAGAGACAAACTTTTGGAATGGTTGAAAATTCATATGTTAGAATATTAGATGAAAAAAATAACGAAAAAGAAATTTGTAGATTTAACTTAAAAGAAAATGGTTCTACTGTTACTTCAGTAATTTTTGCAGAACTATTTAAGGAATTTAATGAATGGCAATTTAAAGCTATCGGAGAAGGAAAGATTGCCGATTTAAATGGAATTTTAGGGTTATACATGTAATTTAGGTAATAAATTTTTATGAAAAAAGAGTTGGAGGGAAAAATATGGTTGGAGTTTTAAATTTACAAAAAAATGATATCTTAGATTTAACTAAAGCAGAACCAGGATTACAACATGTTATGTTAGGTGCTGGTTGGGATGTAGCTAAAAAAGGGTTATTTGGATTTGGGCCAGATTATGATTTAGATTTAATTGCATTATTATTAGATAGTAATGATAAACTTTTAAGAAATGGTGTTGTTTATTTTGGAGCACAAAAAGGTGAAGGAATATATCTACATGGAGATAATAGAACAGGTGCTGGTGATGGAGATGATGAAAAAATATCTGTAGATTTAAATAGATTACCTGCAAATTGTAATAAAGTAGTTTTTGCACTGAATATATATGATGCAGTAGCAAGAAAGCAAAATTTTTCAAAGGTAAAGAATGCATATGTTAGATTATTAAATGAAGATAAGGGAAACAAGGAAATTTGTAGATATAATCTATCAGAAGATGGCGGAGATAATACAGCATTGCTTTTTGCTGAATTAGAAAAAAATAATGGAAGTTGGCAATTTAAAGCTAAGGGAGAATTATTACATGCAACAGTTACTTCATTAGCAAATATGTACAAATAGAGGTGTTAAATATGGGAATTAACTTAGGAACTGGATTTGGAAACTTAAATGGAAATACTAATAACACAAATCAAACATCAGGTATGATTTTAAATTTAAATAAAAATGATATCTTAGACTTAACAAAGAAAAATCCAGGTTTAAGAAATGTAAAGCTTGGAGCAGGTTGGGATATATCAACTAATGGTTCAGATTTTGATTTAGACATAGCAGCATTTTTATTAGATAGAAATAATAAATTTAATGATGTTTCAAATGTAATATTTTTCAATAATAAACAAGGGCAAGGAATTGCATTAGGTGGAGATAATAGAACTGGTGCTGGAGATGGTGATGATGAAACTATAGAAATAAATCTTCAAAATATAAATCCTAGTATAGAAAAAATAGTATTTGTTGTTACAATTCATAATGCAATGCAAAAAAGACAAACTTTTGGTATGATAAATAATTCATATGTTAGATTAGTTGATTTAGATCAAAACGGAAAAGAATTATGTAGATTTAATTTAAAAGAAAATGGATCTACAGCAACTTCAGTAATCTTTGCTGAGTTATATAGAGATGGTCAAGACTGGCAATTTAAGGCTGTTGGAGAAGGAAAGATTGCAGATTTAAATGGAGTATTGGCACTTTATATGTAGTTAAGAAGATTAACTTAGAAACCAAAGAAAAAAAGTCGGCTTAGGCCGACTTTAAAATATATTTAGCTAAAAAGTATAAGCATTAGCTAAATATCATAGTTATTAATATAATTTGTTTTGTTAAAAAAATTTAACAATAAAAATTTTTTAAAAATGAATAATAGATGATAATATATTTATTATAGCATATTGTTATTATTTATAAATTAAAAAGAAGAAAAGGAGTGGATATAATGATAAAGGGTCTTAATAAAGAACAAGTAGAAAAGAGTAGACAGCTTTATGGTGATAATGTTATTCATGAAGCAGAAGCTGAAACGTTTTGGGACAAGTTTAAAGGTGCTTTTGATGATCCAATGATTAAATTGCTTTTAGCAATTGCTGCTATAATGGCTGTTATGGCATGTATGGGATATGCAGAGTTTGGAGAATTAATTGGTATAGCAATTTCTGTATTACTTGTAACTGGAATTTCAGCAAAAACAGAAATTGCAAGTGATAATGAATACAGAAAACTAAAGGATTCTACTAAGAAAGATGTATGTAAGGTACATAGAGATGGAAAAGTAGTCGAAATAGAAGTAAATGAATTAGTTGTAGGAGATATGGTAATTCTTCAAAGTGGAGATAAGATTCCAGCAGATGGATATCTTTATGAAGGTGATTTAAGAGTAGATAACTCAGCACTTAATGGTGAAGCGGAAGAATGCAAAAAAATTGCAGTAGATGATCCTAAGGCTTACAAAGAGGTTGCTATGACTGCTGATGTAACAGGAGATACTTTTGTAGATTCACACTCTTTATTTAGAGGGGCAGTAGTATTTAATGGCGAAGGTGTTATGGAAGTTACTAAGGTTGGGATGAAAACTATGATGGGAGCTATGGCAGAGGACATGGCTGATGATGAAGTAGAAAGCCCATTAAAAGTTAAGCTTACTAAACTTGCAGAGCAAATTTCTATGTTTGGATATATTGGTTCAGTTGTTATTGCATTAGCATTACTTGGTCATAAGGTAATAGTTGCAGGTGGATTTTCTGATTACTTTGCAAGTGGTGGAGTATTAATATTTAAAGATGTATTAGAAGCCATAATGCTTGCTGTTGTTATTGTAGTTATGGCAGTTCCAGAGGGGTTACCTCTTATGATTGCTATTGTTCTTATGAGAAATACATCTAAGATGTTACAAAATAATGTACTTGTTAGAAAGCCAATAGGTATTGAGACAGCAGGTTCATTAAATATTTTATTCTCAGATAAAACAGGGACAATTACTAAAGGTCAATTAGAAGTTGTTGAATTCTTTGATGGTAACTTAAAAGATACTTATAAAGATGGATCAAAAGTAAAAGATATGATGAAGCTTTGTATTGGTAAAAATACAGGTGCCATGTTTGATGCAGAAGGTAGAGTTATAGGGGGAAATGCTACTGATAAAGCATTACTTAATTTCTTAACTCAAAGAGAAATGGAAAAATTGACTAATTTAGAAGTTGAAAAATCGCAAGGATTTAATTCAGCTAATAAATATTCAGCAAGTCAATTAAATGGAAGAACTGTATATAAAGGTGCTCCAGAAAGCTTACTTGCTAAAGCTACAAAAATGTTAGATGAAAATGGAAATGTAGTTGCTATTAATAAAGACAAGATTAATGCTAAAATCGATGAATTAGCTGTAAGAGCAATGAGAGTTTTATCATTTGCTTATAGTGAAAGCAAGTTAGTAGAAGACAAGCTTCCAGAAGATTTAGTAATAGTAGGTTTTGTAGGTATTCGTGATGATGTAAGAGTAGAAGCAAAACAAGCTATCGAAGAAGTTCAAAATGCTGGTGTACAAGTTGTAATGATTACTGGAGATAGAAAAGAAACTGCAGTAGCTATTGCAAAAGAAGCAGGATTGTTAAGAGCTAACACTGATGTTGCTTTAACATCAGAAGAATTAAATAAGATGTCAGATGAAGAAGTAAAAGCTATTATACCTAATTTAAGAGTAATTGCAAGAGCATTACCAACTGATAAATCAAGAATGGTAAGACTGGCTCAAGAGCTAAATCTTGTTTGTGGTATGACAGGTGATGGTGTTAATGATGCTCCTGCATTAAAGAGAGCTGATGTTGGATTTGCAATGGGAAGTGGTACTGATGTAGCAAAAGAAGCTGGATCAATAGTAATATTAGATGATAACTTTAAATCTATTGAAAATGCTATTTTATATGGAAGAACAATTTATAATAATATATTAAAATTTATTAAATTCCAATTAACTATAAATGTTGCAGCAGTTGCAGTTTGTGCTATTTCACCATTCTTCGGAATTGAAGAACCGCTTAAAATTACTCATATACTTTGGATTAACTTAGTTATGGATGGGCTTGGTGCATTAGCTTTAGGTTCAGAACCTGCTCTTAAAACGTATATGAAAGAAGCACCTAAATCAAGAACTCAAAGCATAGTTTCACGCACAATGATGAATCAAATAGTCTTTGCAGGTATTTGGGTAACTATATTAAGTTTCTTATTCTTAAAGCTTCCATTCTTTACAGAAATGTTTACAAATACAGAGGAGCATATGACTGCATATTTCTCAATGTTTGTTCTTTGTGCAGTATTTAATGGATTTAATGTAAGAAGCACAAGCACAAATATATTTGAACATATAAATGAAAATATGAGTTTCTTAAAAGTTATGGGAATTATAGTAGTAGTTCAAGTTGTGTTAACAGTTATTGGTGGAGAAGTGTTTAGTTGTACACCAATTACTCCAAGTCATTGGCTTGTTATAATACTTATGGCACTTACAATTATTCCAGTTGATATGATAAGAAAAGTAATATTTAATAGTATAAAAAAAGAAAATGTCAAGGAACAAGTAGTAGAAGCTGCTTAATTATTAAGACAGGGTATTTTTACAGTTTAGTAAAAATACTCTGTCTGTTTTTGTTAATATATTTTAGGTAAGGAAATTTATAATGTTATATATTTTATAAAGAAATATTATAATAAAAATAATTTTTATACAATTAATTCAAAGAATGATAATTTAAATACTTTGAAATATTAAATAAAAGTAATATAATAAAGATGACTTTAATATAATAATATGTCAAAACTTGGGGGTAAAATATGACGAAAAATAAAGAACATTCAATTTCAAACTGTGAATATTTAAATATGATGTTTGATAATGTTAGAATAATTGACCCTATTGAAAAAATAATTATAAAAGAAAATAATGAAAATCAAGATTTAAATAAAAATTGCTTTAATATATGGAATAGAAAAAATCAATGTAAGAATTGTATTTCAATTAGAGCTTATAATGAAAATAATAGCTTTATAAAAATAGAATTTGATGGTGAAAAAATATACTGGGTTATGGCAATGCCTATTAAAATAGATAATAATAGCTATGTAATTGAAACAGTTAAGGATATTACAGATTGTAATATAATAGTCAATGAAAAAGAAAAAACAGCAGAAGAAATAAGTTTTGAAATTAATAAGATGAATAAGTTAATAGTCACAGATGATCTTACTCAATGTTTTAATAGAAGATATATAAAAGAGAGATTGCCAATTGATATGAGATTAGCTAAAAGAAATAAAAGTAATTTATCTATAGCAATACTTGATATTGATTATTTTAAATTAATTAATGATAACTATGGTCATTTAGTAGGAGATTATATTTTGAAAGAAATAGTAAATTTAATTAATAATAATATAAGAGTAGATTTAGATTGGATTGCTAGATATGGTGGAGAGGAATTTTTATTAGTATTTAATAATACATCTAAAGAAACTGCTGTAAAATTGGCTAATAGAATAAGAAATATTATCAGTGATAACATATTTAAATATGATGAAAATGAAATTAAAATCACTGTTAGCGTGGGGATAGCAACAATGGAGGAAGAAATAGAATCAATGGAAAAATTTATTGATATAGCAGATAAAAACTTATATAATGCAAAGAAAAATGGAAGGAATTTAGTTGTTTAATAATAAAAAATCAATTATTAAAATAGTAGGTAATATTTTTAATTAACCATAAGTTTTAATAATTGATTTTTTTTATATTAAATTTTAATAGGATGTATTATAGGTATTAAACTAAACTTTCCCATTCTTCATAAAGTTCAGAAATTAAATTTTCTAAAGATTTAATTTCTGAGTTAACTCTTTGACTTTCACTAGGATTAGAATAAACTTCTTCTAAACAAAGTTGCTCTTGAAGAGCTGTTAGTTCATTTTCTTTATCAGAAATAGTTTTTTCTAAGTTTTTAAGTTTTAGTTGCATAGCTTTAGCTTCTTTTTCAGCTTCACGTTTCTTTTTCTTTTCATCCTTAAGTTGAGTCTTAGTTTTGCCACCAGCTAATTCTTCATAGTCTTCAAATCTACTAGGATTAAGTTTTTTTTCTACATAATAGCTATAATTACCAAGATATTCAGTTACACCATCTTCTTTAAGCTCAAATATACGTCCTATAACTTTATTTAAGAAATATCTATCATGTGATATAACCATTAAAGTACCATCATACTCTAAAATAGCATCTTCTAATGCTTCTCTTGATATAATATCAAGATGGTTAGTAGGTTCATCTAAAAGTAAAAGATTAGATTTAGAAAGCATAAGCTTTAATAAATTAATTCTACATTTTTCTCCACCACTTAAAGTGTTTATAACCTTAAATACATCATCACCAGTAAATAAGAATGAAGCTAAGGCACCTCTAAGTTTTGACGTTGTCATGTCAGGGAAGTTATCCCAAACTTCATCAAGTATAGTTTTATCTAAATTTAAGTTTGATTGTTCTTGATCATAGTATCCTACATTTACATTTGTTCCTAAAACTTTAACTCCAGAATCAGCTTCTACTTTATCCATAATAATTTTAAATAAAGTAGTTTTACCACGACCATTTTCTCCTATTAAAGCAACTTTTTCTCCACGTTTTAAGTCCATAGCTAAGTTACTAAATAAGGTTTTATCACCATAAGATTTAGACATGTTTTCTATATGAAGAACATCATATCCACTTTTTATGGATGCTTCAAATTTAATTTTAGAAGCTTCTTTTTCATGAGTAGGAGCTTCTATTTTTTCCATTTTATCAAGAGCTTTTTCCCTACTTTCAGCAGCTCTAATACTTTTTTCTCTATTAAAAGAACGGAATTTTTCAATTATAGCTTCTTGTCTTTTAATTTCCGCTTGTTGTAAATTGAAAGCCTTAAGTTTTGCTTCATAATTTTTCTTTCTAAGATCTATAAATTTTGTATAAGGAACATTATAACATTCAACTTTACCACCAATTACTTCAAAGGTATTGTTAGTTACTGAATCAAGGAAAAATCTATCATGAGATATTACAAGAACAGTACCTTTATAGTTTTTCATATAATCTTCAAGCCAAGCTATAGCCTCTAAATCTAAGTGGTTAGTAGGCTCGTCTAAAAGTATAATATCAGGCTTACGTAATAAAAGTTTACATAAAGCTATTCTTGTTTTTTGTCCACCACTTAAAGTATTTATTTCTTTATAAAAATCATCTTCTAAAAATCCTAGACCTTTTAAAACTCTTGAAATTTCACCTTTATATACATATCCACCTTTATGTGAATATAAATCTTGAAGTGTTGTATAATCTTTTATAAGTTTATCATGATAAGCAGCATTATTTTCATCATAAGGCTCATTCATTTTTATTTCTAAATTAGATAATCTATGTTCTATATCTAAAAGTTCTTCAAATACAGAAAGTGTTTCTTCATATATATTTTTATTAGAATCTAATTCAAGGTTTTGAGATAAATAACCTAGAGTTTTATTTTTATCAATAAATATCTCACCAGAATCTTGAGATATTTCTTTAGTAATTATTTTAAAAAGAGTAGATTTACCTTCTCCATTTGCACCTATAATACCAACTTTATCACCTTCGTTTATTGAGAAGGTAACATCTTTTAATACATCACGTATTCCATAACTTTTACATATATCTTTACAGCTTAATATAATCATAAATTTCCTCCATTGTTGAAGTTGCATAAGTGAAATTGTAAATTTTCTATAATAATTATACTATTATAATAAAAGCATATCAAACTTTAAAAGCTCTATATTAAAATTAAAAAATACACTACAAACATTATGTTAATAAAAAAAATAAGAGTTAAGGAATAAAGTTATTTTTAGAAATAACCTTTAATGCTTAACTCTTTATTATTAAAAAATATATATTTATACTAAAAATCATACTAGTCATTTTTATTAATAATTAAATTTTATATTAAATCTTCAACAAATAAATATCCTAGAGGTGGTTTATTCAATGATAAACCAATTATATAAATTGTATAAAATTTATTACCATCTAAAGTAAGATTTTTAATATACTTTGCAGTGACTTCAGAAGATCCTAAAAGCACTTCAAAATTATAAATTCCTGATGAAACTTGATAATAGCCTGTAGTTTCTAAATATTCAGCTCCGTTAAATAAGACCGTTCCGTTAGGAAGTGATAATGAAAGTAAAGGAGCATTAGGAGATAAATTTATAAATCTAAGGAATGCAAGAGTTTTTATTACTGGAACATTATCATCTTTCAATTTAAAAAGAAATAAATTATTAGATAAAGTAACAATTGAAATTGTATAATTTGCATTAGGTACTAAATCTACATTTTGAGTTAAAATTGGAGTATCATAAGTTCCAGCTTTATAAATTTGAAATTCATATTCACCAGGTGTTAATAAAGTATAGTTGGAAATTTTTCCAAATGCTAAATTACTAACTATTAATGATCCATTTACATATAAATCAATATTTGGAGCTTTAGCTACAGCATGTAGTATTCGAATGTTTGAATTAACTCTAGGTAAAGAACTTAAAAAATCATTCATTAAACTCACCTACTTTTTACAATTTAATAAAGAAATTTTAATTATTTTCTTTATTAATAATTTGGCTATAGGATAAGGGATTCTATATGCTTTCATTGTTGCTAAAATTCCAGAATAATTTTTTTCAACAATTGCAAAAATATCATCAATTTCTTTTTCAGTGCAAGTATCTTTTCTTACATCAGAATCAAAATCTAATGATATATCAAAATTCTTTAATATATCTAATGGATTAACTAAATTATCTAAATAATCATCACTTAATCTGGATTCATTGTATGAATATAAAAAATCATCATCTTCATCAGGATACTCAAGGTCAAATGTATTATTTTGAGTAGTATTTATATTTTTTTTATCACTAGTAGTATTAGTAGGAGAAATTGGTGTAGTTTGTTCTAGTGTTGGAATATTTTTAGGATATGGTGTTAATGGTGAAGTTTCAATTATTGGTGTATTAGTTATTGGCATAGGTTGTGGACTTAGATTTAATGTCGGAAAATTAAAAGAAAGTGTACCAAAGGTTTTAGTCATAGAAATCTCCTCAAGGTTATAGTTTAAAGGAAAACTATTATTTATTGCTAAAGGATTTTCTATATTTAAAGGAATAAAGTTTAAATCATTGTCATTGTTTATTTTATTTTTATTAGATGCCATTATTAACCTCCAAATAATAATCTATTAATAATATATGACTTTTAGGCACATAGGTTACTTTATAGAATATGACTATAAGTAAGATGATATGACTATAAGGTATATTAATCACATTAAATATACTAAAGGAATAAATTATAGTGGAGGGGATTTTTTATGCATAAGGAAAATATGGAAGATTTAAGAAAACTATTTATAGGGTTGGATAAAAAGGTTATTGTAAATGGAAAAGGAAGAATTGTTCCTATAAATTTTGATAATGCAGCGACCACTCCACCTTTTAAAAGGGTTTTAAAAAAAGTCTTGGAAACTAGTGAGTATTATGGATCAATTGCAAGAGGAGATGGGCAAAAATCACAATATTGTAGTGATCTATATGAAGAATGTAGGAATTATGTTTTAAAATATTTTAATGCACCAGTAGAAAAATATACAGCTATATTTGTAAGTAATACTACAGATGGATTAAACAAGTTATCTAATATATTAATTGAAAAAAGTGATGATATAGTAATTACAACAAGGATGGAACATCACTCTAATGATTTACCTTGGAGAAACAAATGTAATTTAAAGTACGTTGAAACTGATGAAAAAGGTAGAGTGAAAATGGATGAACTTGAAGAGCTTTTAAATAAATATAATGGACAAGTTAAATTAGTTACTGTTACAGGAGCTTCTAACGTTACTGGATATATTAATGATATAAAAAAAATAGCTAAGTTGACTCATAGATGTGGTGGAAAAATAATAGTAGATGGTGCGCAATTAGTTCCACATAAAAAAGTCTCTATGATAAGTGACGATTGTGAAGAAAATATTGATTTTTTAGTATATTCAGCTCATAAAATATATGCACCATTTGGAAGTGGAGCGATAGTTGGACTAAAGGATAGTTTTAATAAGTTAGAGCCTGATATAAAAGGAGGAGGTACAGTTCAAATTGTATTAGATAATCATTTGTTATGGTTAGATACTCCTGAAAAAAATGAGGCAGGAACACCAAATCTTTTTGGGGCAATAGCTATGGTAGAAGCTATGAAGGAAGTTGAAAAAATAGGATTTAAAACAATTGAGAGTAATGAAAAAGAAATATTAGAGTATTTAATAAAGGGTCTTAAAGAATTTAATAAGGTTATTCTTTATGGAGATAATGATAATATAGATGATAGGCTTGGTATTATAGTATTTAATATAGAGGGTATGGGATATGAGGAAGTTGGAGAAAGGCTTGCAGAAATAAGAGCTATAGCTGTAAGGCAAGGGGGATTTTGTTCACATCCATATACAAGAAGAGTACTTGGTATAAAAACAAATGATTTACAACAATATATTAGTAAAAATGGTATTCCAGGAATGGTTAGAGTAAGTCTAGGTATTTATAATACAAAAAAAGAAGTAGATATATTTCTAGAAACTATAGAGTATATGTGCAGGAGATATTTAATAAGATTTAAAAATTGACGATATGAGGTAAAATATAAAAATAAATGGAATATGGAGGGAGAGTAGATAGATTTGTGTAAAAAACA
>NZ_KB291609.1 GCF_000320405.1 Clostridium celatum DSM 1785 | reverse complement strand
GGATCAACTGGTATGGGTAAAACTAATTTATTCTTAGAATGGAACTTCGATGAAGAACAAGATACTAAGATTTACCACTGGAATCCATTTGGAACTATTTCAACATGGGATGTACCAGATTCTTGGTCAGGATTATCTAACGTTCATGTTTATGAATTAACTGACTTAGGTAGAGTTGAAGTTGGAACTGTAGATATTGTTGATGGAAAAGTTACTTTAGATGTTGAACAAAATACTCCTTATATAATAACTCAAGGAGAAGTAGCTCAAGATAGAATAGATGATTGGGGTTATGGTTCATTAATTAAAGATCCAGGATTTGATGCTCAAGATTGGTCAATATGGAATAGAGAATCTTCTGAAGGAAATACAGACCACATAACATTTGTTAATGAAACTGTTCAAAGAAGAAAAGGTAATGATGTGGTTTCAATTGCAGATAAGCAAGGTAAAATAACTCAAAGCATAGAAGGGTTAGTACCAGGAAGAGCTTATTCAATTTCTGCATGGGTAAAAAATGATGGAGGAAGAGAAGTTACTTTAACTACTCATATAGGAGATACTACTGTAACTAATACTATGGATAGAGCATCTCAAACTAGACAAGGTGAAGGCGTTAAATATTTAGATGACAGATTTGCAAGAATGGAAGTTGAATTTACTGTACCAGCAGGTGTAACTACAGCTGATATTTCTTTAGAAGCTTTAGCCGGAAATGGTACTGTTTTAGTTGATGATTTTAGAATTTGGGAACATCCAGGAGAAACTAATAAAGAGGGATATGTATTCTATGAAGACTTTGAAAACGTAGATGAAGGTATTACACCATTCTTCTTAGCCCCAGGAAGAGGAACCTCTAATAGAACTCATTTAGCAGAAAAAGATTTACTTGGAAGACAAAAAATGACTTGGGTACTTGATGGTAGATTCTCATTAAAGACTAATCAACAATCAGGCGAAACTGGTCAAATGATTATAACTGATTCAACAACGTTTAAGTTAGAACCAAATAAAACTTATGAATTAGGATTTATTTATTCTTTAGCAAATGCAGCTCCAGGATATTCAATTAATGTTAAGTCTGTATCAGGTGGAACAGTATTAAACATTCCTTTAACTGCCACAGGTGTTGCATCAGGACAAAATACTAACATTAATAGTATAGCTGAGACATTTACTACAGGAGATAAGAGTGATTACTATTTATCTGTAGATAAAGGTTCAGGATATCAAGAGCTTATTTTAGATAATATTTATGTTACTGAAATAGATAATACTGTAACGAATCCAGTTATTGATAAAGTAAACTTAAGTTTATCAGTAAATGAATTAGAGGTAGGTGGAGAATTACCTTCATTTATAATGCTAGTTAATGGATTAATGAGTAATGGTTCTAAGGCTGATTTATCAAATGCTACAATTGAATATGTTATTGCTGATGAAGCTGTAGCTAAAATTATGGATGGTAAGTTGGTTGGAGTATCAGAAGGTACAACTACTGTAATAGCTAATTTAACTGTAGATGGAAAAACAGTTTCATCTAACTTTGTAAACATTAAAGTTGGAGAAAATGAAGTTCCTCCAGTAATTGAGGTTGATAAATCAGGATTACAAGTTATAGTTGACAAGGTAGGTACTTTAATCGAAAGTGACTATACAACTGAAAGTTGGGCTAATTTAACTAGCGCATTAGAAGCTGCAAATAATGTATTAGCTAGTACAGATGCAACTCAACAAGATGTTGACACTGCAAAGAATACATTAGAAGAAGCTATTAAGGCTTTAGAGAAAAAGCCAGTTACACCACCAGTAGATGTAATTAAGACTCATTTAGAGATAGCTGTAGAAATGGCTACTGAAGTAACTGATGCAGAACTTGAAAATATAGTTCCTGCAGTTGTCAATGAATTTAAAGCAGCCCTTGAGGAAGCTAAGAATTTATTAGCTAGTGATACATCAACTCAAGAAAAAGTAGATGCATCATTTGAAAGATTAAGTGAAGCAATGCAAATGCTAGAATTCAAGAAAGGTGATAAAGCTAATTTAATAAAATTATTAGAGAGAATTGAGGCTTTAGATTCAAGTAAGTATATAGCATCAACTTGGGATAAATTAGCTATAGCTTTAGAAGCATCAAATGGTGTAGTAGCTGATGAAAATGCTATGGAAGCAGAAATTGTAGAATCTTATGAAACATTATTAAAAGCATTCTTAGAATTAAGATTAAAACCAAATAAGGATGCTTTAAATGATTTAATAAATAAAGCTGAAAATTTAGATAGTGCTAAATATACAGTAGCTAGCTTTAGAGCAGTTGAAAGAGGATTAGAAGAAGCAAATAGAGTATTTGCAAATGAAGATGCAACTAAAGAAGAAGTAGGAAAGGCCGAGGCTAACTTAAGAACTGCTATTAGTTCATTACAATCTAATGCTGGAAGTAGTAATTCAGGAAATAATGCTTCAAGCAACAATAGTTCAAATAATATAGTAAGCAATAGCAATTCTAATAAAGTAGTTAGTAATTCAAGTGATAGTGGGAATTCATCTGCTAATGGTAAATTACCACAAACAGGTGGAAGATCAGCAGCTGCAGTAGGGGTATTTGGTACTATATTAGCTGTAGTAGGTGCTGTATTCTCTAGAAAGAAAAAATAACGATTTAATAATATTTCTAAGATTAAAACTCAGATAATTAAAAATAAGAGAATTGAAGACTAAAATATAAATTAGTTTTCAATTCTCTTTAATCATTTTATTTATTAATATTACCAATTACCAGAGGAACCTCCACCATTTGATGAACCACCTCCGAAGTTGCCAAATCCACCGCCAGAATTTGAGTTTCCGCCACCGAATCCACCACCACCACCTCTTCTTCCACCAAAGAAATCATTCCAAAATAGTAGTTGAAGTAATGATGATATAATCCTACCTTTATTAAAAAATAAATCAAAAAATATAAGTATAAAAAAAGCTACTCCAATAAAACCAAATTCTTTATTATTTGAAGTTTTAGAATTAGTAGTATTAGATACAGACGAATCATATGATTTATCTAATGTAATTCCATACTCAGTTGCAATATAGTCACATAAGCTAGCGTAAGAATTTAAAATACCTTCTTCATAATTACCTTGTTTAAATTCAGGCTTAGCTATTGAATCCATTATTCTATTGCTAAGAGCATCTGGAATAGCTCCTTCAAGGCCACGACCAACTTCAACTCTGAAGGTTCTATCGTTTATAGCAACTAGTAGTAATAATCCATTATCTTTGTCACTTTGACCTATTCCCCAGTTTCTAAAAAGTTTATTACAATAGTCTTCGATAGGAATATTATTAGTAGAATTAATTACGACTACAACAGCTTGGGCTGTAGTTTTATCTTCTAATTCTTTACCTATTGAAACTATTTTTTCTTTATATGAATCACTTATTATATTTGCATAGTCATTAACATATTTTAAGTTTGTAGGAGATGGAAAAGCATCATTAGCTTTAGTAATAAAAGATGCACTACATAAAATAATTAAGAGAATAGAAAAAAATAATTTGAACTTATTTTTAATATATTTCATATTTAACTAGAAAAATCAACTTCAGGAACATTTTGTGCATCTTGGTTTGCTTTATATAAAGGTTTTTCCTTAAAATTAAATATTGAAGCTACAATATTTGTAGGAAAACTTTTTCTCTTTGTGTTATATTCAGTAACAGCAGTGTTATAATCTTGTCTTGCAATAGCTATTCTATTTTCAGTTCCTTCTAATTGAACACTTAAATCAATGAAGTTTTGATTAGATTTTAAATCAGGATAATTTTCAACAACAACTAGTAATCTTGAAAGTGCATTACTTAACTCATTATCTGCATTAGCTTGATCATTAACATTAGTTGCACCAGCTAACTTACTACGTGCATTAGCTATATCTGTAAATATATCTTTTTCTTGTGAAGCATATCCTTTAACTGTATTAACTAAATTAGGAATCAAATCTGAACGCCTTTGAAGTTGGGTATCTATATTGGATTCAGAAATATCTACTGCTTGTTCAAGAGTAACTAAATTATTATAACTTGAGATTGTAGGAATAGCTATAATGATTAATATTACAGCAATTACGATTAATGTCTTAACCCATGATTTCATAATTTCATCTCCTTTCATTATGTTATTATTTGCATAAATTTAATTAGTATGAATTATATCCACATTACAAAGATCTAATCTATAAAATATTTAATTATACTTGAAAAAGCACAATGAGAATTATATAAGTTATAATATAACTTATTATGGAATTATTTATTCAGTATAGGAGTCAAAGAAATATAGATGAATGAAAAAGAAAAAATATTACTTGAACTTAAGAAATTAACAAAGAATAGACAGTGTTACCTAATAAAAGAAAAGTTAAATAATATTGATAAAAAAATAAAGGGTATAGTTTTTGAAGAATATTTAGAATTTTTATTTGAAGGAAATGGTTTTATAGCAACTATAAAAGGTGGAGCATATGATGGGGGAGCAGACATACTTTTATCTAGGCCCAATAATCCCAATAAAATTATTTGGATTGTTCAAGCAAAAAATATATTAAACCCTTTAGGAAATCATATTATAAGAGAAGAATTAAAAAAATTTGAAGAAGAAGCAAGTAGAAAATATAATTGTAATTATTTTATGATAATATCTGTAAATGGTTATGTAGAAAAAATAAATATATTTAATAAGACTAATATGTCATTAGAGAGTTTTGATTATATTGAAGAGTTAATAAATAATTATAGTGACAATATAGATGAAGTTATTTTGTTACCAGATTTAAGACCACATAATCGATATACATATAAGGAGATAAAAGCAGTATTCGAAAAAAATAATAGAGTTGCAGTACCAAATGCAACTGGTACTGGAAAAAGTTATATTATACTTCAATTACTTTTTGATTATATAAAAGAAGATAAAATAATTTTAGCTCCAACTAATGAAATATTAGATAGATTAAAGAAATTAGCTCCATGGAGTGTGAAAAAATGCAAATTTTATACTTATAGTAAATTTTCATCTTTATATTTTAAGGGAAAATT
This sequence comes from Clostridium celatum DSM 1785, assembly GCF_000320405.1. GTDB lineage: Bacteria > Bacillota > Clostridia > Clostridiales > Clostridiaceae > Clostridium > Clostridium celatum. Next base: position 44,726 of record NZ_KB291609.1, on the reverse strand, counting down.
AAATGATTTAAAAATTAAGTTAATTGTATTAGATGAATTACATAGAGCAGGAGCAGAAAAGTGGGGACAAGCAGTTAAGTATATTTTAAATGAAAATAAAGAAGCAAAGGTTGTTGGGTTATCTGCTACACCTATTAGATTTCTAGATGATAATAGAGATATGATAAAAGAATTACTTCATGGTAATTCAACGACGCCTTTAGGATTATCAGATGCAATCGTTAGAAGAATACTTCCAATGCCAGTCTATGTTTCTGCCATGTATAACTTAGATATTGAAATAGATAAGAAGTTGAAGTTAATGAAGAAGCTTAATATTTCAAAAAGTGATAAGGAAGAATATATAAATGAGTTAAATTTATATAAAAAACTATGGGAGAGAGAAAACAATATAGAAAATATTATAAAGAAACATCTACCTAAGGGAAAAAGGTTAAAGTTTATAGTTTTTTGTGAAAATAATAAGCATTTAAAAGAAATGAAAGAGGTAGTAGTTCAGTGGTTTGAAAATATTTTATCTTGTGAAAAGAAAGTAAGTTGTTATACTGTAACGTCTGAAAAGTCTAATAGCAAAGAAATTTTGGAAGCTTTTGAAAGAGTTAATGATGAAAATCAAGTAAAACTTCTTTTCGCAATAAGCAAACTTAATGAAGGAATACATATAAAAGACATTAGCGGAATTATTATGCTTAGAAACACTAAATCACCAAGTATATATTATCAACAATTAGGAAGATGTCTAAGTAGTGATTATGAGGGGGATAGTCCTGTTGTATTTGATTTTGTAGATAATATAGATAATTTGGAATTGATTAATTTTAGAAAAAAGTTGGAAGTATCAACTTCTATTAATAATATCTATAGACATCAACTAGGACTTGAAGATTATAATATAAGATTTTCTTTATATGAGGAACATGAAAATATTATATATGAGCTTAAGAATATTGAAAGAAAAATAACTTATAACTGGGAAAAATCATTTGAAAGTTTACTTAAATTTAAAGAGGTTAATAACCATTTAAATGTTCCAAAAAATTTAGAGTATTCAAGGTTATATAGTTGGGTTAATCTTCAAAGAACGCTTTATAAAAAACAAATATTAGGGGAAGAGTTTGTAGAGAAGTTAAATTCAATAGGATTTATTTGGGATATTAATTTTTATAATTGGAAGGAAAATTATAAAAAATATGAAGAATTAATAGCTAATTCTGATTATAAAGAAATTTATTACTACAAAATAATTGATGATAATTATTTTATACCTATATATAAATATGAATCACTTAATTCTTATTATGAAAATAACTCATTAGTTCCGGAAAAAGATTTTATAATAAGATGGATGGATAAGCAGATAAAAGAATTTATATCAGGAAATTTAGAAGAAAAAAGGACACGAATATTAATTAGAGAATTTAGGGAAATATCAAGATTTGAAGAAAATAAATGGATTAGTAGTATTTGTAATATAATGAAATTCTATAGATTTGTTAAAAAAGATTATGGTATAGATTGTTATTTAAAAAGGGTGGCTCCAGATAAAAGTAATTTAATTAAATCTTTAGAGTTAATATACTCAAGAAAAAATATAATAGAAAAGACTGTAGAAAAGAATTTGCCTGCTACTTGTAAAAGTCTAAATTTTAAATATGAAAATGATGAATGGAATAGTATGGCATTTATAGTTAATCTAATACAAGATAGAAGTTTTGATGAATTAAAAGATGAATTCATTGATGAACTAAATAGTATATATTTTAAGGATATTATAGATATGTATGAGAGTAATAGAAGATGATTATTAGCAAATATAATAAATTCTAATGTTAGATTAAGTAATGTTTTAACTCTAAGAAATAAATATTTTTATTTAAAATATATTGACTCTTTTGTTACACAAGAGTTTATAATGTGTAAGGATAAAAAATAGAAGAAGGTGGTATTGTTGAAGAAGGAATTTTTTAAATATGCTATTCCATCAGCATTAGCAATGTTTATTTCCTCATTATATACAGTAATTGATGGTATATTTGTTGGACAAGGTGTTGGAGATTCAGCATTAGCGGCTGTAAATATAGTATTACCATTTACAGTAATGCTATTTGGACTAGCATCTATGTTTGCAATAGGTGGAGGAGCATTAGTTTCTAAAAATATTGGAGCTAATAAGGTAAATAAAGCAGTAAATATTTTTAGACAGGTTTTTAAGTCGCTTTTAATATTTAGTTTAATAATTAGTTTAATTTGTATTATTTTTACTAAGCAAATAGTAAGTCTTTTAGGAGCAACAGAAATTTTAAAACCATTAGCTGTTGATTATTTAAGGTTTTATGCATTATTTTGCATTCCTAATTTAATAGGAATAGTACTTAATAGTTTTGTAAGAAATGATGGTAGACCAAAGCTTGCAATGATATCTACAATAAGTGGTGCAATAACTAATATAGCATTGGATTATATTTTTATTTTTAAATTAGGAATGGGAATAAAGGGAGCAGCTATTGCAACTGGTTTAGGACAAATAATAACTGTTACTATAATATTGCCACATTTCTTGATGAAAAAAGGATATTTATCATTTGGAAATGTAAAATTATCAATTGATACAATAAAAGAATTTTGTACTATAGGATTTCCATCATTTTTTGCACAAGGTAGTTATTCTATAATAGTGTTACTTCATAATATAGCATTAGTAAATTATGTAGGAGAAATAGGAGTATCAGCATATAGTATATTAAATTATTTAACTACTAATATATATATGGTGCTTTATGGAATAACTTTAGGAGTTCAACCGCTTGTAAGTTATAACTATGGAAGAAAAGATAGTAAAAAGATGTTAGGTTTCTTTAAAATAACAAATGTTTCAAATATATTAATAACTACATTTTTTGTAGTTATAAGTTTTGTTTTTGGGCCAATGCTAATATCAATATTTACAAATGATATGTATATATCACAATTGTCATATGATGCTTTAAAAATAGCATGTTTAAGTTATTATGCAGTAGGATTAAATCTAAATACTCTTGTATATTATCAAGCAATTGAAACACCTAAATATTCAAATTTAAGTTGTTTATTAAGATCAGTGGTGTATTTACCAATATGTTTATTTGTACTTGGAAGAATGTTTGGAGTAACTGGAATATGGGCAAGTGCTATTGTATCAGAAAGTTTAACTTTTATCACAATTAAATTACTTGCAGATATAAAGACATCTACTGCAAAGGTAGTTAATGCTTAATAAAGAGTTTAAATAAGAAATATATATTATAAAACTAGGCTTATTCATAAATGCTTAAAAGGTGTTTATGAGTAAGCCTAATTTTGATTTCAATAAATTATTAAAGTATAAGTTATTAATGTATAATAAGGAATATAAGTATGTATTTAATAATTGGGAGAGAAATATATTATGAAAACAAAATATTCAATTGGAAAAGTAGCCAAAATACATAATATGACCATAGAGTCTTTAAGACATTATGATAGAGTAGGGTTACTTAAGCCATCATATATAAATGAGGATACTGGATATAGATATTATAGTGCAAAAGACTTTGTAATACTTGATTTAATAAAGCAATGCAAATCTATGGGACTATCTCTAGATGAAATAAAAATAATAATAGAAAATTATACTTCTTTAGAATCGGTATTAGATGTTATAGGAAAGCAAAAGAACATTATTGATACAAAAATAAATGAATTAAATAGAATAAAAGATAATATTAATTTTTTAGAGGAACGAATAAAAAAAACTTTGGAAGAAGGCTTAAATAGAATTTTTATTAAAGAATATAGTGAAAGAGAATTTGTTAAATACAACAATACTAATAGATTTACAGAAGAATTTGAGGTGAATTTAAGTAAGGCGTTAGCAGAAGTTGAAAAGGATAATTCATATTTTAATAAAGAATTAGCATTTATTATTGATCATAATGAATTTATAAAAAATAATAAAATAATTTATAAAAATATGATGCTTAGTTTTTCTAAAAATGTTGATTTTAAAGGTGATGAAAAAATAGTAATTCCAGCAGGAAAATATTTAACTTTAAACTTTGATGATGATTATAATGAAAGTAAAAAATATTATAATATTATTTTTTCATACATAAAAGAAAATGATATTAAAGTAATTGGTGATTTTTATGAAATTTATATTATTACAAGAGTAGGTAGTGATGGTAGGGAGAAATCTTTAGGAAAGCTTCAAATACGCATAGATAATTAAATAAAAAGTTATAAAAAGTCCACAATATAGATAAGATATTAATAAATGGAGGATAAATTAAAATGAAAAAGTTATTTTTTTTAGTACTGATTATAAGTTTAATGAAAATAAGTATTTGCAAGGCAGACACAATTAATCCTGAAGAAATAAATGATTATGATTTAGTTAGACATTACTATTATAATTCAGATTATGAAAATCCCTATAGCTATTATTATGATTATAAAAAAGGTGGCTTTATAGATTATGAAAATAAATATAAAGATAATCATATATATAAAAATAATTTAGATAATCATAAAAAGCATAAGGACAACTTTTATGATAATTATTATAAGGATTACTATAATAATTATTATGATTTCAACTATTATGATTATTATTATGATTATTTACAGCATAATTACTATATGGATTAAATTTATATTATATTTATTATGAATAAATATTGAATAATGTGGAATATTTATTCAATATTTATTTTATTTTAATATGGCACAAAAATGAAAAATTAAAAATAGAGTGATAGATGTAAAGGGGAATTATTGATGAAATATTAAAAAAGAGGGTGTTGTATTAATAAAAGGTTATTAAATAGCAAATAAATCTGTAGACAAATGTCGAAAAAAGATGTATATATATTATATAAACATATGATGGAGGGAAAGAAATGGTATTAATAGGAATTTTAATAGTAATTATAGGATTTGCATTAAAACTTGATAGTATTGCAGTAATAATAATATCTGGACTTGTAACAGGTTTTGCAGCAAATATGGATTTAAATGAAATATTAACAATACTAGGACAAACTTTTGTTAATCAAAGATTAATAACAATTTTTATATTAACGTTACCTGTAATAGGTATATCAGAAAGATATGGTTTAAAAGAAAAAGCAGTTTCATTAATAAAGCAAGTAAAAAATCTTTCAACAGGAAAGCTTTTAACACTTTATTGTTTAATAAGACAAATTGCTGGAGCTATGTCATTAAGAATAAGTGGACATCCTCAATTTGTTAGACCTTTAATAAATCCAATGGCTCAAGGAGCAGCAATAAGTAAGTATGGAAAATTAGATAAAAAAACAGAAGCTAAAATTAAAGCAGCAGCAGCTTCTATGGATAACTACGGTAATTTCTATGGGCAAAACTTATTCCTAGCTAGTTCAGGAGTTTTATTAATTTCTAATACATTAAGTGAATTAGGATATGCAACAACAGGATTAGATATTGCAAAGGCATCGATTCCAGTAGCGATAATTGCATTTGTATTAGTATTAGTTCAAAATATTTTACTGGACAAGCAGTTAGAAAGACAATTTGGCAAAAAGAATAAATAGTCACTAAGGAGGAAAAAAGTATGGATTTTGCAGCAATTTCTAATACATTATTAGAGATTTTCTACATAATAATTGGAATTATGATGTTAAATACAGCTGTATTAACATTAAAAGATAAAAATCATAAGGCTAAAATAGGAACAGCATTATTTTGGGCTTTACTTGGAATAATATTTATATTTGGACCATCAATACCACCAGCACTAGTTGGTGCAACATTAGTAGTTATAGCAGTACTTACTTTAACTAAGCAAGTTAAACCAGGAACTGTTAAAGCGTTAGATGAAAAATTTGGGGAAGAGCAAGCTGAAAAGTTAGGGCTTAAGGTATTTGTACCATCATTAATTATAGCTTTAGCAGCATTAGGTATTGCACAATTTACACCAATTTCAGGAACAGCAGCTATAGGTGTAGCGGCAGTTATTGCAGTAATAGTTACATTTATTATTACTAAAGCAAAACCAAGAGTATTAGTTGAAGAATCAGATAGAATGCTTCAATCAGTAGGATCAGTTAGTATATTACCACAATTATTAGCAGCGCTTGGAGCGTTATTTACAGCAGCAGGAGTTGGAGATGTAATTTCTTCAGGAATATCAAGTGTATTACCACAAGGGAATATATTCATAGGAGTTACTGCTTATTGTGTAGGAATGGCATTATTTACAATGATAATGGGAAATGCTTTTGCAGCATTCTCTGTAATAACAGTTGGTATAGGTATACCATTTGTATTTGCACAAGGAGCTAATGTTGCAATCGCAGGAGCTTTAGCATTAACAGCAGGTTACTGTGGAACATTATTAACTCCAATGGCAGCTAACTTTAACATAATGCCAGCAGCGTTACTTGAAATTGAAGATAAAAATTCAATAATCAAGCACCAAGCACCAGTAGCATTAATTTTATTAGCAATACATATTGTTTTAATGTATTTCTTAGCATTTTAATTAAAAAATAAATTTAATATGTTATAATGTATATGAGGTATTTTCTAAAGATTTTATGCTTTAGGGAATATCTCATAATTCGTCAGGTAGAGATTAATTAAATTTTACCAAGGAAGAAAAAGTGAAAAGGGAGAAGATAGAGATGAAAGTTTTAATAACAGGATTTGATCCATTTGGAGGAGAAGCAATTAATCCAGCACTAGAAGCAGTTAAATTATTACCAAATACTATTTCAGGAGCTGAAGTAATTAAGCTTGAAATACCAACAGTATTTAGAAAATCTTTAGCTAAAATTGAAGAAGCTATAGAAGAACATAATCCTGATATAGTAATTTCTGTAGGACAAGCTGGAGGAAGATTTGGAATAACTCCAGAAAGGGTTGCAATAAACTTAGATGATGCAAGAATTGAAGATAATGAAGGAAATCAACCGTTAGATATCACTATTTATGAAGATGGAGCACCAGCATATTTTTCTAACCTACCAATAAAGGCTATGGTTAATGAAATGAAGAGTAATGGAATTCCAGCATCAGTTTCAAATACGGCAGGAACTTTTGTATGTAACCATGTTATGTATGGTGTATTATACTTAGTAGATAAGAAATATCCAAATATAAGAGCAGGATTTATACACGTTCCATACATCCCATCACAAGTAGTTGATAAACCAGAAAAGCCATCAATGAGCACAATTGATATCTCAAAAGGGCTAGAATTATCAATAAAAGCAGCAGTAGAAAATTCAGAAGATATTAAAGCTGTTGGTGGAGCTATTTGCTAAGATGTTAGAACCAATACAACCAAAGAAGATATTTGTTTATGGTAGCTTAAGAACAGGTTTTTTTAACTACGATAAATATTTGATGGGAAAAGTATCAGACTCTAAAATTGGAAAAGTTAAAGGAAAGTTATATCATATGCCTCATAAGGGATATCCAGCATTGATGGAAGGTGATGATGAGGTATTTGGAGAAGTAATGACTTTAAATGATTTTGAAAGTGTAATGATTCCTATGGATAAAATGGAGAATTACTATGGGGTTAATGATAGTAGAAATGAATATAATAGAATAGTAATGGATGTTGAGCTTTTAGATGGAAGTATTGAAAGTTGTTATGTTTATTATTATGCTATGAATGATGAAGCTATTTTCAATAAAAATAGCATTTACATAAAGAATGGTGATTGGAAAAACTATATGTTAAAACAAACATCATAATATAAACTTTCTCAAGAGATTGGAATTATTTCTATTCTTTTGAGGAAGTTTTTTTCATATTTGACAAAGAAAAATATTAGGAATAAACTTATGATAAATAAATATAAAAAGAGTTTATAAAATGAGGTGAAATAAATGGGAAACTGTAATACATGTCCAAGTCATGGTTCATGTGGAAAAGATGAAACGCAATGTGGAATTGAAAATAATGAGCAAAATAAAATAAAGAATATAATAGCTGTAATGAGTGGTAAAGGTGGAGTAGGTAAATCTACTATGTCAGTTATGATAGCTAGACAATTAGCTCAAAGAGGATATAGAGTTGGTATATTAGATGCAGATATAACAGGACCAAGTATACCAAGATTACTTCATATAGAAGAAGAGAGAGCAAGAGGAACAGAAACACTTATTTATCCTGTTGAAAGCAGTGAAGGAATTAAGGTGATGTCTTTAAATCTTGTTGTTGAAAAAGAAGATGAGGCAGTTATTTGGAGAGGACCAGCTATAGTAAGTGTAGTTAAGCAATTTTGGACTGGAGTATATTGGGGTGAGTTAGATTATCTAATAATTGATATGCCACCAGGTACTGGCGATGTTCCTTTAACTGTTATGCAAACTATTCCTATAAAAGGAGTAGTAATGGTGTCTATTCCTCAAGATATGATATCTATGATAGTTTCTAAATCAATTAATATGGCAAGAAAAATGAATATAGATATATTTGGGGTAATTGAAAACATGAGTTATATTAAATGTCCAGATTGCGATAAAACTATTAAATTATTTAATGGTGAAAATACAGAAAAATTCTTAAATGATATGAAGGTAGATCTATTAGGAGAACTACCAATGCATAGAGCAATTACTAATTATGGAGATTTAGATCATATTGAAGAAGAGGAAGAGATAGCAGAGCTTTTTGATCCTATAGTTGAAAAGATAATAGCTAAATCAAAGAAAAAATTAATATTATAAAGTTATTTATTAATATATAGTAATAAAAATATTTTTTATTAAATAAATAGCACCTAGTAAGAAGATTTAAACTTGCTAGGTGTTATTTATTTATGATGTATAAAAATAATTGATAGATTATAGTTTTAGTACAGAATATTTATTTAAATATTAGTGTGGAATAATAAAAAGCTAAGTTTCATATCATATAACCTAAATAGTTAGACATATATTTAATTAAGTTGTTAAAAATATAGATAATATTAATAAATTATATAAAAGGAGAAGATGATATGAAGATTTTTATAGATACGGCAAATATTGAACAAATAAAAAAGGCAAATGATATGGGATTAATTGATGGTGTTACAACAAATCCATCGCTAGTTGCAAAAGAAAATAGAGAAATGGTAGATATAATTACAGAAATAAGTACCATTGTAGATGGACCAATAAGTGCTGAAGTTATGAGCTTAGATACTAAAGGAATGATTGAAGAAGCTAGAAAATTATCAAAAATAAATAAAAATATTGTAATTAAAATTCCAATGACATTAGAAGGGTTAAATGCAGTTAGAACTCTTTCAAGAGAAGGAATAAAAACTAATGTTACATTAATTTTTAGTGTTCATCAAGGTGTTTTAGCTTCTAAGGCTGGTGCCACATATATAAGTCCTTTTGTTGGAAGGCTTGATGATATTGGACTTAATGGAATGGATTTAATTAAAAATTTAATTATAGCTAAAAAAAATTACGGGTTTAATACAGAGATAATTGCTGCCAGCATAAGAACTAAAGAGCATATCTTAGAGTGTATTTTATCAGGAGTAGATATTGCAACAATACCTTATTCGCAAATAGAAGCCATGGCAAAACATCCATTAACAGATGCAGGAATAGAAAAGTTTATAAAGGATTATAGCAAAATTAACAAATAAGTTAGTTGACTTAGATAATTTAATTGCAAATATAGAATAGTAAAAATAAATAGTATAGGTAAACATAGTTTAATAAAATAATAGAGGTTGTATCAAAATCAAAATAGAGATAAAATACTTAGAAATATAAGAAGTGTTACTCATTAGCACTATTTTAAAAAATAGACTAGTTTTGATACAACCATTTTTGTTGACATGTAATATTAAAATTTATGTAATATGAAGTTTAGTGTAAAATTAAGTTTTACTCTAGACAGCATTATGAGATTCACTATGTTTAATTTCACGTTCTAATATAAAAGTCATTAATGCTCTTAATAAGAATAAAGAAGCTAAAATTACTAATTCATCAAGTGTTTTAACTAAAACTGTTTTTAAAATTTCAGCCGCAAGTTTAAATTCAAGTGCGGTTATCATTGAATTTGCAAATTCATATTTAAGAGAATAGCCTTCTCTACCAAATTTAGATTTTACATAGTGATAAAAAGCTTTAAAAGCGCCTACTGTTAATACAATAACTCCCATTAACTCAAATATATGAATTAGGATAGGTAGTATTGTAGTAAAAATTTTTTCTAACATTTTATTACCCCGCTATTATATAGTATATTTATATTTTAGAAATATAAATATACTATAATAATAATAGGACAAGTTTTCAATAATAAATGGATTAATGACTAAAATTTTCACCAAGAACTTTATCATAAGTTATTAAATCTAAAGTTTCATTTCTAGAATTATTGCTTTGAATACTTGGTGAATAAAGAGGGCATTCATTCATTAAGCTTTTCATTAATTCTAATAAAGGTGTATTTTTACCGTTAATTAAATCTGTTATTATATATGGAATATAAAATGCAGAAATAGTATCTATATCTGTATTAATAATATTGTTATCGTAATTATTCCAAATAATATATTTTTGAGTATAAATCAAATCAGCATTAAGATTATTTAAACCAAGCCTGTCATACACGTCATCATCAGGAGTAAAGAATGGAAAGTGGTCGCCAACAAAGACAAGAATAACATCTTCATCAAAATCCTTTAGCCAATTTGTAAATTCTCGTAATTCAGTGCTAGTCTCTTTAATTCCATCTAAATAGTATGATAATTGATCAGAATTATCACTTGTTTCACTATAATAGGGCTGATGATTTTGCATTGTTGTAGTAAATATATAGCTTGGACTAGAGTTTGTTTGTAAAACCGATTTAATTTGCTCAAATACACTTTTATCAGAAATATATCTTCTAAAGTTTTCAGTTTCAACAGTCATATTATCATCAAAATATAAATTATCAAATCCATATTCAGCATATAACGTATCTCTATCATAAAAAGTTTTACTAAAAGGATGAATATAAGTTGTATTATATCCTAAGCTCTTAAAATAACTTGGAAATGTGTCTATAGTATCTTGTTTTTTTAATAAATTTTGTGGTACTGATGGAGTATTAAGTGCGAATGTAGGTAACCCAAATAAAAGTTCAAATTCTGTTCTAGTGGTATATCCTCCAAAGGTTGGAACCACACAATTACCAACGTAGCCTTCATTTCCAACTTCATCAAAAGCACTATAAATTTCTGGATCTATATTTAATGAATCAAAAACTCTAAAATCACTAAAAGATTCAGACATTATAAATATAACATTTGGATTATTAGACTCATAACTATTAGTAGAATCAGAATTAGTATTTTTATTAATTATAGAATTAATAGTATTTTCGCTATAATTTTCAGGCATTTCTACTTCATCTAGTAAGTTTTCAGTAGTGGTTTTTGTTAAATAAGGTAAAAAACCAATATCATTAAATTGCTCATTACTTTCCAATATGTTTGTAGCAGTTGAATTTTCTATTTCAAATACAGAAAAAACATTAGCCGAAAGTGAGGTTGTAAATATAATAGTTACTAGTATTGCAATTAAAGCACTACCGCAAAGTCGTTTTTTTAATGAAAAATTAATAGAAAAATTAAATTTATAAGTTATAAAAATATATATAGCTAACAATAATAAGTTTATCACTAATGGATAAGTTATTTTTAGTGAGGCGAATTTACCCACATCACTTAAATTTTTTGTCATTAGTAAATCGCTTATAACTAAATGACTTCCACTAGTTTTATATTTAAAATATTCAACACAAGATAAAATATAAAATATGATTCCGTGAATAGATATTGCCAAGTAAGATTTTTTAAAAATAAATAAAACTATAACTAATAAAATGGACATTATAAGTATATTAAAAAGAAAAATATTAGGTTTAGTTAATAAAAAGTTTAATGTACTAATAAAATTTTGGCAAATATTATATTCAAGCAGTACTGATATAAAAATTGGATAAAATAAAATTAATAAATATTTATATTTATTTGTTAAATTTAACTTCATTTGTTTTATGACTCCTTAAAAATTTATAAAATTTATAAGTTTATTATATACTTAAAAGTATTTTTTTGTATGTATTTTAAGAGAATATTAAAGTAATTTTAATAAAATTTGTAATTAAATAAGTGAGTATGAAAAAATACCAATAAACCCCATGAGTTTAACTGTATGAATAAAAGTAACATTTTATAGATTAGATAATATAATTTATCTTTTATAACTGTAATAAACCTTAAGCTAAGGAGGAAAAATAAAAAAGAACTTATTTTTATAAAAAGAAGGAGTGTAGTATATGTTTGGTATACCGTTTATTGAATGGGTAGGATATGCAGCGTCAATAATGATTGCTATATCACTTATTATGACAGATATGGTTAAATTAAGAATAATAAATTCTATTGGGTGTGTATTATTTGCTATATATGGATTTGTTGTAAAGGCTTATCCAGTTGGAATAATAAATACATTTATTTTTATTGTAAATATGTATTATTTATATAAAGCTTATAACAATAAATAAATTTAAAAGTATTTGTAATAAAACAAAAAATATATACTTTAATAATGAGGCAATTTATAAACTAGTATTTACAAAAAAAATTTTAAATATATAATATACATAGTAAATAAAGTGTAGAGGAGAGATTGCTATGAATATGTCATTAGAAAAGTATATAGAAAATATTATTACTTGGGCAAGCACTAAAGGTATAAAGCTAATAATAGGAATACTAATGCTTTATATTGGATGGAAAATTGTTAATAAATTAGTAAAGATAATGAATAGAACTTTGCAAAGAAGAAATGTTGATGCAACCTTAAGTTCATTCTTAGACACTTTTGTTGAAATTGCTTTAAAGATAATTGTTGTAGTTATTTTTATGGGTTATGTAGGAATAGACACGGCAGGAATTGCAGCATTGGTAGCTTCTGCAGGGGTTGCTATAGGTTTAGCTTTACAAGGAAGCCTTTCAAACTTTGCTGGTGGAGTAATAATATTATTAATAAGACCTTTTAATGTTGGTGATTATGTTGAAGGATCAGGTCATTCAGGAACTATTGAAAAGATAGGAATATTCTATACTCATATGACTACTGTAGATAATAAATTGATACTTATTCCAAATGGGAATTTAGCAAATGGAAGTATAGTAAATTATTCGGCTAAGGAATTAAGAAGAGTTGATTTAACTTTTGGTGTTGGATATGAAGAAGATATAATTAAAGTTAAAAGAGTTTTAAGCAATATAATAGAAGCCCATGAGTCTATATTAAAAACACCAGAACCTTTTATAGCTCTTTCTGCTCATGGTGATAGTGCTGTAAATTTTGTTGTAAGAGTTTGGTGTAATAATAAGGATTATTGGAAGATTTATTTTGATTTATTAGAACAAGTTAAATTAAAATTTGATGAAGAGAATATTAGTATTCCATATCCTCAAATGGATTTACATATAAAAAGAAATATATTAAGTGAATAACAAATAAAGAGGCTGTTTTAAAGTTTTACTTATGTTTAGTGAATTTATGAAATAAGTTTAAGTGTTTTATAATTTGGACATAATGTTTAATTTTAAAATAGCCTCTTATATAATTTTATCTATTATTAAAAGACAATAGTAGTGTATAATATTTAAGAGTCAATAATTAAATTTTATATAAGGAAAAGGAGAAAAGAAGATGGGGAGCTTAATGGATGAAATCATGGGATTATATGATTCTATGAAAAATGATTTTGCAGAAGAAAGAAAGAAAAAAAGAAACTTTAAAAATATTAGAACTTACTTTGATATGGAAGAAAGTGATGGATACACAATAGATGACCAAACTTGGGATGATTTCAATATGAATGATTTATTTAGTAAGTTAGATAGAACTTATAGTAGTGTTGGTGAATCTATTTTATATAAAATTCTAAGAAATCCTCTTCATAATAGAAAGAAGCTTAAGGAAAGAGATGAATTTATAGAAGGTTTAAGAAAAGATAGTGATTTAAGAACTAAATTACAAATGATCTATTTTAGATTAGGTTACGATAAAAAAAATACATTTTTAGATATGATAATGGAATCTCTAGAAGAGAATAAAATGAAATATTATATGTATATATTTTTTGGAAGAGTTGCAACTATTGGTACTTTAGTAGCGTCAATTTTATTTAATGAGCCTAAGTTACTTTTAGCAACATTTATTTTAATCTGGGTAAATGTTTTTATTAATGATAAAGAAAGAAAAAATGTTAAATCACAAGGATTATTATATTTAAGAAATATTATAGTTTCTGCCAAGAAGATTCAAAAGATAAAAAATCCAATGATTAAAGAGTATAATGAAAAAATTACAGAGATATTAAAAGAACTTAAAAGTTTAGATAAAGCAACTAAACCAATTGAAATTGCTAATGCTGGTGGTGGTGCATTAGAAGTTTTTACTATTCCATTTTTATTAGAGGAAACAGCATTTTATAAAATAGCAAGCTTATTAGAAGAGAAAAGAGAATACATATTAGATTTGTATTACTTATTAGGTGAATTAGAAAGTTATATTTCTATAGCTTCCTATAAAGAACAATTAAAAGGAAATTATAGTAAGCCAAATTTTGTAGATGATATAAATATTAATATTGTTGAAGGTGTACATCCATTAGTAAATAATGCAGTACCTAATTCTATTAATTTCTCAAAAAGAGGAATAGTTTTAACTGGAACAAATATGTCAGGTAAATCAACATTTTTAAGAATGATTGGACTTAATATGATTTTAGCTCAAACATTTAATTTTACATTAACTAAAAAATATGAAGCATGCTTCTTTAATATAGTATCATCTATAAGTCCAAGTGATGATGTAACGGCAGGAAAGAGCTATTACATGGCAGAAGCAGAAGCATTACTTAGAATAATAAATGCTCTTGATTTAGAATTGCCAGTATTCTGTCCAATTGATGAAATATTTAGAGGAACAAACCCTATAGAAAGAATATCGTCATCAGCAGAAATATTAACTTATATTAATAGCAAAAAAAGTATATCTATAGTAGCAACTCATGATAGAGAACTTACTGAAATATTGAAAGAAAATTATGATTTCTTCTATTTTAGTGAAAAGGTAGATAGTAAAGGCTTAAATTTTGATTATAAGCTTAAAAAAGGAGTATCAAAAACTCGTAATGCAATAAAATTATTAGATCATATTGGATATCCTAAAGAGATAATTAAAAAGTCATATAATAGGGCTGAAACTTTAGAAAAATATATGTAAAAACGTTTGCCTAAAAAATAAGAAATAAGTAATAATATGTAGATAAAAAATGTGTTTAAAATTTCAATAATACCTATTTTTTGAAAAAAACAGTTGTATAATTAATTTAGGGAAATATTGGAGGTATGGGTATTATGAAATTAAGAAAAAAGGTCACAGTTTTATTTGTATTAAGCTTTTGCATAGTTTTTATGGCTTTTATAGTACATGGTTATAATATTCAAGCTAAAAAAAATGAATATATAGATAGTATTAAAAAGTATATTGTAATAGGTGATTCAATATCAGAAGATACAGATGATGTATTTAATATAAATTATAATAATTTAATATATAAATTCTTAAAATCTTTAAATAGTAATTTAGAGTATGAAAATTTAAGTACAACTAATACAGATATAAATGATTTAAATAGAAGTGTTAATGAAAATAAGGATAAGATACGACAAGCTGATTTAATAGTATTAAATATGGGGGAAGAAATTATTATAAATTCCATTAATGATAATTTAAAGAATAAAGAAGATTTAAATTATTATGATGATAATGAAAGTAATATAAGTAATAATGTAAATACTGTAACTTTAGAAGAGGATTTGTCAAAGGAAGTAGAAATTTTTAAAGAGGAATTTTTAAAAACAATATTAAATATAAAAGAATTATCACCACAATCAGAAATATATGTTAATAATATATATAATCCTCTTAATGATAATGAAGAATTGTATTACTTTTTTGAAAATAAAATAGAGGAAATTAATAGTGTGATTTATCAAGGATATGATGACGGATTATATAAAATTATAGATGTGTATAAAATTTTTAAAGACAATAATGCTTATAGTTTAAATTATGATTTAGAAAAGATTCAGGTTACCGTAAATAACAACGGTCATGCAATTTTAGCAAGTGAAGTCATTAAGAATTATGAGCAATATGTTAAATTAGATGTAAATAAAATTAAAAAAGAATCTAATGAAATAGTAGGTAAAACAATTCCTGACTCAAAAGTAATTGCTTTAAGTAAAAATGGTATCATTGGAACTGCTGAAGTTGAGAAAAATGGTAATTTTCACATTGATATCCCACAATTAAATAGTGGAAGTGAAATAGACTTATTAATATATGATAAAGATTTATTTTCAATACTTTATACAAGTAAAAGTATAATGGTTAAATAACAAAATTATCCTCATAAACCTAATATTTAACTGAGATTGTATAAAATAATTTTCTACCAATAAGGAAATACTAAGTGTGAATACTTAGGAGGAAAGTAAATACTAAAAATAATATTGGAGGAAAAACAAATGAAAAAAAAAGTTGTATCATTATTAATATGTTCTGCATTAATGATGGTTGAAGGCGCAAATGCCTATGCTAGTACTTTAAGTGTTGAACCAGAAAACTCAACAAATAAAACTACTATTGAAGAGCCTTCTAAAAAATCAGAAGAAAAGGTAAAAAACACTTCAGAAGAAGTACCAGAGAAAAAAGAAGATAGTAAAGTAAAGACAACTTCTAAGGAACCATCAGAAAGTAAAAATGAAGAAAAAACTGAAAAAACAAGTAATCCTTGCAAGAAAAAAGAAAAAGAAGATAAAAAGAAAAAAGATAAAAAATGTAAGGATGATGTAAAGAAAGAAGATAAGAAAAAAGAAGATAAAAAAGATACTGACAAATGTAAGGACAAGAAAAAGAAAGAAGAGATAAAGAAAGAAGAAGTTAAGCCAGAAAATAAGTGTAAAAATCCTTGTGGCAGAGATGAAGCAGACAAAGATAAAATAGATAATTCAACAGAAAAATCAGAATCTTAAAGAAATTATAAATAGATAATAAAAATAGGACTATATACATAGTCCTATTTTTATTTTAATAATTAGTAAATAGTAACTGATATATTAAATTTTCATATATTGATTACGAAGTTGAATATATTAGGAGGTTTATGGGGTGAAAAGTGGGAGGTTAAAGGGGATAACAAAAGTTATTTTTATATGTATTTTTGCTATATCAATATGCTCTATATCGCCAACAAATGTCCAAGCTAATAGTGGGGGTAAAGGAGTAAATATTTTAGTAGCTAATAGTACATCAGAAGAAATCTTTTATAGAGTAATAGTAGGAAGTTTTAAGAATATATCAAATGCTAAGAAAATGGTTACTACTATGGAAGGTTTAGGATTAGATGCATTTATAAGTGAAGAAAATATTAATGGGCAAAATTTAAATAGGGTAGTTGTAGGTAGTTTTAGCCAACGTAAAAATGCAGAGAGTATGGTAAGTGATTTAGAAGATATGGGATATGATGCATTTATAGATACTTTTATTAAGTATTCAGATAAGGATAATTCTAGTATAAATAATTCAAATGATAAGACTATTTATTATGCTGTTATTGCAGGTAGCTTTAATAATATAGAAAATGCCAATGAAAGATTAAAAGAATTACAAGATGATGGTTTTGAGTGTTACATTAGTACAGATTTAATAGATGGTAAGGTTTATAATAGAATTATAACTGGAAGCTTTACAAATAAGAAAAATGCTCAAAACAAAGTTAATGAATTGGTTAAAGAAGGATATGAGGCATTTATAGATGTTTATGAGGAAAATAATAAAGTAACGTCTCCAAATAAAAAAGAAACAACTTATTATACAGTAGTTGTAGGCAGTTTTAAAGAATATAAAAATGCTGAAAATATAGTTCATGAGTTAAACGAAAAAGGTATAGATTCATATGTAAGTCCTACTAATATAAATGGTGAGATAATTAATAGAGTGATAGCAGGAAGCTTTATTAATAAAGAAAATGCAAATAATATGATAAATACTTTAAAGTTAAATGGATACGAAGCTTTTATAGACGTATATATTCAATAAAACTTTGATATATATATTGAAAAATATACAAATGCGAAATAATATTCGGATTGGTTGATAAAATTGTATTAAAAAATAGAAAAAAATAAGTAGCTGAAGATTTTACAGTAGATAATTTCATTAAACTTCAAACAAAGGCTGGTAAAGCAACATTTGCTGCATTTGTTCCAGTTAATAAACAAGTAGAAATCAATACTGCTTGGGGGGATGTTCTTATAGCTAATAGACCAGAAGTTGAACATGGAGCTGGAGATTATATTGTATGTGATGCAGATGAAAATGGACAACCCAATTTTGAAGATGTTTGGGTTGTAAATAGAAAGGTTTTTGAGACAACATATGATATGGGGGCTTTTAAATAATAATTAGATTTTAATATACAATAAAGATAGGTATGTCAATAAATGGAGTTGATTTATTGACATACCTATTTTAAATTAAGCAATATAATAATTTTAAATAGTATTAATAGCCTTATCTAATACTTTTCCTATAGAATCATTAATAACTAAATCAGCTTTACTATCAGCAGAAGTAGAAGTTTTATTGATAAGTACTAAATTTTTACCTCTAAAGTAATCAATAAGACCAGCAGCTGGGTAAACAACAAGAGAAGTTCCACCTATAATTAAAGTATCAGCATTAGCAATTGCATTAACTGCCCCTCTAATAGTATTATCATCTAATCCTTCTTCATAAAGAACTACATCAGGTTTAACTCTTCCACCACATTTAGTACAAGTAGGCACGCCTTTTGATTCTAGGATAAACTTTTCATCATAAAAAGCATGACATTTTACGCAATAATTTCTTAAAACAGAACCATGAAGCTCAAAAACATTTTTACTACCAGCAGCTTGATGTAATCCGTCTATATTTTGAGTTATAACAGCTTTTAATTTGCCCATTTTTTCAAGTTTAGCAAGTGCAAGATGGGCTTTGTTAGGTTTTGCTTCTGGATAGATAAGCTTAGCTTTATAAAAATTAAAAAATTCTTCAGGATAACGTATATAAAAGCTATGAGATACTAATTGTTCTGGGGTAAATGTTATATTAAGTTTCTCATTAAATAATCCATTAGAACTCCTAAAGTCAGGAATTCCACTTTCAGTTGATACACCAGCTCCTCCAAAGAATACAATATTATTACTTTCTTTAAGTATTTGACTTAATTTTTCTATTTCAGTACTCATAATAAAATCATCTCCGTATTTATTTTATGATTTTATTATTGCACAAATAAATAGAAAAATAAAATAAGATTAATAAGGGTTAAATTAATGGATATTGAATAATTAATAGATAACTAAGATTAAAACTATTCTTAGAGGAATAGGGCAATGTAGATTTTATATAGTAATAAATAATTTAATGAAAGAGTATTAGGTTTATTGTTTTTAAACATACTAAATCAATAAAGGAGAATGATGTTATGAAAATAAAGATGGTATGTGATAGAGATAATGAAACAAAGGATATTGAACTTCCAATGGATGAAAGTGAACTTCTAAAAATTCAAGGTCAGGTGTTAGATAGAGATACAATTGGATATATAGAAGGAATAGATGTGAATTATTATGATGAAAGTGGTAATAAAATTGATAATATTTTTTTATTAAATAGACAACTACAAGGATAATAAGAAAATCTTTAATAAGAAAGGAATTAGTTAAAGAAGTAATTAATTCTTTTTATTAGTCATTGAATTATCTTTATAGTTATTTATAGAATTATTATAGTTTAAAATTTATTAATATTACTATGGATTATTTGTGTAATAAAGTGGATAATTTAAATTATAAAATATATAATTCAATTGGGGTGACTATATAATGGAAATTAATATAAAAAAAGTAGATCTAAAATTTAATGAAGAACTAATACCGTTAAACCATATTGAGAATATAATAATTCACCATACACATAATCCAAAGCTTACAGTAAAAAGTACTCATGAAATGCATATAGAAAGATTTAAATGGGCTGGCATAGGATACAATTATTTTATTGAAAAAGATGGAGAAATATTTGAAGGAAGAGGCATGTATGTAGGAGCACATGCAAAATTACATAATCATAATTCAATTGGAATTGCACTTGCAGGAAATTTTGATGAAACAAAGCCATTAAAGGAGCAAATGGATGCTTTAATAAATATTACTTTGTATTTTATGAAAAAGTATGATATTGAAACTAAAAAGGTTTTAGGGCATAGAGAACTTGAGGGAGTTACTAAAACTTGTCCAGGTAAGCTTTTTAGTATGGATGAATTTAGATTAGAGTTGCAAAAAAGAATTAATAAATAAGCTTTAATAAGATAAAGAATAAGTTATTTTATATTTATAATAAAAGAGCAAATTAATAAATATCTATTAATTTGCTCTTTTTATTTTGGATTAATTTAGAGGATTACTGTTCTTGTGAACTTAACTCAAATTCATTAACAAGATTATTGAATATTTTTCTAAGTGTTTGACCTATAAGTATATAGGCTTCATCATTAAGATTTGCAAGTGAAACTCTTAATCCCCATCTACAAGAAGCAAAACCATCACCGTTTAATAATATAGTTGAATGATTTTTAGCTAAATCATAAAGAATATCGAATGGAGTATGAGATTTTTCAATAAAATCTGAAAGCTCTTGTCCATATTCAACTCTTGCCCAATCTAAAATATTAATTTCTGTATAATAAGAAGCGTAGTTAGGATCATTAAAAACTTCAAGTTCTAATCCATCACACAATAGCTTTTTACGCCTCTTACAAATATCTATAGTTAAATTTTTATATGTATTATCACTATCTATTAATGTAAATGCACAGAAAAATGCCATTTGTACTTGTTGAGGAGTAGAAAGTCCAGCAGTATGATTTAAAGCAACTTGTCTACTATCAGCACTAATCTATCCATAAATGGAAGTTTTACGGGTTCTGAAGAAAGATGGCAATATCTTAAATTTAAAGTTTCTTTATGAGATTTTGGTAATTCGCTTATTAGCTTATTGTATATATTATTTTCATTAAGCATTACAGCACCAAGTCTCCAACCAGTTACTCCAAAATATTTTGATAATGAATAAACAACTATTGTATTATAAGGTAAATCACTAATGACAGATCTAAAGTTATTAACAAAAGTACAATAAACATCATCAGTTATAATCATTAAATTAGGATTATAGTTATTTACTATGTCAATTAAGTTTTCTTTACATTCATCATTTAATGCTATTGAAGCAGGATTGTTTGGGTTAACTATAAAGACTGCTTTTATAGAGGTATCTTTAAGCTTATCTAATTCCTCTCTTGGATATTGATAAGTTGGAATTCCATTTTCATCAACTTCACTAGCATGAATATTTATAACTTCAAAATTATAGGTTGGTAAGTGTGGTATTTCTAAATATGGAGTAAATATAGGTGTCATTAAAGCTATTTTATCACCTTTATTTAAAAGATTATTTTTTGCTAGAGAATCAAAGATATAGCACATTGCTGCAGTACCACCTTCAACTCCAAAGACATCAAAATTGCTTTCAAATTTTTTATCTCCACATAATTCTTTTAATAGATATTTATTTACTACTTTTTCAATATGTACAAGCATTCTATCGGGAACAGGGTAGTTATCTCCAATTATTCCATCAACTAATTCAAAAATCCA
The DNA here is from genome assembly GCF_000320405.1 of Clostridium celatum DSM 1785. Taxonomy (GTDB): domain Bacteria; phylum Bacillota; class Clostridia; order Clostridiales; family Clostridiaceae; genus Clostridium; species Clostridium celatum. The sequence continues at coordinate 22,860 of NZ_KB291609.1, read as the reverse complement.
CTCATCTGCATCAAAAGCAAGTGTATTAACACCATAGTGATAAAGTTCTCTAATTAAATCTACTCCAGGTAAAAGGGGATTATCATTTAAGTAATTTAACAATCTTTTAGCTATACCATCTTTTTGTGGCATACCTGCTAAATCACCAATACAAAGAGTTCTTTGTGTTTCTAATACTGCAAATTGTCCGAAAGTAAAAAATGCTTGTCTAGGAGTTGCAGCTGTCCAGTTAGGATTGCCTCTTCCAGCATCTAATATGACATTACTTTTATTTAGCTTGGCTAATTTAATTAATTTATCTTTAAATTCAAATGGACTTACTTTTCCGTATATTTTTCGTAATTCTTCTTTGGTTAAATCTTTATTCAAAATGAAGCTCTCCTTTCAAGATGTTTAACTATTGAAACATTTCTTGCAAGTATTAATTTTATAACAAAAATGAAAAAAATAAAACAGAAAAAATAAGTTTTAATAATATGGCAAATTTTATATAAAAAAGTATCTATAAAATTATATTATTTCAAAAAAATAGTTGCTTTTATGTAAATATATCAATAAAAACTAATTAAATATAATACAATGGTATAATTGAAGTGAATTTAATAATTAAAGTTCCACTCAGAGTAGAATTCTTTTAGGAAGTTCTCCATAAATTTATGTCTTTTTTCTGCAATAATTTTTGCTGAATCAGTATTCATTAAATCCTTTAATTTAAGTAGTTTTTCATAAAAATGATTTATTGTATGATTTTCAGCATTTTTAACTTCTTCTAATGATGTAAAATTAATTGGCGCTATATTAGGATCATAAATTGGTCTATTTTTACTTCCACCATAAGCAAAAGTTCTGGCAATTCCAATGGCACCAATAGCATCAAGTCTATCAGCATCTTGCACTATCATTCCTTCTATAGTATTTTGAGTTGAATTAACTACGCCACCTTTAAAAGACATAGTTTTTATAATAGTAATTATTTTATTAATTGATTCTTTATCAACATTCACTGAATTTAAAAATTCTTCTGTTATAGTAGTATTTGTTTTAGTACCATTTGAAAATTTCCAATCATCAATATCATGAAGTAAAGCGGTCATTTCAACTATAAAATTATCAGCTTTTTCTTCGTTAGCTAAAAATCTTGATAAATTATAAACTCTTTCTATATGAAACCAGTCATGACCACTACCTTCACCATATAACTTGTTTTTTACAAATTCCTTTGTTTTTTCTATAATTAAATCTTTATCCATAAGTATTTAACCTTTCTTATTTAATATTCAAATCTTTACAATAAGAGATTATCAAATTATTAATATCATCACTACTTTTTAATACTTTAATATAGTTAAGAAATTTATTTTCTGCTTCGTTTAATGAAATATTATAAACACTTAAAAAGCTAGATTCAAAGTTTTCTTCATTTAAATTAGTATAAAAATTTTTAAATTTATTTATTCCAAATAAAGAAATCAAATAATCTAAAAATGCACCACCTGTGGTATAAGTAATGACATGATTATTTTTATAAAATATATTATTATCTATAAGTTTTTCAATGTTAATATAAAAATTATTTTTAATAAAATAACTAACCCAGTGATAATTAGAAATCCCCCAGTAAGCTTTATCAAAATACATAGCTAATGCTTCTCTAATAAATGTTTGAGGAGGTATACCTAGAGTGTTATAAGAAATAATATGTGCATCTTCATGGAAACCGATACATTTAAGATGTTCATTATATACTGCATATATTTTATCCATTTTACAAGCAAAGCCATTACAAGGTTCATTATCACCATAAATTTCTCCAACCTCTTTAGGTGAGTTACAAAGATAATAATTAATTTTAGAATTCATTTTAACTTCTAGAACGTTACAAATATGTTGAAAACAAATTTCTTGAGTTGATACTATTTTATTAATATCATTTTTTACAATTGGATTATCAGTATAGTTAAAAATATAATTTTTACTTTCAAATTTATTCAACTAAATTCCCCCCTTCTAAAAAATATAAGATTCATATAAAAAATAATGGTACAAAATTTTGTACCATTATTTTTTAATAAGTTAAAACTTCAACACCAGTTTCAGTTACTAATACTGTATATTCCCATTGAGCTGATGGATATCCATCTTCAGTTAGGACAGTCCAACCATCATCAGAATCTATAAATATGTCAGGTTTACCCATATTAATCATAGGTTCAATAGTAAATATCATACCAGGAACAAGTAACATTCCAGTATTTTTTTTACCTACATGAGAAACGAAAGGTGCTTCGTGGAATTCAAGGCCTATTCCGTGTCCGCCAAATTCTCTAACAACAGAGAAGCCATTTGCTTCAGCATGTTTTTGTACTGCTTCAGCAACATCGCCTAAAAATCCCCATGGTTTTGCAGCCTCTAATCCTTTATCTAAGCATTCCTTAGCAACTCTAACTAGTTTATCTAAATCAGGATGAACATTTCCTATTTTAAACATTCTAGAAGCATCGGAAAAATATCCATTATAAATAGTAGATACATCTACGTTTACTATATCTCCTTCTTCTAAAATAACATCATCACTAGGGATTCCATGACAAACTTCATCATTTAAAGAAGTACAAACACTTTTAGGATATCCTTGGAAGTTAAGAGGAGCAGGAATTGCACCTTTTGACACTGTAAAATTATGAACTAAAGTATTTATTTCTTCTGTAGACATACCAGCTTTAATATTTTTAGCTACTAAATCTAATACTGCAGTATTTATTGCACAGCTTTCTTTAATTTTTTCAATTTGCTCTGGTGTTTTAATTATATTATGAGGTGGAACAACGTGTCCTCTAAGTCTATAAGAGTTTATTTTTTCATCAAAATGAAGATGACAATTTTTGTATTTTTTATTGCTGCCACACCAACAATGATCATTTCTATTAAGATTCATCTTTTTATCTCCTTGTTACTATTTGTATAATTTTATTATATTACTTTATTTAATAAAAGGAAAATAAAAATAAATTAATATTTTTATTAGGAAAAAAAGTTAAATAAAGTAAAAAGAGTTTTAAGTTTAATAAAATATAACTTATAATTAAAGTAAATTAAAAAAGGTATTTATGTAAGGGGGAGTAGTGTTGAGTAATAAAGAAAAGATTATATATAAGTCATTTATAGCAATAGGTGTAGTATTAATGCTCTATTATTTAATATTAAAGATTTCGTTTGGATTTATTGCATTTTCAAGTATGTTTTGTATGTTAGGAATAGCACTTTTTATGTATGGGTTAATAGAGATAAAATTTGAAATTAATATCTGGGGAAAAATTCCTAGAATATTAAGACGAGTAATTACTATATTTTTTACAATAGCAGTAATAATTTTTATAACTATCGAAGGAATAATAATTTATAATGGGCATCATTATGATATGGGGAAGCCACAGTATTTAGTTGTTTTAGGTGCTGGACTTAGAGGGAGTGAAATTAGTACATCTTTACTCTATAGATTGGAAACAGCATTAGAATTTAATGAGATTTATCCAGATGTAAAAATAATTGTATCAGGTGGACAAGGAGAAGGTGAAGATATTACTGAAGCTTCTGCAATGAGAAATTTTCTAGTGTCAAATGGAGTAGATGAAAATCTAATTATAATGGAAGATAAGTCTAGAAATACTTATGAAAACTTTTTATTTACTAAGGAATTACTTGAAAAGCAAACAGGAAAAGAGGAATTTAAAATAACCGTTATATCTAATAATTTTCATATGTATAGGGCTAAATACTTAGCCAATGAGGTTGGGTTCGATACTTTAGGTTATCCAGCACCGGCCCATAAAAGTTCAACTTTGGTATTTTATGTGAGAGAATTCTTTGGTGTTATAAAAGCGTATGTTTTTAAGCAATAAAGTTTATAAGTGGTTTGGTAAAATCACATAAAAAGTTGTTAGAGCAGGTGCTAATTTTATAAGAAGTAAAGATCATATAAGTAAAAATAGGGGGATGGTTATGTATATTATTGAAACTAATAATCTAACAAAATCTTATGGCAAAAGTAGAGGAATAATAGATGTAAATCTAAAGGTAAAAGAAGGAGAAATATTTGGGTTTGTAGGACCTAATGGTGCAGGGAAATCCACCACTATTAGAACGCTTTTAAATTTTATATTTCCAACTTCTGGTTCAGCAAAAATGTTAGGAAAAGACATAGTTAAAGAAAGTAATGAAATAAAAAAATATATTGGATATGTACCAAGTGAAGTTAGATTTTATGATGAAATTAAGGTAAAAGATATAATAAAATATTCTTCAAGCTTTTATAGTGGAGTTATTCAAGAAGAAGTAGATAATTTATATAGATTATTAGATGTTGATATTAATAAGAAAATGTCAGAGCTTTCTTTAGGAAATAAAAAGAAGGTTGCTATAGTACAGGCTTTAATACATAAGCCTAAGTTACTTATTTTAGATGAGCCTACTAATGGGTTAGATCCATTAATTCAAAAGAAGTTATTTGAATTATTAGAAGAGGAAAGAAAAAAAGGAACTACAGTTTTTTTATCATCTCATAATTTAGTTGAAGTAGAAAATTTGTGTGATAGAGTTGCTGTTATTAAAGATGGAAAAATTATTGATACTGTTGTTATAGAAAAGCTTGCAAAAAAATCAGCTTTAAAAATAGTAGTAAAATCAAATGAATTAAATGAATATAAAATAAAAGAAATAGGAGGACAATCAATTCACCGAGAAAATGATGAAATTATATTTAATTATAATAAAGGAATTGATTCTTTAATTAAGGAGTTTTCAAAATATAAAATAAATAAATTATTAATTAGTGAGCAAACGCTTGAAGATACATTTATGAATTATTACGAAAGCAAGGAGGGAAAATAATATGAATATGTTTAAATTTGAGTTTAAGAGATTATTAAAAGGTTCAATTATTTGGTCTTTAGTATGTAGTGCTTTAATTGTAATGTTTATGTTATTTTTCCCAAGTATGAAAGAGATGGGAATGCAAGAATTAGTGGGATCAAAGCTAGAGGTACTTCCAGAAGCTTTTCTAGAAGCATTTAATATAAGTGGAGCTACTGATTTTAGTAATATTAGTGATTTTTCAGCCTATGTTCTTCAATATATAATTATGGCTGGAGGAATATATGCAGCTATACTTGGTGTTTCAGCCTTAGTTAAAGAAGAAAGTGAAGGAACTATTGAATTTTTATATTCTAAGCCAGTTACTAGGAATAAGATAATTACAGCGAAGGTTTTAGCTAATGCAGTTATATTTTATATATTTTTAATTATATTAGGGGCTATAACTATGGCTGTTTCTGCAGTAGTTAAGCCAGAAGATATAGAAATGATTGATATGTTTATGGATATTAAAACTCTTTATATAGGTATGGCTCTTATAGGATATATTTTTATGGCAATTGGATTTTTAATATCAGTATTTATTAAGTCATCAAAGAAAGCAATTCCAATAGCTTTAGGTGTATTTTTTGCTAGTTATATCTTAGGTATTTTTTCTAAACTACAAGACAGATTAAGTGGATTTATTTATTTCTCACCTTTTGATTATGCACCACCATCTGAAATTATTAAAAATGGCTTTGAAACTAAATTTATAGTTATTGGATTATGTATAATCTTTATTTCTATAACTATAACTTATATTATGTATAATAAAAAGGATTTTAATTAGTTATAATATTAATAGTAAAGTCGGCTTATGCCGACTTTAAAAAACTTAAAAATAAATATGACTGGCTTAAATATAAAATATTATTAATTTTACATTTTTATTATGTAAACTAAAAATCTTTGAATATATATGGATTTATAGTAAAATAATAGTTAATGTATAAAAGAAATGAGGAGAGAATTATGGTTAATGATTTTATATTTAATGAATCTATAGATGAAATTATAAAAAAGAGAAAATCTATTAGAACATATACAAATGAAGAAGTTTCACAAGAAATTATAAAGAATTTAAATACATATATTAAAAATTTAAAGAGTCCATTTAATGAAAGTGTAACTTTTGAAATTATAGACTCTAAGGAACATATAAATGGATCAAAGATAGGTACATATGGAATTATAAAAGGTGCCACTAAGTTTATAGTTGTTAAGGTTAAAAAGAGTGAATTTTCATTACAAGATTTAGGTTATAAGATGGAGTCATTAATACTTTATGCAACGTCTTTAGGATTAGGAACATGTTGGATTGGTGGGACATTTAAGAAGGGGCAATTTGCAAAAGCTATAGATTTAAAAGGTGATGAAATTTTACCAATAGTTTTACCTATAGGATATGAAGCATCAAAGAAAAGTTTAGTTGATAGAACAATGAGAAAGTTTACGAAATGTGATTTTAGAAAACCATGGAATGAACTATTCTTTTTACGTGATTTTTCATTACCTTTAACTACATATTCAACTGTAGGAGAATATAAAAATGTTTTTGAAAATGTAAGATTGGCACCATCGGCATTAAATAAGCAACCCTGGAGAATCATAAAAAATGGTGATAATTTTCATTTCTTTATAAAAAAAGATAAAGAACCTTCTGAAAAAATAAATTATGATATTCAAAAAATTGATATGGGAATTGCTATGTGTCACTTTGATTTAAGTTGTAAAGAAAAAGGAATAAATGGAGGTTTTAAATTCGAAAAGCCTATTATAGATGATATTCCTAAGAATACTAAGTATATGGTTAGTTGGATTAGAGAATAAATATAAATTTAATATAGTTAATTTATGGAAGATAGTTAATAATCAAATCTTATGTTTTTGATTATTAACTATCTTTTTTTATAAAAAGTTTAGACTAAATAAATATCTAGAATAAATTCAGAGAGAAGGGAGTATTTAATAGTATAATTAAATATTTATTATAGTATAAAAATATTTTATGTAAGGAGATAAATATAATGGGAATATGGGGATTAGATATTTATGATGATGATTTGGCTATGGATATAAAGAGAGAGTTCGAAGAGTACTTAGAACAAGGAATGGATGAGAATGAGGCTTTGGAAGAGGTAATTTTTAATAATGATAGTTTGTTAGAAGAGGTTGAAGAGTGTGGAACATTTATATTAGTTTTAGGAGTGTTATTAAAAGAAAATCAAATTACTAATTCTAAAATAGATAAATTGTTAAGGGAATTGAAAAATAACAAGGAGTATTGGAATTATGTTAGGGATAATTCCAATGATTTATATGAATCAAGAATGGACTTATTAAAAGAGCTTATATAATATATATCAACAAAATAAATTTCAATATCTTGTTACTTTTGAACAATTTAACAAGATATAGATGAAAATCGACAAGATACTTACGAAAACGTAAACATAAATTATCTATAATTAAACTATGGAAAATTAAAAATATACAAAAGGGAGATAAATTATAATGGCAAAAAGAAAATTTCAAAAAAGAATGGCATATGCACTATTATCAGCTTTTATAGTTAATGGTGTTAGTTCTGGAATTGAACCAATAGTACATGCGGCAGTAATTCAGCAACAATATACTAAAGATTTTGAGGAAAGCATTGATGGATTTGAGAAAGTATATGGTGGTGGAATTGTAAGTCATGTAGACGGAGGACTTAATATTGAAGCTGCAAATTGGCCAGATGAAGGAAATTATACTTTAGTAGTAGATAATAATTCACCAGAATTAAAAGATGGTGTAATTGAAGTTGATATGAAGGTCAAAAGTGATGCTGGAAGATTAGGAATTGTTTTTAGATATGTTGATGAAAATAATTATAATATGATTGGTTATGATGTTTCTGGAAATTGGGTTTTAAAGAATATAAAGGATGGAAATGATGTTCAAACTACAATTGTTTCACAAGGGTTATCACTACAAAATGGAACAACTTATAAAGTTAAAGTTGCTTATACAGGAAGCGAAGTACAATTATATGTAGATGATAATTTACTTTATTCAGGAGAAAGTTTAACAACTGATACGGAAGGTAAAGTTGGATTTAGAAATTGGGGATATACAGGAAATTATTCTCATGTAAATTATGATAATTTACAATATTATACTCAAAGTGGACCAGATTTTGTTGGTGAAGAATATATAATTAACTAAGGATGGTTATTTAGAAACAGCTATGACTTTAAATAATTCTGCAGGACGTTCAGCTATATTATTTAGATATGAAAGTCCAAGTAGTTTTGCTGGTATAGCATATGATACAAATGGAGCTTGGGTTTGGTTAAGTGAAGGTTCATATGGTACATTGCCTTTTACAAAAGTATTAGAACCAGGAACAGAATATAAAATTAATATTAAATATGTTGGTACTCATATTACTATTGTTATAGATGACGAGGTAATGTATCAAGGAGAAATATCAGGAATTAAAACTACAGCAGGTAGAATCGGTACAAGAAACTGGGGATGGACAGGTAATTACGGTAGTAGTACATTTGACTATTTTAAAAATGGAAAATTTAGTTCAGTTACCTTAGATTCAGATTATAAGTATGTATTATATAATGAAGCAGGAACTTATGATATTCCTATAACATTAACAGGAGATAATACTCTTTCTAAATTAACTGTTGGAGGAAATACTCTTGTAGAGGGAGAAGATTATATACTTACTGATAATATTTTAGTTATTAAAAAAGAGTATATAGAGAAAGTGAAAGAAGGTGGAACTACAAATATAAATATTATATTTGAAGATGGATATTTAACTACATTTAAGTTGCAAGTTCAATTACCACCTGATGAAGCTGCAAGCTATATTAGAGATTTTTCTACAGATGGAATAGGTGGATTATCAGTTATTAAGGGCAGTGGAAGTGCTGAATTACAAGAAGATAAATTATTATTCAAATCAGATGGTAATTCAATTTTAATAGATGAAAATTCTCCAGAATTATTTAATAGTTCAGTAGAATTTGTAGTGGATCCATTAACTGATGCTGCTAACATTGGAGCTATAGTAAGATATTCAGAAGATGATAATTCTTGGACTTATATTGGACAAGATGGTTCAGGCAATCAATATGGTTCATACTGGTATGTAGAAAATAGTAATGGGCAAAGAAGAGCTTTAGTACAAGATACTGCAAGAATTTATGCTAACAGAGTTAAACCATATAAAATAAAAGTTAAAGTTGTAGAAAATGCTGTTTCTATATACTTAGACGGTGCAGAAATATATAACGGTGTTGTACCTGAATTAACAAGTAAAAAAGGTAAAGCTGGTATAAGATTAGGTGGAAATAACTCTGGTAAATATCAATATTTATCAGTTGAATCTGAAGAAGTATTATCAACTAATGTAAATGAAGTTACTGAGAAAGAAATTTCATCAAATGACTTAACTGTAAAGATGGATGCTAGTTTCCCAAGAGTAATTGACTATACATTAAATGATAAGAAGTTATATGGTCAAGAAAAACCAATTTACTATATAAGTATAAATAATAAAAATTATGTACCTAAAGTAACTTCAGAATTTAATGGTAATGAAGCTGTATATCATTTATATGTAGAAGAATTAGGGGTAACTTTAGATACAAGATTTACTGTAGAAAATAATGTATTAACCATGAATATTGAAAATGTTGATGAAAGTATAACTAGAGTAGATACAATAAACTTCCCAAATCATAGCTTAGTATCTGTTAGAAGCAATCAAACTAATGCAGAATTTAATGGGGCTGATTATGAAAATGATGATGTTAAGATAAACTTAACTTCTAAGAGAGAAGATACAACTTATAGTAATACCAATATAGCAATATTAAGCTGTGATGACTTGGCTGCAAGTATAACAAGTAATTCAATTAAGCTTAGAGATCAAATAAATTATCAAACAGTTTCTGTTGATGATTATTATTCTACTGGTTTATGGCCAAATGAATATTTATATCGTGGAATAGATGGAGAACTTATAAATGAACCATATGCAAAAGTTACAATAACTGACGATAGAAATAAAGATAATTCTGTTGATTATCAAGATGGAGCTATTGCTTTAAGGGATGATATTCAAGAAAATAGATTGGGATCAGAGCTTGTAAATCAAACTTATAGTTCAGTTGCTATGAATGTTGGAAGTACTGCGCACTATCCTTTCTTAAGAATATTAGATAATATTAAAAAGTTTAATTTAGCAACTGATGGATTTGGACAAACTATTATTATTAAAGGATATCAATCAGAAGGTCATGATAGTAGTCATCCGGACTTTGCTAATATAAGTAATAGACTTGGTGGAGAAGAGGCTTTTAGAATATTACTAGAAGAATCAGATAAATATAATGCAAATATAGGTGTTCATATAAACCATACAGAAGCATACCCAGAAGCACCACAATATGGTTCAAATATAGTATCAACTGTTGGTGGATGGTCATGGTATGATGACTCTAAGCAAATAATTAGAGAAAATGATATTATGAATGAAGAAAGTGGTATGGGAGCAAGACTTGAAGAGTTAATTGAAAAAGCACCAGGTTTAGATATGATATATGTTGATGTATATATGGATACTAGATGGCCAGCTTACAAGTTAACTTCTAAATTAAATGATTTAGGAATTGCAGTTGCATCTGAATATGCAAAACAATTAGGAACTACAAGTGTATGGGCTCATCATGCTTATAATGGTGGATATGGTACAAGTAGTGAACTTGCTAGATTTGTAAATCATCAAGAACAAGATGTATTTGGTGGAACTAATTTATTTAGAGGAAATTCAAGACAAGGAATTAATGGATGGCAAGGTGAAAGTAACTTAAATACAACTGTAAGTAACTTCTTTACAAGTCAATTACCATTTAAATATTTAATGAACTTCCCAATAAGCATATGGGAAGATAACCAAATAACATTTGGTGAAAATAATGAAGTTGTTTCTAAAATGGACAATGGAGTAAATGTTATAACTCAAGATGGTAAGGAAGTAGCTCGTGGAAATAAAATATTTATACCATGGACTATAGATAATGAGGAAAAGATTTATCATTGGAATGATAGTAATTCTTCAACAACTTGGGATTTACCAAATTCATGGGCAGGTTTAGAAACTGTTTACCTATATGAATTAAGCGATGAAGGTAAGATTAATGAAACTGTTGTTAATGTAGTTAATAATAAGGTAACATTAGAAGTTAAAAAGAATGCTGGATATGTTGTTTATAAGGGTGAAAAAGCACAAGAAAAGATGGAATGGAGTACAGGAAGTCTTGTAAAAGATATGGGATTTGATAGCCATTCATTTGAATATTGGAATAAATCTTCAAATGGAAAATCTACTGATCATATAGAAGTAGTTAATAATTCTAAGGGAAATACTCATATTAAGGTTAGTGGTACTGATGATGCTTTAATATCTCAAACAATAACTGGATTAGAACCAGGACAAACTTATTCAGCATCAGCTTGGTTTGAAGTTAGTGATGGTAGAAGAGGTACTTTAAGTATATTAACTAGTGATGGTAAAGAAGTTTCTGAATATATAGATCGTTGTAATGTTAAGTACGGACATACTCATTCTGATAAGACAAATAGTTACTATCAAAGAGTTAGAGTTAACTTTACAGTACCAGAAGATTCTACTACAGCTACAATTCAGTTGAAAGCAGCTGAAGGAGCAGCAGGTTCATTTGTAAATATGGATGATGTTTTAGTTATGAAGATAGGAGTATCAGATAAGCAAGGACACGATTTCTTTGAGGATTATGAAAATGTTGATTTTGGATATGGTCCATTTATATCAACAAGTTCAGATCACTCTCACTTATCAGAAACTAATGCACCATATACTAATGATACCATTGAAGGTAGATACTCATTAAAGATTAGAAATGGTAACTATATGAGAACTATTCCAAGTACTATGAGATTAAAACCAAATACAACTTATAGAGTTGGATTTGATTATATTTCTTATGCAGAGCAAGGATTTATTGCAGCTATTAAGTCAGATAAAGCATCAGAAGCTGGAGATACAGCAAATGCAGTATTAAAGACAGCTGATTTAAATACTGGAACAAATCAAGCAGTATTAGAATTTACTACTGGAAACTATGATGATTATTATTTAGATTTAACAAAGCAAAATAATAATAATCTAATAGTAGATAATGTTTTTGTAGATGAAATAGTTAATATTTCTATAGATACATTAGTTGAATTAGTTAATGAATTAAAGGCTTTAGATGAGTCAGCATATACAACAGAAAGTTTAAATTCTTTAAAAGATAAAATTAAAGATGCTGAAACAGTAATAAATAAAGCTAATGCAACTGAAGATGAAGTGAAAAATGCATACAATGAATTAACTAAGGCAAAAGAAGCGTTAGTTAGATATGCAACAGTAGCGGAAGTTAATGATTTAAAAGCGACTATTGAAGAAATGAAAGCTATCAATAGCAATGATTATAAGCAAAATGATAAGTGGACAGTATTCCAAGAAAAAATAGTAGAGGCAGAAAAGTTAGTTAAGGAAAATAAGATAACAGTTATTCAAATAACTAGCATAAAGAGTGAGTTATATAAAGCTAAGAGTGAATTAACTAAGGTTGATAGTGCAGATAAAGCTAATATAGAAGCATTATTATTAGAAGCACAATCAGCTAAGGAAGAAGATTATGCTCAAAACACAGCTTGGCAAGATTTCAAGCAAGATATAACTGAAGCAGTTGCTATTATAGCAAATGAATCTGCAACTCAAGAAGAAGTAGATTATCGTTATAACAAGTTAAAGGAATCTTATGATAGTATAGTTCCTACTAATAAAACCTTCATTAAGCACTTTAGTAGAACAAGCCGATGGATATAAGGCTTCTGATTATACTGAAGGAAGCTATAATAATTTAGTTGAAGCTAAAAATGCTGCCACTAGTATTTTAGAAAATGATTCTGCTACAAGAATAGAGTTTGTAGAAGCTCAAAAGAACTTAGAAACTGCAATTGAGCTATTAGAAAAATCAGAAGTTCCACCAGTGGAAGATGTATTTAATACTCACTTAGAAATAACAGTAGAAGAAGCTTTAAAAGTAACAGAAGCTGAACTAGATAAGGTTGTTCCAGTAGTTGCAGAAGAATTTAGAGCAGCACTTGCAGAAGCACAAGCTGTATTAGCAAATGAAAATGCAACACAATCAGAAGTAGATGCATCATTTGAAAGATTAAGCAGTGCAATGCAATTATTATCTTTCAATAAGGGTGATAAGGCTAACTTAGTAAGCTTAGTAGAAAGAATAGAAGCTTTAGATTCAAATAAATATATAGCAACAACTTGGGATAAATTAGCTGTAGTTCTAGAAGCGTCAAGAGGAGTAGTAGCAGATGAAAATGCATTAGAAGCAGAAGTTTCAGAAAGCTATACTACATTACTAAGAGCATTCTTAGAATTAAGATTAAAACCAAGCAAGGATGCATTAGAAGGTTTAATAAATAAAGCACAAGGCTTAGATAGCAGTAAGTATACAGCAGCAAGCTTTAGAGCAGTTGAAGAAGCATTAGGTGCAGCAAATGAAGTATTTGCAAATGAAGATGCAACAGCAAGCGAAATAGCAAGGGCTGAAGAAAGCTTAAGAAATGCTATAAACGGATTACAAGCAAGTATAGGAACTGGAAATAATAATTCAAACAATAGTGGAAATTCTGGTTCAAATAGTATAACAGAAAATAATAATACAGCAGGAAATTCAGGAAGCACTGGAAGTACATCAAATAGTGGAAAATTACCACAAACAGGTGGAACACCAGCAGTAGCAGGAGGATTATTTGGAACTATATTAGCTGGAGTAGGTGCTATATTCTCTAGAAAGAGAAAATAACAGTTTAATAATAGTTATAAGATTAAAACTAAATAATTAAAAATAAGGGAATTGAAAAATATAAATTATTTTTCAATTCTCTATTTTTTATATGAAATAATAGCATAAAAATAAAATAAATAGTATTTTATTGAATAGCCTGGTTAAAATAACTATAGAAAAATTGATATGGAGGTTGTAACTATGGCTTTTGAAAAACTTGAGAAAAAAATTAATCAAATTAATAAAAAGATTAAGCAAGGAAGATTATCTCAAGAAATAGCAGATGAAATAAGCAATGTTATTAATTAGGTTGAAGAGCTAGGAGGCGACGCAAAAGAAAAATTTAAAAGTGGTATAAATAATATGAAAAATGCATTAAAGAAAATGAAATAAAATATTAAATAAAAATGCAAGATACCTAATTTGTTAGTATCTTGTATTTTTTATTTATCGTATACAGAAACATTAACAATATTTAGCAGAGTATGTTAATATATAAATATATTTATTAAATTACAGAAAAAATTCTACTAGATAGGAGGAGATTAAAATGATAGTAAGAAAAGCTAATATAAATGACGTTAATAAAATAGCAGAATATAATTATAATCTTGCATTTGAAACAGAAGATAAAAAACTTAATATGGAGGTTTTAACAAAAGGGGTAACAGCTTTATTAAAAGATGAAAATAAAGGTGTTTATCATGTATGTGAAATAGATGGAAATATAGTTGGACAAATTATGTATACATTTGAATGGAGTGATTGGAGAAATGGAACATTTTTATGGATTCAAAGTGTGTATGTAGATAAAAACTATAGAGGTAAAGGCGTTTTTAAAACATTATATAATCATATAAAAAACATATGTGATAAAGATAAAAATATTTGTGGAATAAGATTATATGTAGAAAGAGAAAATTATGTTGCACAAAAAACATATAAAAGCTTAGGTATGGAAGAATGTAATTATTACATGTATGAATATTAAAAGTAAAGAGATAGGAGGAGTTAATTATATATGATTGATAGAGGTGAAATTAAATATAATTCAAGAGAGCAGTTAAGAGGGAATTGGGGAATTGCGATAGCTGCAACATTTCTTGTATCTTTTTTATTAGGCTTGCAATTTAATTACAGATCTAATGATGTATTAAATTTCGGGTTTATTAGTTTTTCTATTAATATAGTATCGTTGTTATTTACAGGAGTATTAACAACAGGGTTATGTAGATTTTTATTAAATATAGTTACCAAGGTTAAAAGACCAGGTTTCGAAGATTTATTTTACTATTTTAAAATTTATGTTAAAACATTAGGCTTAAATTTAATAATAACTATAGCTGTGGGAATTGGAACTATGTTATTTGTAATTCCAGGAATAATTATAGCACTTACATTTTCTCAAGCCTTTTATATTTTAGCAAAGAATCCTGAGAAATCTATTGGTGAAGTACTTGGTCAAAGTGCAAGTATGATGAATGGATATAAAATGGATTTATTTATGTTAGAGTTATCTTTTATTGGATGGTGGTTTGTAGGAATTATAACTTTAGGAATAGGATTATTATGGGTTGCTCCATATGTAAAAGTTGCAGAAACAAATTTCCATTTACAAATAGCTAATAGATAAAAAATTATAGAAATTAAATAATATTAAAAAGGGTTAGGATTCAAACTTACTAGTTTTAATCCTAACTCTTTTATAAAAAGTTACTTTTTATTCATAGCGTTGCTTTATTTAAATTTCTAATTATGAAATTTCTTTTTTAGCAAATTTATTACAAGTAAAGAAATAAGATGCTAATAATAAAGTTATAGAAATTAATATACCTAAAATACTTAAAGTTGTAGTATTAAGAGATAAATTAATATTTGGAAGATACTCTAAAAGTGGAGCGGAAAAACAAACTGGAGCAATAGCTATAAAAACAAGTACAAATCTTCCTTTTTCAAAGCCTAATAAAAGTGTTGCTGGCATTAAGACAGATGTGAAAAATATTCCAATAGCAAGAGTGATTAATGGCACAGCATATATAGGCATAGAATTAACAAAATCATTATAACCTAATATTTTTACAATAGTGTTTAAAATAGTAGAAATTAAAATTGCAATTAATGTATTTAATAATCCATAAATATATTTAGAAAAAATGTATTGGTTAATTCTAATAGGTAAGGAATATATTAAATAATTCATTTTGCTTTTTTCTTCATAAAAAATAACTGAATAACAAGCTATCATTAAGTACATAGCACCAGCAAAAACAATCATTGTTGGTTGTACAGCAGCAAAAAATATGCCAAGCCCTACAATAATAAAAAGATTCTTTTTTAGTGCAAATAATGAATTATATTGAAGTTTAATTAGATTTACTAAAGTATTCATTATGAATCCCTCCTAGTATAATATAATAAAATATCTTCTAGAGTACATTTTTCATAGACTGCTTCATCACCAAAAAGTTCATAAGCTTTATTTTTATCAGAAATTAATCCTTCAAATCCAAATGCATATTCTTTTAAAGAAATAAACTCTTTTTTTATAGAATTATCTACTAATTCTTTTTTACTTTTAACTATAACATGATTATTTAATATACTATCTTTCTCATCTACAAGAAGGATTTTACCATTATAAATCATTATTATATAATCAGCAGATTTATCTAAGTCTGTAGTTATATGAGTAGAGTAGAATACAGTCATATTATCCATATCTATATGCTCTTGCATCAGTTCTAAAAACTCATTTCTTATAATTGGATCTAAGCTTGAAGTAGGTTCGTCCATTATTAATAGTTTCGGATGATGTGATAAAGCCATTATAAGTTCAAATTGCTTTTTTTGTCCCTTAGATAAAGATTTATACTCTTTATCTTCATTTATTTTAAATTTGTTTATATATTTTTTATATAAATCTTCATCCCAATTAGAATAAAACTTAGAGATTATTTTATGAAGGCTAGATATCTTACTTTCTTCTAAAAATCCAGACTCATCACCAACATAAGCAATATATTCCTTTGTTTTAGTATCTTTATTAATATCAGAATTAAGTATTTTTATTTCACCAGAATCAAGTTTAGTCATTCCTAGTAATGATTTAATTGTAGTAGTTTTACCAGAACCGTTAGGACCAATAAATCCAGTAATATATCCTTCGGGAATATCTAGTTTATCAATAGTTAAAGAAAAGTTTTTATAAGTTTTTTGTAAATTTCTGATTTCAATTACATTCATAGTTATACCTCCTCATATAGACTTTTAAAGATTTCAACACATTCGTCTAAAGTTAAGCCAAGTGATTTGGCTGATATTATTACAGCTTCAAGTTTGTCTTCCATCTCGGCCATAGCAGCTTCTCTTAATCTTTCAGAATTAGAACCTGAAACAAAAGTACCCTTACCTACAACAGTTTCAATAAAACCTTCTTTTTCAAGCTCTTCATAAGCTCTTTTAGAAGTTATGATACTTACTTTTAGTTCTTTTGCTAAGGATCTTATTGAGGGAAGTGGATCTCCAGGCTTTAAGTTACCATTCAATATTTGATTTTTAATTTGAGTTTCTATTTGTTCATAAAGCGCCACTGGGGATGAATTGCTAATTAATATATCCAAGTGTTCACCTCCGTACTTTAGTGTATATATTTAATATATACACATACTAACACTATTATGAATAACGGTCAATAGTATTGTAAAATAAATTAAATAAAAATGGTCGGTAATACCGACCATTTTTATTTAAAAGTGTCTTTATACTTCTATATAAAGACAACTACGTTTTTTATTAAAATTATATTAGCGTTTAGATAATGAAATATTTTTTCCAATAATTATACATTTAGAATTAGGACCATGACCAATTTCTTCTGTTTTAGCTATAGGTAAATTAGAATTATTTATTACTTTTACTACTAATTCCTCAATAGTAGGAGAAATATTATTTTCTTGCATTTTACTAAATGTACCTAAAATAATTCCATTAATCTTATTAAAAACACCCATTTGTTTAAGTTGATTTAAAAATGTTGATATAAGTGCAGCTTCGCCTCCCATGCTTTCTAAAAATAGAATTTTATCAGTAAAATCTGGCATGTATTTTGTTCCAGCAAGCTTTAAAAAACAACGAATATTACCACCAATAACAGTTCCTTCTATTTTTTCTCCTTGAATAAATTTATAAGAAAAATTAAATAAGTCATTTTTATTATCAAATAAACTATTTATAATATTAGTCTTCTGATTTTCACTATCTGAATATATAAGGTTTCTTATTTGATAAAGATAGGGATGAATATTACTTTGTGAATAAATAGCATTTAATACTGTAGTCAAATCGCTATATCCAAAGAATGGTTTTGGATTTTTTTTGATAAAGTCATAATCTAAATACTCTAAAACTTCATTAGCAAGGTCACCACCAGAAATATCAAATATAGCTTTTATTTCAGTATTTTTATATAAATCCATAAAGGCTTTTGCTTTATTTTCAGAATCTCCATTAAATGGTGAATTAACTTCAAATATGTAGTTACTACAGATAGGATTTAAACCAATAGTTTTTAAAGTATCTAAGAGATTTTCAATCTTGAGCTTATTAGATAATGGTTGCCCATTTGAACACGCAATTATAGCAACTTTATCATCTTTACTTAATATAGGCATAATATTTCCTCCCAATATATACAATTTAATTTATATAATAGTATCATTGAGCGTTATAAACTTCAATAAAGTAAATTATAAAAATAGGAATTTAAATATAATATATAACTTTAAAAAATGAGGAAATACCCACTATTAAATTTAATATTATTAAGTAGGGGGTGTTTTATTTCTTGTATGGTATTATGGAATATTTAGAAGAATTAAATTATGTATCTATATTTCTTAGGTTAACTATGGCTGTATTTTTTGGAGGAATAATAGGGTATGGACGGGAAAGAGAAGGAAGACCAGCAGGGCTTAGAACACATATACTTGTATCTATAGGAGCAACACTTGCAATGATAACTAATATTTATATATGTCAAGTATATGATTCAGCTAGTGATCCTACTAGACTTGGAGCACAAGTTATAAGTGGTATTGGATTTTTGGGAGCTGGCACTATTATAGTTACAGGAAAAAATAAAGTTAGAGGGTTAACTACAGCAGCTGGATTATGGGCTTCAGCTTGTATGGGTTTAGCTTTAGGGGCAGGATTTTACTTTGGGGCTATTATAGGTTGTGTATTAATATTTGCAGTAACTGTTGTCTTAGCTAAGTTAGACAAAAAAATAAATAATAAATCAAGAAATATAACATTATATATTTTGCTTGAATCTCACCTTGAAGTAGCTAAATTATTAACTTATATACAAAGTAATAATATAAGAATTAGTGATATTGAAATAAGTAATAATAATGTAACATCAAATGAATTAATAGGATTACTTTTAGGACTTAAGATATCAAGAGAAATATGTCATAACGATTTCATAAATACAATAAGAAAAAGAGATGGTGTAATATTTCTTCAAGAGATAAATTAAAACTTAAAACATATGTGGTTTAGAAGAATTAAATCGCATATGTTTTTATAGATTAAATTTTATTTAAGTGTGAAAAAAAGAAAATAGCTACTTATGTAGTAATAATAATACAAAAAGTAAAATAATTATATATTTTTTAAAATATTGGTAAAATTGATTGAAAATATTTACATGGTGGTATAATATAAGATATGTAAAGGTTTATATTAGAATTGATAAAGTGTATTGATCTTAATATAAATGAATCTATGGATATATTTTAAGGGGGAAATTTTATGAGAAGTGTAAAAAAAATAGTAGCAGCAGTAGTTATTGCAGGTGTTGCTTGTCAAATTTTACCTGTAGAAGCTATTGCAGCTCAACTTAACACAGTTGCACCACCAGAAGCATTTGGAGCGCTGCCAAATGATTCTCAAGTTCAGTATCACGAAGAGGAATTAGCAGCTTTTATTCATTTTGGTATGAATACATTTACTAATAGTGAATGGGGAAATGGAAGAGAAAATCCAAATAGCTTTAATCCAACTGATTTAAATACAGATGAGTGGGTAAGAGTATTAAAAGAAGCTGGATTTAAACGTGTAATTTTAGTTGGAAAGCACCATGATGGTTTCTGCTTATGGCCAAGTAAAGTTACAGAACATGATGTTGAAAGTAGTACAGATTGGCAAGCATCGCAAGGAGGAAATGGAGATGTATTAGCTGCCCTTTCAGAATCTTGTACTAAATATGATATGGATATGGGAATATATCTTTCACCATGGGATGCAAATGCTGAATCTTATGGATATGGTACTGGAACAGATGATGCAACTGATACAAATGGTGATTACAATGAATACTATATGACTCAATTAAGAGAAATATTAGGCAATCCTAAATATGGTAATAATGGTAAGTTTGTTGAAGTGTGGATGGATGGAGCTAAAGGTAGTGGTGCAGCAGCTCAACAATATAAATTTGATGATTGGTTTAATTTGATAGAAGAATTACAACCAGGTGCATTAGTATTTAGTCCATATGGAACAGGAATAAGATGGATAGGAAATGAATCAGGAAGAGCAGGAGATCCAGCTTGGTCTAAAGTTAATCTGAAGCGTATAAGAGATAGATATGATGCAGGTTATGGAGATGAACAAGCATATCTTAATAATGGTGATCCAGAAGGTGATATATGGAGTGTTGGAGAATGTGATGTATCTTTAACAAGCGGATGGTTCTGGCATAATGGAAATGGTCCAAAGAGTATGGAACAATTAACAAATATCTACTTTAGTTCAGTAGGACGAGGACAACCATTATTGTTAAATGTTGCTCCAGATAATACTGGGAACTTTACAGCAGAAGATATTGAAAGACTTCAAGAATTTGCAGCAGCTATTAATAATTCTTTTGATGAAAATTTAGCAGGTCAATCTACAGTAACTGCTGAAGCATCTGAAATCAGAGGTAATAGCAATGATTATAGCCCTGCAAATGTATTGGATGATGATGATGATAGTTATTGGACAATGGATGATGGACAAACTACAGGTAGTTTAACAATAAATTTAGGAGAAGAAAAGGTATTTGATATAGTATCTATTGAAGAATATATAAAACTAGGCCAAAGAATTTCAGAATTCTCTGTTGAAGTATCTTCTGATGGACAAAATTGGAAGAAATTTGGAGAAGGATATACTATAGGTGCAAAAAGATTAGTTAGAGGTACACCAGTAACTGCATCTCAAATTAGAATAAATATAGAAGGTTCATTAGCAGTTCCGTTAATAGAAAATGTTGAGGTTTATAAGGCAGATGAAGCATTTGAAATGGAATCAATAGTACCATTAGGTACAGAATTCATTGACAATGTACAGTTTGATAATAAGGATGCTTGGACTCAAGAAAGTATTGGAATAAATAGCACTGGTATGTATACATCAAGTGCTGGGGTTCATTCAAGCTTTACATTTACCGGAACAAAAGCTTGGGTTATAGGAACTCTTGACCCAAATCATGGAATAATGGAAGTTTGGATTGATGGAGAGAAGGTTGATGAAGTAGATACTTATAAAGCAACTAGATCTATATCACAAATATTATATACAACTGATGACTTAGCTTATGGAGAACACACAGTTAAAATAGTTGTTAAGGGAGAAAAGAATGCAGCAGCTAGAGGACAAGCTATAGGATTAGATGGAGCTTATTATTTAAATAACAATGGAGCTGGTATGTTTGAAATAGAAAACACTAGTTACAATGTTAATGAAGGAGATTCTATTGATGTAACAATAAAAAGAGTTGGAGGAAGTACAGGAGAAGCAACGGTGCATTTTTCAACATCTCCAGATAGTGCTGTTCATGGAAGACATTATCAAGATGTAAATACAATAGTAGAATTTGCTGATGGGCAAGATACAGCTACAGTATCTATTCCAACAATAGACAATACCGAAAAGTCAGGTAATTTAAAATTCTATTGTAATATAGATACACCAACAAATAGCTCGATAATAGGTTTTAATAAGAAAACAGAAGTTACAATTATAGATAATGACATGGAACAAGAAATAGACGAACCTTATACTGAAGAAAGACCATTTATTTTCCCTAATAAAGCTGATGAAGCTAAGGTGTTAGAAGCAGAGCATTTTACTCTTGAAGCAATAGAAGGAGATAAATATGTTAGAATAACAGAAGATTCACAGGCGAGCAATGGAAAAAAAGTAGGTTGGTTTGAACCAGGAAATAAAATAAAGGTTCCATTCTTCACAAAGAGAGCTGGTGTTTATACAGTAAATGTAACTTATCAATCAGGGCGTAGTGAAGGAAATTTAAATAAGCTTAATTGGAGTGGAACTAATGTTGTTGAAGGAAGTGTATCAGTACCAGGAACAGGTAATCAACAACCAATTCCATTTATTAATACAAGCTTTGATATAGAAATAACAGAAGCTGGTGCAGGGGAATTAATTTTTACAGCAGATTCACAAGCATCACCAAATATAGATTTCTTTGAAATAGTACCTAAAGAATTAGAAGCAGGTCCACATGGAGAAGAAAATCCAATTATTTTATCAGACGATGAAGTAATCATAGAAGCAGAAACGTTAGAATTAGATGGTCAAGGTGGAGAAATAGAAAGTAAAGATGGCGCTAGTGAAGGTAAACTTGTAGGATGGTTAGGTAAAACAACTAGAGGTAATGCGTGGTTAAATATGTGGCTAAACTCTGATAAATCAGCTGAATATGATATAGAAGTAAAATATTTTGCAGGGGCAAACAATGTTTTATACTATGAAAACATTGATGGATCAGTATCAGGAAGTATAGAGTGTCCTACAACAAGTCCTAATTTCTCTACAGTAAAATTTAGAGTTTCACTTAATGAAGGATTGGATAGGATAAAATTCTTTAATAATGATGCATCAACAGTAAATATAGATACAATAAAGATAACAAAGGTAGAAGAAGAGGTTATTGAAGAACAAACAGGAATTAATATGACTGTAG
>NZ_KB291608.1 GCF_000320405.1 Clostridium celatum DSM 1785 | reverse complement strand
GTGCCTTAAACCAACTCGACCATCTCTCCTCGGAACAATTGTTATTATATCAATGGACAAATATTATGTCAACACTTTTATTAAAATTTTTTTAAATAATTTATTTGCATTTAATAAACTACTAGATAGATTGCTTAAATAATCACTTCTTCTATTAATAATTTAAAATACCATTTTCTAAAATTAACTTAAATATTTTTAAAACTAAAGAGTTAAGAAATTTAAAATTCTTAACTCTCTTTTTTAATTTTTACATATCTGAAAGTTTTCCGTGCTTTTCGTAGTTAGTTATTCTATCAACTTTATTTTCTTCATTAACAAAAACAACCTTTGGCTTATGTTCTTTAATTTCCTCTTCATCTAAATCACAATAAGCCATTAATATAATTTTATCCCCAACTTGTACACACCTTGCAGCTGCTCCATTTAAACAAATCATTCCTGAGCCTCTTTCACCTGCAATTGTATATGTTTCAAATCTTGCCCCATTATCTATATCTACAATATGAACTTTTTCGTATTCATATATTCCTGCCGCATCTAATAAATCTTCATCAACAGTAATACTTCCTACATAATTTAATTCAGCTTGTACTACAGTTGCTCTGTGTATTTTACCTTTTAACATATTTATCTTCATTAATTGCTTCTCCTCTTACTATAACTCATAAGTAAAGTTATCTATTAATCTTGTTTTTCCTATAAATACTGCTACTGCTACTAATACAGATTTACTAATTTCTTTTACATTTTCCATAGAAAAACTATCTACAACCTCTATATAATCAATTTTGGCAAGCTTTTCTTCATCAATTTTATTCTCTATTATTTTTATAATATTTTCCGCTTTTCTTTCACCATCTTGAATTTTACTTTTAGCTAAAGTTAAAGCTTTATTTAAAATTGTCGCTGCATCTCTTTCCTCTTCTGATAGATAAGTATTTCTTGAACTTTTGGCAAGTCCATCCTCTTCTCTGACTATAGGACAACCTATTACTTCAACATCAATATTTAAATCTCTTACCAATCTTTTTATAATAGCTAACTGTTGAGCATCTTTTTCTCCAAAATATGCTCTATCAGGAGTAACTATATTAAATAATTTAGTTACTACAGTACAAACGCCTCTAAAATGAGTTGGTCTACTTTTCCCACATAATCCACTTGTTAATCCATTCATATCAACAAAACTAGAAAAATCATCAAAATATATTTCTTCATTTGTAGGATGGAATATAATATTTGCTCCAGCTCTTTCACAAACTACACTATCTCTTTCTAAATCTCTTGGATAAGTTGATAAATCTTCTTTAGGTCCAAATTGCATTGGATTAACAAATATACTTACAACAACTCTATCATTTTCTTGTGAAGCTCTTTTTAATAAACTCTCATGCCCCTCATGTAAATATCCCATAGTAGGAACAAAACCTATTTTAAGCGCTTGAGTTTTCCATTCTTTAACTAAGTTTCTCACTTCATTAATAGTATTTAAAACTTTCATTTTTATACCCCTTAATATAGTTTTTCTATAACTTCATCATTTATTTTAAAAGAATGCTCTTCTGCTGGAAAAACCCCATCACGAACTTCCTCTATATACTTCTTAAATGCTATATCCATTTTCTCACCTAAATTTTCATATTTCTTAACGAACTTAGGTGTAAAATCACTATACATACCTAACATATCTTGATAAACAAGAATTTGACCATCACATTCTGCTCCCGCACCTATTCCTATTGTAGGTATAGATAATTTTTCAGTTATTATTGCTGCAAGCTTAGCTGGAACACATTCTAATACAACTGCAAAAGCCCCTGCTTTTTCAACTGCTAAAGCTGCTTCAATAAGATTTTTTGCAGCTTCCTCATCTTTACCTTGAACCTTAAATCCACCAAATGCATTTACCGATTGAGGTGTTAATCCTATATGTGCCATAACTGGTATAGATGCTTTAACTATAGCCTCTATCTTATCACACACTTCAATACCACCTTCAAGTTTAACAACATGTGCTCTACCTTCTTTAATTAATCTTCCTGCATTAACTACAGCATCATATATAGAAGCTTGATATGACATAAAAGGCATATCTGCTACCACCAATGTATTTTTTACACCTCTTGAAACTGCCCTAGTATGATGAATCATATCCTCCATAGTAACTGATAAAGTATCTTCATATCCTAAGCAAACCATACCTAAAGAATCACCTACTAATATTCCGTTAATACCTGCATTATCAATTAATTTTGCTGTTGAATAATCATATGCTGTAAGCATTGTTAACTTTTCTTTTTTTTCCTTTGCTTGTCTAAATGTAACTGCTGTATTTTTCATAACTACTCTCCTAAATATTCCTCTAAATTTCTATAGTTTTTATCACTATTTTTAACTTTTGCTATCTTCAAAATATTTTTTGATAATAATCTATACAATTCTTTATCCTCTTCACGCAAAACACTAAAATGATTAATTATTGTTCCTAAATCTCCTCTTTCTACAGGACCAGTTAAGCTATTTATTGTTCCTTTTTCTTTGATATTCTTTAAATTAAACTCTATTAATGGATATAATGCTTTTATAGCCATTTCATCTGAAAATCCACATTCTTTGAGATAATTAACACCGTTATTAATTAATCCTAAAACTAAATTACTTACTGTTACAGATGCAGCATGATACAAAGCTTTATTTTCTTTATTAATAACGCCTACATCATTTCCTAAATAGCTAAATAACTGTTTAAAATATTCTATATGTTTTTCATGACCTTCAATTGTGATAAATGCTTGAGATAAATTTTTATAAGAATTATATTTGTCCGAGATAGCGAACATTGGATGAATAGAATAACCATAAGCACCATGATTATTTATATTTGAAAAGATTTCTGAAGAAATAGAGCCACTACAATGGCAAATTATTTTTTCTTTAATAGGTAACTTTTTTATTTCATTCCACACACTTTTAATTTGTCCATCTTGTGTAGTAATGAATATAGCATCACTATCATTTATTATATCTTCTAATTTTTCATATTGTCTTGTATTCGTGAAAACTGCAGCTTCTTTTGCTGAATGCCCTGTCTTACTATAATACCCACTTACGTCTATATTGTTTTCTTTTAGATATTTTCCTAAGGAAAATCCGACTTTTCCTGCTCCAATAAATCCAAAATTTATAATTATCACCTCCTAAAAGAGTGTGACACTATTTAGTCCCATTCAACTTATGATATGAGCTATTTCTTTAATCTTTAAAATTCAAATATATCTTGGTGCGGTTTAATTAAAATACCACCCATAATAAATTTACCATATTTCTATTTTTTGTCAATACTACTTGTATTTCTCACCCTACTTTGATAATTTATTTTCTTAACTAAAGGATTTAATACTATATTTTACTGAAATTTTAGATTAATAATTAATTTAAAACATAAAAAAATAAGATATACCTAAATTTTTATAAAATTTAGGTATATCTATAGAATAAATTAATTATTAAATTTATAAATTATATATTATCTTATAACGTCCATTCCACCCATATATGGTCTTAATGCCTCTGGTATATTAATAGAACCATCTTCGTTTAAGTTATTTTCTAAGAATGCAATTAACATTCTTGGTGGAGCAACAACTGTATTGTTTAAAGTATGTGCAAAATATCTGCCGTTTTCTCCATTTACACGTATTTTTAATCTTCTAGCTTGAGCATCTCCTAAGTTAGAACAGCTTCCTACTTCAAAGTATTTTTGTTGTCTTGGAGACCAAGCTTCAACATCAATAGATTTAACCTTTAAATCTGCTAAATCACCTGAACAGCATTCTAAAGTTCTTACTGGAACATCTAAAGAACGGAATAATTCTACAGTATATTTCCATAATTTTTCAAACCATTCTTTGCTTTCTTCTGGTTTACAAACAACTATCATTTCTTGCTTTTCAAATTGATGTATTCTGTAAACGCCTCTTTCTTCTATACCATGAGCACCTTTTTCTTTTCTGAAACATGGTGAATAACTTGTTAATGTTTGAGGAAGAGTTTCTTCTTTTAATATAGTATCAATGAACTTACCAATCATAGAGTGTTCACTAGTACCGATTAAGTATAAATCTTCACCTTCAATTTTATACATCATAGATTCCATTTCAGCAAAACTCATAACTCCAGTAACTACTTCGCTACGAATCATGAAAGGTGGGATACAGTAAGTAAATCCTTTATTAATCATGAAATCTCTAGCATAAGAAAGTATTCCTGATTGTAATCTTGCAATATTCCCCATTAAGTAATAGAATCCATTACCTGCAACCTTTCTTGCACCATCTAAATCAATACCATTTAATTTTTCCATTATTTCTGTATGATATGGTATTTCAAATGATGGAACTACAGGCTCACCAAAACGTTCTACTTCAACATTTTCGCTATCATCTTTTCCAATTGGAACAGTTGGATCGATAATATTAGGTATAACTAACATTATATTTTTAATTTTTTCTTGAAGTTCATTTTCTTTAACTTCTAATTCTGCAAGACGAGCTGCTTGTTCATTAACTTTTGCTTTTAATTCTTCAGCTTCATCTCTTTTGCCTTGACCCATTAATACACCAATTTGCTTAGAAATAGTTTTTCTATTTGATCTTAAAGAATCTGCCTCTTGTTGTGTTGCTCTGCTTTCTACATCTAAAGCAATTACTTCATCAACTAATTCCAATTTTTGATCTTGGAATTTGTTTTTAATGTTTTGTTTAACTATTTCAGGATTTTCTCTTAAAAATTTTAAATCTAACATAATATCCTCCTACATATTTATTGTATTTTTCTAAATTTTTCTAAATAAAAAGGAGTCCACGTCCCTAAAAAGGGACGAAGAACTCCGTGTTGCCACCCTAATTGATAATAAATACTCTTTATTATCCACTCTTTATAAAACTAACGTATTTAGCACGTACTGCTCATCACAGTCCCTCCAAGGTGGATTCATAAAACATTGTTATCAGTTCACACCAAATCCACTGACTCTCTTAAAACAATAATCTTATTACTAGCCTTTTCAACGGTTTAAGCATTATATTAATATATTATTAAATATATTACAATTTCCTACATTTTGTCAATACATTTACTCTCATATTAAACTATAAACTTTAGTCAATTAAGTCTCTTGTACAAATTATATCAACACCACTATTTAAAATATTTTTACATACAACACTCCCTCTTTTAATAGGAGTACTTACATATATTCTACTTACTACTTTAGACATTTCTACCCATAACTCTTTGTCAACTTCATTGCTACTCTTTATTGGAACAACATTATATCTATCATTCCCTTTAACTCTTACTATTGAAGTGAAAATATCTTTCTTACTCATATATTCTCTCCTCCTATATAATTTTAAATACTTTTAAATTCTTTTATTCTTCCTGAAATTACATTAGAATTTTTAGAGTCATCAACTATATCAGTTATTTTCTTACCAAGCTCTCTAGATAATATTTTTATTATTTTTTCATTACAATATGCACCATGACAATTACCAAATCCAGCTCCAGTTCTTCTCTTTACACCTTTAACAGTTCTTGCTCCTAATGGTCTTCTAATGGAATCTACTATCTCGCCTTCAGATACATTATTGCACATGCAAACAATTTTTCCATACCTATCATCTAATCGTATAACTTCATTTATTTCTTCTCTATTCATTTCTCTAAATCTATAGAATTCTCTTCTTTTATCTATGAAGTTTTTATTTAAAGTACAATTTAAATTATGCCCAAGTGTATCACATAACATCTTCGCAATAGCTGGTGCTAATGTTACCTTTCCATAGTGAGTACCTATAACACTAATATATCCCTTATCAACTTGAGTGTCATCTACTACTATAGAATCTTTATCATAGCTTTCTCTAAATAAATTATTTATATTACCCTTATTTATTCTTTCAATAAATTTCCTGCATACTCTAAATTATCATCTAAACTAGTTTTTTCTGTACTCTTTATTCCAATTAATGATCCACCATTTAATATAGGTGTAGATACTACAAACGTATCCTTATCAAAAGTTTTAGTTACTATTCTTTGTAATTTATTTTCATAATTATCATCAATTAAAATATAACTCATATTTTTAAATGCATTAACATCATTATTACTTTCTTTTTCTTCAACTATACCTTGTTCATTTATATAAATCTCATTTGCTATTGTGTTTATTACAACTTTACACATAAACTTATTCTTATTAGTTACAACTCTGAATCCTTTAGTTATATTTTGAATAGTTAAAACTTCTTCTTCTAATCTAAAGTTTACGCCATTATCAAAAGCAACTTCAGCATAAGCAATAGCTAAATCATATGGCGCTACTATCGCAACATTCTGAGAATATAAACCTTTCTTAACTTCCATATTAATGTTAGGCTCTATTTCATATACTTCATCAGGTTCTATTAAGTATACTCCATCTATACCTCTTCTTATTGCCCTATCATACATTTCTCCTAACTTTACTACTCCATTATTATCATTTACTACTCTTAAAGCCCCTATCCTTTTAAATGGAACATCAAATTTTTCGCATAAGTCTTCTAATAATATATTTCCTATATACTCAAGTCCAGCCATAACATTATTAGATGTCTCTGAACCATCATATACTATTGATGTATTTACAAAAGAAACATCATCTGCAATATCATATTCCTTTTCAATTACAGCTATATTTAAATTATATTTAGATAACTCATAAGCTACAGCACAACCTATTATACCGCCACCTAAAACTAAAACATCATAATCCATAATTTAATACCCCTATTTTATAAAATGAAACCTTTTTCTTTTAATTCTTGTTTTATCAAATCCATATTTTCTAAAGAATCAGCTGAAATAGTGTGAAGATGTACTCCATCAGTTAATATTGATAAAGGTTTTGCTTTTGCCTCATTAAGTGCACTCTTAAATTTATTTAAATCATTTAGGTTTTTTATCATAATCGTGCCTCTTATTTCTCCATAAATTGGATGTTCAACTATAACATCTTCTATTATTCCACCATATTTAACTACAATTTCAAGCTCATCTATCATTTCATTATCACTATGATTTACTGCTATTATTGATTTTATTCTATTTTCCTTTTCCTCATTTATCATATAGCCATCTGGTGTTGCTATAATATTATTTCCTTTAGCTCTTAAAATAGCAATATCTTTAACAATTATTTGTCTAGTAACATTAAATTTTTCTGCTAGTATAGTTCCTTTAATTGCACCTTTTTCTCCATGTAACAATTCAACAATACTATTTCTTCTTTCATCAGCTTTCATACTTCACCCCATTTACTTAATTCTTATTATCACATTCTCTAATAACTTGTAGCAATTTACTTTCATTAGTGATTTTATTATTGTGATGATATCTAATAGTATCTAAAAACTCCTTATCATACACATTTAATTTTTTTAATATGTTTGCACCTTTTTCAGCGTGATTATAATATGCATCTACAACTTTAAAACTGTCATATTTTTTAAGCTTACCTTTAGTCAATTTATTAAGAATAACAACAGCTGATTTCTCAAATAAATTAAGACTATACTCACTTTTGCCTATATCATGAAGAAGAGCTGCTTTAGCTACTCTATTTACATTCATATTCTTTTCTTTAGATATATCTATAGCATCTTTACAAACTCTTATGCAATGATGTTTATCTGGCTTCTTTAATTTATTAAATAATTTTTTTTCATCGCTATTTAAAAATTTATTTACATATGTAGTATCTACATCCTGTAATAGTGACTTTGCTGCCCATATAAATTGTTTTACTCTATAAACTGACATTATTACCACCTTATCTTTAACATATTTTGTAATAGGCATTCATATTAATAATACCACTATTTTATATCATTTTAAAATATAAATACATTTCTATTTATCTACATTTACTGTATATTTTCAACAAATTTAAAGTTTTATATAACAAAAAAAGCTACGATTTATATCGTAGCTT
>NZ_KB291607.1 GCF_000320405.1 Clostridium celatum DSM 1785 | reverse complement strand
TACTGACACTTTGTCAGCAGTCTGAAAATACACATAATAATATTATGTGTATTTTTTATGCTATTAAAATTAAAGTAAATAATTATAACGGTATAATGTTTCAAGCAAAGCTTAATTTTTAGTATATAAAAAGGCATATAGACAATAAAAACTATTTAGATGAAAATATAAAGACAGATTTAATTATAATAGATATAGGGATAGCTATAGGAAGAATTAAATATTATTAATTTAAAAAATTCGAAAGATATGGTATAATATTTCCATAAAATGGGATAAATCTTAACGTTTATAAAAATTTTAGAGAGTTAGTATAAGATGGTTATAGGTGAATTATGAATAATAAAAAGGAAGATGTGCATTTAGCTTTAATTGAAAGCTTTAAAAAGTTAATACTTAAACAAAGTTTTGATAAGATAACAATAAAGATGATTACTGATGGTGCAGGTCTTATTAGACCAACTTTTTATAATCACTTTGCAGATAAATATGAGGTTTTAGAGGAAATATGCTATGAAGACTTATTTAAGGGGAGCGAGATGTTAATTGAAAATAGGATGCCTTATGAAGCTATTCAATATATGTTTTCTCGAATAGAAAATAACAAAGAGTTTTACGAGCAAGCTATTAAAGTTACTGGTCAAAATTCATTTGAAGAAATTATAAATAATAATTTAATACATATGTTTAAGGTATTATTAAAGCAATATGATAAGAATAGTAATTCACAAGAAAAATTTTCTGTAGATGATATAGCAGAATATTATTCAAGAGGTTTAACTTTTATAATAAAAAGATGGATAGAAGATGGAATAAATATATCAGCTAAGGATTTAACAAAAAAGTATGAAATTTTGGTAACTAACTCTTTAGATGATATTATCCATAATTTAATAAAATAATTAACCTTTTAATTATTTTATTAAATTCAGTAAGTAAGACAATTTTAATAAAAAGACTTTTTTATTGAAATATATAAAATTAATATACAATTTATATTATTTATATTTGGACGACTACAAAGTCGTCCTTTTGTTTATTTATAAATAACAGTTAAAAAGAATTATATATGTATTATTTTAGTCTATATTCTTATAATTAACTTATAAGGAGGGAAGAGGATGAATGAAATTGTGGGAAATAATTATAGTAGCAATTGGGTTAGCATTAGATGCATTTACTGTAGCAGTATGTAGAGGAGCTACACAAGGAAATTTAAAAAAAAGTAGCAGTATATTTGTTGGTATGATATTTGGTGCAATACAGACATTAATGTTAACGTTAGGAATGTTTATAGCCATATTCCCTATGCTAAAATCAGAAAACTTAAGAATAATATCTTTGAATCAATGGTTTTCAGCACTTATATTAATTTATTTAGGACTTAAATTTTTTAAGAATGCCTTTAAACAAGAGGAGGTATATGAAAGAAGAGAGGAGTTCTTTGGATATAAAACTAGTTTAGCATTAGCATTTGCAACGAGCATAGATGCATTAATTTTAGGAATAAGCCTCGGATTACTCCAAACCAATATAATAAGTACTATATTAATATTATTTATTGTAACTAGCATATTAGTTGCCTTGGGTTTATGGATGGGATACAGAATGGGAGATAAATATAAAAAACAAATAGATATTTGTGGTGGAATTATTTTATTAATTATAGGCATAAAAATAGTATTAAACTATTTTAATATTATATGAAAGGGAGAGTTAGTTATAGTATGTTAAGTGCAAAATATAAAATTCAACAATTTGCTTTAAAACAAGTTTTAGGATATTTAAAGAAGGATCCAGAAAAGAATCTAAAGAAAATAATCTCTTGGCTTAGAAAGTTTGATAGTGATAATTTATATGCAAATCAATATGATATGATAGATGGATTTTTAGATGATCCAGATAATAACTGGACTAAATTAATGACTAGAATAATAAATGAGGTTAATCCTAATATTGTTCAAACTGTATTTACTAACTTTTTATTAAATGCATCAATAAAAGGATGGGGAGAAATTGAAAAAAATAGAGAAAAATATGGTCATGATATTCCATTTACAATTCTAGTTGATCCAACAACCGCTTGTAATAAAAAGTGTATAGGATGTTGGGCAGCTGATTATAATAAGGCATTAAATTTAAGTTATGAGCAATTAGATAAATTATTTACTGAAGGAAAAGAATTAGGAATTTATTTTTACATTATGACTGGTGGAGAACCATTAGTTAGAAAAGCTGATATATTAAAATTAGCTAAAAAACATAATGATTGTGTATTTATGTTCTTTACAAATGGTACACTAATTGATCAAAAATTCTGTGAAGATTTAATAGATGTTGGTAACTTAGTTCCAACAATAAGCGTTGAAGGTTTTGATGATGCAACAGATGGAAGAAGAGGTGAAGGTTCATGGAAGGATATAATGAGAGCTATGGATCTTATGAAATCTAATAGAATACCATTTGGGTTCTCAACATGCTTTACAAATGCAAATTGTGATAGTGTATTATCAGAAGAATTTATTGATTTAATGATAGATAAGGGAGCATATTTCTCTTGGTACTTTACATTTATGCCAATAGGTTGTAAAACTGATACTTCATTAATGGCAAATCCAGATCAAAGAGAAAAATTATATAGAACTATAAGAGCTTGGCGTAATACAAAAGCTATATTTAATATGGATTTCTGGCATGATGCTGAATATGTTGGAGGATGTGTTGCTGGTGGTAGAAGATATTGTCATATAAATGCAAATGGAGATGTAGAGCCTTGTGTATTCTGTCATTATTCAAATGCCAATATTAAAGATGTTTCATTAATTGAAGCATTAGGTCAACCACTATTCTTAGAGTATCAAAAAAATCAACCATTTAATGAAAATCAATTTAGACCATGCCCAATATTAGATAATGCACCTAAGATTGCAGAAATGGTTAAAGCATCAGGAGCTAAATCTACTGAATATGTTGATCCGGAAAATGTAGATGATTTATGTAAGAAAACTATAAATTATGGATTAACCTGGGCTGAAAGGGCTGAACCTTTATGGAAAGAAAACTTAGAAAAGAAAAATAAAAAGAAAGAGGATAATAAAGTTAAAGAAGAAGAGAAAAAGGAATATGTTAAAAATTAATTTTACAGTATTCATTTATTAAAAGTATAAACAAAAAAGGCAAATAGTTATTACTATTTGCCTTTTAAGTCTAATAAAAATACGTTCTACTATTTTAAATACATTAAAGTAAAGTTAATTATTCACCAAGAATTTCATTGATTGCATTTTTATAACCATCAGCTTTTGCACCAAAGATTGCTTGGATTCCGTTACCAACTTCAACAACCCCAGCAGCACCAAGATTCTTTAATTCATCTTTGTTAACTTGAGCTTTATCTTTAACTTCAACTCTTAATCTTGTTATACAAGCATCAACAGATACTATATTTGATTCTCCACCTAAAGCAGCTAATACTAAAGGAGCTTTTTCTGCTATTTCACCTTTTCCAGCAGTTTTTGGAGCAGCTGCTGTAGTATCATTACCTTTACCTTTTTGGTAATCAGCTTTAGTGAATAACTTAGTTTCTTCGTTATCATCTTCTCTACCTGGAGTCTTTAAGTTAAGCTTAGTAATTAAGAAGTAGAATAAGAAGTAGTAAACTACAAAGTATACAATACCAACTAAAATAACTGTTAACCAATTAGTCTTAACACCAGCTCCTGCAGGAAGAAATCCAAATAGAGCGTAGTCGATAACACCACCAGAGAATGTCATACCTATAAATACGTTGAATATACCCATTAACATATAAGCTAAACCAGCAAATACACAGTGAATTACATATAATAATGGAGCAACGAATAAGAATGTGAATTCTAATGGCTCAGTGATACCAGTTAAGAATGATGTTAATGCAGCTGTTGCTAATAAAGAACCAACAACTTTTCTCTTATTTGGTTTAGCAGCTTTGTACATAGCTAAAGCAGCACCAGGTAAACCGAACATCATTAGAGGGAATTTACCAGCCATAAATCTTGTAGTATTGCTAACTATTTCGCTCATTACTGCGCTAGAAGCACCAACTAAATCAGTCATGCTTGATAATTGAACAAAGTAAGCTGTATTAGCACCAGCAACAGTTTGAACAGATCCATTTACTAGAACATTTGCTTCAACAAATGATCCATACCAGAATGGAGTATAGAATACATGGTGTAATCCAAATGGGATTAACGCTCTTTCAATAAATCCATATAAGAAAGTACCAAAGGCACCAGCATTTTTAACAAATGTAGATAATAAGCTTATACCATCTTGAACAACTGGCCATGCAAATGCAAGTAATGCACCAACTAAAGCCATTGTAAGTGAAGTTATAATTGGAACAAATCTAGATCCTGAGAAGAAACCAATAACTGGTGGGAATTGGATAGTACAGAATCTATTGTGTAATAAAGCAGTAACGATACCAGTTATGATACCACCAAATACAGACATATTTAATGTGAATATACCTAAGTTAGTAGTTACATAAGTTCCATATTGTCCTACTGAATCTGGAGTAAGAACTCCTAATTGAGTAACACCTAAAGCTAAAAGTGTTGAAACAACTTGATTCATTACTATAAAACCGAATACTGAAGCTAGAGCAGCAGTTCCTTTGTCTTTTTTAGCTAAACCAACTGCAACACCAACAGCAAATAATAATGGCAAGTTACCAAATATTATATCACCTATATTTTTCATTACAGTTAAAACAGCTGTAACAAATGGGATGTTAACAAAAGTTATTAAAGGTTGATAAATAGCAGGTGGATTGTTTAATCCAGATATCCCTAGTAATGCACCACCAACACCTAGTAATATACCGGCAATTGGAAGAGCAGCAATTGGAAGCATTATTGCTTTACCGATTCTTTGTAAAAATTGCATCATTTTATAATTCCTCCTAAAATTAAAATAAATAAGAACCTGTTACTTTTCTAATTACTAAAATTAGCAACAAAAAAAGTCCCAAATATCTATAAATTATATAATTATCTCTTTGATATTATTTGAGAGTTAATAATAATTTATACATATTTAAGCCTTGCCTGCATTACCAGTAACACGCTAATTATTAAATTTATGAATTTATAATAGCATACGTTAATTTGGGTGTAAAGGTTTTTTAAAAATAATTTTTAAATTTATTTTTTTTAATTATGGTATATGATAATAAGAATGAAATTTTATAATTGTTAACATTTTAAGAACTATAGAATATAAATGTTGAGATTATTAGATAAATTTTATAGAATAGCTATAAGTTGACTAGAAGCTATTATTTTTTTGAGCAATATTAAATTATATATAAATTTTATAATTTTAATATTAAGTAAAATATATAGATTATATTAAATATTTAGGGGGAAGCCAAATGTCATTTATAGTAGTATATGCAATTTTAATATTAGCAGCATATTGTTCCTTCAAATTAGCTAAAGAAAAAGGACAGAATCATATTATATGGCCAATTTTAACTATACTTTTAGGGCCTAGTATATTTGTAGTGCAATATTTAGCAACTACACTTGGTAAAAAGTCAATAATTCAATAATTAAGGTTGAAATATACAAGTTTTATAGGAGATAATATCATTACTATTTAATGATGTTATCTATTTTTTTTATCATCTATAATAAAAGTTAAATAGTGTTTTGAGGTTAAGATATATTTATAAAGTATAGAAATAATGGGTATATTTAGTAATATAATTAACAAAAGCAAAATTAATAAGATGAAAGTTATCCACAAAATGTGGATAACTTTAAAAAAGTGTTGAAAACTTTTACTAATATATTGACACAATATATTAGGGTACTACAATTATATACAACAATATAGGGGGTATTGTAGAAAAAAAACATAAAATGTTATGTAAATATTTGACTTGAAAAACTTGTCGATAAAGTTATCAACAGAATTAACATATCTGTGGACAAAATCTGTGGATAACAAGAAAATTTGATGCTTCTTTTAATAAAAATTATAAATAAATAAATTTAAACTGTGGATAACTATTCTTAATTAATATTAAAATATAAGAAAAAAGTAATAAAAAATAATAAAATGTAAAATTTTAGGAGGAAATGTTTTGAGGTATAATAAAAATATATTTAAAGCTGAATTTATAAATAGACCTAATAGATTTCATGCAAATGTAAAATTAGGTGAAGAGGAGATAAAAGTACACGTTCCAAATACAGGAAGATGTAAAGAGTTACTTATACCAGGATGTACTGTGTTTTTAAGAGAGGAAAATAACCCGACTAGGAAAACCCCCTATGATTTAATGGCAGTTTATAAGGGTGAAAAATTAATTAGTATAGATTCACACATACCTAATAAGGTTGTAGATGAAGCATTAAAAAACAAAAAAATAAAAGGTCTTGAAAAATATACAAACATATTGAGAGAAAAAACTTTTGGAAAGAGTAGATTTGATTTTAAGATATCTTCAGATAGCGGAGAAGAATATTTTTTAGAAGTTAAAGGAGTTACTTTAGAGGAAAATGGTTATGCACGTTTTCCTGATGCACCAACAGAAAGAGGGGCTAGACATCTATTAGAATTAGTTGAAGCAAAGAAACAGGGATATGGGGCAGGAGCAATATTCTTAATACAACTAAAGGAAGTAAGTAAGTTTTCACCTAATGATGCTGGAGATAAAGAATTTGGAGAAGCACTAAGATATGCAAAAGCAAATGGAGTAGATATATTTGCTTATAATTGTATAGTTACAGAAGAGTCAATAGAAATTAATGAGCCGGTAGAAATAATATTATAGTAAGAAGTTATGAGTTAGCATTTATTAAAAATAACTAACTCATAACTTTTTTAGTTTTCTTCTCTAACAAGGCGTATAGTTAGAATATTATCTATATAAGTAACCTTAGCTTTGTTTATCATCATACCAACAAGGGATAATTCAGAGTCAAACTCACATTCGCCACCAAGGTTCCAATAATATTGTTCAACTTCATGTTGCCTTGGAATACTTAATATAGAATTTAAGTTATCTAATTCTTTTTGAGAAATAGACTCTACTTCACCAGAAATAGTAAAGTATGAAGTGTTTCCATCACTACTTAAATCAATATGAACATTTGAGTTTCCAAGAGTGTGAAAATAAGTTATTAACTCATTAACAATTTTAAGGTTTTTTTCTGTTTTAAATTTCATAATTAAATCTCCTTTTTAAAGGTAGTTATTAATGGAAGGAGTATCATGGCAACTAAACCACCAGCTAAACCATTATTATAAAGATTTAGCCCACCGTGAAGATAGCCTGTATTTGCAACTATATTAACATGCATTAATCCAGCCACAATGCCTATTTTCCAACCAAATTTACCTGATATAGGAGCAAGTGTTGTAGAAAATAATATAGATAAAATTATAGGTGGATAATTTAATCCGTTAACATTAAATATTGCTGCTATAGTAGATCCTATAATTAATGGGATAGTATTTTTGATATTTTTACCAAATGCTCCAAAACCAATTATAGTAAATATACCACAAATAGTAGCACCATTTAAATCACTTCCTATAAATAATACAAATAATGATGACAAAATTCCAAGTATACCCATATTTATATAAGTTGTAGGTCCTGATAGTAAATAAAAATCACTTATAAGTCTACCGGTTTGATTTGTTATAAGCTTTAAATTTTTCTTTGAATTATTGCCCAGCAATAAACCAGATATAATTAAATAAATACAACAGAACAATATTATTAAGAAAAGTAATTTATTACTTCCAGTATGCCATATTAATCTACTATCAAAATTTATTCCAAAACCTCTTAAAATAGACATTAATAAAGTACCAAGCAATCCACTAGCAAATCCAATGTTATATAAGTTATAACCATTATGGGCTTTAACACTATGAGAAGCAATTGGAGGTAAGATAAAGCCTACTAATATTCCAACAGATATACCAAGTAATATAGAGAGAAAAGAATGACTATCGTTTGCAAAACTTAATTGGCTTACTATTGGAGAAAGGCAAGTACCTAATAGGGCAACAAGGGTATAATTAAGAAAAGGTTCTCTTTGGTATTTTGAGAATAAGTATATACCAAATATAATAGGCCAAATATTAAAGATATTTTTACCTAAAAATGAGAAGCCAGTCATAAGCCATAACGCCATTATAGTTGATCCATTTGGTTTTATTCCTATTAATATTAAAAGTAATATTGAAAGTATACTAGTTAATGAAGCATTAACTAAAGCTGCACCAATACCACCTACTTCCATATAATCAGTTATTAAAATATCAGAAGAAAGTACTATTGATTTTAGTCCATAAAATATTTCTTTTGGGCTATCAATAATAAAGGCAAAAATAATTAAACAACTATATAGCCCCAAAAGAATAACATATGGAGAATAAAAGTTTTTTATTTGTTTCATATATACATACACCTCAAATATATATTAACAAAAAAAACACTGAAAATAATGTGATATATATCATTTTTATGAAATATTTTTCAAATATTTTTTCTAAAAGATGATATTAATGGCAGCAATATCATTATAATAAAGTATTTTGTTAATCCATTATTACAAAGGTATAGGATATAATTTTAAATTTTCAATATAAATACCTTATAAGGAAAAAATATTTAAATGTAATTTACAATATTTTTTTTATATGAAAATAATTAGATGATAATATGTTAAAAAAGGTGTATTTAATGTAAAATTTAAATGTATTTAGGGTTAAATTCTTTTAATATTTCGACAAAATAGTATAATAGTACATATAAAAATAATAGGGGTGTTTCAAATGGAAAAAAGAAAACATAAGCAAGTGCCTGAAATCAAAGGACTTTTAAGACGCCATGTAGTTGAAGTGCCACCATGCATAAGAGATTGTTCAGGCATAAAAATATTTGGAAAAAGAATAAAATCGTTATTATTTACAACTGATGTTGCAATAATAAGGAATACAAATGCAGATGCAATTATAGCAGTTTATCCATTTACTCCACAACCGTTGATAACAGCAGCTTTAGTAATGGCTGCAGATGTGCCAGTTTTTTGTGGTGTAGGTGGAGGAATAACTCAAGGTAAAAGAGTAGTGAATTTAGCATTAGATGCAGAATTTAAAGGTGCCATGGGAGTAGTTGTTAATTCTCCAACTTCAAATGAAGTTGTTAGTAGAATTAAGGAAACAATTGATATTCCAATAATAGTTACAGTTGTTTCAATTCATGAGGATATAAAAGCTAGAATAGAAGCAGGAGCAACTATTTTAAATGTTTCTGGTGGAAAAAATACACCTGAAATAGTGGCTAAAATAAGATCTGAGTTTCCAGATTTTCCTGTTATAGCAACAGGAGGCCCAGATGAACAAACTATAAGAAAGACAATAGAAGCAGGGGCAAATGCAATAACTTATACTCCTCCATCAAACGGAGATACAATGAGTAACTTAATGGATAAATATAGACAATTTTAAAAATATTGTTTAATTAGTAAAAATAATGTGGTATTATTATTGTAAAAGACTGCATATAATATATTCTGAGTGAAACATCTTCTTTTTAGAATGAAAAAATAAGTTTTATTATCTAGATTGAAGTTTAGAATTTTATTTAATAGAATACCTATGTTAGAGGTGCTATTTATAAATAGTAATAAATTGTAGCTGGCAAGTGATGATAATTTATGAAAGGTATAATAGCCGAAGGAGTAATTTATGCAAAGGATTATTTCTGGGTATGCATAAAATATATGCATAACTGTCACGTAAGTGGAGGGCTACAAGGTGCGATAATAAGATGAAAATTATTTTTATTATAAGAAATAATAAATTGCATTATAAAGTAAAAACTACCACTATAGGACATCTATAGTGGATTTTTTGTTTGGAGGGTTATACAATGAAGTTATTTGGGGCAATGGAAATTAAAGAAAATGAATTATATATTGGAGGGGTCAGTTCTACTAATTTAGTTAGTGAATTTGGGTCGCCATTATATGTAATGGATGAGGAACTTTTAATAAACACTTGTAAAAGTTATTATAAAAATTTTAAATGTAAAGAAAATAATAATAGAGTGGCTTATGCAGGAAAGGCATTTTTAACAATGGCTATGTGTAAGCTTATAAATGAGCAAGGACTTTACTTGGATGTAGTTTCGGGGGGAGAGTTATATACGGCCTATAAATCAGGATTTCCTTTAGAAAAGGTGTATTTCCATGGAAATAATAAGACTTATGATGAAATTGAATTAGGTGTTAAGTTAGGCGTAGGTAGATTTATAGTAGACAATATTGAAGAAATGACTATATTAAATGAAATAGCAACTAAATATAATAAAAAACAGGATATTTATTTAAGATTAACTCCAGGTATTGAAGCTCATACACATGATTATATTAAAACAGGTCAAATAGATTCAAAATTCGGGTTTGCACCAGTTGGAAATACAATAATGAATGCTGTTAAATACGCATTAGATTATGAAAATTTAAATTTAAAAGGATTGCATTGTCATATAGGTTCGCAGATTTTTGATATAGCACCATTTGAAGATGCAGCAGAAATTATGTTAGGCTTTATAAATGATATTAAGAAAGAAACAGGACATATAATATCAGAGTTAGATCTAGGTGGAGGATTTGGTATACATTATACTAATGAAGATAAACCAAGAGAAACAAGAGAATATTGCGAAGCTATTTTAAATAGGGTAGATAAAGTTTGTGAAAAATTAGGATTAGAAAGACCAATCTTAACTATTGAGCCAGGTAGATCAATAGTAGGAAATGCAGGAACAACACTATATACTATTGGAGCAATAAAAGAAATAGAAGGAGTAAGAACTTATATTTCTGTTGATGGAGGAATGACTGATAATATAAGACCTGCATTATATGGGGCAAAATATGATATGACTATAGCTAATAAAGTTAATTATAAAAAGGATAATATGGTTACAGTTGCTGGTAAGTGTTGCGAATCAGGCGATATATTTGTAAAAGATATAAATCTTCAAGAAACTAAAAGAGGAGATGTGCTTGCCGTGTTTACAACAGGGGCATATGGATTCTCTATGGCAAGCAACTATAATAAAAATCCAAGGGCAGCTGTTGTTTTCGTAAAAGATGGAATAGCTCGTTTAGTATCAAAAAGACAAAGCTACGAGGATCTTTTATCCTTAGAAGTATAATAAAGTGTAATTACAAAAGGATTTATCTAAACAGCTAATCCTTTAAAATATATCGTATATTTTATGAAAAATAAATTATACAAGCAGATATTATAAAAGCACACAGTAAGAATACTTAATCTTACTGTGTGCTTTTGTTTTAAAGACCTCAAGATTAATCGGCAAATTATAGTTTTTAATACTTTTAACTTCATAACTAGAATTTATGATTTAATGATTTTTCTATAAAATACAATTAAAGAAAATAGTTAAATTTTTATTAATTGTATCTTATAGCATTACATATTTATGAATTTTTTAGTATATTTAGATATTATAATATATATCAGAAAATATTAATTTTTTAGAGATTGCAGATATAATATTTTAGATTGTAACTGTTTTGACATATTTGTGGGATATAATTTTTCTAATACTATTACGAATTCAATAAATGTGGTATACTTTAATATAAAGCAAATTGGAAAAGAGGTGAAGGCAGCTTATATCTGCAGTTAAGCATGAAAAATAATATGTTTATTATTGATAGATTAGAAAATAACTCAGTAGTTTTAGAAGATGATTGTGGAAATATTTTAACAATAGATAAAAGCTTAATTGAGGGTGAAATAAAAGAAGGAAATATCGTAATAAAAGAAAGTGGCTTATTTAATGTAGATATAAAAGCAACCATAGATAGAAAAAATAAAATTAATGCTTTAATGAAAGGTATGTGGGAATAGTGAGTAATGGTGAAGAAAACAATATACAAGATGTAGATATGTATAGTGGTTTAATAAATGAAAAAGATGAATTGAATAATGAAATAAATGGCAATAATACTAAGGGAGACAAAAAAACTAAGGTTGAAAAATCAAATT
This sequence comes from Clostridium celatum DSM 1785, assembly GCF_000320405.1. GTDB lineage: Bacteria > Bacillota > Clostridia > Clostridiales > Clostridiaceae > Clostridium > Clostridium celatum. The sequence goes on along the minus strand of NZ_KB291607.1, from coordinate 138,130 downwards.
TTTTCTTTGATTGGATTGTACCAATAGTAATAGCCGTAATTTTAGCTACGTTAATAAATAAATACGTTATATTTAAGGTTAAAATACCATCAGAATCAATGGTACCAACTTTAAATGTAGGTGATAGATTATTTGTTACTAGAGTATATAATCCAGAAAAACTTAAACGTGGTGATGTGGTAGTATTCGATTCAGAAGAATTAAATGAAAGAATGATAAAAAGATTAATAGGTTTACCAGGGGATACTGTTATTATTAGAAATGGTGTTGTTCAGGTAAATGGAGAAACTTTACAAGAAGATTATATAGGAACACCAGATAATTATAATGGAGAGTTCCAAGTACCAGAAGGAAAGTATTTCTTCTTAGGAGACAATAGATTTTGGTCTTTAGACTCAAGATATTGGGAAAATCCATATATAGATGGAAGTGACATAACTGGTAAAGCTCAAATAAAGGTTTATCCATTAAAAGATTTTGGAAAAATAGAGTAGGATGAAGTAGAGTAATATAAAATACAAATGATATTAAATTTATATCTATAATATAGGAGAATTTAAAGAATGAATAATAACGAACCTAATAAAAAAAATGGAGAAAAGAAAAAGAATAATAATAATAAATTTTTAATTATTTATGCTATTATTGCTTTCTTATTCTTATACTCATTTTCTACAGCAAAAGAAATGTTAACTACAAAAGAAGTTTCTTATAATGAATTTGTTCAAATGGTAGAAAATAAAGAAATAAAACAAGTTACTGTAGATGGGACTTCTCTTGTTATAACACCTCAAGATACAAGTGAAATGAAAGGTAAAATTTTATATACTGGTATTGCAGATGACCCTGATTTAGTTAAACTTTTAATAGATAATAATGTTGATTATTATCCAGAAATTAAAAGACAACAATCAGTGTTCATGGATTTTATCGTAATAAATGTATTACCACTAGTTTTAATGTTTTTCTTAGTTAGATTTATTTTTGGTAAGATGGCTAAGAAAATGGGTGGTGGCCCAATGGGAATGGGCATGGGAAAAAGTAACGCTAAAGTATATGTGGAAAAAGATATAAAGGTAAGCTTTGAAGATGTTGCAGGTCAAGATGAAGCTAAGGAATCTTTAACTGAAATTATTGATTTCTTACATAATCCAAAGAGATATACAGAAATTGGAGCTAAATTACCAAAAGGGGCACTTTTAGTTGGGCCTCCAGGTACAGGTAAGACTCTTATTGCAAAAGCTGTTGCTGGAGAAGCAAAAGTACCATTTTTATCAGTATCAGGATCAACATTCGTAGAAATGTTTGTTGGTATGGGAGCTGCTAAGGTTAGAGATTTATTTAAAGAAGCAGAAAAAATGGCTCCATGTATCATATTTATAGATGAAATTGATTCTATAGGTAAGAGCAGAGATAACCAAATGCAAAGTAATGATGAAAGAGAACAAACTCTAAATCAGTTATTAACTGAAATGGATGGTTTTGATACATCTAAGGGAATAGTTATTTTAGGTGCTACAAATAGACCTGAAATATTAGATAAAGCACTTTTAAGACCAGGTAGATTTGATAGAAGAGTTATTGTTGATAGACCTGACTTAAGAGGAAGAATTGCTATATTAAATGTTCACGCTAAAGACGTTAAGATGGGTGAGGATGTTAATTTAGAATCAATTGCAAAGGGAACTCCAGGTGCAGTAGGAGCAGACCTTGCTAATATAATAAATGAAGCAGCACTTAGAGCTGTTAGAAGCGGAAGAGATACAGTTATTCAAGAAGATTTAGAAGAAGCTGTAGAAGTAATAATTGCTGGTAAAGAAAAGAAAGATAGAATTCTTTCTAAGAAGGAAAGAGAAATTGTTGCTTTCCACGAAGTTGGTCATGCGCTTGTTGCTGGTCTTTTAGAAGGAACTGATCCAGTTCATAAGATTACTATTGTTCCTAGAACAATGGGAGCATTAGGATATACTATGCAACTTCCAGAAGAAGAAAAATATCTTGTTTCTAAGGAAGAACTTATGAATCAAATTACAGTTATGCTTGGAGGAAGAGCAGCAGAAGAGGAAGTATTTAATATTGTAACTACAGGTGCTTCAAATGATATTGAAAGATCAACTCAAACTGCAAGAAATATGGTTACTATCTATGGTATGACTGATAATTTTGATATGATGGCACTTGAATCAGTTCAAAATAGATACTTAGATGGTAGAGCTGTTAGAAACTGTAGTGAAGAAACTTCAACACTAATAGATAAAGAGGTTTTATCTATAGTAAGAGAATGTCATGAAAGAGCAAGAACTATATTAAGAGAAAATAGAGATTTATTAGATGCTATATCAGCATATCTTTTAGAAAAGGAAACTATATTTGGTGATGATTTCTTAAGATTCATTTATGAAAAGTATCCTGAACTTAAAGAAAAAAGGGAAGCTGAAAAAAGAAGTAGAGATCTTGATTTAAATAAAGACTCTGAAATAGTTGCAGATATGGAAGAAGCTGAAGAAATTATTGAAGCTATAGAAAAAGAAGAAGAAACTATCATTAGAGAATCTTCTTCAGATGAAATATTAGATATGAATAAGAGTGAAACTGAAAGTAAAGAAGAGAAAGATAATTTTAATTTATAATTAGGTTTTAAAATTAATCATATTGGACATGATTTAATATTATGATATAAGATATAACAAGGATTTAAGTTATAGAAAAATAATTAATGGGGCTGTTGCAAAATGCACAGCCCTTATGTCAGTTAGTAGTTAGGAATGATAGTTTAATAGTAATTAAGATATCTATACGATATGTGTAAGTTATAATGTATAATTTTAAATTACTAGATAAAAGCTACTAACTACTAATTATGTAAAGCGGGAGGATATGCTTTTGGAAAAGTTTGAATTTTTACAAGAAGAACAAAATTTAGATCATACATTAAAGGTATTAAATGAAGAGATATTAAATTACATACAAAAAAGAAAAGATGTAGCAGACTACATACTTGAATATAGAAAGAAATTTATTGAAGAATATAGAGATGATGAAGATAAAGTAATGGAATATTTTGACCATGAAAGATATGTCAAAGAAGAAATGTATAGAACTATAGATAAAAAGTTAGCGGAATTTACTAAACTTAAAGAAGTGCCTTACTTTGGAAAAGTTAACTTTGAGGATGATGGATATCAAGAACAAATATATGTTGGTAGATATGGATTAACTAAAGAAGGATCTTTTGAACAAGTAATAGTAGATTGGAGAGCTCCAGTTGCATCATTATTTTATAAGGGAACTTTAGGTGAAAGTAGTTATAAATCTCCAGAAGGAGAAATGCCAGTTGATATATTAGCAAGAAGACAGCTTATAGTTAAAAAAGGTAAACTAGAGGGGTTCTTTGATTCTGATGTTGATGTTAAAGATGATATTCTTCAAATGGTTTTATCATCAAATGCAGGTGAAAAGCTTAAAGATATAGTAATGACTATACAAAAAGAGCAAGATGAAATAATAAGAGAAGAAAGAATGAAGGTTGTAGTTGTTAATGGAGTTGCAGGATCAGGAAAAACTACAATAGCCTTACATAGGGTTGCATATCTTTTATATAACTTTAGAGAACAACTTGGTGATAAGATATTAATATTAGGACCTAATGATATATTTATAGATTATATTGCTGATGTATTACCTACATTAGGTGAAAGTAATGTAAATCAACAAACATTTGCTCATTTTGCAATGAATGAAATAGGATTAAATGAACCAGTAGTAGATTTTACTGCTTATTTAGAGCAAGTTTTAAAGGGAAATCAAGAAATAATTGATGAAATAAGATATAAAGCTGGAGAAGAGTTTATTAAAGTATTAGATGAAAAGTGTGAAGAGCTTGAACAAAATTACTTTAAACTTGAATCTGTTAAATTCTTTGATGAAGAGGTAGTTTCATTAGAAGAAATAAATGAATTATTTGAAAAGCATTATAAATACATGCCTTTATTTAGAAGAAGCCAAAAGGTTAAGAGAGTTCTTATTTCTAAGCTTAAAGATAAAAGAGATGAACTTGTAAGAAACTTAAATGCAGAGGTAAAAGAAAAGTTAGCTAATCTTTCAGAAGAAGAACTATTAATTGAACAAAATAATATAGAATTCCAAAGAAGAATTAGAGTTAGAGAAATAATAAGAGAGCTTATGGAACAAAAGAAGGTTCTTGAAGCTTGGATTGATAATGAAGATATAGTAAGTATTTATAAAAACTTTACTAATACAGAAAATCTATCATACTTAGATTTACCAGCAATTCTTTACTTAATGATTAAGCTTGATGGTAAAAAGACTAAGCAAGAAATTAAACATATTGTAATTGACGAAGCACAAGATTATAGTATGCTTCAATTTATAGTTTTAAAGGAATTAACAGGCTGTAGAAGTTATACTATAGTTGGAGATGCAAATCAAAGATTAATAAAGGTTGAAGAAGAACCTGCAATGCTTAAATTGAAATCTTTATTCGGTGGTTTTGTAAAAAATTATGCTTTAAATAAGAGTTATAGATCAACATTCCAAATCATGGAGTATGCAAGTAAGTTATTAAATGAAAATGCAATAGTTCCATTTGTAAGAAAAGGAACTCATGATGTTGAAGAGATTGATATAAATAATGAAGATGATTTAATTGATACTATATTAGAATCTTTAGAAGAGTATGATGATGAAAAGTATGAAAATATAGCAATTATAACTAAGGATAAAGAAGATCTTAAAAAGATAGCACCAGAGCTTAAAAAGTTTACTAAGCTTTTAGCATTTGATAGAGAAGATATTATTTATAGAGGTGGAAAAGTTATAGTTCCATCATATTATGCTAAGGGATTAGAATTTGATGGAGTTATAATAGTTAACTTTGATGATAATACTGATGATTTAGTTAAATATATAATGGCAACAAGAGCATTACATCAACTAAAAATTATTAATTTTAAGAAATAAGCTTTAGCATAATTTTAATAATATTAAATGATTATTTAAAACTAGAGTTGCATTTAGCTAAAGTGAGAAAAATTCTAGCAATATTATAATTGCTAGAATTTTTATTATTATACAATAAAGCAATACTTAGCAGTAAAAGGATAAATTTAACTATTAAAAATTATATATAATGACTACAAATGTATAGACATTTGTGTTATATTTATAGTAAATGTATACATATCAGATGGATTAGTAGATAATAATTTTATTAAATAATGAACTATTTTATTTATATTTAAGTTTTTTAAAATTTTACTACTATATTAAAAATTTATTTAGAGTTAAATAGATATGATATAAATCAGGTAGATTATTAGGGGAATGAGGTGATTTAAAGATGAAGGAACCGATTTATATAAAAATTGAAAAATATCTAAAGGAGTTAATAGATTCAGGGAAGATAAAACCAGGAGAACTTTTACCTTCTGAAAATCAATTAACTGAAGAATTTAATGTGACTAGAATGACAGTAAGATCGGCTTTTAACAATTTAGTTAAAGAAGGATATATTACAAGAAAAAGGGGTATTGGAAGCATTGTATTAGGAAATAGAATTTCTGATAATATTGGTGCTGTTGAAAGTTATACAAATGAAATGTCTAATAAGGGATATGAAATAACAACTAAGCTTGTTAGTTTTGGAATAATTGAAGCAGATCACTATATAAAAGATAAGCTAGGATTAGAGTTAAGTGAAAACGTGTGGGAAGTTAAAAGAGTAAGATATGCAGAGAAAGAGCCTGTATCTTATATGATAACTTATATGCCAGTAAAAATGTTTCCAAATTTAAAGAGAGATAATTGTAATTCTTTATATAAATATATAAATGAATGTGGATTTAAAATATCTACAGCACAGCGTGTAGTTGAAGCTGTAATTGCTAATGAAGAGTTAATGGAATTACTAGAATTAGAATATGAAGCTCCAATTCTTCATATAGAACAAGTTGGTATTTTAACAACTGGAGAGGCATTTGAATATTCACACACATATCATTATGGATATAAGTTAACATTAAATGCAGTAGCAGAAAATTATTAAAATTTAAAATAAACCAACTACTAATATTAAAGCCAGAAAATGATAATCATCTTTCTGGCTTTTTTACTTGTAAATAATTAAATGTTTAAAGGTAATTAATTTGCATAAGACTAATAAAGATGAGAAAAATGAAAGTAAAAGATTAGTATTAAATACTGATAAAGTGTGTAATTTCTATATATTTAATTAGGTATTTAAATATACATTTTGCTCTATATAATACTGAGAGTTTTAGAGTGAAAAAAGAATTTAATGAAAATGTTTAAATTTTTTTTAAAAAACTACTTGAAATGTCTATACAATTGATATACTTATGTATACATAAGCTAGGAAAACGAATACACAAGTTAAATAAATGTTTGGAGGTATAAATTATGATAAAAATTATGTTAGCTTGCTCAGCAGGTATGTCAACAAGTTTATTAGTTACAAAAATGCAGGATGCTGCAAAAGAAAAAGGAATAGAAGCTGAAATTTGGGCTATTTCAGAAGTGAATTTAGCAAATGAAATTGACAAATGTGATGTTTTATTATTAGGACCACAAGTTAGATATGTACTTAATAAAGCTAAGACTTTAGCAGAACCACACGGAATTTCAGTAGAAGTTATAAACATGATACATTATGGAATATGTGATGGAAAGGCAGTTTTAGATAGAGCATTAGAATTAAAAGCTTAATATTTTAGAATAATTTAATGGGTAGAAATTAAGTTGAGATATTAGAATAATAACTAAGAGTTAAGAAGTGCTTTTATTTTAGAAAGTTTATTAAATGTATAGACATTCTTAACTCTTAGTAAAGCAAAAATGTATAGATTAAAAAATAAATATCAATTAAATGATTATTTAACATAATAGGGGGAAGATACAATGGAAAAGTTTATGGCTTTTATGGATAAATACATCTCTCCATATGCAGCAAAGTTAGGAGCTCAAAGACACTTAGTTGCTGTAAGGGATGCTTTCGTCGCAATGATACCGTTAACAATAATAGGTTCATTAGCAACACTTATAAACAACGCACCAATTAAGGCGCTTAACAGTTTTTTAGCAGAAAATACTTTTGGACAAAAAATTAAAGAATTAAATGGTGATATATGGTTTGGGACACTGGCTATTATGACATTACTTTTAGTAATAGGTGTTTCATACAATCTTGCTAAATCTTATGAAGAAAATGGTCTTCAAGCATCAATGATAGCAACATCAATATTTGTTCTTTTAATTCCACAAGTTGCAAGTATTGCAGTTGAAGGAGCTTCGAACGTTGAAGCTTGGGGACTAATAGGAGTTGCATATTTAGGAACAGGTGCATTGTTTACAGCTATTATAATTGGGATTTTATCAACAGAAGTATTCATAAGATTAGGTAAGGTAAAACAATTAGTAGTTAAAATGACAGAAGGTGTTCCACCAGCAGTTTCAAGATCATTTGCAAAATTACTTCCAGGTATGTTAACAGTAGTTATATTTGCAATAGCCGGTTTATTAATAAGAGTAGTAGCAGATGGACAATTCTTAACAGATTTAATAAACAAATACTTAGGAATTCCATTAAGTAATATAACAGATACATTACCATCAGCTATATTAATAGCATTCTTTATTCATGGATTATGGTTTGTTGGCTTACATGGTGCAAATATTGCATTACCTTTCACAGGGACAATGTTTACTAACTTAGGAGCACAAAATGCAGAAATGATTCAAAATGGGGCTCCATTAGATCAATTACATGTATTAGCAGGGCCATTCTTTGATGCTTTCATATTTATGGGAGGATCAGGAGTAATAATTGGATTATTAATTGCTATAGCAATTGCAGGTAAGAGAAGAAGAGATATGCTTGCATTAGGATTAGCACCATCAATATTCAATATTAGTGAACCAGTAATATTTGGATTACCAATCGTATTAAATCCTATATTCGGAATACCGTTTGTAATAGCACCAATTGTTACAACTATAATATCATATTTATCAATTTCACTTGGATTAGTTCATCCAGTAATAATGGCAAATATGCCTTGGACTACACCTCCAATACTTGGTGGATTCATGGCAACAGGACATTGGTCAGGAGCAGCTTTATGTATAGTTAATATAGCAGTTTCAATATTAATATACTTACCATTCGTAGTTATGGCAGAAAAAATGGATGCTAAAAAAATGGGAATAGATCAAGCAGCTTAATTAACATAAAAAATAAATATAGGAGTTTGGAGTTAATGGAAAAATAGGGTCTACACAAATGTTGACCTTATCCCAAACTCAAAACTCCTAACATTTTATATTTTGTTTTATATTCATTTATAAAGTGAGTAAAAATCAGCATATAAAATGCTATCTTAAATAAGATTATAAAAATAAATACTATTAAAATAAAGGTGAATATATACAGATTAATTTTAGCAATTTTATAAATATAAATGTTAGGATGGTGGAGAATATGAAAAAAGGAATTAAAATAGTTACAATAGGTGGAGGATCAAGTTATACTCCGGAATTAGTAGAAGGTTTCATAAAAAGACATAAGGAATTACCAGTTAGAGAATTATGGTTAGTTGATATAGAAGAAGGTAAACATAAGTTAGAAATCGTAGGAAATCTTGCTAAAAGAATGGTTAAAAAAGCAGGAGTAGACATGGAAATTCATCTAACTTTAGATAGAAGAGAAGCTTTAAAGGATGCAGACTTTGTAACTACTCAATTAAGAGTTGGATTATTAGATGCAAGAATTAAAGATGAAAGAATTCCATTATCACATGGTGTTATAGGACAAGAGACTAATGGAGCAGGTGGATTATTTAAAGCACTTAGAACAGTTCCAGTAGTATTAGACATAATAAAAGATATTGAAGAACTTTGTCCTAATGCTTGGCTTGTAAACTTTACAAATCCAACAGGGGTAATATCAGAAGCTGTATTTAAATACACTAACTTCAGAAGATATATTGGATTATGTAATGTTCCAATTGGAGTTAAAAATGGTATGGCAGACATATTAGGAATTGAAAAAGATAGAGTTGAAATGGACTTTGCAGGTCTTAACCATATGGTTTATGCATTAAATGTAAGAGTAGATGGAAAAGATATAACTAAAGAAGCAATTGAAAAATTTGTTACTTCATCACTAACAATGCAAAATATAAAGGATATTCCACTAAATGCTGATTTTGTTAGAGCATTAGGGGTAATACCATGCCCATATCATAAATATTACTATAAGCATAAAGAAATGTTAGAAGAAGAGTTAGAAGGTTTCAAAGATGGTAAAACTAGAGGAGAAACAGTAAAAGCTTTAGAAGACGATTTATTTGAATTATATAAAGATGAAAACTTAGCAGTTAAACCACCACAATTAGAAAAAAGAGGTGGAGCTTATTATAGTGATGCAGCTTGTAATTTAATTAATTCAATTTATAATGATAAAAAGGATGTACAAGTTGTAAATACATTAAATAATGGAGCTATAAGAGATTTCAGAGAAGATTCAGCAGCAGAAATGAGTTGTGTTATTACTAAAGAAGGACCAAAACCACTAGCAGTAGGGTACTTACCAGTTGCAGTTAGTGGATTAGTTTCTGAAATAAAAGCATTTGAAATATTAGCAGCAAAGGCAGCTGTAGATGGAGATTATAATGCAGCATTACAAGCATTATGTATTAATCCATTAATACCTTCAGATGACTTAGCAAAAACTATTTTAGATGAAATGCTAGAAGCACACAAAGATTATTTACCACAATTTAATAAATAGTTTACAGTTAGTAGTTTAGATTTAAACTACTAACTATAAGTCAAGAAGTATCAATTAATTATCCAAGGGGTGTTAACATGACTAAGTTAATAGTAAATGCAGATGATATTGGGTTAAGTGAAGCTGTTAACTATGGAATATTATCAGCTTATAAAAATGGAATAGTAAGATCAACAACAATAATGGTTGGTATGCCTGCATTTGATCATGCTGTTAGCATATTAAAGGAGAATCCAGGATTGGGTTGTGGTGTACACATGACTTTAAGCTTAAATAAGCCTGTATTAAGTACTCATAAAACAATAGTAGATGAAAATGGAAACTTCTATAGAAGAATTACAAATGAACTTGTAGAAGAAAAATTTGATTTAAATGAAATATATGAAGAATTTTGCGCTCAAATAGATAAGGTAATTGAAAGTGGAATTAAGGTAGATCACCTAGATTCACATCATCATGTTCACACATTATCAAGCTTAAAGCCAGTTATAGAAAGAGTATTAGAAAAATACAAACTACCTATAAGAGGTGGATTTGAAGATAATATTGAATATGATAAGATAATTCCAATGACAGAAAGTTTTTATAGTGGAAATGTAGCTGATGACTATTTTGAAAAGCATATAGAAGAATTAAAGAATTACGATGTAATAGATATTATGTGTCATCCTGCATTTGTAGATGAATATTTAGTAAATTCAACATCATATGCAATGGAAAGAATTAAAGAATATAGTATTTTAACATCTAAAAAGGTTCAGGAAGTTTTACTAGAAAATAACTTTGAGATTACTAATTATAGCAATATTTAGGGGGAGATTAATATGAACGAAGAATTAATGGAAATATCATTTGGACTAATAGCAAATGCAGGAGAAGCAAAAGGTTTAGCTTTTGATGCTTTAAGCAAGGCAAAAGAGGGAAAATTTGAAGATGTTAGAGAATTAATAAATAAATCAAGAGAAGAAATGCATAAAGCACATGCTTTCCAAACTCAACTTATAACTAAAGAAGCTTCAGGAGAAAAAATGGAAGTAGGAGTATTATTAATACATGCTCAAGATCATTTAATGAATGCTATGAATTTCCAACAATTAGCTGAAGAATTTATCGAAATTTATGAAAGATTATCAAAATTAGAAAATAAGTAATTTGTAGAGCATAATTTATGAAAATTAAATAATAAAATAAGAGTACTAAGTAAGAGAAATTAATGATACTTAGTGCTCTTTTTTTTATAATATGAAAATAATTCATTAAAAATAGTCGTATATAGTCTATTTTGATATAAATTATAGATATTTAAGTGTTTATATATTGCTAAAAAATGTAATAAAATTGGTGAAAATATAAATAAATTGCTAAAAAATATAAGAATATTGTGTTTTTTGTTGGAATAAGTTTACTGAAATTTATGGTGATGTTAACCTTAAATGGTCGAATATAGAAATCTGATAATTAAATTTGCCTAATAATATCGGATAAAATATAAGATTTAAATGATATAGTTAGGTGAAAATTTAACTATCAAATACTTTTATAGGGGGAATTAAAAAATGAAACTAAAATCTAAAAATCTAAAGTGGTTGTCTAGAATTATGACAGTACTTATGTTATTTACATTAGTACCTAATGTTTTAGTATCTAATGCAAATGCTTTAGAAAATGAAAGAGGTACAAGCAGTGAGTATGAAATATACCCAATACCTCAAAATGTAGAATATGGTGACACTAATTTAAGTTTAGGCACAGAAGTAAACGTTGTAGTTGAAGAAAATATAGATGATGCAACAATTAATAGATTACTAGAAGTGCTATCTATTAAAGGAATTAATCATGAAGTAAGTAATGAAATAAAAGAAGGTAAAACAAACTTTTTAATTGGTATACACAATTCAAATGGAGTTGTAGATAATTATTTCACAGAAAATAATTTAAATGATACTGCTCATTTTGAAAATTTTGATGCTCATATATTATCAGTAAAAGATAATGTAGTTGCAGTTTTAGGTAAAGATACTGATGCTGCTTTCTATGGAATAACTACATTAAAGTTAATATTTAAGCAAGTAGAAGGTAATGAAATCAGAAACTTAGTAATTAAGGATTATTCTGATGGACAATGGAGAGGCTTTATTGAAGGATACTACGGTATTCCATGGAGCAATGAAAATAGAATGAGCTTAATGGAGTTTGGAGGAGACTTTAAGATGAATGCTTATATATTTGCACCAAAGGATGATGAGTATCACAGTCTTAAATGGAGAGATCCATATCCAGCTGAAAAATTAGCTGAAATAGAAGAACTAGTTGAAGTTGGATCTGCAACAAAGAACAAGTTTATATGGACAATCCACCCATTCTTAAAAGATGGAATGGACTTCTCAACAGAAGAAAATTATCAAGCTGAATTAGAAAAGATTATTGCAAAATTTGAACAATTATATAGCATAGGTGTACGTCAATTTGGTGTACTTGCAGATGATGCTGAAGGTGAAGCTGCAAATCAAGTTAAGTTAATGAATGATTTAGAAGCTTGGAGATTAGAAAAAGGTGATGTATATAACTTAATATTTGTTCCTAAGGTATATACAAAGGAATCTGCTGGCGGAGATGTTAATAATGAATACTTAAAGACAATTGGAACAATGCCAGAAACTATTGATATTATGTGGACTGGTGACGTAATCATGGGTTATGTAACTCAAGATACTTTTGAATTCTTTGAAGAAGCTGTAGGCCGTCAAGCATTTATGTGGTTAAACTGGCCAGTTAATGACATTAACAGCAAGAGATTATTAATGGGTAAAGGTGAAATGCTAGATCCAACAGTTACAAACTTTAAAGGAATTGTAACTAACCCAATGCAAGAAGCTCAAGCTTCTAAGACAGCTTTATTTGCAGTTGCTGACTATGGATGGAACAGAGCTGATTTTGATGTTGATAAGAGTTGGGAAGATTCTTTCAAATATATAGAACCAGATGCAGCTGAAGAGTTACACACATTTGCAAAGCATATGAGTGACCCATCTCCAAACTGGCATGGATTAACTTTAGAAGAATCTGAAGAATTAAGTCCAGTAATTGAAGAATTCACAAGAAAGTTATTTGCAAATGAATCAATTTTAGAATATAGCAAAGTTGTTTTAGCTGAATATCAAGAAATATTAGATGCTACTAATAACTTCGCAACAAAATCTCAAAATGAATTATTAAAGAGTGAAATTAAAGGCTGGGTTGATTCTTTAAGAGATGTAGTTGAGTCAACTATGGCATATGTAAATTCAGCAGTTGCTTTTGAATTAGGAAACTATGATGAAGCTATGAGATACTATGTTAAAGGTGAAGAAGAATATACTGCTTCAAGAGCTCATAGAGTTCCAGCAATAAATAATGGACAAACTAGACCAGAACCAGGTACAAAACGTTTAGTACCATTTGCAAAAGATTTATCTAGATTAATCAGTGATAAATTCACTCAATTAATTAATCCAGATGAAACTAAATTAACACTTTTCCCTTACACAAATATGAGACCTAACTTATATTGGGGACATATTCAAAACATAGTAGATGGTGATAATGCTAGATTATCATGTATGTGGGTACGTGGAAGTGCTAGAGAAGGTGATTATGTTGCTGTAGAATTAAGTCAAGTAACAGAAATCAATAATATAATATTTGAGCATGGTGAACCAGGTGCTGGAGATGGATTCAATTATGTTAAATTCCAATACTCTATGGATGGAGAAAATTGGACAGATTTAAATGATCAAGCATATGGTCCAAATCTTCAAAAAATAGTTATAGACAACTTAAATGTAACAGCTAAGTATGTAAGAGCTATACCAACAGGTGAAATTTTAAATAACTGGATATCAGTTAGAGAATTCTCAGTAAATAAAGATGATGCAGATCATATTGTAAGAAATGTTTATACGAATGTTGAAGCATTAGCAGACAATAAAGTAGATATTTTACCATCTAATGCAACACTTGCAGATGTAAATGGTATTACATTAGCTGAAGGTCAATATATTGGTATAAAATTAAATAAAATTAGAGAATTAACAAATATTATTGCTGAAATTACAAACAATGATAAGTTAACATTAGAAACATCAATCAATGGTGTTGAATGGACAACTGTGGAAAATACAACTAATAAAGTAGCAGCACGTTATGTTCGTATTGTTAATAATACAAAAGATGCAGTTACATTTGATGTTACAAGTTTAGCAGTAGAGTACTCAGATACTGATGTTACATTTGATATAAGACCAGCTGCAGAAGCTAAATTTGAACCAACTAACTTAATTGATGGTAAATTAAGCACAGCATTTAAACCACAAGTAAATGCACCTAAGACAGGTAGTCTTGTATACAAAATTTCTGATAACACAGAAATAACTAGCTTTACTATAATACAAGCTCCATCAACTACTTCAGATGCAGTTGTTTCAGTAAGAACTGAAAATGGTTGGGTTGAAATTGGTTCATTAGGAACTATCACAAACTCTTTCGATACATCTAACTTTAAGAATGTATTTGAAATAAAGGTTGCATGGGATGGAGTAGCTCCAACACTTTATGAAATAGGAACTTCAACAATGAAAGATGTTGTAGAAGTTAATAAGGCTGAATTAGAAGAATTAATCGCTAAGGCTGAAGTGCTTAAGGCTGAAGAATATACAACTGAAACATGGTCAGTATTAGAAAATGCATTAAAAGATGCTAAAGCTGTAATGGCTAATGAAGAAGCTACTCAAGAAGAAGTTAATAATGCAGTTGTTAAATTAAATGAAGCTATTGAAGCTTTAGTTAAAAATACAGAAACTCCAGATGAAGATAATAAACCAGGAGACGATAACAATTCAGGTGATGACAATAATTCAGGAGATGACAACAAGCCAAGTGAAGATGTTAAACCAGTACCTCCAACAACTGGTGGAAACAATTCAGGAAATGGATCAACAAATAACAAACCAGGTAAAGGGGAATTACCTAACACTGGAGGACAATCAGCAGCTATAGCACTTACTATTGGTGGAATTATATCAACATTAGGTGCAGTAGGACTGAAAAAAAGAAAGTAACATTGCGATAATATATAATAAGTAACAATGTATAAATAAGAAAATAAAAAGTGATGATACAACATTGTAGAAGTTTATATTCTAAAAATGTGTATCATCATTTTTTATTTGATATTATATTTTTTATATTAATTAAAATAAAAAAAGGAGCAGGGGAATACTCCTTTGTAAAATGGGGGACGAGATATATAATAATATATCTGTTTACAATTATGGTCCATATTGGAATTTTTATTCAAAAATAATAAAAAAATTTATTTTATTAAAATCCACTTTTATATTTGTCTAAAAGTGGAGAATGAGTAATAGTGAAATTTAAAAAATATTGTATAAAAATTTAGAAATACGAATAAAAATAAATTAATGCTTTACTTCATTTGTAGTATAATGTATACTTATAGTATAAAATGAAAAGTAAATATAAAGTGGATAGAGGTTGCGATATTTAATAGTATGTTTACAGAGTTAAGCAGCAAGGAAGTAAACAGAAAGGAAATTTCGCCGAAACATATAACTGAAGCTTTAAGGTTATTATGTTGGGGTTATATAGAATATGTATAACACTGTCACAAAAAGGATTTGTGATGAGCTATTACTATGGACAGAACTTTAATAATAAGTAATTATTAAGGAAAAGGTAAGTACAGTCTTGAGTAATAATCTCAAGGCTTTTTTTATTGAGATGTATGTAAGTAATAAAAATGTCTAACAAATCAAAGCGTGAAGAGCTATCACTAAAGATGAAGAGTTAGAAGTTTAATACTTAGATAGTATGATTAGATTTCCTTGAGTCTTGAGTGATAATGCTCAAGACTTTTATTTTTTAGGAGGAGTTTAAATTATGCAAAACGTTGCAGAAGAAAGAAAAAGAGGATTTTTTAGTAAATTTTCTAATGGTGTAAAAATACCACATACTTTAGTTATTATTTTTGCAATAATAGTACTAGTTGCCATAGCAACATACATAGTTCCAGGGGGAGCTAATGAAAGAGCAGTAACAGAAGTTAATGGTCAAAGTAGAACTGTAGTTTTAAATGGATCATTCCAATATGTTCAAAATGAGTCACAAGGATTATTCCAGGTTATGCAAGCACCAGTACAAGGTATTGAGCAAGCAGCAGAAATTATTGCTTTCTTATTTGTAGTAGGTGGAGCATTTAGTTTAATAACAAGAACAAAAGCTATTGATTCAGCTATAGCTAAGGTTGTATCTGCATTTAAAGGTGCTGAAATATTAATTATTCCTATAGTATTTGTAATGTTCTCATTAGGTGGAGCAACTTTTGGTATGACTGAAGAAGCTATACCGTTTATAACAATATTAGTTCCATTAATGCTAGCACTTGGATTTGATAGTATATTAGCAGTTGGAATTAGTTATTTAGCATGTATCGTAGGGTTTGCATCAGCTATGCTTAACCCATTTACAGTAGGAATTGCACAATCAATTGCTGAAATTCCATTATTCTCAGGGGTTGCATATAGAACTATTATATGGGTTATTACAACAGCAGTAACAATTGCATTCTTAATGATTTATGCAGTTAAGATTAAGAAAAACCCAGAATTTAGTCCAATGTACAAACTAGATAAAGAAAAACATGAAAAATTAGCACAAACTCAAAGTGAAGAAATTAAATTTACAATTCAACATAAAATTATTATAGCTTTAATAGGTGTTTGTTTAGCCGTTGTTATATGGGGAGTATTAACTCAAGGATTCTGGATTCCAGAAATAGCAGCAGTATTCTTAATAACAGGTGTTGTTTCAGGAATAATCGGTGGATTAAAAGCAGATGAAATGGCAAATGCATTTATAGATGGAGCTAAGGATATGATAGGAGCTGCAATGATAATTGGATTTGCAAGAGCTATAGTAATAATAGCTGAAAATGCTCAAATCATAGATACAATATTATATGGTTTATCATCATTTATAGGTAAGTTACCATCATTATTAGCTGCATGTGTTATGTTACCAGTTCAAATGTTTATAAACTTCTTTGTTATTTCAGGTTCAGGACAAGCAGCATTAACTATGCCAATATTAGCACCACTTGGTGATTTACTTGATATATCAAGACAAACAACAGTTTTAATATTCCAATTAGGGGATGGTTTCTCAAATGCTATATTCCCAACATCAGGAGTATTAATGGCTTGTTTAGGAATGGCAGGAATACCATATTCAAAATGGTTTAAATGGATAATGCCATTACAAATCATACTATTTGCATTAGGTATAATATTCATAACTTGCGCTATGCTAATGGGATGGGCATAAAGGAACAAGAATAACCGTTAACGAAAAAATGAAAATATAACTTACAGAAACTGATATGATTTCACTAAGAATTTATATCATTATTTCCAGAAAAACTGCTAAAGTCCTAAAGCACCCTTAACGGTTGCATCGACTTATTAACGCAGTTTTTCTTACAATAATGATTAAATTCTAGAGCTTATCATATATGTTTCTTCAGTTATGTTTTCATTTTTTCTATGACTACTTCTTGTTTTAAATAAAGAGAACTATAAGCTAATTATTTGTCATTAAAAGATATAAGCTCAAAAGTTAACTATTTGTTGTTAAAAGGTATAAATAAAATTATAAGTTAGTTATTTGTTATTAAGGATGATAATGAATTAAAAATAGTTAGTATACCTAATTTAAAGAATTAAGTATTTATTATTTAATAATTGTAAGAAGTAAATAATTTAGGTTGAAATAAATAATAGTATTTTTATATAAGAGAAGTGTAAAGATAAAGATAGATATAGTGGGAGGTCGTTAGAATGAAAGAAAGATTATTTAGTGAAGGTCAATTAATTAAGGAAAGATTAGCTGAAATAAGTGATTATATTTATAGAAATCCTGAGCTTGGAAATGAGGAATATAAGGCAGCGGAAGCTTTAACTTCTTTCTTAAAGGAGCATAATTTTTCAGTTGAAAGTAATATAGCAGGGATGGAAACTGCATTTAAGGCAACTTTTGAAAGTGGAAAACCTGGATTAACAGTAGGATATTTATGTGAGTATGATGCTTTACCTAAAATAGGGCATGGATGTGGCCATAATATGATAGGGGTTATGTCAGCTGGTGCAGGTGTAGTTTTAAGTAAGGTGTTATCAGAAATTGGAGGAAAAGTTATAGTATATGGAACTCCAGCAGAGGAAACTAATGGAGGAAAAGTTATTTTAACTGAAGCTGGTGTATTTGATGAATTAGATGCAGCTATGATAGTTCACCCAGATGGAGAAACAAGAGCTAGTGGATCAAGTAGTGCATTATATCCACTAAGATTTATATACAAAGGAAAAACAGCTCATGCAGCATCATGTCCAGAGAAAGGAATAAATGCACTAAATAGTGTTATTCAATTATTTAATGGTATAGATGCACTTCGTCAACATGTAACTCCAGATGTAAGAATGCATGGAATAATAACAAAAGGTGGCGTTGCAGCTAATATAGTTCCAGATGAGGCAGTTGCAGATTTCTATTTTAGAGCATCTACTAAAGAAAGAGTAACTGAAGTTGTAGAGAAGGTTAAAAAAATTGCAGAAGGTGCAGCTTTGATGACTGGAGCAACACTTGAAATGGAAAGATATGAATTACCTTATGATGATTTAAAAACTAATGAGACATTATCAGAAATGTTTAATGAAAATTTAAGAGCATTAGGAATTACAGATATAAAAGAAGCTAAAACTACAGGTGGTTCAAGTGATATAGGAAATGTAAGTCATGTTGCACCAACTATACATCCATATATAGGTATAACAGATTGCCCAATGGTTGGACATAGTGTTGAAATGGCAAAAGCTACTACAACAAGTAAGGCGCATGATAGATTATTAATAGCTGCACTTGCAATGGCATATACAGGTTATGATATTATTAATAATGGTAAAAGTTTAAGATAATATAATCACATATTATAGATAGAAAGCATTTGGTAAGATTAAGTATTCTTGCTAGATGCTTTTATTATACTCAATTTTAATTAAATGAAGCTTATGCTTTTTGATAAGTAATTAAAAGTATTTAAATAAAATAGTCCTTTCATTTTTGTAAGAGTTAAAGTTAAATAAGAGTTAAAATCAATATAGATAGCATAGATTTTATTAAAGAGAAAATAGGTATTAAGCTTTAGGTTTTACATTTTTAATTTTCTATTAACGAGGTATTTTTAATAAATAGGATAGAAGGGGGATTTTTATGAGGAGAATACTAATATCAATAGCATTAGGAACTTCAATGTTTGCTTTAGTTTCATGTGGTAATAAGGTAGTTAATGAGGCAGATATAAAAAATAAATATCCAATTGATTC
Organism: Clostridium celatum DSM 1785; assembly: GCF_000320405.1. Lineage (GTDB taxonomy): Bacteria > Bacillota > Clostridia > Clostridiales > Clostridiaceae > Clostridium > Clostridium celatum. Next base: position 118,873 of record NZ_KB291607.1, on the reverse strand, counting down.
TTATCTTAAAAAGGGAGCAACCTTAGATGAATATCTTTTAAATGGAACAGCTGTATTAAAAGATACAAATGGTGAAAAGTTTTTTGCATGTGAGAATAGTAGTTATAAAGTTATATTAAGTGATGATGGAGTTATAGTGCCTTACATTGTTATAAATAATATTCCATATTATTATGATGGCGAAATTAATAAAAAAGAAGCACCTAAGGAATTAAATAAGTCAGGTAAAATAAATACCTTTGGTGGAACTATAGAAGGAATTGAAGAGAGTAATGATGGAGGTTTTAGTTTTATTAATAGCTTAGTTGTTTACAAAGACAAGGATAATAATGATTTAGTATATACACAATATAAAGATGAAGAAGGATATTTAGTTTGGAAAGGTTATAAATTAATGCAATGAGAATAAATATAATTATATATGGAAAAGATTATAAATATATTTAATTTATAATTGAAGAGCCAATAGATATTTAAGCTATTGGCTTTTATTAATTTAGATAATTGCTTTTTATATACACAATATTTAATTAACTTTGAATATGAAAATATCTCAAATATAAAAGTAGGGTAAGTAAAGTTTTATGAATTAAAGGGGTGTTAAAGAATGTCGCATATAGTTGGCAAATCAGCATACAAAAGCTTAGAAGAAAGGTTAAATAGATTCCCACAAGGAGCACCTTCATCAGATACACTTTATAAGATATTAGAAATATTATTTGATAAAAAAGAGGCAGAACTAGTAGCGCAATTGCCTATAAAGCCATTTAGTGCAGAAAAAGCGGCTAAAATATGGGGAATGAAAATAGGTGAAGCTACAAAGGTTTTAGATAAGTTATCAAGCAAAGCAATACTTTTAGATGTTGAGCATGATGGCAAAAGGTCTTTTATAATGCCTCCACCAATGGCAGGATTTATTGAATTTAGTATGATGAGAACTAGGGGAGATATAGATCAAAAGCTATTAGCAGAATTATATTATCAATATTTAAATGTTGAAGAGGATTTTATTAAGGAGCTTTTTTATAGTACAGAAACTAAGTTAGGTAGAGTATATGTGCAGGAAGCAGTTTTAAGTAATGATAGTTCTGTAGAGATTTTAGACTATGAAAGAGCATCACATATAATAAAAACAGCAAGTCATATAGGAATTAGTACTTGTTATTGTAGACATAAAATGCATCATGTAGGAAAAGGATGTGATGCACCAATGGATATATGTATGACTTTTAATAATACAGCTGCATCATTAATAAAATATGAACATGCAAGACAAGTAGATGCATCAGAATGTTTAGAGCTTTTAGAAGTTGCTTATGAAAATAACTTAGTACAATGTGGTGAAAATGTAAGAAAGGGTGTAAATTTCATTTGTAATTGCTGTAGTTGTTGCTGTGAAGCTATGGTAGCAGCTAAAAAGTTTGGTGTTATGCATCCTGTAGAAACTACTAATTTTATTGCTGAAGTTAATAAGGATACTTGTGTTAATTGTGAAAAATGTATAAAGAAATGTCCAGTTGGCGCTATAAAAAGTGTAGTTATAAATAAAGGAACACCGATGGAGAAAACTATAGCAGAAGTTGATAAGAATTTATGCTTAGGATGTGGAGTATGTGTTAGAAATTGCTTTAATAATAGCCTTTTATTAAAATCTAGAGGAAAGAGAATAATCACACCTGCAACATCTGTCCATAGAGTTGTACTTATGGCTATTGAAAAAGGTCAGCTTCAAGATTTGATATTTGATAATAGAGCATTATCAAGTCATAGAGCTATGGCTGCAATATTATTATCAATTTTAAAATTATCGCCAGTAAAAAAAGCAATGGCAAGCAAACAAATGAAATCAATATATTTAGATAAATTATTAGATACAAAGTAAATTTAATATTATTATTAAATTAATTTTAAAGAGAATTGTCTTATAATAGATAGTTATTTTAAAAAATGATTTACTTTTGTAATTTTAAGCTATATCTTCAATAAAAAATTGAATTTTAATAAATTGGCCCCAGGGGTGAATCCAATATTTGTATTCACCCCTGGGGTCAATTTATTTGTTATTCATATTTTTCAAGTTTTTTAATAACTTTTTCATAAATATTGTCTGCTACACTAAAGTCCATTGCTTTTATATAATAAGCTTCTAATTCATCATGTAATACATGAGCATTATTTATTAATGAAACAGCCTTATTTACTAGTTCATAGAATAAATCACTATTATATTTAATTTCATCCTTCTTAGTAGAAGATAAATTAGATTTAGTATAATCAAATAAATTATATTCAATTCCTTTATAGTTACCTTGATTTATTTCATTATTAGTAATAATACAAGTTGAAACTTCAGGAATAAAAATATGCTCGATACGTTCAGGAATAAATGGATCATGCATATATTCAATGTAATAACCTTTCTTTTGACCACAAGTAGCTATAAATTTTAGAATATCAGTTTTACCAAGGCCAGGGCCACCAGTTAAAACATATTTTCTCTTAAAGTCTGTTATTAATGTATCTGTATAACTTATAATTCCATCTGGGGTAATAGCTGTAGCAAATAAGTGACGTTCATTTCCATAACCTATTTTTTCACTTTTAAATATATTATTTTTTAAATTTTCAATAAGATTTGAAACTTTATTAGAATCTAAAGATTCATAATTTAAACTACTCCAATCATCATGAATACATTTAGCAGACCCTAAAAATCTATAGGCTCTTTTAAATGATTTTCCTATTTCTTTATTTAGACTTATAATTTCTTTTTTATTTTTAGAAAGTGTTTAACATTTAGGGCATCACCCATATTAAGAATTTCATCTACTGCCCCAGGGGTAATAGGGTCAACTATGTGTGGAGATGTACCGTCAAGTAGTGCTATGTTTAACTCCTTTATTAAAACTCCATCTAAAGAGTTTGGATCTGAAGAGCAATGATGGTATTCAATTGTATAACCTTTGTTGGCAAAATATGCACCAACTTTCTTCATTAATTGAGACTTACCTGTACCAGGACCTCCTTTTATACAAAGTATACGTTTTGCATCATCTTGAGATAATACATATCTATATAGCGAATAAAAGCCTTTTGAGGTATTTCCACCAGGAAATAGGTGTCTCTCTTTTAATGTAGTCATTAAATTCACTCCTAAATTAAATAAGTATTCATAATAGTTTATTCAATAGATATGAAAAAATGGACAAAATTAAGTAAATATTTTATTGCAACTAAAATAATATTATATAAGGAGAATTTAAAATATAAAAAATATATATAATTTATACAAAAAATATGTATAAAAATATATAGAAGGAAAATAGAAAAATAAATTCAGATACATAATATATGTATATATGTGAATAAAATATGTTAATATGCATTGAAAATATAGAATTTTTGAATAAATATTATATTTTTTATAAAAGTTATAAAAAGGTATTGCATAAATATAAAACTGTGGTGTATAATTATGCCATAAGTTAAGGAAAGATTTGTTAAAATAAAGGGGGACTTAAATATGAAGAATGGATTATTAAAGAAGATAATGGCAGGTACATTATTAGGAATAATGACTATGGGGTTTGTAGGTTGTGGTTCATCAGGTAATGACTCTAAAGGTGAAAGTGTGGATTTATTAACAACAATTCAGGAAAAAGGAAAAGTAGTTGTTGGGATGAGTGCAGATTATGCACCATATGAATTCCACTACATAGATGAAAATGGTAAAGATGTTATTGGTGGCTTTGATGTTGATATAGCAAATGAAATAGCTAGTGCATTAGGAGTTGAATTAGTAATTCAAGAAATGGATTTTGATGCTTTAGTATCAGCATTACCAGCTGGAAAAGTAGACCTAGTAATTTCAGGAATGAATCCTACAGAAAAGAGAGCTAAAGTAGTAGATTTCTCAGATGTTTATTATAATTCACAACATGGAATATTAGTAAGAGCAGAAGATAAGGACAAGTTTAAAACTTTTGCTGATTTAGAGGGAGTAAAGGTTGGAGTTCAATTAGGTTCAACTCAAGAGGAAATAGCAAAAACAGAGATTCCTAATGTAGATTTACAACAATTAGCTAATGTTAATAACTTAATTTTAGAATTAAAGGCAGGGAAAGTTGATGCAATAGTTATGGAAAAGCCAGTTGCAGAAATGGCTGTTAAGAGTAATCCAGAATTAGCAGTTGGTATACCATCATATGAAGAGAAAACTGGAGGAAATGCAGTAGGAATTGCTAAGAATAATCCAGAATTATTAGCTAAAGTAAATGAAGTTATCAATGAGTTAAATGAAACAGGAAAAATGGATGAATATATATTAAAGGCTAATGAATTAGCAGCAACAGCTGATATAGTTGGAGAAGATGAAGAGGAATAATTTTAAAATATAAAGTTATTTTTATAAATGGGGCTATAAAAGTAATTATAGATATTTTAAATTATAAAAATAAAATTTAGTTATAGCAGAGTGTACAGAATTTAGGGGGCTATAGTACACTCTGCTAAATAGTAAATTTTATTTAAAAAGAGGGGGATAAGGAAATGAATCTTGATTTTAGTTTTGTGCCGGAGTATATACCTTATTATTTAGAAGGTGTTAAGTATACATTAGTAATTTCATTAATTACAGTAATTTTTGGAGCAATATTTGGTTCTGTATTATTTTTTATGAAAACTTCAAACTTTCATATATGGAGGATTAAGCCTTTAAAAATAATAGCAGTAGTTTATATTGAAATAATTAGAGGGACACCAATGCTATTACAAATCTTAATTATGTATGCTGGATCTAAAATGTTTTTTGGAATAGATTTAAGTCCATTTACATCAGCAATAATAGCTATTGCATTGAATTCAGCGGCATATGTATCAGAAATTGTAAGAGCTGGTATAGAAGCAGTGGACAAGGGGCAAATGGAAGCTGCAAGAAGTTTAGGAATGAGAAAAAGTACAGCAATGGTATTAATAGTAATACCTCAAGCTATAAAGAATATACTACCTGCTATAGGTAATGAATTTGTTGCAATAATTAAAGAATCATCAATGGCATCAATAATAGGTGTTAATGAGTTAATGTTTGCAGCAAAAGTAGTAGTAGGTTCAACATATCGTGGATTAGAACCATATATAGTAGCAGCAGGGTTCTATTTTATTATGACATTTACATTAGGTAGAATAATCTCACTTATAGAAAGGAGGATGAAGAGAAGTGATTCGCGTTAGTAATCTTCATAAAAGTTTTGGAAAAAATGATGTTTTAAAAGGAATAGATGAGCATATAGAAAAAGGAGAGGTTGTAGTTGTTATAGGGCCTTCAGGATCAGGAAAGAGTACATTTTTAAGATGCTTAAATCTTTTAGAAGAGCCAACTTCAGGTGAAATAATTTTTGAAGGAAATAGCCTAATGGAGAAAGGTGTGGATATAAATAAAATAAGAGAAAAGATGGGAATGGTATTTCAACAATTTAATCTTTTTCCACACAAAACTGTTCTTCAAAATCTGACTATAGCACCAATGAAGGTTAAAAAGCTTAGTGCAGAGGATGCTAAGAAAAAAGCAATGTCTTTACTTGATAGAGTTGGATTAGCTAACAAAGCAACAGCTTATCCTTCATCACTTTCAGGTGGTCAAAAGCAAAGAATTGCAATAGCAAGAGCTTTAGCTATGGAACCAGATGTTATGTTATTTGATGAACCAACATCAGCACTAGATCCAGAAATGGTTGGAGAAGTTTTAGTGTTATGAAGGATCTTGCAAAGGAAGGAATGACAATGGTAGTTGTTACTCATGAAATGGGATTTGCAAGAGAAGTTGGAGATAGAATCTTATTTATGGATAATGGAAACATAGTAGAACAAGGAACTCCAGAGGAAATTTTCAATAATCCTAAAAATCCAAGAACAATAGATTTTTTATCAAAGGTACTTTAGAAATTAATAAGTTAGTAAATTAATAAATGGAAAAATAAAGTCGGCTTAGGCCGACTTTATTTAATTTTATAGAATAATATTTAGAAAAATTATATTAATTAATTAAAATATTATATCAAAATTTGATTTTTTGATTCTTTAAAGCTTTTATAGTGTATTTTAACCTAATGTGTTCTCATATAATAGATTAATAGTACAAGTAATAGCAGATGGAGGAGTTATGGCCAGAAACTTTAGATATGATTTTCTCAAGCTAGAATTTGCACCAATATATGAAGATATAAAAGCTTTAGAAGAAAAGAAGGTTTTCAAAGAGATAAATGAAGGTATAGAAATATTAATAGATGATATTATTTATTTTATTTATAAAAAAAATAGAGTTTTATATGATGAAAATCTTAATTATTTAAAGAGGTTAGAGGTATTAAAAGAAATAAATATATTACCTAATAATATTTTTAATAAGATTACACTTTTGGTTGAAGAAATGAAAGATGAATCAAAGTTTCAAGGCACTGAAGAAGAAAAAGAGAAATTCTTTGATAGCAAAAGAGCTGATTTATATGAAATAATAGCTTGGTTTGTTACAAATTGTGGTGAAGAAAATTATTATTTAATAGCTAAAAATTTAAATGAGGATGAACTAAGAATATTTATAAAATATTTACCAGAATATAAAGCAACTACAGTATTAAAAAAGAAAATTGATTCTAAATCTATTGAGGAAGACGATGAGGAAAAGGAAAAGCAAGTAGCTAAATTAGTAGAGGCCGGAGAAAATTATTATTTGGGGCGTGGTGTTAGTAAAAGTAGCAAGAAGGCTTATGAATGTTTTTTAAATGCTGCTAAGTTTAAAAATGAATATGCTGAAAGCTACTTAGGACTTTTTTATGAAAAGGGCATAGCGGTAAATAGAAATTATGAAATTGCTTTTCAATGGTACTATAAAGCAGCTATTAAAGGAAATGCTTTTGCTCAATATGCATTAGGAATGTTATATTTTGAGGGAAATGGTGTAATCAAAGATTATTATAAAGCTTTTCTATGGTTCCAAAAAAGTGCTGAAAATGATTATGTAGAAGCATTTTATCAACTAGGTAGATGTTATTATTCTGGCTTTGGGTGTGAGGAATCAAAGGATAAAGCTTTTAAATGGTATCAAAAAGCAGCAGAAGAGAATTTTTCAGCAGCTCAATATGCATTATCACTTATGTATAAAAACGGAGAAGGTTGCGATACTAATATGATTAGCGCATATTATTGGATTGAAAAATCAGCTGAAAATGGATACGAAGATGCTTATTATATTATTGGTAAATCATACTTAGAAGGAATATATGTAGATGTAGATTATAAAAAGGCATTTTATTACTTAAATAAAGGATATGAAGCTTTAGATACAAGCTGTATAGAAGCCTTAGGTGATATGTATTTAAAAGGATGCATGGGAAAGAAAGATGTATATAAGGCATTAGAATTCTATAATATAGCAATAGATTATGGAGAAAAGGGACTGTTTTTTAAAGTAGGTAAAATATATGAAGAGGAAGGATTAATTAATCAAGCTGTAAAGTACTATGAGGAAGGACATAATGAAGGAAATTTAAAATGTACTCAAAGGCTTGGAATAATGTACTACAATGGTGAAGGTTTAGAGAGAAATTTGGACAAGGCAATAGAATATATGCAAATTGCAGTTCAAAAAAAAGAACCACATGCTATGTATGTTTTAGCTGTTGCATATTTAAGAACAAATAAATTTGGGGAAAAGACAACTGAAATATCAAAAGAATTATTAAAGAGAGCTTTTGAATTAAAATCACCGTATGCAGCAGAAAGTCTAGCTTCTCTAATGATTAATGAGCTTAAAGAGGGAAAAGAAATTAATAATGATGAGCTTATTAAATATATTAGATTTGGAGTAGAAAATGGATTAGAAAATTCAATATTTCAATATGGATATATTTATGAAAAAGGAATAGGCGTACCTCAAGATTTAGAAACAGCATATTATTACTACAATATTGCAGCAGAAAAAAACTCTATAAATGCAATAGTTAAAATTGCCGATTGGTATAAAAAAGGTATTTATTTTAAATGCAATATAGATTTAGCAATAAGGTGGTATGAAAAAGCAGCTGATATGGGAGATTTAGACGCAACAGAAAGCTTAATTGAAATTTATGAAAAGGGATTTGGCAATAGGCAAAGTGATTTAAAGGCTATATTTTATGTTTTTAAATTATGTGATTTAGATGTGCTTAAAGGAAAAGAAAAGCTTGCATATTATTGCTTTAAAGGAATAGGCATTGAGGAAAATGAGGAAAAAGGAAATGAGCTTATAAATGAAATAGAGGATATAGATAAAGGAAGTGCTGATTATTTAAGAGGTAAATTGGCACAAGAAAACTTTATTAAAATGTCTCAAGATGAAATAATAAAATTATATGAAGATGGCATAGAGCATGGAAATTTAAGATGCTATGGAGAGTTAGCTGTTTATTTATATAATAATAATTTATATGATAATGAGAAGTATGCAGATAAATTTGCTCTTGCAATGCAGGGAAAAGACTTAGGATCATATAAATGCTCATATATCTTTTTAAAACAAAAATTAAAAGAAGTACAAACCTCTAGCATAGTAACTATTGAAGAATTAATGATAGTTAAGAAAATAAAGCTTTTAATAAATAAAGGGGTATATGAGGGGATAGAAGATTTAAAAACATGGTACAAGACAAGGAAGGTAGAGGATAAGATAGGGTATCATGAACTTATGCAAAAAGCTTATTATTATAAAATCTATAATTAGCAGTAAGAATTTAAAAATAGTCCTATGATATCTTTGAAATTATATTTTTTAAATATGAATTGTTGAAAAGTATGTATAAAAAGCTTTATAGAGTTTAATAATAAGATATCTCTAAATATCTAATTCCAAAAATATAGCTTGTATTTTATGAAAAATAAATTATAAGCAGACATGATAAAAGCACATCATAAGATTAAATGTTCTTATGGTGTGTTTTTGTTTTGAATATCTCAATATAATTTTTAAATTATATTGAGACATCTTATTTTTCATTAATTTAGCTACTAAATTAAAAGCAGTAACTATATTAGTGATTATGATCAAGAGCTAAGTCTAATGTTATTACACAGTTACAATTAGGTAGTTTAGATTTAATATCCTTTTCTATATTATTTGATATTATTTCAGAGTATGAAGTATCCTTTAAAGACTCTGGATCAACAACTAAATCAAATATAAGATTTTTATTATCATCATTTCCAACAACTCTGAAGTCATGGAAAGATTTAATTTCAGGATATTTCTTTATTACAGATTCAAGTAATTTTCTTGCTTCAATAATTTCAGGAGTATCAACACAAATTGGATCCATATGAATTACAAGATATATGTTTAATTGCTTTGAAATTTCTCTTTCTGCAGTATCAATAATATGATGAATTTCCATTATATCAATAGTACTAGGAATTTCAGCATGAATTGAAGCCATTATTCTACCTGGACCATAGTTATGAATGATTAAGTCATGAAAACCTGTAATATTATCATAAGACATAACCATTTCAGTGATGCTATTAACTAAAGCTGGATCAGGTGGTTCTCCAAGTAATGGACTAAGTGTTTCCTTAATTAAGCTATATCCAGAGTAAACGATAGCTAATGCAACGATAATACCTATATAACCATCAAGTGGAAGTGAAGTAAATTTTGATAATAAAAATGAAATAACAACTGTTGTTGAAGTAAAAACGTCACCCATAGCATCAGTTGCAGTTGCTTTTAGAGCTGAAGAATTAATTTTAAATCCAATAGTTTTGTTAAATTTTGAAAGCCATACCTTAAAGAAAATAGAAACTAATAATAATATAAAAGGTATAATTTCAAAGGCAACTGGAGAAGGATTAATAATTCTTTCAAATGATGTTTTAACAAATTGTAATCCAACAAGCATAACCATAAAAGAAACTATCATTGCTGTTATATATTCAATACGACCATGACCAAATGGATGCTCAGCATCAGCAGGCTTATTTGCCATTTTAAAACCAACTATAGTAATTATAGAAGAGGCAGCATCAGATAAATTGTTAAATGCATCAGCCATAATTGCTACAGAACCTGAAAGTAATCCTACAGAAAGCTTAATTACAAATAATAGTGTATTAGTCAAGATTCCAATTATTCCAGCTAGATTGGCATAGGATTCTCTAACTTTAATATTTGAAACATCTTCACTATTTTTAATAAACTTTTTTACTAAAAAATTAGATAACATATAATTACTCCTAATATTAAAATTTATAGATATAAATAGTTATTACCGTTAATTGCATTTTATATCCTTTATAATATGCTAAAATACACCAAAACAAAAGTCAATATTATAACTATGGTCATTATAAAAAGTTTATGTTATTATATTTTGAAATTATTGTAATTTAATTAAGGATATATATTATTTTCTTTAGCACACAATTTAGTTGAAAAGTTGAGAATTATAGGAAAATGGGGTATATTAGTAATATACGTAATGTAAAGGAGTTAGAGAGTATGGAAAAGACGCTAGCATTAGAATTAGTAGACTTTTTATATGATAGCCCAAGTGCTTGTCATGGAGTAAAAGCTACACAAAAGATATTAGATGAAAATGGATTTGTTGAAATAAAAGAAACTGAAAAATGGAACTTAGAAGCAAAAGGTAAGTATTATGTTGTAAAAAATGATTCTGCTTTAATTGCTTTTGAAGTTGGTACTGGAGATATTGAAGAAACTGGTCTTAGACTTATAGGAGCACATACTGATGTACCTGGGTTTAGAATTAAACCAAATCCACAAATGATTTCAGAAGGTAAATATGTTAAATTAAACACTGAAGTTTATGGTGGTCCAATACTTCATACTTGGTATGATAGACCTTTATCAATAGCTGGTAAGGTATCATTAAAGGGAGCATCACCATTAAAGCCAGAAACTAGATTAGTTAATATAAATAAACCATTATTAATAATACCAAGCTTAGCTATACATATGAATAGAGAAGTAAATGAAGGATACAAAATAAACAGACAAGTAGATACACTTCCTTTATTAGGTCTTATTAATGATAAGTTGAAAAAGAAGATTATTTTAATAAAAATTCTTTTGAAGAACTTAATGTTAATAAAGAAGAGATATTAAACTTTGAACTTGGATTATATGAATATGAAAAAGGTTCATTAATAGGAATGAATGAAGAACTTATTTCTTCAGGAAGATTTGATGATTTATGGATGGTTTATGCAGGAATTAAGGCTTTAGTAGATAGCAGAGAAAATGCTGCGACTAAAGTTATGATTTGTGTTGATAATGAAGAAATTGGAAGCTTAACTGCTGAAGGTGCAAACTCTACATTATTAAATAATATATTAGAAAGAATTGCTTTAGGATTAGGCAAGGATAGAGAAGGATACTATAGAGCACTTGCTAATTCTATAATGATATCAGCAGACTTAGCTCATGCAGTTCATCCAAACTTAGGTGATAAGCATGATCCAACAAATAGACCAGTACTTGAAGGTGGTCCAGTATTAAAGATAGCTGCATCAGGAAGTTATAGCACAGATAGCTTTAATGGAGCAGTATTTGCTGGTGTTTGTGAAGCAGCAGGAGTTCCATTCCAAAAGTTTGTTAATAGATCAGACGTTAGAGGAGGGACTACAATAGGTCCTGTAACAGCAGCTAATTTAACAATACCAGTTATTGATATGGGAGCACCAGTTTTAGGAATGCACTCAATAAGAGAATTAGCATCTGTTAAAGATAACTACTATACAGTTAAAGCATTTACAGAGTTTTTTAGTCTATAATTTAATTAATTAAAACTAATATAAAATTAATTAGCAGATAAATTACTCTATATATAGATTTAATAATTTATTTAATTTTAAAAATTAAATAAATAATAAAAATGATGATATAAACTTTAAGAAGTTAATATTATTAAAGGGTGTTACTTAGTGAACTACTTAATAATATAAATTCCTATAGTTATATCATCATTTTATTTATAACATTAATTTAAGGTGATGAGAGAACAGTAAATTAATGTTTTAATATATTAAAATGCTTTTATAAAAAGCAATTAATATCATGTAGATATTACAAATAAATAGATTAGTAAAATAAAATTTCTATTTTAAGAACCTGATGTATCAGAAGAGTTTATTTCTTGGGGTTCACCGACAATACCATCTTTATATGTGAAAGTATACCTTTCCGTATCTAAAATATTTTTACAATGAGTTATAGTAAAATCATCAGGTAATTTAGAAATTGCTTTTTCTGGTATTAGGTCTGATGCTTTATCAATTACTTGAGCTACGGTAGGGTCGGTTGGAAGACCTGTATTTTTAAAACTTATAGATTCATAGGCAGTAACTATAGTTTTTGCTTCATTTAAAATTTTAGCTTTTTTAGCTTCTGTTATATATCCACCTATCTTAGGTGTAAGGGCTGTTGATAAAATACCTATTATAGCTAAGACTGCTACAAGTTCAATAAGGGTAAAACCACCTTTTTTCTTTTTGTTATTTTTAAAATTTTTCTTTGAAATAATCAATATTATTTCCTCCTATATATAATATTTTGTAATAATAGGGGAAAGTAAATAGATTTTTATTGAATTATATTTATGAATCAATTAAGTTTAAAAATATAGTGCAGTCTAAGTTTATTTATAGTAAGAAACTATTATTACATTACCAATTATTGACTTTAAATTAAAAGTTTATTCAGTTAAAAATAAGTTTTTTTATTTAGTGCATAAAATTTAGATAATAGGATAAAACATTAATAAGAGGTGGTAAATAATAATTTTAAATTTAGAAAATAGTGAAGGAAATATAATATGATCATTATATAGTAAAGACAATGTAATATAATTATTATATTTTATAAGAATTATTTTTTAGTTTAAAATATTAGCTATCTCTAGGGAGTTTTGGATTACAACATTTAAAAATGATTTGTTGATTTATGGCATTGTAGATTAACTCATTTTTAATAAGATTATATATTAAATTAGTAAAGCTTTATAAAGTGAAATGATGGTTCAAGTCTGTATTTAACTTTTTAAGCAACTTAAAAATTTAAACATAACTGCGGATATTTCAAGTTTAAACATACTGCATATTTAAATGGCATATTATTTTGCCAGAAACACTAAAGTTATGTAATGTACACTTGATAACAAGTCATTGGAGTGTAAAGGACTAATTAATTTATATATAATTGATTTAGGTTTATAGCTTTAATGAGAGAGAATCGTTAAAAGGTAAAATCTTTGGTTGATCCAAAACTCTTTTATTATTTTAATTAAAGATATTAATATAGTTTAAATAATAAGTTTTTAAAATAAGAGCTTTCATATTATGAAATATGAATATAAGTAATAAGCATAAAAGTCAATCAGTAGTAGTATTAATACTCCTACTGGTTGACTTTTTTATTAAAAAATAATTCCATATTCATAAGCATAAATAATTGCTTTTGTTCTATCATTAACATTAATTTTTATGAAAATATTACTGATATGTTTTTTCACAGTATTTTCACTGATATTAAGATTTTTAGCAATTTCCAAATTACTTAAACCTTTAGAAAGTTGAGACAGTATTTCAATCTCTCTTTTAGTTAAGTTATTTTTATTGGAATTTTGACCAGTGAGAGTAAGTGCAGTTTCAGATTCAATAAGTTTATAAAAAAATTCCCTATCATAGAATTTGAATCCAGTAGAAATTTTATGAATGGCATAGGTTATATCTTCTTGAGTAAAAGTACCAAGGATATAACCATCAATATTTAAATTTGATAGTTTAAGAAATATATCCTTACTTTCATTAAAATCAATAATTAATAATTTAAGATTGGGTTTAAAAGCTTTAACAGATAAAATTTTATCGAGAAATTCCCAATTTTCTTCTAATAAAACAGTAATCAAAATTACATTCCCATTTGATATATCATTTTTGCATGTAGATATATATTTCAAAAAATCATCAATTAAAAAAAATGAAGTTATATTTTTATACTTTTCTTTCAAGATTGATTTTATTCCGTAGTGAATCAATGGATATTTACATAATATAGAAATTTTCAAAAGAAACACCTCTAATCCAATTACATAATTTAACAATTTAATTATACACTAGTTCTATGTAAAAGTATACAAAGGTTTTAGAATAGAGAAGTATTCTAGAAAAATTAAATATAAATTTATGCTGTCAAGTAGATATAGTTTGAAACTTGTAGTGTAGCGTAATGAGTTAAGAAGCTATATATAAAATTAGTAGTACTACTTAGTATTAATTATAAATAAGTAGATAGTAGTATACTTAAAAAATTATAGAAGATGTTTAGTGAGGTGAAATATAAGAAAAATATACGAATATGTAGAAAAGATTTTAATTTAGACAATATATACAAATAATTTTATATAACAAAATGCATATTTAAAACTGAAGTTATTAGAATATTTCAGAATAATAGTATAAATATAAGAATAGTATAATTATGGATAAACGTAAAATTATTGAAACATATTGGATAACAAAATTTAAAAGAATAAGTAATCATTAATGAGCAATACATAATTAGTATTATTGTAAAAGTAGTACATAGGTAATACTTTATTATGAATAAAAATATACTTTATAATATATTAATTTTTTATTAAAAGGAATTTATACATAGCAATTATCATAGGGGGGAAATAATGCTTGGTATATCTATATTGAATTTGGATAAGAAGAAAAAAAATATACTATTAATTATTATTGATATATCAATAATAGTAATGTCTTACTATATTTGCAGTTTATTTTATTATGGTATGGATGAAAATATTAAAAATGAGCTAGTAGCAATAATAATAGCAATATTAGTATATGTATTATCTTTAAAGATTTTTAAAATGTATAACTGTATTTGGATTAATGCAGGAGCATATGAATTTACAGAATCAATAATGGCATCTATAAGCGGATTTATTATAACTTCAGTTATTATAGGAATTCTACCAATAATAAAGGTGCCAATAATAGTTAATATTATATCAGCAATATTAATAATGATAGGAACAACAGGGATAAGGTTATCTTTAAGAATAATAACTAGAGCTGTAACTTATTTTTCAGCAGATAGAGTTGCAGGAAAATATAATGTTTTAATAATTGGAGCTGGCTATTGTGCAGCAGCAATAATAAGAGAAATAAGAAAAGAAGAAAGTAGTAAATTTAATATTATAGGAATTATAGATGATGATATATCTAAAAAAAATAATTATTTAAATGGTGTAAAGATATTAGGCACACGAGAAGATATAGAGGAAATAGTAGATAGAGAAAATATAGATCAAATACTATTTGCAATTGTAAAAATAGATTCAAAAGAAAAAGCAAAAATATTAGATATATGTACTAATACTAAAGCAAAGGTTAAGGTTATTCCTGGATACCATCAGATATTAGAAGATGGAACCTTAATTAATAAAATGAGAGATATAGATTTAAAGGACTTAATTGGAAGAGAAGAAGTTGAGTTAGATAAATGTGGAATAGAAAGTTATATAAAAGATAAGGTTATTTTAGTAACTGGTGGGGGAGGGTCTATAGGCTCAGAGCTATGTAGACAAATTGCAAAGTTCAATCCAAAATTACTTTTAATATTAGATATATATGAAAATAATGCGTATGATTTACAAAATGAATTAAATTACACTGATCCACAATTAAGAAAAAAAGTTATTATTGCATCAGTAAGAGATAAACAAAGAATAAACCAAATAATAAGTAAGTATAAGCCCAATATAATTTTTCATGCAGCGGCCCATAAGCATGTACCGTTAATGGAGGATAATCCAACAGAAGCAATAAAAAACAACGTACTTGGTACATTAAATATGGCTCAACTTGCAAGTGAATATAAGGTTGATAAGTTTGTATTAATATCCACAGATAAAGCAGTTAATCCAACAAATGTAATGGGTGCTAGTAAGAGACTTTGTGAAATGATAGTTCAAGCTATTAATAATGAAAAAGATAATGAAACTGAATTTGTTGCAGTTAGGTTTGGAAATGTACTTGGAAGTAATGGCTCAGTGATTCCACTATTTAAAAAGCAAATAAAAAATGGTGGACCTATAACGCTAACTCATAAAGATATAACAAGATATTTTATGCTTATACCAGAAGCGGCACAGCTAGTACTTCAAGCTGGTGCATATGCAAAAGGTGGAGAGGTTTTTGTACTTGATATGGGAAGTCCAGTAAAAATATATGATTTAGCAGAAAATCTAATAAAACTTTCAGGATATACTCCAAATAAGGATATAAAAATTGAAATAACAGGATTAAGGCCAGGAGAAAAATTATATGAAGAATTACTAATGAACAATGATAATTTAACAAAAACAGCTCATGAAAAAATATTTATAGATAGACCTGAAAGTAAATCTTTAAATAAATTACTTTTAGAAATAGAAGAACTTGTTTCTATTTCTAAGATTGGCAATAAGAATATGCTAATTGATAAATTAAAAGAAATTGTGCCAACATATAGTTCACCTGAAATATATAATAACAAAAAAATATTAGAGGAAGTATCAGTTACTGCAAAAGATAGGTAGAAATAAATGAATAACTTAGAGGAGATGAAGTTAATGGAGAAAAAATCATTATATAAAGAAAATAAGAGGATATATTTAGCATCTCCTCATATGGGGGGATTAGAAAAAAAATTTATTAATGAGGCATTTGAAAGCAATTGGAGTGCACCACTTGGACCTAATGTTGATAGTTTTGAAAATGAGATACGTGATTATGTTGGAGTAAAAGCTGCCGTAGCATTATCATCAGGAACAGCAGCTATACATTTAGCATTAAAGTTAATAGGCATTAATAAAGGAGATTTAGTATTTTGCTCGTCATTAACATTTGCAGCAAGTTGCAATCCAATAATTTATGAAGGCGGACAACCAGTATTTATAGATTCTGAAATAGAGAGTTTAAATATGTCGCCTAAGGCATTAAAAAAAGCATTTGAGTTTTATGAAAAAACAGGACAAAGACCAAAAGCAGTTATTGTAGTGCATTTATATGGACAAAGTACTGATATGGATAAAATTAAAGAAATATGTGATTTCTATAATACTCCAATAATTGAGGATGCAGCAGAAAGCTTGGGAGCAACGTATAAAGGTGTTATGACAGGGACTATTGGAAAATATGGTATCTATTCATTTAATGGAAATAAGATAATAACTACTTCAGGAGGTGGAATGCTTGTTTCAAATGATGAAGAAGGTATAAGAAAGGCTAGATTTTTGGCAACTCAAGCTAGAGAAAATCAACGATATTATGAACATGTAGAGTTGGGATACAACTATAGAATGAGTAATATTTGTGCAGGAATCGGAAGAGGACAAATTAGAGTTTTAGAAGATAGAATAGCTAAAAAGAAATATATATATGAGAAATATAGAGAAGCATTTAAAGATATTAGTGATATTGAAATGGTTCCAATATGTAATTATGGAGAGCCAAACTATTGGCTAAGCGTAATTTTGTTAGGGAAAAGTTCTAAAGTTAAACCTATAGACATAATATTAAGACTAGAAGAGCGAAATATAGAATCAAGGTATATATGGAAGCCAATGAATTTACAACCATATTATAAGGAGTGTAAATTCTTTAAGGAAAGGGATAAAGAAATTAGTATTTCAGAGGATATATTTAATAGAGGGGTATGTCTTCCATCAGATACTAATATGAATGATGAGGAAATAGCAAAAGTTATTGAAAATATTAAAGAGTTATTTATAAGAAATAATTAGGTGAGGAGGTGAATTCATATTTGAAGGAACTTAAGACTCCATATTTTATTATATATAAGGAAAAGTTAAAAAAAAATATTGATGACTTTAATAATGCATTAAGTGACACTTGGGGAAATTATATTATTGGATATTCGTATAAGACCAATTCTTTGCCTTGGGTTTTAAATTTCATGAAAGAGAATGGTTGCTTTGCAGAAGTAGTATCAGATGATGAGTATAATTTAGCAGTAGCATTAGGAAACAATGAAAAGAGGATAATATTTAATGGTCCTAATAAGGGGAGAGAAATATTTCATAGAGCAATAATGAATAAAGGTATCATTAATATTGATAGCTGGAGAGAAATAAATTGGTTAAGAGAAGAAGCGAGAAGTACTGATGTAATTAATATAGGGATAAGGGTTAATTTTAATTTAGAAGAATGTTGCCCTAATGAAAGTGCGATGGGAAGTGAAGTTGGGAGATTTGGCTTTAGTTTTGAAAATGGGGAGTTAAGTAAAGCTATATCAGACATAGAAGATATCTCAAGAGTTAAGATTGTAGGAATTCATTTGCATTGTAGCACTAAAACTAGAAGTTTAAAGGTTTATGAAGAAATAGCTAAGAAGGCCTGTGTTATTGCAAAGCTAATTAACAATCCTTTGGATTATGTTGATATAGGTGGTGGATTTTTCGGGGGGATGCCTGAGAAACCATCATACTATGAATATATGAAAGTTATAACTGATGAATTATCAAAACATTTTAATAGGAATACTACTAAGTTAATAGTTGAGCCAGGAGCATCTTTGATAGCATCACCTATAAGTTTTGTATGTGAAGTTGTTGATGTAAAAAATGTTTTAGATAAAAGGATAGTAAATATTAATGGGAGTAGAAGTAATATAGATCCTCTCATGAGAAAGAAGTTTTATGAGTATGAGCTGATAACTAATATGGATAAAATTGATGATGAACAAATAATTTGTGGTTATACATGTATGGAAAATGATAGGATTATGAAATTAACTAATGAAAAGGAATTAACAATTGGAGATAAGATAATTTTTAATAAGGTTGGCTCATATACTTTATGCTTATCACCATTATTTATAGAGTATTTTCCAGCAGTATATGTAAGGGAGAATAATAAATATAAGTGTGTTCGTGAAAGATGGGGAGTAAATGAATATATAAATAAGTGTTTTATATAGTAAGGAGGTGTAGAAATTTTGAATTTATTATTTCTGAGTTCAGGAAGAAGATATAAGTTACTGGAATATTTTACTAAAGAATTTGAGGGATTTGGAAAGATAATAGCAGTTGATTATGATAGATTAGCTCCAAGTTTATATGTTGCAGATAATTATTATAATGTTCCTAAGATAGATGATGAAAGATATATAGATATCATAAAGGATATATGTAAAAGGGAGAATATTAAAGGTATTATTTCTTTAATTGATCCAGAGTTAAGTATATTAGCAAGGCATATAGATGATTTTAAAGAAATGGGAGTAACATGCTTTTTATCAAACTATGAATCAATTGAGATATGTTTTAATAAATATAAAATGTACAAATTTTTAACAGATAATAATTTTAAATGTGCAAAAACTTATATTGATTTTGAAGAGTTTAAAAATGATTATACTTTAAGGAAAATAAATTTTCCTGTAATTGTAAAGCCGATTTGTGGAAGTGCGAGTATAGGTATAAATAAAGTATATACATTAGAGGAAGTAGAGTTTTTACTTGGTAAGTTTCCTAATCTTATTATACAAGATTATTTAGATGGAATTGAAATTGGGGTAGATGCTTATGTTGATATGATTTCTAAGGAGACGGTTTCTATTTTTGCAAAAGAGAAAATTAGATTGAGGTCTGGGGAAACTGATAAATCAAAATCATATAAATCAGATAAATTATTTAATCTAGTTATAGAATTAATATCTGATTTAAAACTGGTTGGTCCTATAGATATAGATATGTTTAAAATTGGTAATGAGTATTATATTTCAGAGATTAATCCGAGATTTGGAGGTGGATATCCACATGCATATGAATGTGGGGAAGATTTTACTAAATTAATAAGAAACAACTTATCAGGGGTAGAAAACAAGAAAAATATAGGCACTTATAAAGATGAAATTTATGCAATTAAGTATGATGATATATTAATTAAATATGTATAGTGGTTAAAAACCTTTAGATAAATATAAGTAGTATAAGGAGAAGTGAATGGATAAAGAGTTTATTCAATTGAGAGAATTTTTATATTTATTAAAGAAAAAGTGGGCTCTAATTGTTTTTATTATAGCTATTTGTTTAATTTCTACTATAGCAATTACCAAGTATGTAATTAAGCCTGTATATGAGTCAAAAACCAAAGTTTTTGTTGGAAAAGAAATAAATAATGAATCTACTTATGATCAATGGGAAATACAAATGTATCAACAGCTTATGCAAACATACGTGGAATTAGCAAGTACAAATAACTTAATTGAGAGTGCATTAGAAAGTATTAATTTAGATAAAGATGTAGAAGATGTATTAGAAAATTTGAGTGTTGTACAAAAAGAAAATACACAAATTCTTGAAATAAGCTATAAATCTATAGATAGCAAAGAAAGTTTTGATGTTGTTAATGCAATAACTAATGAATTTATAAAGGTTTCTAGAGATATTATACCCAATGTAAATATAGAGATTATTGATGATGCTCAAATAGCAAAAGAACCATTAACAAATAATTTATTAAGAAATTTAGTTGTTGCTTTTATAGGAGGCTGTGTTTTAAGTGTTTCTTTAGTATTATTAATGGATTTTTTTAATAATACATTTAATAGTAAAGAAGATGTTGAGAGAAATTTAGGATTACCTATAATTGGTGTTATACCTAGGTATAATGATGATTAGAAAAGAGGTATATATATGGTGAAAAAAAACAAAGATATTTTAGTAACAGAAGCGTATAGAGTTTTAATGAGCAATATTGAATATTCATCTTATGATAAGCCTATTAAGGTAATTGTTGTAACTAGTTCACAATCTGGTGAAGGTAAAACTACTATTGCAAAAAATCTTGCATTAACAATGGCTGAATCAAGTAAAAAAGTTGTATTAGTAGACTGTGATATGAGAAGACCCAATATTCATAAAAAGTTTAAGATATCAAATAGTACAGGATTATCTGAGATATTAACAGGACAATCTAATAAAATTAAAGATAATTATAATATTAATGAAAACATAGATATTATAACTAGTGGAAAAACACCTCCTAATCCAGTGGAGATGATTAGCTCTAAGAAAATGGATGATTTTATAGAGTTACTAAGAGAAAGTTATGACTATGTAATACTGGATGCACCTCCAATAATGGCAGTTGCAGAATGCGCAAATATTAGCAGTTAAAGCAGATGGGGTTGTATTTGTAGTTAGAGAATCAAAGAGTAAAAAAACATTTGCTAATGAAGCTAAAAACATATTAGAAAAAAAGAAGTGCAATATATTAGGTGTTGTTTTTAACTCTGTAACTGAAAATACCCATGCTCATTATGGAGATGATAAATATTTAGAACGAAGAAATCATTAGAGGATGCGTATAGATAAAGAATATATTTAGGAAAAGTTAAGTATAAATTAGAAAAAATTAATACATTAGATTTTTAATAAAGGAAATTAGTTACTATTATTGGTTTGTAGGAGTAAGTTATTTGCTAGAAATTAAAAAAGTAATATTAAATTTATCCGATAGTAAGGAGATATATGAAGAGAATATTATACGTTACGACAATAAGCGAAACGATAAATGCATTCTTAGTACCTCATATTGAATATCTATTAGATAATAATTATGAAGTAGAATGTGCGTGTAATATAGGATTAAATTTAGATAAACGACTATTAGATAAAAATTTAGTGATACATGATATTCCTTTTAGTAGAAGTCCGTTATCAACTAGCAATATAGGAGCTTATAAGAAGATAAAAGAGGTAATAAAAAATGGACAATATGATTATGTTCATGTCCATACCCCTATAGCAGCCTTTATTACTAGGCTTGCAACAAGAAATATGAATATAAGTATCATATATACAGCTCATGGCTTCCATTTTTATAAGGGGGCTCCAATGTTAAATTGGATTGTATATTATAATTTAGAAAAGATAGCTGCAAGATGGACAGACTGCATAATAACTATGAATGAAGAGGACTTTATATTAGCAAAAGAAAAATTTAAATACAAAAATAATAAGATTTTTAAAATAAATGGAATAGGGTTGGATTTAAATAAGTATAGCAATAATTCAAATGATCTAAGAGAATTTAAAAAATCTTTAGGATTAAAAGATGAGGATTTTGTTATTACTATAATTGCAGAACTAATAAAAAGAAAAAATCATCTACAAATAATAGATACTATGAAACTATTATATAAAGAATATCCTAATATTAAGGTTTTATTTG
Organism: Clostridium celatum DSM 1785; assembly: GCF_000320405.1. Lineage (GTDB taxonomy): Bacteria > Bacillota > Clostridia > Clostridiales > Clostridiaceae > Clostridium > Clostridium celatum. Next base: position 96,577 of record NZ_KB291607.1, on the reverse strand, counting down.
TTGGAAAAGGAGTACTTAAGGATAATTATAAAAAGTATATAGAAGATAATAATCTTAGTGAGAGTATTAAGTTATTAGGGTTTAGAAATGATGTAAGTGAAATAATAAATATTTCTAATATAATTGCATTATTTTCTTTGCAAGAAGGTTTACCAAGAAATCTAATGGAAGCAATGGCCATTGGAAAATCTATAATATGTACTAATATTAGGGGAAACAATGATTTAGTAAAAGATAATATTAATGGGCTACTTGTACCAATAAACGATATACAAGCAACCAAAGAAGCAATTTTAAAAATTTATAATGATGATAAATTAGCAGAAAAGTTAGTAATAATAATATCAATGATATAAAAAAATATGACATAAAAGAAGTATTGAATGAAATGAATTTAATATATAAAGACATAGGACTAAAGGAGAATATATGAATCCATTAGTAAGTGTAGTAATGTCAGTTTATAACAGTGAGAAATATTTAAAGTCATCTATAGAAAGTATTTTATGTCAGGATTATTCTAATTTTGAATTTATTATTATTAATGATGGATCTACGGATTCAAGTCTTAAAATATTGAACGAATATAAGGAAAAAGATAAAAGAATAATTATTTTAGATAATATTAAAAATAAAGGACTTATTTATTCATTAAATAAGGGAATAGAAAATTCTAAGGGAAAGTATATTGCAAGAATGGATTCAGATGATTTTTCAAGAAAAACAAGATTAAGTGAACAAGTTAAATTCATGGAGAAAAATACTGAAATTGCGATGTGTGGAACTGCAGCTACTTTTTTTTTAGATAAAGTAGGATTTATAAGAAAAAATGTCTATTGTATAGAAAATTATGAAGAAATAAAAGCAGCAAGTATATTTGATTGTTCATTTGTACATCCATCTGTAATTATGAGGAGTAGTATATTAAAAGAAAATAACTTTAGATATAATGAAAATTTTAAATATGCAGAGGATTTTGGATTATGGGCAGAAATAATGCCAAAGTATAAGGTTAGTAACATTAACAAACCTTTAGTTAAATATAGGATAGTAAAAAATAGTATCACAAGAAAAGCCAATAAAGATATGAAACAGAGAGAAGAGGTATTTAAAGCTATTTTTAACGATTACTTAAATAATTTAAATGTAAAAGTATCTAAAGAAGAGCTGGATTTACACTTTGAAATATCAATGATTCAAAACTTAAAAACATTTAAGTTTGATTTGAAACCAAAAGAAGAATATTTAAATAAGCTTAGGACAAGCAGTGAAAGTGAAGAAATTAATAAAGTATGTATCTGGCAATATTTAAAAGCTTGTATTTACCAAGGAAAATATGGAGATTTTAGAAAAAGCTCTTTTTATGATGATTCACCTATAAGTAGATTTCAATTTTATAAAAAGAAGTTAATAGAGCGACTTAAAAGAATTATTAAAATTGCATATATGTAAAAAAAATATAAAAAGGTGAGAAAATGCAAGATAAGAAAGTAAGAATATTGGTTGATGGGATGTGTCCAGGAAAAGGTGGAGTTCAGCAATATTTAATGAATTTATATAGAAATATTGATGAATCGAAGATACAGTTAGATTTTATTGTATGTGGTAATGAATGTGAATATGAAGATGAAATTAGAGAGCTTGGAGGAGAGATATATTATATAACTCCAAGAAAAGAGAATGTTTTTAAAAATATAAAGGGATACTATGATATTTTAAGGAGAAAGAATACCTATGATATTGTATATTACAATTTAAGTTGCTTGTATTATAATATTCCGTTTTTAATGTCTTTAATAAGTGATATTAAGATAAAAATTGTTCATAGTCATAATTCAGATAGCGGAGATATGTCTAAATTATATTATATACTTCATTGTTTAAATAGAAGAGTTATAAATAAAAAGGCAACATATTTTTTTATGTGCTCTAAATTAGCCGGAGAATGGCTATTTGGCAAAAAAATAATTGAAGAAGGCAAGGTTAGATTAGTACCAAATGCTATTGATACTAGCAGATTTAAATATGATGAAGAAAAATCAATAGATCTAAAAAGAAAATATAATTTACAAAATAAATTTGTTATAGGACATATAGGAAGATTTGACTATCAAAAAAATCATAATTTTATTATAGATATTTTTAATGATGTAGTTAAAATAAAACCAAACTCTACTCTAATGTTAATTGGGGAAGGTAAATTAAAAAATACAATTATTGATAAAGTTAAAAAATTAGGATTAGAAGAAAAGGTTATTTTTTTAGGAAATAGAGATGATATTCCTGATTTATTGAATATTATGGATTTATTTATTTTTCCATCTAATTATGAAGGTTTAGGAATAGTATTAATTGAGGCACAGGCTACAGGATTAAAATGCATAGTCTCAGATGCTGTACCAAAAGAAGCTTGTGTAACAGATAATTTAAAATATTTATCCTTAGAAAAATCATCTAGGGAGTGGGCAAATGAAGTGGTTAGTTTTAAAAGGGAGTATATAAGGACGGATAGAAGTGAACAGATAAAATTAAATGGATTTGAGATTGTTGATATGGCCCATAAATTTGAGGAGTTCATTTTTAAAATTACTAAGAATGGAGAGTAAGTATGGTTTATGAAGTAATGATATTATCAATAATATTAATAGGGATATATATATATATAATATTTAAAAATAAAGCAACGGCTGATAATATTTTTTTAACAATATCATTTCTCATATTATTTATAGTTTCTGGATTTAGAAAAAATGTAGGTGTAGATTTTAGAAATTATGAAGCTATATTTAGACAACATACCAACAATAATTTTTTTGATTATTCTTACGTAGATAAAGATTATGGATATGCATTACTAAATAAAATAATTGCTCTTTTTACTAACAATACTCAGTGGGTATTTATAGTAGTTAGCTTTATAACTATTATATTATTTATAATTTTTATAAAGAGATATTCAACAAATATGCTTTTGAGTGTTTATTTATTAATAACATTTAATTTTTATTTTGATGCTATGAATATTCAAAGACAGTTTATTGCTATTGCAATATGCACATTATCCATAAAGTATATAATAAATGAAGACTTTAAAAGATTTTGTCTAGTTATTCTGTTTGCTATTCTTATCCATAAGTCGGCTCTTATATTTTTCCCAATGTATTTCATATCTAAAATTAATTTAAATGTAAAAAAAATATGTATATATATAGTATTAGGATGCGCGGGATCATTATTAATTAATAAAATAATATATTTTATGAGAAATAAATTTTATTCAGATTATGATAGTGTAGCCTGGGGAATGCAAGGATTAGGGATAGGATTAATAATTATTATTCCAGTATTTATATTTATTATTGCATTTATGATGAAAGATAAATTAATAGAAGAAAATCCAGAAAACAATGTATTTTTAAATCTTCTTTTTTGTGCATGCGTATGTTTTCTTTTATCAACAATTATATCAAATTTTACAAGAATAGCTGAATATTTTTATATTGTCGTAATTATTTTTATTCCAAGAATGATATCGGTGATAAAGGATTATAGAATACGATACAACATATACTTACTAGTTATGTTTATATCATTTGTATGGTTTTATAAAACAACTTTGCAAGGAAATATGAACGGAGTCTTGCCATATAAAATTGGTTTTTAATAAATAGGTATGGGGGAGATAGAGTGAAGGATGATTTAGTTAGTGTAATAATATTATCATATAATCAACTAGATATTTTAAATGAAACTATAGATTCTATATTGGAGCAAGATTATCATAATATAGAAATTATTATAAGTGATGATGGAACTAAGGAATTTAAAAATGACTATTATTATGAATATATAAATAAAAGAAAGAAAAACAATATTAAAAATGTAATTATAAATAGTAATAATAAAAATCTAGGGGTAGTTAAAAATTATAATAAGGGATTATCACTTTCAAATGGGAAATATATAAAATTTATAGATGGTGATGATGTATTCTTTAATAATAAATCGCTATCTGAATTGGTTAATTTCATGAAGGAAAATGACAGCCTAATAGTAACAGGAAATATGCTATTTTGTGATGAAAATATGAATCAGTTACCTATAGCTAATAAAAAAATAAAATATTTTAGAAGATATTTACCATTGGGAAAAAATCCAGAAATATTTTTTAAAAAATTAGCAATAGAAGATGTTATACCAAATCCAGCAGTTTTATTTAATAGAAAGGTTTTTGAGTTATATGGTGTATATGATGAAGATTATATGCATTTAGATGATTGGACTATGTTTTTAAAAGTAGTTAGATTAGGATGTAAAATAGATTATTTAGATACTATAACTATTAAATATAGATTTGGAAGGGGAGTAAGCATAAATAAGAAGCAAAATAATATATTCTTTAATGACACAATAAAATGTTATAAAAAAGAAATTATTCCTTATAAAAAGCAATTAGGATATTGGGCATATAAAAATGCAATGTGGAGATATGAAAGAGGATATAGGTTTGAAGAGTATTCATTAGTAGAGAAGCTTATATTTTTTATAAAAAATTTAGATACAATTATAATGAAAGTTCCTAAGAGGATGTTTGGGGTATTTTAAAAGATAGAATTAAAATTTGGGGGGCTAATATGTATTATTTTAAAGAGCCCATTCAAGTTACAAAGGCATTTTTACCACCATTTAAAGAATATATAGAAAAGATACAAAGTATGTGGTCAACTAATTGGATAACTAATAATGGATGTCTACACAATGAACTAGAGAATAAAATAGCTAATTATTTAGGAGTAAATAATGCAACATTATTTACTAATGGACATCTATCATTAGATATAGCAATAAAAGCGCTAAATATTAAAGGTGAAGTAATAACAACACCATTTACATTTCCATCAACAACTCATGCAATTGTGTTGAACAACTTAAAACCTGTCTTTTGCGATATAAATAAAGAAGATTTCACTATTGATGTTGATAAAATTGAAGAATTAATCACAGATAAGACTTCGGCTATAATACCAGTTCATGTATTTGGATATCCTTGTGATGTAGAAAAAATAGAAAAAATAGCTAAGGATCATAACTTAAAAGTAATATATGATGCAGCTCATGTATTTGGAGTGGAAATAGGTGGAATAGGAATTGGTAACTTTGGGGACATTTCAATGTTTTCATTACATGCAACAAAAGTATATAACTCAATTGAGGGCGGAATATTAGCGTACAATAATAGTGATTTAGAAGAAAGGCTTAGAAGCTTGAAAAATTTTGGCTATATAAGCAATGATGAAGTAGAAGTAGTTGGATTAAATGCAAAAATGAATGAGTTTCAAGCTGCAATGGGATTATGTAATTTAAAGTATGTTGATGAGCAAATAAAAAATAGAAAAGAGGTAGCTAGAATATATAGAGAACAACTAGAAGAGGTTGAAGGGGTTTATTATTTGAATGACAAGGAAGGAATAAAGCATAATTATTCATACTTTCCTATATTAGTTGATGAGGAATGTACAGGAATAACAAGAGATGAATTACATGAATCTTTGAAAGAATATAATATTTATACTAGAAAGTATTTTTATCCAATGATACCGGAATTAGAATGTTATAAAGGAAAATATAATAGTAATAATTTAAATGTTGCTAAATATGTATCTGATAGAGTTTTAACTTTACCTATTTATGGTCAGTTAAATTTACAAGATGCTTACAATATTGCTAATAATATTAAGGAGATAATATTATCTAAAAAGAATAAAACTAAGTAAAAAAATTTAAAGATTAATGTAAAAAAAGTATTAAATTCAAAAAGGAGTAAAATGATAAAGCTAAGTTTTATAGTTCCAGTTTATGATGTTGAAGATTACGTAGAGCAATGTGTTAAATCTTTATGTAATCAAACTATTAATGATATAGAAATAATTATTGTAAATGATGGAACACAAGATAATAGTATAGAAAAAATTGAAAAAATAAATGATGATAGAATTAAGATTATTAATCAAGAAAATTCTGGATTATCATCAGCTAGAAATAATGGATTAAAAGTAGCTCAAGGAGACTATGTAGCATTTGTTGATAGTGATGATTATATAGCATTTGATACTGCCTATGAAGAAATGTATGATATGGCCATTAAAAATAATAGTGATATTGTTGAGGGAAATTGTATTTGGTATTACTCAGATGATAATAAATATCCTATGAAAAGAGAAAGCAGTGCATTAAATGGTAGCTCTATAGATGCAAGAGAATTTTTATTAAAATCATTACGGGAATTTAGAATGTACTCACCAGTATGGTTATATATTTTTAAAAGAAATTTATTAATAGATAATAAATTGTTTTTTAAAAAAGGTATATATCATGAAGATCAAGAATTTACCCCAAGAGTATTATTAAAAGCAAATAATGTATCAATTTATAAAAAAGATTTTTATGTATATAGACAAAGAAGTGGTTCAATAATGAATTCAGGGTTAAACACTAAAAGGGGTAATGATTTAATTAATATTTGTTTAGACTTGGATAAGGTTGCTAGTAAGATAGAAAATAAAGAGTTACAAGAAGAGTTAAAAAAATATATATCTAGAATGGCTATAAATACTATATATGATTATAAATTTACTAATATTGATAATGAGGTAAAAGAAATAATTAATGAAAATTCACTTTCAAAGGGATTAAAAATTAGAAGTAAATTAATTGATATTAATATACCTTTATATATAAAAATAGAATCAATATATAGAAAATTTAAGAGTATTGGTAGTATCTCTAATAATGTAAGTGAGGTTTAATATATATAAATATTTGATGAGGAGATATTTTATTTTGATAAAAATTAAGATTTTTATAGCAAATTTAATAGGTGGAGATAAAGTAAATGCAATAAAGTATCTTTTTAGTTTCAGACATTATAATAAATTTAAAAAATATAAGGACACTAAAAAAATAATATATGCATTAACACCATTGCATGGAAATATAGGAGATCAGGCCATTGCAGTTGCAACGATAAAGTTTTTAAAAGAAAATTTTATAGATTATGAAGTTATAGAAGTTAATAGTAACGATATATATACTTATGGAAAGGCAATAAATAAGGTATTAAACAAAGATGATTTAATAGTACTACATGGTGGTGGCAATATGGGAAATCTTTATATTGAGGAAGAAAAATCAAGAAGATTTATAATAAAAAATTTCCCTAAAAATAAAATTATATCAATGACACAAACTATGAGTTTTACTAATGATGATGAAGGGATAAGGGAGTTAGAAAAAACAAAAAAAATATATAATTCACATCAAGATTTAACAATTATAGCGAGAGAAGAAACTTCATATAAAATTATGAAAGAGGAGCTACGGAATAATAAAATTTTATTAAACCCAGACATTGTCTTATATCTACATGATATATATAAGAATAATTGTCATAAGAGAAAAAATATAATGACATGCTTAAGAAAAGATAAAGAAAGCCTAATAGCACATAAGAGATATGAACTTATTGAAATGATTGATAAAAAATATAAACATACATTTCATTATGATACAGTTGTAAATAAATTAGTTACCAAAGAAATAAGAGAAAACGAGGTTAAGGACATGCTCAATAAATTTTTAAGTGCTAAGGTTGTTATAACAGACAGATTACATGGAATGGTTTTTGCTGTTATTACAAAAACTCCATGTATAATTACTAAATCATTAGATCATAAAGTTCCAGGAACTTATAAATGGATTAAAAATTTAAATTATATAAAGATGATTGATGATTTAGAATTTGAAAAAATAGAGAATATAATTGATAATTTTCTTAACCTAGAAAAAGTTAATGAAATAAATTTTAAAGAGATTTATTTTGAAAAATTAAAAGAGAATGTTATTTAAACTTTAATAAATGAAATACGAGGCGATTACTTATGCCAATGCTTTCAAAAAATATAATAGTTAATTTATGTGGAGAGAAATTTATTAATAGGATTAAGTATACTTTTAGCTTTATATATTATAAAAAATTTAAAAAATATAAAAATGAAAAAAAAATTATTCATGCTATTACACCTGTATATGGAAATATGGGAGATCAAGCTATTATATATGCAACTAATAAGCTGCTAAGAAAATATTTTAGTGAATATAAATTAATAGAAGTAAATAGCAATGAGTTTTATAAGTATGCAAAAGCATTGAAATATGAAATAAATGATGATGATTTAATAGTACTTATTGGTGGCGGGAATATGGGGAATATCTGGGTAAGTGAAGAGGTTGGAAGGCGTCTAGTAATAAAAACCTTTCATAATAATAAGATTATATCTATGCCACAAACAATAGATTTTACTAAGGATAAAAATGGAATACATGAATTGAAAAAGAGTAAAAGGATATATAACAATCATAAAAATTTAACCTTAATAGCGAGAGAAGAAAATTCTTATAAAATAATGAAAAAAGAATTTAACAATTGTAGAGTTTTAATAAATCCAGATATAGTTCTTTCTTTATATAACAATATAAAATTTAATGATTATGAAAGAACTAAGGTTATGTTGTGCTTAAGAAATGATAAAGAAAGTATTATAGATGTGGATAAAAGCAGATTATTTAATGAATTAGACAGAGCTTTTGAAAATGTATTTGCTTATGATACTGTAATAAACATAAGTATTACTGCTGACAATAGAGAAAATGAATTAAGAAAAATGCTTAATGAGTTTTTAAGGTGTAAGGTAGTTATAACAGATAGATTACATGGAATGTTATTTGCTGCAATAACCAAAACACCATGCATTGTTACAAAATCATTGGATTATAAAATTACAGGTACTTATGAATGGATTAAAGATTTAAATTATATTAAATTTGTTGAAAAATTAGATACTAACTTAATTAAGCAATTAGGTATGGAACTTATAAATTTAAATGAAAAGACAAATATAGACTTTGAAAGTATTTATTTTAAAAAGTTAATAAATAGTCTGTCTTAAGGAATGTATGAGTAGGTGAAGTTATGAAAAATAACATTAAATTGGCAACCATAATATCGTATATAACATTGATAGCTGGAAATGTTATATCACTTTTATATACTCCATTTATGCTAACTACATTAGGTACAGGAGAATATGGATTATTTACATTAGTAAATACAATAATTTCTTATATATATCTACTTGATATGGGAATAGGCAATGCAGTTATTAGATATAATTCTAAGTTTATAGCTAATAATGATGAAGAGAGCTTAGAAAAAATAAATGGAATGTTTTTGATTCTATATACAATAATTTCAGTGATTGGTTTAATAATTGGATTAATAGTTTACCTGAACCTAGGAAGTATCTTTGGTAAGGGATTAACATTAGAAGAAATAGCAAGGATAAAAGTAATGTTTTTTATGGCTTTGATAAATTTAGTTTTAGCATTTCCTTTAAATGTATTTAACGGAATAATAATGGCATATGAAAGATTTGTATATGTGAAATGTTTAGCATTTATAAGAACTATATTAAATCCAATAATAATGATATCAGTTTTACTATTAGGATATAAAGCTATAGGAATGATAATGGCATCAACAATTTTCAATGTAATTTTAGGTATTATTAATGTAATTTATTGTTTTAAAGTATTAAAAATAAAAATTAAATTTAGTGGATTTAATAAGGAGTTATATAAGGAAATATTTAAATATTCATTTTATGTATTTTTAGCTGTAGTTGCATATAGGATTTATTGGAGTACGGATCAATTTATTTTAGGTATGGTTGCAGGTTCAATTCCTATAGCAATATATTCTATAGGAATACAGTTTAATGATTATTTTACTTCATTTTCAGGAGTAATAAGTAATATGTTTTTACCTAAATTAACAAAGCTTACTGTTAATGAAGATAATAAAGAAGAGTTAATGAATATATTAATTAAGGTATCGAGAATACAATCGTATATAGCATTTTTTATTCTTTCTGGATTCATTCTTGTAGGACAAGAGTTTATTATGAGATGGGCTGGATATGAATATAAGGAATCATATTATATTGCTTTAATCGTTATGATTCCTCAAATTATATCAATAATACAAACATTATTTGCTACTATGCTAGAAGCAATGAATAAGCATAAAATTAAATCACTTATATATTTAGGAGTAGCTATAGTAAACTTAGTATTAACTTTAATTTTGGTAAAATATCTAGGGGTAATTGGATGTGCCTTAGGCACTGCAATTGGTATGATTATAAATGCTATATTAAATAATCTATATTATATGTTAAATATTAAGCTAGATATGAAGAGATATTGGAGAGAAATTATAAATGTAATGATACCTATTACTTTATCATTTATACTTGGATATTTAGTTAAAATAATTATAGTACCAAAATCATATTTTAAAATAGGATTATTTGTATGTATATTTACTAGTATTTATTTTATAACATGCTATAAAATTTCTTTTAACAAATATGAAAAAGAAGTTGCAAGTACAATAATAAAAAAGATAATTAACATTTTTAATAGAAAATATATAAGAAGAGTTAAGGTTGAAGATTAATTTGAAATTTTAGTATATAGGAGATTTTAAAATATGAGTTTAAAGAGATGCTTTGATCTTATTTTATCATTATTAGGAATTGTTATTTTAAGTCCTATTTTTATAATAATATATATTTTAATTTTAGTTACAATGAGAGAATCACCTATATTCACTCAAGTTAGAACTGGATATAAGGAAAAGCTATTTAAAATATATAAGTTTAAAACTATGGTAGATAAGTATGATGAGGAAGGAAAGCAATTACCAGATTCAGAACGCTTAACTAAAGTAGGAAGGGTATTAAGATTATTAAGCTTAGATGAAATTCCACAATTATTTAATGTATTAAAAGGTGATATGAGCTTAGTAGGACCTAGACCATTACTAGAAAGGTATTTACCTTATTATAAAGCTGAAGAAAGAAAGAGGTTTAATGTGAAACCAGGAATAACTGGATTATCACAAATTAACGGTAGAAACAGCATATCTTGGGAAGAAAGATTTTCATATGATATTTATTATGTTGATAATTATAGTTTTTTATTAGATATGAAAATTATATTAAAAACATTTATTAAGGTATTTAAGTTTAGTGATATAAAGGTTGCAACTAACTTAACATTAAATGATTTAGATGTTGAAAGAAGAGTTACCAATTATGAATATAATTAGAGAAGCCGAAAATAATGATATAAGCAGAATAATAGAAATAATGACACAACAAATTAATAATACGATATTAGAAAAAACTATATATGGAGCAAAAGGAATAGATAAATACTTAATTGATAATTTAAATAAAAAAGAAGAATATCAAGAGAAGATTAATATGGTTTATGAAATAGATGGATTAGTTGTTGGATATGTTGAGTTGCTATTGGAATCAGAAAATTTATTTATAAATTATATTGTTATTGATAAGAGGTACACAGGAAAAGGGATTGGGAAGGAGTTACTTAATAGTGCAATTGATAAATGCAGTTTAAATAGAAAGTTTAAATATATCTTTATTGATGTTTTTAATAAAAATATAAGAGCTAAAGAGTGGTATAAAAAGATTGGATTTAAAGAAGTTAGCAGGACTAAGTGGATAGAAATAAATATACAAAGTAACTATAAGTTTACTGATTACGATAATATAAAAATAACTAATTATGAAAAAGCTAAAAAGCAACATGATGAACTTGGATTTGCTATATATTTCATAGAGGATAATAAAAAGATATATAAAATAGGATTTATTAATGAAATACTAAAGCTTTATGATTATTCAATTATTGATAATGATAAATTAATTGCATTTATAAAAAGGGAGTTTAATTACAAGAAGGTTTGGGGAGCATTTAATAATTATTTAGGCAAGTGCGAAAGTAATTTGATTGATGAGTTAATACGCATGAGGATAAGTTATAGAGATTATTTAAAATATACTTAATATGATAATAGGTGTAGTTTGGTATATGGGGGATGAGTAAGAGAGTATGTATAGAGAGGTAAATTTTTCACAAAAAGATATATGGGATGAAATAGTAAATAGTTTTAATAATGTAGACATATATTTTAGGTGGGGATATATAAAACCATTTAGTGATAATAGAGATGGTGAGCCAATATTATTTTATTATGAAGATGATAATGGAAGAGTAGCAAACATATTTTTAAAAAGAGATATAGCTGATTGTAGGTATTTTAAAAATATTATAGATAAGGAAAAATATTTTGATATTACTTCTCCATACGGATATGGAGGGGTATTACATGAAGGAACAAACGAAAAGTTATTAGCAAAGGCATATGTTGAAGAATTTGAAAGATATTGTGCTGATAATAATATAATAAGCGAATTTATAAGATTTAATCCAATGATAAATAATTATAAATTTTTAGATGAATATTATGATATAACTTTTAATCGAAAAACTGTCTATATGAAGATAGATGAGAGTGAAGAAAAGATTTTAAGTGATATGGATGGGAAGTGTAGAGGGCGTGTACGAAAAGCTATAAAGAATGGGGTTATAGTTAAAAATGGAAATACTGATGATATGATTTGTAAATTTTCTGATTTATATCTTGGTACTATGGATAGAGATAATGCAGAAGAGTACTATTATTTTAATAAAGAGTTTTTCTTTGAAGTAATAAATGAATTAAAAGATAATTCAAAGATATTCACTGCAAATATTGACGAAAGGGTAATTTCAGCAGCATTAGTATTGTTTAATGAAAATTATGTTCATTGTCATTTCTTGGGCAATGATAAAGAGTATTTAAAGTTAGCGCCTAATAATTTATTATTTTTTGAAATTGCTAAATGGGGACATGAAAATGGAAAAAGTATATTCCATATAGGAGGAGGATATCAATCAGAGAATGATAACCTATTTAAATTCAAGAGTACTTTTTCTAAGAGTAATAGATTTGATTTTTATATTGGTAAAAAAATTTATAATAAGGAAATGTATGATTATTTAGTGAATATAAGGGGAAATAATTATAGTGATTCTAAATTTTTTCCTAAATATAGAGAAAAGGATAATGCATTAATATTGAATAATTAAATATAATATTAAGGTGTAAATATGAAAAATAATAAGAGATATTTATTAGGTGGTATTTTTATTGTTATGATATGCTTTGTAGTTTATACAAAGCATAATTTAATTATAGAAAAAAAAGATTTAAATAGCATATTAGAAGAAAACTATCAGAGTTTAAAGAGGAATTGAGAATGAAAATGTAAAATATGTTACTCCATATGATTTTGGAGCAGTTGGTGACGGAGTTACAGATGATAGTGATGCCTTTAAGAAAATGTTTGAATATAACAATATATATATACCAGAAGGAACATTTCTATTAAAGTGTGATAATAAAGATCCAAGTTGGTTAGATGTTGGCGGTAACTTTATGACAAATGGTTATTTTAACATAAAGTCTAACACTACCATTATTTGTTCAGATAAATCTTTGATAAAGGTTAAAGCAAGTGATTATAAAGCATATAATGTCATAACTATAAAAGGTGTAGAAAATGTAAAAATATTAGGAATGAATATATTAGGGGATAGGGAAGAGCATATAGGAAATGATGGTGAATTTGGATTCGGAATTTTTATAGCGGATTCTAAAAATATATTGATTATGAATTCTAAGTTTTCTAACATGTGGGGCGATGGAATAAATATAAATACTGCTAATACTAATTATAAAAATAATGAAATATTCATTAAAGGATGTATATTTGAAAATAATAGAAGGCAAGGTATTAGTATAGAAAGTTGCGATGGAGCTATTATTGAGGATTGTGTGTTTAATAATACAAATGGAACTCTTCCAGAGTCTGGAGTTGATATAGAACCATCTCATAAATCTATGTATGTAAAAAATATAGTTTTTAATAATTGTGAATTTAATAATAACAGAATAGGTTTATTAATTGACGGACAGTTTGGAAAGGTAAGCGAAGTTGAGGTTAATAATTGTACATTTTATGAAAATAGAGAAAAAGCACAGATTTATATAACTAAAGCTAAAAATATAAAAGTTAATAATTATAATGGAATAGAAGACAGTATTACAGTTAATGAAGATGAGTCTAGTATTTTTGTTAATTCTAGTAGGAATATAGAAGTTAATGGTGAAAAGGTTAAGCTTAATATTATTTCAGATATAATTAAAAATATTATCAATAAATTTTAAAATTAGTATAATGTAAAGCCGAGTTAAAATAACTAGGCTTATATTATACTAATTTTTTTTGTTTATTTTTATTAGCGGTTCAGTAATTATATTTGTTTAACTATTGGTTATAATCAACAAATCATATATTACTATTTTAAGTTTTAGAAATATTATTTTTTCCTGAATAAAATAATATTTTATTCAAGAAAGTTGATTATATAATAAAATAAAGAGCAATAGATAGAATTATAGTAAGAATAGTTATAATACATATATAAAATAACGGGTTAAACATATATAGTGGCTGTAAAACTTGAGATAAGGTTCTACAAATTATAGGATCATGAAATAAAAATATAAAAAATGAATATTTTCCTAGTGAGATAAGCAGTTTATTATTCTTGAATTTAAGGCTAAATGCATAATATCCCAATATACATAGAGGCCATAAAAAGTATGATTGAATTTTTCCATAATATGCTGGTAGAAGGTTAAAGGTAACAACTACAGTGGAGATTATATACACCAATAATATAGTAGTAGAATATTTAGTTATTTTATTTTTTAAGTTGTATTTTTGAAAAATAACACCTAATTCGAAAAATATATAATAATACAAAAAGTCAAATGGATGTCCAGAAATTAATATATTATTAGAGTTAATAGAAATTAATTTTTGAAAAATGACTATACATATTATAGTTATAAATCTAATTAAATCATTTTTAATAAATTTATATATAAAAGGATATGAAAAAATTAAAAACAAATACATGGGAATATACCATAGTTGATAAGCTATGTTATAACCTAATAATATTTTAATAAAATAAGTTATTATTTCGGTTATTTTAAAAGGTTCCTTAGATAACAATAGATTAAATAAATATAAAATAAAACTAATTATTATAAATGGTTTAAAAGTTGTTTTGAATTGTTTAAGAAAATAAATCTTATGATTATTTTGAGAATTAGTCAAAATGAATTTATATCCAGCACTAAAAATAAACATAGTTACAGCGCCATGACAAAAATTATCCAACAATCTAAGAATAAAGCTAGTATCGGTATAGGTGGTTAAATTTAAAATATCTTTAAGATAATATGAACTACTGTGTACAAATACAACGCATAATATTGCAATTCCATTAAACACATCTAATTCAGAAAGATGCTCTTTTTTATTATTCATTAATATTCCCCCTAAAAATCTAATTATTTATATAACGCAAGGTGTATATAAATATACTTATTAACATAAATTTAAAATAATGATAATTATTAGGAGGAATAGTGTTGCGAAAGTTAATAAATAATCATGAAATTATTAAATCAACAGAACGTATATTATATTATGATATATTAAAGGTAGTGGCTGCATTCATTGTTGTTTTTTATCATTTGAATATTTTAAAATTAGGATTTATAGAAGGCGAAGTATTTATACCTAATATCAATTCAATAATAATGAATATTTCTAGTATAGGTGTCCCAATATTTTTTATGGTTAATGGGGCATTAATGTTAAATAAAAAGGAATATTCGTTTAGACATATTTTAAAAAGAGCAGTAAAATTAATTTTATTATATTGTTTTTGGAGTATTGTAGTAGTTATAATATGTGCAATTATAAGAGGAAATTTATTTGATTATAATATTATACAATTGTTATTAAATAGAAAAACAGATATAGATTATTTATGGTTTTTTAGAACATTAGCTATTTTGACTTTATTAACACCTATTCTAAAAAGAATATACTTAAGTGAAAATAAGGTATTTTTATATATGGTCATGATAGGATTATTTATCTTTCCGTTTGTATACAATTATCTAGTGCTATTGTTTAATTTAATAGATTATGAGAGCCTTAAGCATATTCCTAGGACAGGCTTTTTTACACTGTATTCAGTTGAATACTTTTTAATTGGTGCAATAATTTCAAAAAATATAGAAAAGTATAGGAAAAAACATAAAAATATAAATATTATATCTATATTAATATTTTGCTTAGGATTATTATTAGTTACAATTGAAGTAACATTATGGACCAATATAAATAATGAAATATTCGATAGTGGAAATTCTGTATTTCCTACCATTGGAGCTTTATGCATGAGTTCAGCAATTTTTATACTTTTATCAAATTTTAAATCTATAAGAAATTTAAAAGTAAAAAAAATCATACAATATATAGGTGAAAATTCTATTGGGGTATATATTTTTCATATGCCGATTATTACATTCATGAAGTTCTATTTTATTAAGAGAAGTATGAATATTATCCTAGCAATAATTATTACTATAATAATAATTATATTATCATTGACCATTAATGAGATTTTAAAAAGAATACCTATATTGAAAAATATGTTGAAAATATAATAAGTACCATAGAGGACATATTATCATGCTCTCTATGGTACTTATTTCTATTAAAAAGAGACACTAATTATTTTGGTTAGTTTAATGTATTTTATACATAAATATTTAAGGAATATATATTCAAAATGAAAGCTACTACAGCAATTAAAGTAAAAAATTTTTAATTAAAATAAAGTGTTTTGTTTATTTTCTTTTTGAATAGTTTCTTTACTTTTATTATTTAAGCTTCCAAGAGGACTATTAAAGCTATTTAATGGGTCTGGAAGTTCTGTATTAGCGGATTGAGTAATTCCTCTAGTTCTATGTTGTTTATCATTAGATTTTGCCATTTAAAATTCCTCCTTATATGAGATATTAATTTAAATAAGCAAGTGTTGTATTACGGAGTAGTATTTATTCAGATTCATCAAAAGGATCTTCAGTATAATCAAATTCGCTATAAGCAATATTATTAACTACAATTGGATCTTCAACTGTATTAGCGAGTTTGGTATCAACTCCTTCTGGAGATTTGCTTATTAAGTATTCTTTATCTGGTTCATAATAAGATCTTACTCTAGGTAAATAGACATTAGATTTATCGTCCATAATCGTACTCCTTTCTCTCACTATATAAATAGTATTTGTAGATTAATAGAAAATATACAAGTCCTCTATAGAAGTAATAAAAGGTAATACGGTTATTTTATAGCCATTAATTAGTGGTAAGAGGAGAGATAAATATGTATCCAATAATACTTAAAGAACATTTACTTTCATAAAATTTGGGGTGGAAGAGATTTTGAAACTTTAACTTGTGTCGAAGGAAGTGGACTATAAAAAGTAATAATTTTTGCGAAAAAATTTAAAAAGGACATAGCTATTTAATTCTTGTAAATTTGGGAAAATACACAGTTAATGCTGAATTATAAATAATAAAAAGTTATTTAACCACAGATGAACAAAAAAGCCTGACTTAATGATAAGTCAGGCTTTTTACTTTGCCTCAGATGAAAAATTAATATAATCGGATGGTTTATATCTTTCCTTTTTATCATCAGTTATATAGATAGAGTTTAAATTATAATTTGTGAAGTTAGGAGAAATAGTAAAATTTTTTAGGGTGAAGTATATATTTAATATATTCAATATTTCACTTGAAGGTACATATAAAATAGTAGGGGAAAGGAGTTTGTTAGATATAATTTTTCTAAAGCTAGACTGTGCGTAGTTTTTAAATGCCTCAGTGGAAAAGGGAAAGGGTATATAAATGAGTATATAACTTAATTAGAAGATAATTACTTTGATTATTATGCCCATGAGGTAATATAGCAAAAATTGTCGTTGAAAAAAGTTAAAGTTATTGGTATAATTAAATTTCTCGTGGGCACGAACAAAATTTGAAAAATTTATATAAATATTTGGAGGGATTACCAATGCCAGTAAGAATTGCTATCCTTGGTGGGCCAAGATGTGGTAAAACAACATTAATACAACAATTATACGTAGACTTAAAAATTAGAGATATAAATGTAGGTGTTGCTACAGAATATAGCACAGATTATTTAAGAGATAAGGGTATGATTGAATCTATTTCAGAACAATATGGAATATACTTAGGTCAATTACATTTAGAAAAGAGCTTAGATTCTCATGATTATGCTGTAACTGACTATGCAACATTTGTACCGTACATATATGGAAGATTAATGCTTGGAGATAAGGTAAGAACTAAGAAGGAAATAGAAATCTTAAATGATTTATATAGCTTAGCAATAAGAGACCTACCACAATATGATCATATCTTCTTTGTTCCAAGAGAATTTGGATATAAGAAAGATGGTGTAAGATGGCAAGATGAGGAAGTCGCTCAAGCAGTGGACAAGGCTATCTTAGGATTCTTAGATGCTGAAAATGTTAAGTATTCAGTAATTACAGGATCAACAAAAGAAAGATCAGAGCAAATAATGAAGATTGTTGGAATTAACAAACCAATAGTACAACCTGTTAGAGAAAAAGAAGTAGAAGTTAAAAATAAATAGTTATAAGAAGCACCCGCGGGGCGAATCCAATTTTTGGATTCACCCCGCGGGTGTTTTATCTTTCATTACATAATAGTAATTTTTATTAATATAAATAAATATAAATATAAATGGTTAGAAGGAGGCGAGGAATTTGCTATTAACTTTAATTGATAAGAACAATAAGTTAGATTATGTATTGCCTAAAAAAACATCTGGAAAATATGTGATAAATACTAAAGATGATGATGAAAACATAATACCATTAATTACTGTAGAAGAGGAAGAAGGAAAATGGTTCATAAGGTCTAATAAAAATGCAAAATTAAAGGATGACGAAGATAATTTAGTATCAAAAGTACAATTACAACCATTCAATAAGTATAAGATTTTTAAGAGTGATTCAACGATTGCTTTATTATTTACTCAAAATCAATCTGAAGAAGCTCATAAGTTTAAAAAATATACAGTAAATAAAGAAGTAATAAAAATAGGTAAAAGTAAAGAAGCAAATATATGTTTTGAAAATAAATTAGTATCTCCAATTCATTGTCAGATAAAGTATGACAGTGGTAATTCAGAAGCTACAGTTATAGATTGTGATAGTTCAAATGGAACTTATGTAAATGGTAAAAAGATAGTAGAAAAAAAGCTGGTAGTTGGAGATGTCATTTATATAATGGGATTAAAAATAGTATATAACGGTAATATTTTAGCTATTAATAATCCTAATAATGCTGTTGTTATTGATGAAAGTTGTTTTAATTTATTAAAAAAGGCAGTTCCTAAAACTATAGTTACAGATAAATTAGAAGACCTTGAAGAGAAAAGTATAGAGAAAGAAATATTTTTTCGTTCACCAAGATTTAAGAAGGATATAGAAAGAAGAGAATTTAAAATAGATTCTCCTCCAGCACCAACAAAAGGTGAAGAAGTACCATTAATGTATATGCTAGGACCATCTATTACTATGGGAATGGCAAGTCTTCTTACTAGTATAGTTACAGTTGAAAATATCATAAGCAATGGGGGAGATTTAACTACAGCTTTACCAACAATTTTTATGGCTTTTAGCATGATACTTGGTACAGTTTTATGGCCTGTCTTAACTAAAAGATATGAAAAGAAAAGGATTTTGAAAAATGAGGAAATTAGAAAGTTAAAATATAAGAATTATATAGAAGAAGTAAGGTCTGATATTGCATTAGAATGTGAGAAGCAAAGAAGAATATTATATGCAAATAACACTTCAATTTATGAATGTGTTGAAATGATAGAAAATAGAGAAATAAACCTTTGGGAAAGAATTATTAGTCATAATGATTTTGCAAGGGTAAGACTAGGAGTAGGCAGTTTACCAATAGAAGCGGATTTTGGCTATGAGGAAAAGAAGTTTGAGTTAGAGGAAGATGAATTAAAAAATGATTTATATAAGCTTATTGATGAGCCTAAAATGATAAATCCTGCTCCAATTACAATATCATTATTTGATGAAAAGGCAACTGGAATAATTGGTGATAGAAAAAGTGCAAAATCTCTTATTAAATCAATAATATTTCAGTTAGCAGCACTTCAAGGCTATGATCAATTGAAGTTTATATTTTTGTATGATGAAAAAGATGAAGAAGAGTGGGGGTTTTCAAAATGGTTACCACATTCATGGAGTGAAGATAAAAGTATTAGATTTATCGGTACAAATGTAAAAGATGTAAAAGAAATATCTATGAACATGGAAAAAATAATAGTTGAAAGAAAAAACAATAGTAAGAAAGAAATAGAAGAGTTACTTCCTTATTATATAATATTTTCTATGAGTAAAACCTTAGAGGTAAAATCTGAATTTATTAAATCAATATTAAGGGAAAAGGAAAATTTGGGCTTTAGTATTGTTAGTTTATATGATGAAATAAAAAACTTGCCTAAGGAATGTTC
The DNA here is from genome assembly GCF_000320405.1 of Clostridium celatum DSM 1785. GTDB lineage: Bacteria > Bacillota > Clostridia > Clostridiales > Clostridiaceae > Clostridium > Clostridium celatum. The sequence goes on along the minus strand of NZ_KB291607.1, from coordinate 76,018 downwards.
AACTGTTATAGAAGTTACACTTGAAAGTGCTCAAATATATGATAAGGATGATATATCAGGAAAATATATAGAATTTAATATGGAGGCTCTAGCAGATGTAAACTGTGAAGATTTAGCTATTAAGCTATCTAATATTGTTCTTGATGATGAAAATAGTAAAAATTCATTGCCAGAAATGATAACTTTCTTAGAAATGTTTAAGGTAGGAAAAATAGAACATCTTAATATTTTAGAAAGATGGAATAAAAGTGATCCTACTAAAAGTATTGAAACTGAAGTTGGTGTAGATGCAATGGGTGATTTATTTAAATTAGATTTACATGAAAAGTTTCATGGCCCTCATGGATTAATAGCTGGAATGACAGGTTCAGGTAAAAGTGAATTTATAATTACATTTATACTTTCATTAGCTATTAATTATCATCCTGATGAAGTTGCTTTTATTTTAATTGACTATAAGGGTGGAGGAATGGCAAATGCATTTACAAATCTACCTCATGTTGCAGGTACAATAACAAATTTGGATGGTGCAGCAGTTAAACGTTCCCTAATATCTATACAAAGTGAGTTGAAACGTAGGCAAGCTATATTTTCTAAGGCAAGTAAACATATGCAAATAAGTAATATAGATATATATAAGTATCAAAAGTTATATAGAGAAGGAAAGGTTAGTGAGCCACTACAACATTTATTTATTATATCTGATGAGTTCGCGGAGCTTAAGGTTCAACAGCCAGAGTTTATGGAACAACTTATAAGTGCAGCAAGAATAGGTAGAAGTTTAGGTGTTCATTTAATACTTGCAACACAAAAGCCAGCAGGTGTTGTTGATGATCAAATATGGAGTAATTCTAGATTTAGGGTTTGTTTAAAGGTTCAAGAAAAGTCAGATAGTATGGATGTAATTAAAAGAGCAGATGCAGCTGAAATAGCTGAAACAGGTAGATTTTATTTACAAGTAGGCTTTAATGAATTGTTTGAAATTGGACAATCTGCATGGTCAGGAGCACCTTATTATCCATCCAATAGATTTGAAGTTAATAAAGATGAAAGTATTGCAGTTATAGATAATATAGGTAGGGTTTTAAGGAGTGCAAAAATAGATAAGAAAGCTAAGTTATCTAAGAATCCTCCAAAACAAATAGATGAAATAGTTAAATATATTATTAATATTTCAAAGGAAGAAAATATTAAAGTTAGACCAATATGGCTTGAACCAATATCTCCAATAATTTTTCTTGAGGATATTAGAAAGAAATATGATATTGAAGATATTAAATATAAATTGAATCCTGTAGTTGGTGAATATGACGATCCTACGACACAATCTCAACATCCATTGACTATTCCTATTTCTCAAGGGGGAAATACTATTGTTTATGGTTCTGCAGAAAGTGGTAAAACTACATTTATTACAACGCTTATTTATTCATTGATTAAGAGTCATACACCAGAAGAAGTGAATTTGTACGTATTAGATTTTAATACAGAAATTTTGAAGGTTTTTGAAAAAGCTCCTCATGTTGGGGAAGTATTATTCTCTTATGAAGCTGAAAAGATAAATAATTTATTTAAAATGTTATATGAAGAAATTGAAAAGAGAAAAAAGCTATTTGTTGATTTTGGTGGAGATTATAATTCATACATTAAAAATAGTGGATGTAGTATAGAGTCTTTAGTAATAGTAATTCATAATATTACAGCCTTCATTGAGATATATGAAGATAAGGAAGAGGACATAGCTTATTTAACAAGAGAGTGTACAAAGTATGGAATTTACTTTATTTTAACTGTATCAAATGTAAGTGGAATAAGATATAAATTGCTTCAAAACTTCAAAAATATATATTCTCTTCAACTTAATGATAGTAGTGAATATGTATCAGTTTTAGGACATACAGATGGGGTTATTCCATCAAAGTATAAAGGAAGAGGAATATTTAAAATTGATAGAGTTTATGAATTCCAAATAGCTCTTTCATTTAAAGAGGTAGACAATATTTTTGAATTAATTAAGTCTTATTGTAATAAATATAGTATTGAATGGGACAAAGCGTTTGCAAGGAAAATTCCTATATTACCACAAAATGTTGATTTATTATTCTTTGAAGATGAAATTAATCATAGTGATAAATTTAAAGGAGTTCCTATTGGTGTTGAAAAAGATACACTTAAAATTAAGCATTATGATTTTGATAAATTCTTTGTAAACATGGTTTTATCTCAAAATCAAAGTAATAATAGCTTTTCACAAGGTTTAGCAGAAGTTATGGCAGAATGTACTGATGAAGTAATAGTAATTGATGCTAAGAATTCTTTTATTGAAGATAAAAATAGAAAATATAGATATATTAATGATTCAGCAGAGTTTGATGCTATAGCAGTTGAGCTATTTAATACTTTAGTACAACGCCATAAAGAAGTTAAGAATTCAATAGGAAATAATATTGAAATTAAAAAGTATAAAAACATTAAATGTATTATTAATTCTTTTAATGAGTTTTTTAAATATTTATCAGAAGATAGTAAGGATAAAGTAAATGTCTTTATGTTAAATGGAAAATTATCATATAATATCAACTTTATCTTAGTTGAAGACATCAATAATTTAAGTTCTATAAGCTATGAAGAATGGTTTAGTAAGCAAGTTTCACTAAGTGATGGTATTTGGATAGGTAATGGAATTTCAGAACAATATCAATTAAAAATAAACAAAATTACTAAAGAGATGTATTCAGAAATAGGCGATGACTTTGGATATGCAATAAATGATGGAAAAGTTAAATTAATTAAGGTTCTTACTAGTGTAAATAAGGTACAAGAAGATGATTAAAGTATGGTTAAGGAAAATAGGAATTTGCAGAAGAATATTAAATAAATATCATTAAATTAAACTAATTAAATATCATTGCATTAATTAGGATGGGATTGATTTATGTAAAGTTTAATTAAAGCTTATTATGATATATCAAAAAAATATATATAAATTTTATAAGTACAAAGGGAGTGGTTATATGGCAAAAATTATGGTAGATCCAAGCAAGTTAGAAATGGCTGCAAATAAAATGGAGCAGCAAGCAGCAGATTATGCAAAATTATATAAGCAATTATTTACAGAAGTAGAAGCAATGGAAAAAGCATGGCAAGGTGCAGATAATATTGCTTATACAACCCAAATTCAAGGCTTTAGAGAGGATTTAAATCAAATAAAGAAGCTTCTAGATGATTATTCAACATTTTTGAAGCAAAGTGCAAAGATATATAAAAATACTCAAGAAGAAGTAGTAAATAAAGCTAAGACATTAACAAATTAGTGGTGGGGTGATATATAAATGAGTATAGAAGGAATTAATATTAATTTAGAGGAAGTTCGTGCAACTGCAAAAACTATAAAAGCATTAAATAGCCAATTAGCAACAAGGCTTGATGATATTAAAAAGGAAATGAATTCTTTAGAGTCAACTTGGCAAAGTCAGGCTTCAAGCACAATAAGAACAAACTTCAATAAATTAGAATCAAAATTCCAAGAATGTAGAAAGATTATTGATTCTTATGGGACATTTTTAGAAACTACAGTTGATTCATATACAAATGCTGAATCTAGCATAAATAGCAATGCAAGTGCATTTGAATAATAATTATTAGAGTACATCAGATTAAATAGTTGAATATGTTATTTAAATTAGGTATGTAAAGGAATATTACTGATTTTAATAATATATTTCAACTATATTTTTTTTTATAAATAAATTATATGGAGAATAAAGGAGATATGCTTAATGGATAAATATTTACCAATTGGATCAGTGGTTTTATTGAAAAATGGAACTAAAAGAGTGATGATTTATGGAAGAAAGCAAATTCATATAGAAACAGGGAAAGAATGGGATTATTTAGCTTGTTTATATCCTGAAGGAAATATAAATGAGGAATTTATGTACTTATTTAATCATGACCAAATAGACAAAGTTTATTATTTAGGATATAGAGATGATGAGGAAGTTAAATTTGTAGAAGAAAATTTGAAATAAATATATTAAGAGTTATTAGTTATATATAAATATTTTAATGAAGGTATAGGCCCTGGATGAATAAATAAATTTTAAAGGTTTAAGTATACATTAAGGGCTTAAAGGGAGTGATTGTTTATAATGTTTGATGCTTCAAAAAATATAAACAATGGAAGAAAAGTTTCAATATTAGGAAATGATATAAAAACTATAGGGAATAAGTGTGAGAATATAATTTATATAATGCCTAGCAAATATAGAAGTGTAGAAGTTTCAACTATATTAAAAGAAATTTATAGTATAAAACATGAGCTTAGTAGCATAGGAAATGAGCTTGAAAATTTGGGAGAAATTATAGTTAGTGTGTCTAAAGAGTTAGATAATAATTCTTCTAGGAAAAATGGCGGTTCTAGTTGGTAGGGAATGAGATGGAAATATTAATAGATACAAATACTGTGAGAAGTAATGCAGAACAGTTAAAAAGCTACATGAGGAATTTAGCCGATAAAAGAGAACGTTTGGAAAGTATACAAAAACAACTCGATTATGAAGTAAAGTATAAGAGAAATATAGTTGATTCAATGAATTCTCTTCAAATAAGGATATTGAAAGTTGAAGAGAGAATGGAAAAGATTCAATACCTGCTATTATTTGCATCTACTAATTATGAAAATGCAGAAAAAACAGTAGTGAAATTATTAAAGGTTCTTGATGAGAACTTAATGGGTGGTATTGAAAATTATAGTAACGATAACTCTAGTAAACCAAAGAAAAAGACTAAGAAAAAGAAGAAATTATTTGATAAAAATCTTATTAAGATAGCAGTTGGAGTAACTGTTATTGGAGTATCAATTATAGCAATACCAGTTACAGGAGGATCCTCAATAGCAATTGGTGCAGCTGTAGGAGCAACAGTTGTAGGGGGTTCAGCTGGAGTAGTTAGTGGTATCATAAGTGAAAAAAAAGGTGGAAATTTTATAGATGGATTTGCAAATGGATTGATGTTTGGATCTGCAGTTGGGGCAGTAGCCGGAGCAGCAGTTGGATTTGCAGTCAGTGGTTTAGCTAGTAGTGCAGGTGGAGGTGTAGCAAGTGAAGTAGGAGGAGGTATAGCAAACAAAACAGGTGCAGAGGTAGTGAAATCTGGAACAAAGGTTGTTTCTAAGAATTTATTTAGGGATGTAGCAAAGGAAAAAATAAAGAGTGTAGGTAAAAAAATAGCCAAAGGAGCTGCTAAAGCTGGATTTGAAAAAGCTCTTAAGAGTAAGGAGACTGGTATAGATCTTGTTTATGATGTTGGTGAAGGAGTTATAGAGAATGCTAAGAGTATAGCTGTTGATTCTGTTAAGGACGAATTAAAAGGTGCATTTAAGGATGAAATAATAGGAGATATAGTTGTTGACAGTGGAGAAGCAGCAGGAAAATATGTTGGGGAAGTTATTAAAGATGGAGAAGAAGTAACTGCTGAAGGTATGGCAAAATCAATAGTTAATGTAGTAAAAGAAAAAGGAACTGATTTATTAAAAGATGAGATTTCAGAATTAGTTCTAGGTGGTGATGATGATATAGGTTAAAACTATTAATACAAAGAAATTATTGATAATATAAAAGATAATAGTGTTGATAAAATTAATAGTAATAACAGTGGCGTAAGTAGTGCTAGAGATGGCATAATAGGAATTTCATAAGCTTATGGTCTGTTATTAAGTAGAGTAACTAGATGTATTGAGAGAGTAGCTAAATTTGTGTAAAATACAAATCTAGCTACTCTCTTTTAGTTATTATATAAATTATTTTATTGTCTAAAGAACATATTAAATAGTGATATAATTATTTACCTAAATCATGCATTAAAGCATCCTTAACTCTACTATCCTTTTCTTTTACTATGGTTTTTAGATTAGCATCTTCAATATCACTAAAAACTATATCATTTGATGGATTAGTGATATTAACATACCACGATTTACTATTAAAATGATCTTGTAGTTCAGATATTGAAAATCTATAGCCATATCTAGCATATATCTCATTTGTAGCAATAATAAGTTCCCAGTTATTAAGTGAAGAAACATCACTAGATGATAATAATACACTATTACTATTTGGGAAAACAAAATCAGAGCTTATAGGTGGATAGAAATTTGCAGATGCTCTTACAAACTCTAATGCTTTTATTAAATTACAATTATCTTCTTCAATTTGTGTATCGAATTCGAATTTAGAAAAATCTTGAGAGCTTGGAGAATACCAATCTTTACTTTCAAAAAAACTTTACAAATTGCTACCAGGAGCAAAAGTATAACCATATCTTGCAAACATTTCATACGAGCAATAAAAAGTTCTTCTTCAGAAAGATGGTTTATAGCTGAATAAGTTAGTTCTACTTTATCGCTATCTTCAATTATAAAAGCTCTATTTGAATATTTTTTTATATAAACCTCTGCTGTATTTACTTGTGATGATTGATTATTAGTATTTCGAGTTAGAGGATTGATTGTTATTATTTGTTTTTTCTTGATTACTTATTTCAACTTCACCATTGGACAATTTGTTTTCAGTATTAGAGGAAGTGGTTGTTCCAGTAGTATTGGTAGTTTTAGAATTAGTTTGGGATTTATCATATTCATTTGTATTTTTATTATTTACTATATTAGGAGTAGTATCTATATTAGAAAGCTTTATTGCCATTATAATTACAGATAAAATTAAAACAGATATCAATAGTACAGTAATTATTAATATAGGTTTTTTAACATGTTTTTTTTCATGAGTATCAGTAATATTTAGCCTAATGGTTTTCTCAATTTCATTTGTTTCTTCTTCATTATTAATAATATTATTTGTTTGGCTATTAGCTGAATCTATAGGAAAACCACATTTTGCACAATACCTTTGGTTATCCAGCACTTTAAAGCCACAATGAGAGCATACTTTCATTAATAATTCTCCTTTAATATAAATATATTTATTATATAAAATATTTTTTTAATTCTTAAAATATAACAAAATATATGAGGCTATAAAATGATGAAAGACCTACGGTAAATTAAGATAACTACTAGTATTAATGATATACAGGGGGAATAAGATATGGATAAAATTTTAATAGATGTATTAGTACCAGCTGCTAATAGAAGTTTTGAAATTTATATTCCTTTGGATTTGAAATTCTATGAGATAACACTATTAGTTTCTAAAATAATAAGTGAATTATCCAATGGATTATTTATTTCAAATGATGATTCAATTTTATGTGAAAGGGCAACAGGTGATATATTAAATATTAATATGTCAGCAAGAGAGTTAGAGCTTAAAAATGGAGCTAAATTAATGTTATTGTAAATAAGTTAACTTATATATAGTTAATATAATGAGTATATTTTTAATTGTTATTTAGAAGCAATATATTTGTATAGAGGGAGAAAATATTTAATGAAGATATGTTCAAGTTGTGGATTTAAGGTATTAGATAATCAAAAATATTGTCCTAGATGTGGACTACCTATAAATTCCAAGCCACTTGCAAATACTCAAGAAAAGATTATTAGTGATGATAAAAAAACAAGCGTTGAAAATCAACGTAAGTTAAATATAGATAATAAGAAGAAAAACCATTCAAATAAGCCAATAATGATAATTGCTATAATAACTTTAGCAGGAGTTATTCTTTTTTCAGCTACTTTAAATAAAGAAAAGAAAAAAGAGAATGATGATGCAGAATTAAAGAATATAATAACATCTGTAAAGAATGAATTTGCTAATATTATGAAAAGTGAAGATATAGTATTTATTAGCTTTGATGAAAGTAATAATAGATATCTATTTGAAACTGTTTATGAATCTTCAGAAGAGCAATATTATTACTATCCAGAAACAAAGGAAATTACAGTGTGCGTTCCAGGAATGGAGGCAATAATAAATAAAAATTTTGAATTTAAAACAACATTTTATGATAATCCTACTGAGGTAGCAGAAAGTTATATGATTTATCTTCGTAGAAGAACAGAGAGTGAAGAGATTGTAAAAGTTAATGATTCAATAGGTAATATGGCTAAAGATATGTTTAAAGATATGCTAGACTATGCAATATCACCTGATGCACAATGTGAAATTGATGGAGTGGAACTTTATTTAGTAAGAGTGAATAAAGGACAACCTGATTATGAAGTTAATGAGTTCCTATTAGGAAGTGATGGGAACACTTATGATTATTGGGAAGCAATATCAAATAATAGATTAGTACAAGTTGAGAAATGAAATACCTGCAGATGAAATACCCGCAGATGAAATACCCGCGGGGTCAATCCAATTTTTGGATGGACCCCGCGGGTGTTTAATATTAACGCAATAAGGCAATACTCTAGATACTGTTATGGTAAAAGGAGGTGCTTTTTTGGTAACTAAGAGAAGAATCTGGATTCCAGGTGCTAGTTATCATATTACAAATAGGGGAAATCACAAAGAAGACATATTTTTGGAAGAGGTTGATTATTATATTTACTTATCGCTTATAAAAAATACATTGCATTTTTATAAGGAATATAATTATAAATTAATTTCATATTGTTTAATGAAAAATCATGTACATATGCTTTTAAAGACAGATAAGTATGATCCAAGTTATTTTATGAGAAGATTAAGTAGCATGTATGCAAAGTATTTTAATAATAAGTATGAGTGTGTAGGTCATTTATTTCAGGGAAGATATTATAGCAATACCATAACAAGTGTCATTGAATTATTAGAAGTTAGTAGATACATACATTTAAATCCAGTAAGAGCCAATATAACTAAATTGCCAGAGGAATATAGATGGTCTAGTTATAATAGGATACTAGATGATATAGATGCGAGGGCAAATATAAAGGATTATAAAAATAACAAATCAAAGAGAAATAAATATAAGATAGATGTTGCATCAGAAGAAATAATAGAGCTGTTGGATATATATTTATTAGTTGAAGAAAATAGTATTCAAAATATAAAAACAAGAGTGGAAAGAAAAATACAAAACTCTAAAGAAAAATATAAACAATACGTTGAAAGTAAGATAGAAACTATGTGATTGCCTGCGGGGTCAATCCAATTTTTGGATTGACCCCGCAGGTAATGAAGGTTTTGCAGGATAATGTATTTATATGTGGAGAAAATAGCATTAATGATGTATAATATTAATGAATTAAAATGAAACGTGTTTAAGAGTGTTGAAAAACGCTTGATATAGCGCGCCTGCGGGGCAAATCCATTTATTGGATTAGCCCCGCGGGCAGTATATATAATTTAGGAGGATACAAAATTGGCTGATTACATAAATGAGATTAAAAAGAGAAGAACCTTTGCAATTATTTCTCACCCTGATGCTGGTAAGACAACTTTAACTGAAAAGTTCTTATTATATGGAGGAGCTATTAGACTTGCAGGTTCTGTTAAAGCTAGAAAAGCATCTACACATGCTGTTTCTGACTGGATGGAAATAGAAAAGCAAAGAGGGATTTCTGTTACTTCATCAGTAATGCAATTTAACTATGCTGGACACTGTATAAACATACTTGATACTCCAGGGCACCAAGATTTCTCAGAGGATACATATAGAACTCTTATGGCTGCTGACTCTGCTGTAATGGTAGTTGACGCTGCTAAAGGGGTGGAAGATCAAACAAGAAAGTTATTCCATGTTTGTTCTTTAAGAGAAATGCCAATATTCACATTCATAAATAAGATGGATAGAGAAGCTCAAGATCCATTTGGTCTTTTAGAAGACATTGAATCAGAACTTGGTATTAAGACATATCCAATGAATTGGCCAATTGGTTCTGGTAAGGAATTTAAAGGGGTTTATGATAGAGTAAATCAAAGAATCATAGCATTCAATGGTGGAAATCACGGTTCTACAGAAGTTGAAGCTATTGAAGGTTCTGTTGATGATGAAAAGTTCAGAGAAATATTAGGTTCAGCTCTTCATGATAAGCTAATGGAAGATATTGAACTTCTTGATATAGCTGGAGATGAGCTTGATTTAGATAAAGTAAGCAAGGGTGAATTAACTCCTGTATTCTTTGGATCTGCGTTAACTAACTTTGGTGTTGAGCCATTCCTTGAAAACTTCTTAGAAATGACTTCATCACCACTTGCAAGAAACTCAAACATTGGGGAAATTGACCCATTTGATGAGAAGTTCTCTGCATTTGTATTTAAGATTCAAGCAAACATGAACAAGGCTCATAGAGATAGAATTGCTTTCATGAGAATATGTTCAGGTAAATTCACTAAGGGTGAAGATGTATTCCATATGCAAGGTGGAAAGAAGCTAAAATTAGCTCAACCACAACAATTCATGGCTGAAAACAGAGAAATAGTTGAAGAAGCATATGCAGGAGATATTATCGGGGTATTTGATCCAGGTATATTCTCAATTGGAGACACTTTATGTTCACCAAGCAAAAAGTTCAAGTTTGAAGGAATTCCAACATTCGCTCCAGAACATTTTGCAAGAGTTAGACCAGTTGACACTATGAAGAGAAAACAATTCGTAAAAGGTGTTACTCAAATAGCTCAAGAAGGGGCAATCCAAGTATTTAAAGAAAACCATGTTGGTATGGAAGAAATAATAGTTGGGGTTGTAGGGGTACTTCAATTTGAAGTTCTTGAATACAGACTTAAGAATGAATATAATGTTGAAATCAAGATGGATAGACTTCCATTCAGATATGTAAGATGGGTTGAAAGCTATGATGGAGACATTGATAGATTAAACTTAACTTCTGATGCTAAGAGAGTTAAAGACTTTAAAGATAGAGACCTAATAATATTCCAAAATGACTGGGGAATTAACTGGGCACTTGATCATAACAAGGGATTAGTTCTATCAGGCGTTGGTAAGAGCGAAGAGTAAAAATATTGATTTGCCCCAGGGGCAAAAACAATAGTAAGTTGTACGGTAAAAGTAGTCATGGCTTAGATGCTGCAAATCTAGGCTATGGCTACTTTTTAGCGTTATTAAAGAAGGTAAATGGAAATAATAGGGTGTGCCCCTGGGGCGATAATATGGGGCGATAATATGTAGTAAGTATAAAAGACACAACATTTAGTTGGATCGTAGCTAGATGCTGTATCTTTTATTTATTATTGTATATATTAAAGGAGGAAACAATGAAAAAAGCAATTACTTTAATTGTATAATAATTAATATATGTAGTTGATATTTAAAGGTTACTATAGTAATCAGAAAATTTTAAAAGGGTTGCAGTAAAGAGGTTTGAATTTTAAATTTTCAATTTTAAAATTTGAAGTTTAAAGTTTGAAATTTGTTTTGTATAGAATTATTGACTAGGATAATACTAATAGTAAGAAAAGTATTAGGGGTGATATATTAATGAAGTTTTGTAAATCTCTAAGTTTAGTTTTATTAGGTATTATATTTTTAATTATAGGGGGAAGTGCTACACGGGTAAATTGTTCTACAATTAAGGTTCCAAGTAGAGTTGGAGTTCCAGAAAGTTTAAAAATTGAAACTGATAGTAGTATTTTAGGTATATTAGAATATGAGGACTTTTATTTAGCTGTAAGAAGAATATTAACAAGGGTTGGAGCTGCATATTGTTTAGAGGATAATAAGGATTATCCAACTGGAGAAGTTTTTGAGGTTGAAGGCAAGGTTAATGAGGATATAGCAAGGGTTTTAGCTGTAGGATATCCATGCAAATCAGCTGAAGAACTTGGGCTTAAAAGTAATGATGATGCATATTTAGCAACTCAAATAGCTATTTGGAGTATTAATGAAGGATATAGTGTTTATGATTTTAGAGATGAGAATAAAGATGTTTTAAAAGCTATAATAAATATTTATGAAAACTCTAAGAGCGTTGATTTAAGTAAAGTTGAAGATGTTTTTATTGAATATTATTTAAATGATTCTCTTCAAAGAATTGTGGTTAAGATGTAGTCTGCATTTTTATGTAGACTATTTTTTTATTATGTCTTTAATGTGAATTTTTATATAAAAAGCTAAAAATCATTGAATAAGTTTTGAAAGCTTGTCTATAATTATATATATATGGAAGTGTAATAAAAAGAGTTTGGTTTAATAATATATAAAACTGTTATATAAGGATTTATTGGAGAAGTTTAATTGTAGTAGGTTTCAGTAGTTTTAGGAGGGGTAAAGAAGATGATAGATATACATTCACATATTATTAATAATGTAGATGATGGTGCAAAGAATTTGGATATGGCACTTAATATGCTTAGAAAATCTGAGGAAATTGGAATTAAGGGAATAGTTGCAACACCACATTATTTAAGAGGTATTTATAATTTTGAATATAGTGAAATTGAGGAATGTGCAGAGCAATTGAGAATAGAGGCTAAAAAGAATAATATTAATATTGAAATCTATACAGGACAAGAGGTTTATTATACTGAAAAAATTGTAGAGTATTTTACAGATGGTATTATTGGGACAATAAATAAATCTAGATATATGTTAATTGAATTTCCTATGAGGGATTTTGATATAGATGCAATTTTAAATGATATATATGAATTACAAATAAGAGGTATAGTAGCAATTATAGCCCATCCAGAAAGATATAAAGTGTTCTTGAAGAAACCATGGTTAATTAATAATTTTATAGAAGAAGGATTTTTATTTCAGCTTAATGCAGGTAGCTTAACTGGGTATTTTGGAAAAGATGTTAAGAAGCTTGCTATGAAGTATCTTGAAAATGGAGTTTATAGCTTTATAGGGTCAGATGCTCATAGAGATGAAAGCAGAAGCACAGATATGACAGAAGCTTTTGATTTAATAGATTCTATTGATAAAAAATATAAGGAAGATTTTAAGAAAAATTCTAATTTATTAGTTGAAGATGGAGAAATAGAGTTTAGTGGAAAGTTTATTAAGGAAAGAAAAAAGCTTTTAGGGATTTGGTAAAACTTAAAGATAGAGATTAGTAGTCATAGGTAATTTAATAATAAGCATGTTCAGTTTAAAAATGGCAACTTTTAAATAAAAAGCATGAGGACAGTAAGAGTCAGTGTAAATTTGATTTTAAATCAGAGTTATGCTGACTTTTGCTTTTTATTAATTTACATTTTGGGGTAAGATATTAACTTATAGATTCTTTTAGAAATTTGAGAATTGATTTTAGTTTTGTTCTAGTTTGATTATATGAAAGGTTATTTGATTTGCAATATTTTAATAAAGAGCCTTTTGGAGTTAGGTAAACTTCCTTTATTAGATTTTTTTCAAAGTTAGATAGGTGGGTTAGAGCTTCAGTTAATGTTTTTATAGAGTCCTTGTCTATAGCTAGATTTTCAATATTTATATTATCTTCAATTAAGTCGATAATTTCACTAACGTAATCACCAGTTTTAACAAGAATATTAAGACTAGATTCATTTGAATACTTAATGTTTTCTCTACCAAGATTTCTGTAAGCATTTTTTATGGAGTTAATCATATAGGAATCAATACAACGGTTACCTTTTTCTAGGTCAAATTTATTAATTGCATAAAGAACAGCCATATTTCCTATTTGAATTAAGTCATCAATATCATAGTTCTTTAAATGATAGGAATTTGAGTATTTTAAGATTAGTTTTTCATATTTATTTATGATACAAAGCTTGGCAGATTCATCACCAGCTTGGGCACTTTTTAAAATTTCTAGCTTTGGAGAGTTTGAGTATTCTTTCAATATAAATCACCTTCTTTAAAAATTTTAGTATATGAATTATTAGAAAAATTAAGATATGAAATACTGGGAGTGTAATCAGTGATAAAGAAGAGAATCAAGATTACATTTAAATAGAGTATAACAGGGGCAAGATATACGGGGATAAGATATGACAGATGTAAGAAGTAGTAGGAGTATGAAGAAGTTAATGTTATTAGATAAGTATTTAAGTAAATCTAAGTATTTAAATAAAGATAGATATATCTTTGGACAAAATATAACAGAGTAAGAATATAGGATGGGAAATATATTATAGCGAGAAAAGTTAAGAGAAAGTAGGATATAGAATAGATAGAATATTTACATTAATTGTGCTTTAGTAAAGGGTAATATTAAGGTTAGTTTGAAAATGTGATTTGATAGGATAATTTGGAAGAGTGGTTTGAGGAATCAGAAAGGAATTTTGAGATAACATTCATAAAAATATTATACCATAATATGTAAAATAAATATATAGATATTAAGATTTATGTATTAGTAATTATAAATAAAATTATAATAAGAATTCAAAAATAACAACGAAAAGGTAATTGCTATAAAAATAAAGATAAGTACAAATTAAAATATGGATAAATACAGTTAATAATTAATAAAATTTAAATATATTTATATATGAAAAACTAAAAACTATAAATTTATAAAGATTATAAGAAAAACATAAGAAAAACATGAGGAGAATATAAGAAAAGCAGAAGAAAAATAAAAAGATATAAAAAATATAAAAAAATTAATCGTCAGTATTCGACAAAAATTATTTTTTAATATATAAAGTTTAATTGATAAAAAACAGTCTTACTCAAATAAAGTTAGAAAAAATAGAAGGATACAGTAAAAAAAATGAATTGTGTAGAACAGCTAATAAAAATAAAGGAATGCAAGGAATTTATTAGAGAAAAACAAACGTTTTCAGTGGAAGATTATTATAAAATTATAAATTTTATTAAAATAGTAAAGCGTGTTATAATTAAATTGATATTATGAGGAGAAAAATATCATTAAATGTAGTTGGTTTTAAACAACACTAATGGTATATCTTAGAATTAAGTTAACGTTAACAATGTTTAAAATTTAACATACAAAGGGGGGATGATGATGAAGGATATCTTAAGTAATAGAAAGATTAAGATGACAACTTTAGTTATTACTGATTTTGTTTTAATACTACTATCTTATTTTTTAGGGTTTATATTTAGATTCTATTTAAGTGATAGCACTTTAATTCAAATCATAGCAAGTTTTGGTAGTCATTTTGGAAAAGTGATTTTAAGTGCAATTATTTATATTTTAATTTTTTACATATTTAAACAATACAAAAGTATATGGACATTAGCTGGGATTAATGAAATTGTTAATGGAGTTATAGCAGTTACTTTGGGGGGAGTAGTATCTGTTTTAATTTCACTAATTAGTAAAGAAAGAATTCCTTTAATGGTCACTTTACTTGCTGGGATTATGATTTTAATTCTTTGTAATGGAGTTAGAGTTGCATGGAGAATTTTAAGAAGAGCTATTATGTATAATGAAGCTAGTAATCCAGAGGATTTAAAAAGAGTACTTATTATAGGAGCAGGTTCTGGGGGAGCACTTGTTTCAAATGAATATAAGAAATTTCCACAACTTAAGAGAAAAGTAGTAGCTTTTATTGATGATGACAGACAAAAGTTAGGGACATATGTAAATGGGGTTAAAGTTTACGGAAATAGAGAAGACATCATAAGAGTTGCTAAAGAAAAAAAAGTAGATGAAATTATAATTGCTATTGCTTCTATTAAAGATCAAGTTTTAAAAGAGCTTATAGAAAAATGCACAGAAGCAAAAATTGCAGTTAAAATTATGCCTGGTGTAGCTGAAATGATAGATGGTAAGTTTTCTATTAATAAAATAAGGGATGTAGATGTAGAAGACTTATTAGGAAGGGAAACTATCAAATTAGATCACGATGGTATAGCAGATTATTTAGAAGGAAAAACTGTATTAGTTACTGGTGGTGGGGGATCTATCGGTTCTGAACTTTGCAGACAAATTTCTAAATTTAAACCAAAACAACTTATAATTTTTGATATTTATGAAAATAATGCCTACGATATTCAAAATGAACTTAAAAGAACATATCCAGATTTAAACTTAGTTACTCTTATAGGTTCAGTTAGAGATAGGCAAAGATTAAGACAGATTTATACAAGATATAATCCAAATGTAGTGTTCCATGCAGCAGCTCATAAGCATGTTCCACTAATGGAGATTAGCCCAGAAGAAGCTATTAAAAATAATGTTGTTGGTACTTTCAATACAGCAGAATTTGCAAATAGCTATGGAGTGGAAAAATTTGTTCTTATTTCAACAGATAAAGCGGTAAATCCTACAAATATAATGGGTGCAACTAAGAGAATGTGTGAAATGATAGTACAAGCATTTAACAAAGTAAGTGATACAGAATTTGTTGCAGTTAGATTTGGTAATGTACTTGGAAGTAATGGTTCAGTAATTCCATTATTCAAAAAGCAAATAGCAGCAGGTGGGCCAGTTACTTTAACTCATAAGGAGATAACAAGATACTTTATGACAATACCAGAAGCATCACAATTGGTACTTCAAGCTGGAGCTTATGCAGAAGGTGGAGAAATATTTGTACTTGATATGGGTAAACCAGTTAAAATATACGATTTAGCAGAAAATCTTATAAAGCTAAGTGGATATGAGCCACATAGAGATATAAAGATAGAAGTTACTGGACTTAGACCAGGAGAAAAGCTATATGAAGAACTTCTTATGAATGAAGAAGGGTTAACAGAAACAAAGCATGAGAAGATATTTATAGGAAAACCAGGAGATTTTGAAATTGATGATATCGCTCAAAAGACAGAAGAACTTTTAAAATATGCAACTAAAGGAAGTAAGATTAGACTTAAGAAACAATTAAAGATGGTTGTTGATACATTTAAAGAACCAGAAGAAATAAATAGTAAGGTTATTTAGAAAGGTTAATATTAAATATTCACTTCAATATTATATAAATTTTGTAAATAATTTTTAAGTGTTTTATCATAGGAGTAATTTTATTAAGTTGATCTAGAAGTAAGTCATGAAAGAGCAATATGAAGTAATGGGGGAGAAGCAAATTCCCCTAAATAAAAAAGATTGGGGGAATAGAACGTGGAAAATAAGAGAATATATTTAGCATCTCCTCATATGGGTGGAATGGAGCAGGACTTTGTTAAGGAAGCTTTTGATACTAACTGGGTTGCACCTCTTGGACCAAATGTCAATAATTTTGAAAAGGAAGTTGCAGAGTATGTTGGGGCTAAGGATGCAGCAGCTTTAGTTTCAGGAACATCAGCAATTCATTTAGCTTTAAAGGCAATTGGAATGAAAAAGGGAGATAGGGTTTTCTGTACAAGTTTAACTTTTGCAGCAAGTTGTAATCCAATAATGTATGAGCATGGAGAGCCAGTATTTATAGATTCAGAACCAGAAAGCTGGAATATGTCACCTTTAGCTTTAGAAAAAGCTTTTATTAAAGCTAAGGAAGAAAACAAAATGCCTAGAGCTGTTATAGTAGTTCCTCTTTATGGACAATCAGCTGATATGGATAAAATCATGGAAATTTGTAATAGATACAACACTCCAATAATTGAAGATGCAGCAGAATCACTTGGAGCGACATATAAAGGAAAACAAACAGGTACCTTTGGTGAGTTTGGAGTATTTTCATTTAATGGAAATAAAATAATCACTACTTCAGGTGGTGGAATGTTAGTTTCAGATGATGTTGAAAAAATAGCAAAGGCTAGATTTTGGTCAACTCAATCTAGAGATAATGCAAGACATTACGAACATACAGAGCTTGGCTACAACTACAGAATGTCAAATATAACAGCAGGTATTGGTAGAGGACAACTTAGAGTTTTAAACGAAAGAATAGCTCAAAAGAAGCATATCTTTGAAAGATATACAGAAGCATTTAAAGATATTGAAGATATAGCAATGATGCCAATTTGTGAATATGGTGAGCCAAACTACTGGTTATCTTGTATGACTTTAAAGGAAGAAAGCAAGGTTAAGCCACTTGATATTATATTAGCTTTAGAAGAAAAGAACATTGAAAGTAGACCAATATGGAAGCCAATGCATATGCAACCATACTATAGTGAATTTGAATTCTTCAATCATAATGAATATGGAATAAGCGTAGGAGAAGAAATATTCAATAGGGGATTATGCTTACCATCAGATACAAAAATGACTGAAGAAGAAATAGATAAAGTTATAAATATAGTAAAAAGTGTATTTATATAAAATTGTAGTGAAGTAGTTTTAGGGGATTATTTAATGAATAGATTTAGTTTAGTAATAAAAAGAGTGTTTGATATACTTTGTGCTCTTGGGGGGCTTATAGTATTATCACCAGTTTTACTTATATGTGCAATACTTATAAGAACAAAGCTTGGTAGTCCAATATTCTTTAGACAAAAGAGAATTGGAAAGGGCAATAAAGAGTTTGAGATGATTAAGTTTAGAACTATGAAGGATGCTGTTGATAAGAATGGGGATCAGCTTCCAGATGAGCTTAGAATGACTAAGCTTGGTAAAACTTTAAGAAGCTTAAGCTTAGATGAATTACCAGAGCTTATAAATATATTAAAAGGAGATATGAGTTTAATTGGGCCAAGACCATTACTTGTTCAATATCTTCCTTTATATAACGAAAGACAAATAAAAAGACATGATGTAACACCAGGACTTACTGGATGGGCTCAAATTAATGGAAGAAACTCATTAACTTGGAATGAAAAGTTTGAGCTTGATGTTTGGTATGTTGAAAACTGGAGTTTATGGCTTGATATAAAAATATTCTTTATGACTTTTTATAAAGTCTCTAAGAGAGAAGGAATAAGCCAAGAAGGTCAAGCTACAGCAGAATTCTTTAATGGAAATAATTAATGGATGACCCGCGGGGTCAATCCAATTTTTGGATTGGCCCCGCGGGTAGTTACTGATTAGGAGGAAAAAATGGACGAAAAGACTTTAAATATTGATGAGCTTTTATATGTTTTAAAGAAAAGATTTAAATTAATAGTAATTTGTGCATTAGCATTTACATTATTAGCTGGTATTTTTGCTACATTTAAAATGAAGTCAAGCTATACAGCAACAGTTAAGATATTTGCAGGGAAAAATGAAAATATTCAAGGTGATTATAGCAGTAGTGAATTAAGTAGTTATGCTAGTTTAATAAATTCATACATAGAAATAATCAAAACAGATGACTTTATGAAAAAAGTTATAGACAAAGGAAACTTAAATATGACTCCAGGTCAGCTTATGGGTGGATTAAGCTTTACTGCATCGCAAAATGCACCAATACTTACTATAGGATATACTTCGGATAACCCAACAACAGCAGAAAAGGTAGTAAGTACATTATCTAGTGAGTTTGAAGTTGGAGTAAAAGAAATAGTTTTAAATACATATACAAAGGTTATTGAAAGTGTAAAGGTAGTTGAAAAAGTACCAGCAAAGGCTAAGGTAGTTTTAGTAGGGCTTATTGCAGGTTTATTAATGGGAATTGGATTAGTATTTGTTTTAGATTATTTAGATGATACTTTAGCAAGAAGAGAAGATTTAGAAAAATTATTACCAATACCAGTATTAGGGGAATTACCTTTAGAAGATGATGAAATAAGCAGAAGCAAGAAAAATAAAAGAAATAACAAAAAGGCAAGTTAGGAGGGCATAATATGTTAACTGTTAAAGAAAATCCAAAATCTTTATTAGCAGAAGCTTATAGAGGACTAAGAACAAGTTTAGAATACTCATCTGTTGATAAGAAGTTAAAAACATTAGTTGTTACTAGTAGTAATCCAGGAGAAGGAAAGTCTACTGTTTCTGGTAATTTAGCTTTTGTTTTAGCTCAAGGTGGAAAAAAAGTTATTATTGTTGATGCTGACTTAAGAAAGCCTACAATACATAAAAAATTTAGAGTAGCAAATACTGCAGGATTAACAGATTGCCTTATTGGTAAGAAAAAGGTTAATGAGGTTGTTAATAAGATAGAAGATAATGTACATATTATTACAGCAGGTCAAAAAACACCAAATCCAGCAGAAATGGTTTCTTCAAAAGCAATGGAAGATTTAATAGCAGCTTTAAAGGATGTTTATGATTATGTAATTATTGATACACCTCCAGTTAGAAATATAAATGATGGGGTTGTACTATCAGCAAAGGTTGATGGAACTATTTTAGTTGTAAGAGCTGGAGTAACAAAGAGTGTTGATATAGTTAAAGGATATAAGGAACTAGAAAAAGTTAAATCTAATGTTGTTGGAACAGTACTAAATGCCGTAGAAAACAAAAAGGATAGTTATTATTACTATTATTATGAAGATTAAAATATTAATATGAAACATTTATTTCAGCATTGTATAAATATTACATATTAAAATTAATGTCTAACTATAATAACATTATTAAAAATCACATTGTAGAGGGAGGTAGGAAAATGGATATTATAATTATCGGTGCTGGTGGAGTTGGTAGAGAAGTTGCTTTGATTATTGAGCAGATAAATGCTAGGACTCCAAAGTGGAACATACTAGGGATTGTTGATGATAATGAATCTATGTGGGGAAAAGTTGTTAATGGATATGTTGTTTTAGGTGGTTTAAGCTATTTAGATAGATATAGAAATAATGGTGACATAACTTATATTAATAAACCTAATATTGTTGTTGCTATAGCTAATTATAGAGTTAAGAAAAATATTGTAGATAAGCTAAAGGATGATTTTGACTTTGCTACTATAATTCATCCAGATGTTTTTATTAATGAAAGCATTAGCATTGGTGCTGGGACTATAATTTATCCAGGTGTAATTATGACTACTAATATTACTATAGGCGATCATGTTATTGTAAGTCCAAAATGTGGTATTGGTCATGATTCTATCATAAAAGATTATGCCTCACTTCTTTGGAATGTTAATATTTCTGGAAATGATCTTATAGAAGAAGGAGTGCTTATTGGATCTGGAGCTACTGTAATT
Organism: Clostridium celatum DSM 1785; assembly: GCF_000320405.1. Classification (GTDB taxonomy): domain Bacteria; phylum Bacillota; class Clostridia; order Clostridiales; family Clostridiaceae; genus Clostridium; species Clostridium celatum. Next base: position 55,223 of record NZ_KB291607.1, on the reverse strand, counting down.
CAAGGTAAAACTGTTGGACAAGGTTCAATTATTGGAGCTGGTGCAGTTGTAGTTAAGGATGTTTTAAGCAATACAACTAATGTTGGAGTTCCAAGTAAGATTATTAAAAAGAAAGAAATAAATGATGCTAGCATAGTAAAGCTAGAAGAAAATAATGAAAAAGATAAGAGTAAAGAAAATATGAAAAAAGTTTTATATATAACTACAGTTAGTAGAACTGTTAATGCTTTTTTAATTCCTCATATAGAGATGCTTTTAGAAAATGGATATAGCGTTGATATTGCATGTTCTATTGATAAGGAAATTGATAAAGGTTTAATTGAAAAGGGAGTTAGAGTTTTTGAGGTTCCATTTAGCAGAAGTCCTTTAAGTATTGGAAACTTTAAAGCTTTTAAGGAGCTTATAAAAATTCAAAAGGAAAATCAGTATGGAATAGTTCATGTTCATACACCTATAGCTTCTATATTTGGTAGATTACTTAAGGTTAAATTCCCTAAGCTAAAAACTATTTATACAGCTCATGGGTATCATTTCTTAAAAGGTGGATCAAAGGCAGGGTGGCTTTTATATTATCCAATTGAGAAGGTTATGGCAAAATTTACTGATGTTACTATCAATATAAATAGTGAAGATTATGAAATTACAAAGTCAAAGCTTAAGCCTAAAAAAAGCTATTTAGTTAAAGGTGTTGGATTAGACTTAAATTCATATAAAACATTAAGTTATGAAGAACAAAAAAGAAAGAAACAAGAGCTTAATATTAAAGATGAGGATTTTGTTGTAATAATGATTGCAGAGCTTAATGAAAATAAAAACCAAATACAGCTTATAAAAGCAATTGAATTATTAAAAGAAGATTGTCCAAGACTTAAAGTAATGTTTGTTGGTGAGGGTGATAAGCTTAATGAATTAAAGCAAGAAGCCTTAGCTAGAGGGGTTAGGGATAAGGTTTTATTCTTAGGCTTTAGAAATGATGTTAATGAACTTATCAATATAAGTGATATAGGAACATTACTTTCATATAGAGAAGGGCTTCCAAGAAATATTATGGAGCTTATGGCAAATGGAAAGAAAGTTATTGCTACAGATATTAGAGGATGTAGAGATTTAGTTTGCAATGAAAATGTTGGACAGTTAGTTAAAGTTGGAGACTTTCAAGCAACAGCAAGAACAATTAAAGAATATTACTATATGAAAGAAATAATGCTAGAAGTTGCTGCTACTTATGAAAGTAGTGATGAAGAAATAGTTAGAGAAATTGAACCTTATGATGTTGTTAATGTTAATAAGGAGTTAATGGACATATACAAAAGTTTGAATTAGGAGGAGCATATGAATCCAAAAGTTTCTGTAATAATGGGGATATATAACTGTGAAAGTACTTTAAGAGAAAGTATAGATTCTATATTAGGACAAACATATGATAATTGGGAGCTTATTATGTGTGATGATTGTTCTAAAGATAAAACTTTAGATATAGCTAAAGAATATGCTAATAAATATCCAGATAAAATAAAGATTATTACAAATGAAAATAATATAACATTAGCTCCTACACTTAATAGATGCCTTGAGATCGCATCTGGGGATTATATAGCAAGACAAGATGGTGATGATATATCTTTAAATGATAGATTAGAAAAACAGGTTAAGTTTTTAAGTGAGAATGAAGAATATGATTTAGTTGGAACAAAAATGGTTTCATTCGATGAAAATGGAATAAATGGAATAAGGGGCATAGAAGAGAATATACCTAATAAATTTACAATGATAAAAGGAACAGCTTTTTGTCATGCTACTATATTAGCTAAGAGAGAAGTTTATGAAAAATTAAATGGATATAGAGTAACTAAGTATACAACTCGTTGTGAAGATATGGATTTATGGTTTAGATTTTTTGAAGAAGGTTTTAAAGGATATAACTTAGACGATGCATTATATAAAGTAAGAGATGATAATGATGCTTATAAGAGAAGAACATTTAGAAATTATTTTAATGTATTTGTAATAAGTTGTAGAGGATATAAAAGGTTAAGTATTCCATTGAAATATTATTTATACTTGTTAAAACCATTAGTTACTATGTTTATACCAATAGCTTTAATTAGAAGATATCATAATAATGTAAGTATATCAGAAGTTAATATAGAGGGGTAGAAAGTGTGGATATTTTTTATTTTACATTGATAATTACATTTGTTTTAGCAATATTAGCAGTAATTTTTAAAGATAAAAATGGTAATGCAAATTTATTAATTACTATAGTAATAATTAGTATATTTACTTTAGTATCAGGATTAAGAAGTGGAATAGGGGACACATATTATTATGTACATTCATATAATTCAATTACTCCTAATTATGATATTGCTAATTCAGCTTATGAGCCAGGATTTACAATATTTCTTATGATATTAAAAAGTATATCTGAAGATCCACAATTTATGATTTTAATAACTTCATTAATAATAAATGTATGCAATATATGGGTCATCAGAAAATATTCAAAGGATAATTTTGAATTAGGTGTATTTTTATATATGGTCTCATATTATATAGTTACAATGAATGGAATTAGACAATCGTTAGTTGCATCAATAATATTTTTATGTACTCCACTGATTATTAATAGAAAGTTTAAAACATATTGTCTTATTATGATAGCACTGTCTACTTTTCATATATCCGCACTGGTTATGATTCCAATATATTTAGTTGCGATACAGAAGGAATGGTCTAAACAGATATGGGTTGCAATTATAGCTTTTATTGTAGTGATGATATTTTATGAGCCAGCAATAAGTTTAATATACAAAATATTAGGAAATTCGAAATATGCAGGATATGAAGATTTTAATGAAGGTGGAGCAAATATTATTAGAGTAATAGTTTATTTTGTGCCAGTAATGTTGTCATATATAAAGAGAGAAAGTTTGAAACAATGGGAAAATGGTAACATATTTATAAATATGACTTTGATTAATTTTCTTATAATGGCTATATCCTATTATAATTGGATATTTGCAAGATTTACTATATATACTCAGTTATATGTACTTATAACATTACCTTTTATAATAAAAAAATCTTTTAATAATATTAAAGAGAAAAGAGTTATATATTATTTCTTAATTTTATGTTATATCGTATTTTTTGTAGTAGATTCTAAGATGAGTGGAATAAATTATACAAGTAAATTTAATATAATTAATTTCTTTTATTAAGTATAGAAAGTTGAGATTAATATGAATAAAAAAGAAAAAGTATTACATGTAGTAGGTGGAATGGATATAGGTGGAACGGAAACTATGCTTATGAATTTATATAGGCAAATTCATAAAGATATTAGATTCGACTTTATATCTTATTATGATAGAGATGGATATTATGATAAGGAAATTATTGAGCTAGGTGGAAAGATTATTAGCACAAAATCTCCTGCTGAAATAGGGCAATTAAAGGCTATTAAGAATTTATATAAAATTATAAAAGAAGGAAGATATGATATAGTTCATGCTCATACTTTGTTTAATTGTGGAATAGCTATGATAGCAGCAAAATTAGCAGGAACTAAAATAAGAATATCACATTCACATACTAATTTAGATATGGGAAATAGTATTATAAAAAAGATTTATTTTACTATTATGAGAATTTTAATAATATTATTTTCGACTAATTATATTGCATGTAGTAATAGTGCAGGAGAATACTTATTTGGAAAAAATATAATTAAGAATAATAAATATAAGGTATTACCTAATTATGTGGATTATACTAAGTTTTTAAATTTTAATAATAATATTAACTTAATAAAAAAATTAAAATTAAATGATGATGATATTATTACTGGACATATTGGAAGATTTGTAGATGCTAAAAATCATAACTTTTTAATAGAAGTAGCAAATAAAATGATAAATAAAGATAATAGGATAAAGCTGATTTTAGTTGGAGATGGACCATTAAAGGAAGAGATAGAAAAAAAGGTAATCAAATTAGGAATTAGTGATAATGTTTTTTTCCTAGGGTTAAGGAAAGATGTAGATTTAATATTGAATAGCTGTGATATATTTCTTTTCCCTTCTATATATGAGGGGTTAGGATTGGTTATGTTAGAGGCACAAGCAAGTGGATTGCCTTGTTTAGTATCAGAGGCTATACAGCCAGAAGCAGATTTAGGAATAGGACTTGTAAAGCAAATTAAGCTAGATGATGGAATAGATAAATGGGCAGATGAAGCATTAAAGCTTATAGGCAAAAAAAATAATAATAAAGAAGCTATAGAAGAAGCCTTAAAGCTAAAGGATATGAAATAGAAGATATAGTTAATACTTTATTAGATGTTTATAAAATCGATATAAACTAGGAGTGAAATTATGAGGAAGATATTAATATCATCTTTTGATATGGAAGTTGGTGGAGTTGAAAGAAGTTTAATAAGTATGTTAAATAATTTCGATTATGAGAATAATGAAGTTGACTTAATGTTATATAGACATACCGGTGATTTTATGAATCTTTTAACTGATAAAGTTAATTTATTAGAAGAACACAAATCATATTCAACTTTTAGAAAAGGTATAGGACAAACTATAAAAGAAGGAAAAGTATTTTTAGGAGCATCTAGATTATTAGCAAAATTAATTGGAGAACTATCAAAAAAAGATAATAAGAATAATACTGAAAGTGTAGTTCAAATGCAGCTTATGTGGAAATATGCATTACCTTTTTTACCTAAGCTAGATAAAGAATATGATGTAGCAATAAGCTATCTTTGGCCTCATTATTTCGTTGCAGAAAAGGTTAAAGCTAAAACTAAAATAGCTTGGATACATACAGATTATTCAACAATAGAAACTGATATAAAAATGGACTTAAAAATGTGGAATAAGTTTGATTATATAATGGCAGTATCAGAAGAATGTAAAAATGCTTTCTTAAAAAAGTATCCTAGTTTACATAATAAAGTTAAGGTAATGGAAAATATAACTTCACCTGATTTTATAAGAAGAATGTCGGAAGAAAAGGTAGATGATGACATTAGTAAAGATAATAGCTTTAAGTTGCTTTCAGTAGCAAGACTTTCACATGCTAAAGGCATTGATAATGCTGTTAGGGCTTTAAGAGTATTACATGACAGAGGATTTACAAATATTAAATGGTATGTTGTTGGATATGGTGGAGATGAAGCTATTATAAAAGAACTAATAGAAGAAAATAACTTAAAAGATAGCTTTATATTATTAGGTAAAAAAACTAATCCTTATCCATATATGAAAGTATGTGATATTTATGTACAACCTTCTAGATATGAAGGAAAAGCTGTTACTGTAGGTGAGGCTCAAATACTTGGAAAGCCTGTTATTATAACAAATTATACGACAGCAAAAAGTCAAGTTAGAGAAAATATTGATGGATATATATGTGAGTTATCAATTGATGGCATTGCTAATGGAGTAGAAAAGCTATATAGAAATAAAGAGTTAAAAGAAAAGTTAGCTAATAATTCAAGAAACACGGATTATAGTAACAAATATGAGTTAAAAAAATTATATGAAATGTTTTAAATAGTATTAATAAAAGGAGTACAAGTATGGTATTCGATAGTTTACCTATTATAAGTGTAATTGTTCCAGTATATAATGTTGAAAAATATTTAAAAAGATGTGTAGATAGTATATTAAATCAAGAGATGAAAGAGATTGAAGTAATATTAGTGAATGATGGATCTACAGATTCAAGCGCGAGTATTTGTGATGAATACGTAAGAAGAGATAGTAGAATAAAGGTTATACATAAAAAAAACTCTCGTGTAGCAGCTGCTAGAAATGATGGAATTAGGTTAGCAAGTGGTAAATATATAAGCTTTATAGATTCAGATGATTGGATTGAATCTAATATGTATAAGAGTATGTATGAAAAGGCAGAGGAATTTAATGTGGATTTTATAATGTGTGATTTTTCTAAAAAGGGAGTAGATAAATCATACAATGTATCTCAACCAATATCGAGTGGATTTTATGATAAGGATAGAATAAAAAAGAAGTATTCCCGTGTTTAATTATGTTTGAAAATATAGAATTTCCACCTACAATATCAAATTGTACATGTCTATTTAAAAGGGAATTTTTAATTAAAAATAATATATTTTATGATGAAGATATTCATTATTGTGAGGATTCTATATTTGGATCTAAATCTATGTATAATGCTAATAGATTTTATTATATGAAAAATAAATACTTTTATAATTATTTTTATAATCCCAATTCTACGACATCAACTTACAATAAAAATAAATGGGATTCATATATAAAAATAAATGAACGAATGGAAAAATATTTTAACAAGAGTGACTTTGATTTTTCAAGACAAATAAAGATTAATATGTTGTATTTTACATTAAATATGCTATCAGAAAATGGAAAATCAAATCTCGTATTTATAGAAAAGAGCAAAAATTGCAAAGAAATAATGTGTAATGATAGAGTAAGAAAAATATTTAAAGAGTTTAAAATACCACAAGTGTCTAAGGGATTAAAAATAGTAACTATATTAATAAAATATAAATTAAGTTGGATATACTCTTTATTATTTTATACTAGATAATTGAAAGGGCGGAGATTTTAATTGGCATTAATAAGTATTATTATACCGGTATATAATGTACAAAAGTATTTAAATAAGTGCATAGAAAGTGCAATTAATCAAACAATGAAAGATATAGAGATATTATTAATAAATGATGGTTCAACAGATAAAAGTGGAGAAATTTGTGATTATTATGCTAAGAGTGATAGTAGAATAAGAGTTATTCATAAAGAAAATGAAGGTGTATCTTCTGCTAGAAATATAGGTTTAGATTTGGCAACTGGGCAATGGATAGCTTTTTTAGATAGTGACGATTGGATAGAAGAAAATATGTATGAAATTTTATATGAAAATGCTATTAAACAAAAAGTAGATATATGTGCTTGTAATTTTGAATATTTTACAAAAGATAATATTTCTTTATATAACAAAGATTTAATGAATGGTTTAGAGGGAATATATACCAGTAAAGAGTTCATGGATTTTATTTATGAAGGTCAGCATAAAAATGCTTTGTGTGTATGCATTTGGAATAAAATTTATAAAAAGAGTATATTTAATAATCTAAGATTTATAAACTCTATTCATGAAGATGAGCAGATTTGTACGCAAATATATAGTAAAAAGTTAAATATATATCTATTAGGACAACCATTATATAAATATATTCAAGTTGCTCAGTCTATAACTAACAAAAAGTTTTCTAAAGAGAATCTTGTTAATTTAGATATTTTATATGAAAGATGTAGCTTGTTTAAGAGTGTAGGATATGTTGACTTATTTATAAAAAGTTTAAAAGAATATTGTGATGTAAATATTGGTTATTATTTTAAAATAAAAGAATTGGATAATGAAATTGACTATAAGAGGTATTTTGAACAGTATAATAAGATTTTATTGGAAATTATAAATAAAAAAATATTATTAAAAGACAAGATAAGATTTATTATATTTTATATAAATCCAATATTATATAAGAAATTAATTAGTATGAAAGAAAATTATAAATATATATTTAGGGTGGGAAATTAGATGACTCAAATAAGTATAATTATGCCTGTGTATAATAAGATGAATTATTTAAATAGATCTATAAATTCCATACTTAATCAAACATTTAAGGATTTTGAATTAATAATAGTAGATGATGGGTCTAGTGATGATTCTTTAAAAATATGTAATGAATTTTTTAGAAAAGATAATAGAATTCAGATAATAAGCATAAATAATTCAGGAGTTTCTAATGCAAGAAATATAGGATTAGAACATGCAAAAGGTAAATATATTCAATTTATTGATGGCGATGATTATATTGATTTAGATATGTTTAAAGAATTAAAAAAGATAATTGATAAATATACTCCAGATATAATTTTAACTGGATTAACAAAAGTTGATAAAGATTATAATAGTATAAGTAAAATAATACCTTCATTAAACGGATTAAAAAACAAACAAGATTTAATGGATAATTTTGTAGAAGAACAGTTTAGCACAGGACTATATGGGTGTGTTAGTAATAAATTGATAAAGAGAAGTTTAATAGAAAAAATAAGACTGAAATTTGATAAAAATATTAAATTAGCAGAGGATTTAGATTTTTATTTAACGTTATATGATTATATTAATGATATATATTTTTGTAATGAATCATATTACTATTATTTACAAAATGCTGAAAATTCGTCTACTAGCATAAATTTTAAAAATGATTATTTTACTCAGATACTTATTAATTTAAAGGCTAAAAATATGCTTAGTAAAAATAATTCGTTAAATATTAATAATGAAAATATTATTAATAAAGTTATAACTAGTTTTACATTATGTTATTTATATGAGGAGTTTGATTATTCTTTTAGTAAAAATAAAAAAGTAATTAATAGAATTTATGGTGATCAAAGAATTGTAATGAGTTTAACTAGTGATAATCAAAATTTATTTAAAAGGATAATTATACTTTTAATAAAAAGCAAGAGCAGTTTTGTATTATTGATATTGCTGTATATAAGGAAAAGAATAGAAGTTATTTATAGAAAAATTAGATATGGAGTTTTAAAGGGGAAAATTTAAGATGGATAACATATTAATAACAGTTTTTACTCCTACTTATAATAGAGGATATATTATTGAAAAATTATATAAGTCACTAAAAGCTCAAAGTTCATTTAATTTTGAGTGGCTTGTTATAGATGATGGATCTAGTGATAACACAGAAGATTTATTTAATACTTGGTGTAAAAGTGATAATAAATTTAATATAAGGTATTATAAATTTGAGAATGGTGGAAAGCCACGAGCTATAAATAAGGGAGTAGAACTAGCTAAAGGAAAGTATTTTTTTATGGTTGATTCGGATGATTATTTACTAGAAGATGCAATAAAAAAATTAGAAATATGGATAAAAGAAGTAGATGAAGTAGAGGATATAGTTGCAGTAGGCGCAGCTAGAGCATTTCCTAATATGAAATATATTAAAGGAATCGAACCTAATATTGATGAAAGTATAGGTTATTTAGATGCGACTAATATAGATAGAAGTAAATATAATTTAGATGCAGATATGTGTGAGGCATATAAAATAAAAATATTAAAAAATTTTCCGTTTGAGGTTTGGAATGGAGAGAAATTTTCACCTGAAGAGATAGTTTTAAATGAAATGTCATTAAGTGGATATAAAGTAAGATGGCATAAAGATATCATATATATATGTGATTATTTAGAGGATGGTTTGACAAGAGGAAATTGGAATTTATTAAAAAATAATCCAATGGGATATGCTATGTTATATAATCATAAATTAAAATTTACTAAAGGATTTAAAGATAGATTTAATTATGCATGTCAGCATATAGCTTTATCTATTATAGGTAAAGAATGTAGTTATATATTTAAAAGTAATGCAAAGTTGTTAACACTAATAGCATTACCTTTTGGATATATTTTATCACTAAGAAGAAAGAGGCAATTCGCCAATTAAGGTAAATAATATGGTTAAAATTAGTGTTATAGTTCCAGTATATAATGGAGAAAAATATATAAAAAGTTGTTTAAAAAACTTACAAAAACAAACTTTAAAGGAATTTGAGATAATAGTAGTAAATGATGGTTCAAGTGATAACAGTGGACAAGTATGTGAGGAATTAGCCAAGAAGGATCAAAGAATAAATGTAATACATCAAAATAATTCTGGAGTAAGTAATGCAAGAAATATAGGAATTAATAGTGCAGTAGGAGAATATATATGCTTTATTGATTGTGATGATTATATTGATTCGAATTATTTGAAGGTTTTATATGATGAATGTGTAAATAATAATGTAAAAATGAGTATATGTGGAATACGATCTGTAAAGGAAGATGGTACTTTAATTTCAATGAAGGAAATGAAGAATGGAATCTATTCTTCTACTAAAGCTTTAAAGGAATTATTTGAATTTAAAAATTTAAATGGTGGACCTTGTGGTAAATTAATACACAAATCTTTATTTGAAAATGATTTGTATTTTCCAGAATTAAAAGTATATGAAGATTTAATTTTTAGTTATAAAGCTATATACAAAGCTGGTAATGTTGTATTTACAACTAGATGTAGATATTATTACTTACATAGAGAGGGCATAGGTGCTATGGCTAAGTTTATTAAAGAGCCAAGTAGAGATAGTATAAAAGCTGCCTATGATATTTTAGAATTTATAAAGTTAAAAATTCCAAGTATATGGGATACTTCATTTTACGGAGTAATTTCTCAAGTTATTAAGTATATTTCTGATAAAAAACAAATAGATAGTAAGTGGAAGAAAAAGAGTAGTGTTTTATATATGAATGAAACGAAAAAATTATTAGCTAGATATAGAAGAGAGTTAATAATTAATAAAAGTATTAATAGTAATGAGAAAATAGTATTTATAGTATTATCCTATTCATGCAATATATATAAATTTATTATGAATAAAAAATTTGGTAAATAGAAATTTGGAGGTAAGTATGAGTAAAAATAGATTCTTTTTATATGGACATAATGGAAGTGGAAATCATGGATGTGAGGCAATAGTAAGATCAACAGCTAAAATATTAAGAAATAAATATGATAATGCAATTGTTACATTAGCATCAGGTGGAAGAAATGAGGATAAAAAGTATAACTTAGATAAGGTTGTTAATGTTGTTGATGAAAAAAATAGAGTTAGTAAATTAACATTAGCATATGCTAATGCGTATTTAAATATAAAGTTATTTAATAATAGACTAAAATCAGAAGAGTTAGAATATAGAGATACATTTTATGGACAAGATAAAAGTACAATAGCATTATCAATTGGGGGAGATAACTATTGTTATCCAGGATACCAAAGATTTACTATGTTACATAATATGCTAAGAAAAAAAGGTATAAAAACTGTTTTATGGGGATGCTCAGTCGAACCAAGTAAAATAGATGAAGAAATGGCAGAAGATTTAAGAAACTATGATTTGATTATTACTAGAGAAACATTAACATTAAGTGCGTTAGAAGATATAGGTGCAAATGTGAAATTATATCCAGATCCTGCTTTTCAACTAAATAAGATTAATAAGGACTTACCAAAGGGATTTATAGAAGGTAATACAGTAGGTATAAATATAAGCCCTATGATAATGAAAAATGAAAAAATAAGTGGAATTACTATGAAAAATTATGAAGTATTAATAGAAGATATAATTAAAAATACTGATATGAATATTGCACTTATTCCACATGTAATTTGGGAAGATAATAATGATGATAGGATTCCATCTATGGAATTATATAATAAATTTAAACATACTGGTAGGGTGATAGTAATAGAAGATGATAATTGTGAAGTTTTAAAGGGATATATATCAAGATGTAGAATGTTTATTGGAGCAAGAACACACTCTACAATAGCAGCTTATGCTACAGGTGTTCCAACTTTAGTAGTAGGATATTCAATAAAAGCAAAAGGAATAGCTAAGGATATATTTGGAGAATATGAGAATTATGTTATACCAGTACAAGCACTAGAAAGTGAAAAAGATTTAACAAGAGCATTTGAATGGATGAAGTGTAATGAAGATAAAATAAAAGGACATTTGGATAAATTTATGTCTTCATATAAAGAAAAATCATTGGATGCAGCAAAAGAATTAAAAATTTTAATGAATGAATAAAAAAAGGAAGATAAAATGAGGGTACAAAAGTCTATAAAAAACATTTTTTTTGCACTATCAAACAATATTATCATAAGCATTTTAGGATTTATATCCAGAACAGTTTTTATATATACATTAGGGGCTACGTATTTAGGAATATCAGGATTATTACAAAATATATTTGGATTATTGTCTATTTCTGAATTAGGAATAAGTACTGCTATAGGATTTAGTTTATATAAGCCTATAGCTAATAATGATACTAAACTTATTAGTTCATTAATGAGTTTATATAGAAAGGCTTATAGAGTAATAGGGATAGTAATATTAGTAATAGGAACAATATTATATAATTATTTAGATTTTTTCGTTGATCCAAGTCAGCAACCACCAGAAATAGGCTATATTTATTTTATGTATTTAATAAATATAGTTGTTGGATATTTTCTATCATATAAAACGACTTTAATTTCATCAGACCAAAATGCATATAAAATAGTTCCAATTCAATTAAAAATTAATACAACAACTGAAATTTTACAAATTATATATTTATTAATATTCAAAAATTATATAGGATATTTATTTTTACAAATAGCTTCATCTATATTACTTAATTATTTACAAAATAGATTTATTACTAATGAATATAAGGATATTAATTTTAACTCAAAAGATAAAATCCCAGAAAATGAAAGTAAAATAATTAAGAAAAATATATTCGGATTAATATCAGCTAAAATAGGTGATTTTTGTGTAAATTCAACGGATAATCTTATAATTTCTAAATTTATAAGCTTGGTATCAGTAGGTATTTACTCTAATTATATCATGTTAAGAAATCTAGTTAATGGATATATTGGAATATTATTTGGAGCAATAACATCTGGTTTTGGAAATCTAGTGGCTAAAGAAAATGAAGATAAGTGTTTAGAAATATTTGATGTATTGTTTTTTATTTCATTTGTATTGTATAGTTTTGAAGCGGTATGCTTTATATGTTTATTTAATCCTTTTATAAAAATTTGGATAGGAGAATCATATTTATTTTCTTTTCCTGTAGTAGCTGTTATTGTAATAAATAATTTCTTAACAGGATTAAGAATGCCTATAATAACAATGAAGAGTGCTGCAGGTATTTACACAGAGGATATATGGGTTCCATTTGGATTTTCAATTATAAACTTAGCTTCATCAGTAGTTTTAGCAAAATATTTTGGCGTGTTTGGAGTAGTTCTTGGAAGTATAATTGGAAGTCTTTTAACTGCAGATTGGTATAGGCCGTTGGTAATCTTCAAAAAAGTTTTTAAAAAATCAGTTTTTCATTATTTTAAAAAATATTTTATCTATGTATTCATGGGAATCTTACACATGATTATTTCTTATTATATATGTGAGCTGATAAATATAGTAAATCCTTTTGTAAATATTGCGATTAAGGCAATTATATGTATTATTTTACCTAATTTTATTAATTTTATTATATTTAGTAGAAGTAAAGAATTTAAATATGTTTTAGATATAGTCATAAATTTAATAAAAAGTAGACAGTAATGAAATAAAAAGTAGCTTTTGATTTTCAATTATGAAATATTTGAGAAAAACAAGTGTTACGAATTATTAAGTTAGATGAGTTTTATAAAATAATAAAAATATTATTAGAAAATTAGCTTATAAAGTTTTATAAGCTAATAGTAAATGAAATAAGTAATAGTGTAATTAGGAGAAAAAATATGGTTAGCATAGTAATACCTTGCTTTAATGGAGAAAAATTTATTAATAGATGTTTTAATAGTATTTTAAACCAAAGTTATAATAATATTGAAGTTATTTTAGTTAATGATGGATCAGTAGATAAATCAGAAGAAATAATTAAATTAGAAAGGTTAAAGTTTAAGGAAAAAAATATTAAATTTAAATATATATATCAGCAAAATAAAGGAGCAGGAGGGGCTATAAATAGTGGCCTTAAGCATGTTACAGGAAAATATCTTACATTATTGGATATAGATGATTATCTTATGCCTAATTCAATTGAAGAAAAGGTAAGGTTTTTAGAAGATAATAAAGAGTATGATATTGTAAGAACAAATGGATATTATGTTAGCGAAGAAAACTTAAATAATGAAACAAACCTATTTGTTGTTAATGATGATGAAAAAAATAATATATATATATTTGATGATTTAATTGAAGCAAAAACTAATAATTGGGCGGGAAGTTATATGCTAAGAAGCTCAAAACTATTTGAATTCTATAAGGATAGAAATATTTATGAATCTAAATATGGTCAAAATTTGCAATTATTGCTTCCGTTAGCTTATAAGGGGAAATCTGGATTTATAGATAAACCACTTATGAAATATATAAGACAAGAAAATTCATTATCACAACTAAAAGGAGATTTTAATCTTGAAGTTAAAAATTTATTAGGATATAAGCAGATAAGAAAACATATGCTTAATATTATTTTATCAGATGATGAACTTAATAAATATTTAGAGAGACTTGAAATTGTATATGCTAAGTATTTAATGAATTTAGCTTTTTATAAAAAGGATATTAAATTATTAAAAGAAAATTATATAATGCTAAAGAAATATAAAGCTAATGATATAGAATATAAAATATTATATTATAATGCGACCAATAAAATATTATGTTTATTCTTTAGAGTTATGAGAAAGGTTGCTTTAGTAGGAGAACGATATGATTAATATATTAGAAAAAAAAGATTGCACAGGATGTTATGGATGTGCAAATGTTTGTCCTAAAAATTGTATTAATATGATTGAAGACGATGAGGGATTTAAATATCCTAAAATTAATAACGATATTTGTATAAAGTGTAATTTATGTGATAAAGTATGTCCTATTTTAAACAATAGAAATATGGATAACAATCCTATAGCATTAGCAGCCTATAATAAGGATGAGCGAATAAGAAAAGAGAGTTCTTCAGGTGGAGTATTCACATTAATTGCAGAGTCAATAATTAAAAGTGGTGGGATTGTATTTGGAGCAAAATTTAATAATGAGTTTGAGGTAGTTCATGATTATACTGATAATATATATGGAATAGCTCAATTTAGGGGAGCAAAATATGTTCAGAGCAATATAGGAGAAACTTATAGTCTTGCTAAGATGTTTTTAGAAAAGGGGAGAAAAGTACTTTTTTCTGGAACACCTTGTCAGATTGGTGGTTTGAAAAGATATTTACAAAAAGAGCATGAGAATTTAATATGTGTAGACTTGATATGTCATGGAGTACCATCACCTATTAGTTGGAGAAAATATAAGCAGAGATTTGAAAAAAACAACAATATAAAGGGTATAAATTTTAGAGATAAGACTTATGGATGGAAATCATATTCTTTTAAGGTTGAGTTTGAAGATAGTAGTGATATCTTAATTAAAAGAAATGAAAATTCATATATGGATGGATTTATAGGAGATATTTATTTAAGACCATCTTGTCATAATTGTAAATTTAAATCTATCAATAGAGAAAGTGATATAACATTAGCTGATTTTTGGGGAATAGAAAATGTTAGAAGAGATATGAATGATGATAAGGGAATTTCTCTTATTTTAATCAATTCAGAAAAAGGAAAAAAAAATTTTAGAAATATATCTGATTCCATTGAAAAAGCTGAAGTTGATATTGATGAAGCTATAAAGTATAATTCTTCAGCAATTAAATCTTCATATTGTAATCCTAGAAGAGATTATTTCTTTAAAAGAATTAATAAAACTCCATTTGATAAATTAGTTATAAAAAGTTTAAAAGATCCCTTAAGTATTAGATTAAAGATTAAAATTTATAATATGATAAAAAGAGTTAGATAGTTTAAGCTTTGAAATAAATATAGTATTTTAATATATAATATTGAGTTCGATTATAGTATTTATATTCGGTATATTGAAATAAACTTGAACTCAATAGAATAAAAGGGGTTCAGCTATTTTATTTTAGTAAGTTTTTTATAATTTATGGCTTTAAAAGTATTATTATAATACACATAATAGCCCTTACTATAGAAGTTATTAGAACAGGGGCAATTAAAGGTATATCTGAAAAATGAAGAATATATTTACCAATATAGATTTGAAACTAAATGAAATAGTATATAAGAATTTATATTCATTAAATGAAAGAAATTTGGTGAAAAGTAATAATGGAATTAACAAAAAATCAGATAAAAATAACTAAAGGCATAGCAATAAGTTTTATGCTATTATTACATTTATTTTGTACAAAAACATATGAAGGTTTATATACTCCATTAATATTTATAGGAGATATACCATTAGTTTATTATTTAGCACTATTTGGAGATTGTTGTGTTGCTATTTATTGTTTTTGTAGTGGATATGGGTTATTTATTAGTTATAAAAATAATAAAGAAAAGTATATTAAAAATAATCTAATAAGAATATTGAAGTTGTATGTTAATTACTGGATAATACTTTTTATGTTTGTAGTATTATTAGGATTTATAAGCGGACAAGTAAATAAATATCCGGGTGATTTAAAAACATTTTTATTAACTTTTACAGCAATATCTCCAGCATATAATGGAGCTTGGTGGTTTGTAACAACATATATAATTTTAGTATTGCTATCACCAATTATAAATAAAATTATTGTTAAATATAACAGTATAATTATTATGACAATATCCTTTGTATTTTATGTAGTAGCATATGTGCAAAGAATAAAAGGTATTATAGTGTTTGATAATGAAGTATTAAATTGGAGTATTAGACAGGTTGCTCTTTTTGGAACATCCCAGCTACCATTTATAGTTGGAGCAATATTTGCACATAAGAAAATATATAGTAAATTGTATAATATAGCTAATAACATAAAGTATAAAAATATATTAGGTGTTATATTAATAGCTTTAATGATTATAGCTCATGGTTTTGTTGAAACTTTATTTGTTGCAGTATTCACAGGAATAGCATTTATATGTATATTTAATTTGATGGATAAACCTAAATGGTTAAATAAATTATTAGATTATTTAGGAAATCATTCAACTAATATGTGGCTTACACATATGTTTTTCTATATGATTTATTTTAAGAAATTAGTGTTTGCTCCTAAATATAGTTTTTTAATATTTCCGTGGTTAGTTATATTATGCTTAGTATCATCTTATTTAATTAATCTAATATATAATCCTATAATTAAATTGTTAAATAAAAAAATATTAGTAAATAAAGAAAATAAAATATTGTATAATTAAGTAATAACCTATTCTAATAAAAATTGGAATAGGTTATTGTTTTAATAAATGAGATAACTATGATAAAAATTAATATAGAATAAATTTAAGTGAGGGTTAATATGGTCAATAAGATAATAAAGTGTTTAAGTATTATATTATTAATAATGGTAGTTGGAGTAGGATATAAAATAGTAAATAATATTTATTCAAAGTCAAAGATAAAAGAAGCAAATACAGTTTTTAATGAATCAAATGAAATATATATAAATAGAAATGGTGAAACTGGAGTAATTGAGTATAAGTCAGATACTTTAAATATAAACATAACTCCAATAAAGAAAAGTAATCCTAATTTGGAGATGTGGGAAGTAAATGTAAATATAGGTGATGGTTCTCAGATTAAATCAGCTTTTGCAGGAGATAAATTTTCTTTAATAAATAGGGAAAGGACTTCTGATATGGCAATGAGGCATAATGCAATATTAGCTATTAATGGGGCTGCTACTGGGTTTAACAAAAGTAGTTATGTAATAAGAGATGGAGTAGTTTATAGAGATACATGGTTAGATTGTGATCCACTTGTTATTCAAAATGATGGTGATTTTAGAATATATGATGAGCTATTAACAGGAGATGAGTTAGTTGAAAAGGGTGCAATGCATACATATGATTTTGGACCTGATTTAATAAGACATGGTGAAATTGTAGACTATGGAGATACATGGTATAAGGAAGGTTTAGCTCCAAGAACAGTTATTGGTCAAAAAGGACCTTTAGAATATGTAATATTAGTTATAGATGGAAGAAGTGAAGCATCTGTTGGAATTAGTCTTTATGATGCAGCAGTGGAACTTAAAAATAGGGGATGCTACTGGGGATATAACCTAGATGGTGGAGGTTCTACAACGTTGTATTTTAATGGGGAAGTATTAAATAATCCATCAGATGGAAAGGAAAGAAAGATAACAGATATAATGTATTTTATAGAATAAAAAAATTACCAATATTAATGAAGCACAAAGTAAAAAAACTAATAAAGGTAGACATGAAAAAGAATAAAGTAGTACCCGTGGGGTCAATCCAATATTTGGGTTGACCCCGCGGGTACTATTATATATCACTAATATATAATGGTAAAATATAACTTTTAAAATTGGTATAAAATGTTATAATTTTATTATGAAAATAATAAAGAGGGTAATTTGGGGGGGAGATGGATGTGAAAAAAATAGCTATTACTATATTATGCATTCTTGTAATGGGAGGAATAGGTTTTGGAGGATATAAGCTAGGTGAAAAGAAGGGAAGAGAAGAAATTCCTAATGAAATTATAGTTATAAATTCTCCTAGAGTAGAGGATGAGATAGTAGAAGAGGAAACAAAGGCTGAGAGAGTAGTTAATGAAGAGCTATTAGCAAGTGAGAATACTTTAAAGTCAAAAAATAATGAATATAAAATGTGGATACAAATGCCTAATACCAATATTAATTATCCAGTAATGCAAGGCCCAGATAATGATATATATTTATCTACGGATTTTAATGGAGACTATTATTATCCAGGAAGTATTTTTATTGATTATAGAAATGATATAGAAAATGATGAAAACATATGGATATATGGACATCACATGAAGGATGAAAGTATGTTTCATGATTTAGTAAATCTTAAGGATGAAACTTACTTCAATGAAAATCCATATATAACTATACTTAAAAATGGGATAAGCTATCAGTATGAAATATTTTCAATATTTGTTGTAAAAGATGATGCGGCTAATATTGTTTTTGATTTTGAAAATGAAGATGATATGAATAAATACATGGAAGAAATAAAAGGTAACTCAATATTTTATAGGGATGTAAATGCTGAAGATATAGTTGATGAAGATGGAATCAGTAGTCTAATAACTTTGGTAACATGTAGCTTTGAATATGATGGTGCAAGAACAGTAGTAACAGCAAGACTTTTAGAGCCAATAAGGTAAGTGCTATTATAGAGTATATAGTATATAATTAATAATATTTCCTTTTATAACTGTTAATGCGAGAAATGAAGGTTTTATTTAGGATTCTTCTACATTTAGATTTATAGTTACTATTTGTTGCATATTTTTTGAGGGAAAATTTCAGTTAATTTATGTATGCTTTTATTTGGAGCAAGCATTTAAGAAACTGGATTTTACATAGTAAATAATTAAAAAATAAGAATAAAAAATAGCAATAACAAAATATATATTATATAAAATAATGTAGAATAATGTAGAATAATGTAGAAAAATAAATGAAAATGTATACAGAAAAAGTTGGAAATTTGAAAAAAACTATGATATTATTTATAATGCGATGTAAAACCTTTACATAAAACGCTAAAAATGAGTATTAGAGAGAAAGGAATATATTAAAAGTCATTTATGATTAGTATAATATTATTCCGATTTTGAGGAGGAAAAATTAATGAATAAAAAATGTAAATTTATTTGTAGTATGGTTGTAGCGACAAGTATATCAGTTGGTTTTTCAATGCCAGTTTTTGCTTCAACTATTACAAATGAGCAAGTAATGACTGTAGAAAAAAGTGTAGAGGAGCTAAAAGCAGAGTTAATTTATTATTACAAAACTGGACAATCTACTGATATATTAAGAACATTTGATTCTATTAAGTCAGTTTCTGAAAAGGAGTATAACAGATTAAAACAAGTAATAGATTTCTGGGATTATACAGAAAATTCAATGGTAGAAAGTATAGGGGTAGCTCCAGATGGACTTCCAGATACAAACAAGCATGCTTTTGTTGTTTTAGGATATGCCCTAAATAGTGATGGAAGTATGCAAGACGAGTT
Organism: Clostridium celatum DSM 1785; assembly: GCF_000320405.1. Lineage (GTDB taxonomy): Bacteria > Bacillota > Clostridia > Clostridiales > Clostridiaceae > Clostridium > Clostridium celatum. Next base: position 35,396 of record NZ_KB291607.1, on the reverse strand, counting down.
AAAGGGTCGTTGCCAAGTTGCATATGAAAGTGCTATGAAATATCCTAATGCATATGTTGTATTAGCAGGTGGTGGTACTGCAGCAGATAATAAAGAGGTTACTGAAGCAGGACAAATGAGAGATTACATGGTAAATGAGTTAAACTTTGATGAAAGTAGACTTATTATAGAAGATAAGTCTATGACAACAGTTCAAAATGCTCAAAATACATTTAATATTTTATATAATCAATATGATATTTCAACAATCTCAATGATTAGTAGTCAATATCACTTAAAGAGAGCTTCATTATTATATTACACTCAATCATTAATTGCAGCTGAAGCTTTAGGAAAGACTCCAATTGAATTAGTTGGTAATGCAGGATGGTTAAGAGAAGATAAAACTTATGAACCGCTTGACTTAAAAGCTTTAACATTATCTCAATTATTAGGGGTACAACTTCCAGAGACTTTAGAAGCATCAAAATTACAATCATTAGAAGTAGAAGGTAAAACTACTTATAAAAAGGGTGAAGAGTTAGAATTAAGCGTAACTGCTAAATATGATATAGATGATTATACTAGAGATATTACAGAAATCGCTACTATAGAAGGATATGATGCTATGTAGTAGGAGAGCAAACTATAACTGTAACATATACAGAAAATGATGTTACTAAGACTGCAGAATTTAAGGTAACTGTAAATGATATCACTACTGATGATGATACTTCTGATAAGGATAACTCAGATGATAATAACAACTCAGATAAGGATGATTCAACTTCAAATGGAGGAACTTCAAATGGAGGAACTTCAAATGGGGGAACTTCAAATGGAAGTAACTCAAATACAGGATCTTCAAACAAGGGTAATTCAAATATTACAAAATTACCAAACACAGGAGATGGTGCTGGAGTAATTGCTTCATTAATTACAGGTGTTTCATTAATGCTTGGAGGAGTACGTTTCAATAAGAAGAAGTAATTCTTATAATGCTGAATATTAAATGAATTTAAAGTGGTAAGCGTAAGCTTACCACTTTTTTTCACAAGTATATTGAAATGTATTTAATAAATCTATTATAAAATTAAATAAATAACTTTATTTAAAATATATATTGGTAAATTTTATAAAATAATTTTATATTTATCTATAATGTTAATAAGATTAAATAAGGTATATGAGTTAGCAATGATAACTAGTTATTTTGATATTGACAGAGATGAGATAGGATATTTCATAGGTAAAATAGTAGGAAGAGTCATATCTAATATCTTAGTAGGAACAGCAATTAATGCAGCTGGTGATTGGTTAGCTAATATGACGTAAATTTTATTAAAAAACGACAGAAAATGACAAAGTAATATACTAAAGTGATATAAAATATATATAAGTTTCCTATACGGAAACTTTTTAATATAATTTTAAGTATTATTGTTATATGGTAGAGAATTTACTGGAGTGATGAATATGGAAAAAGTAATTTTAAAATCTTTTTATGTAAGTAATTTTAAATCTTTTAAGGATGAGATAAGTTTTACAACGGAAATTGATTATAGTAAAAAAGAGTATTTAGAAAGAAATACATTTGAGGAAAAGGAAGAAGTTTATAATAAAGTTTCTTACATATATGGGGCAAATGGTTCTGGAAAGACTAATTTTTGTAGAGCTATAGGTTGGTTAAAGAGTATTATAGCTTTATCACCTATAATAGCATTTAATGTGAAAAGTCTTTGAAAATGAATTTATTTAAAAGTCATCTTAAAGGAAAGGATAATTATTTTAAATTTGAAGCTGGGTATGAAAGTATCCCTATTTATTTTTGTATAGAGTTATTAATAGATGATATTTTATATACCTATAGTTTTAAAACTTTAAATAATATAATTATTGAAGAAAAGCTATATAAAAAGGTTAAAAGAAGAGAATTAATATTAAATAGAACATCTGAAAGATATGAGGATATAGAATTAAAGGGTGAACTTTTGAGCTTTAAACCTAACATTCATATTGTAAGGGAAAAGGCCTTATGTTTATCTATGGCTAATATTTTAAATAATAAATTGGCCAACAAAATAATTGAAGCTATAAATAAAATAATAGTGATAAATATGTCTAAATTTAAATCCTTAAATATATTAAGTGAAAGTGAATATACTGAAGAAAGCTTAATAAGTATTTAGAAATTATAAAAGTAGCAGATCCAACTATAAAGAAGCTAAATGTTATATTTAATGAAAATGAAGCTAGTATATCTGTTGAAGCTATTCATAATATTTATAAGAATAATGAAGTTGTAGGGGAAATTAAAGTACCATTTTTTGAAGAGCAATCTCATGGAACAATTAATATTTTTGAATTGTTACCTTTGGTATTTAAGGTTTTAGATGAAGGTGGAATTTTGGTTGTTGATGAAATAGAAAATGTTATTCATCCTAATTTACTTAAAGCTATAATAGACAAGTTTTATAATAAAGAAAGTAATCCATTAAATGCCCAGCTTATTTGCACTACACATAATACAAATTTAATTGAAAAAGATATTAGAAGAGATGAAATTTGGCTTGTAGATAGGGATAGTTATGGACAAAGCTATTTAAATAGATTAAGTGATAAGAAGGTAAGACAAACTGAAAGCTATTCACAAAAATATTTAAGTGGTATATTTGGAGGAGTTCCTGAGATTTAGGACAAAAAAATTTTCAATACAAATGTTCCTTAATTAGATATTTTGAAGATTAAAGTTAAAAAATAAAATAAAAAAAGGAACAAATGTTAGTCTTAATTGTAAAAAATGAAGATGAAAGTAAAAAATATAAAATAATAAACATAAAATTATTGAAAAAAGTTTAATTTATGGTAAAATTAGGTTATAGAATAAATATAGCCTTTTTTTTATTTAGAAAAATTAAAATGATAAATTTAAAGTTGGTTTATTTATGAAAAAATTATAAAGAAAGGGGTTAAGGAGAGTTTTAATGGAGAAGTATAGAATAGTAAATAAAATTAATTGTTTCAATAATTTTAAGGAAGATAACAAGCTAATTGCCAACTATGCTAAGGCAAGGTTAGGAAAGAAGTTAAAGCTTCAAGATTATGAAGATTATAGTGAAAAATTAATAAAAATAACTGAGGATAAAAGGTTTAATAAATTTGCAAATACTTTGGGAAATATAGCATATGAAATTTTAGATGGTATTGTAAGTAAAAGTTTTTGTAATGATAAAGGAAGTAATATTTTTATTGGTGTAAAGGTTAACATAAATATTAATGAGATTTCCATATCTAAAATAGTTGATGTAGTTATAGTAGGTAAAGAAAAAATAGAAGTTATAAAAATATCATCATTTGATTATGATAGGCTAAGTCCAAAGGAAGATATGGAGCTAAGACTTATGGCATTTGGAGCAGCTAAGATTTTTTCAAAGATTACTAAGTCAAATACTATTTCTCTTATATGTATACAACCTAATTTACGGGAAAGTACAGTTTATGATATGAAAGTGAACAAGCTTATTAGAGAATGTGAAGAAGCTTTTATGTAAGTTTTGAAGGCTCATAATATAAAGAGAAAAAGAAAAATGTAATAAAATAACAGAAAACTATTGAAATGTGAACTGGTGTTCAGGTATAATGTATTTAGGAGGTGATAGTGTGTTAAGTAAGAATCAAGAAATAATATTACGGGAAATTATTAATTATATGAATAGGGAAGGGATACCCCCAACTATTAGAGAAATAAGTAAGCTTTCAGGAATGAAGTCAACATCTTCTGTTCATGATAATTTGGTTAAGATTGAGAGATTAGGATATATATCTAGAAAAAAAGACTGCAGTAGAGGTATTAGAGTTTTAAGAGAATTTGATTTAAAACAAAGTATTTTAATAAAAAAAGAGCAACAGTAGCGGCAACTACCATTGCTTAAGATTCATTAAGTACATATTAATGTATTAATGTTTGTCTTCAACTAACATTTTACCTTAATATGTATATTTTTTCAAATATTTTTATTAGAATAACAACCAATAATTTGAAAAAATTAAGGGTATTATATGGTATTAAGGGAAGTGTTAGATATATGTATAGTTTGATTATAGATAGTATTTTAAGTGATATTAATATTTCTAATGATGAAAAGCTTATGTTAATTGCTTTAAATAGTTTAAATGATGAAAACAATTGTGTGAAAGCTCCTTATGAGTTGTTATTAAAATATTTAAGTTCTAAAAATAAAGTAAAGATGGCAAAAATATTAAAAGCTTTAGAGGGTAAGGGATATATTGAAATCATTAGAAAAAGTGGAACTGTTAATAAATATAAGTTAATTAAGGATTATTTATTAAAGGATAATATAGAGGAAAAATTAGATAGTAGTAAAGAGATTAGTGTTATTGGGAATTTCATCAATGAAAATGATGTTGCTACTGAAATTGCAGTTAGTAAAGTGGAGAGCAATTATAAAAATACTAATAGTAGGAATCATAGTACTGTTGAAAATACTAGTAGTGAAAGTAAAAGTAGTGATGAATTTACTCATAGTAAAATAGATAGTACTGCTGAAAATACTCATAGTAAAAATGCTAGTACTACTGAAATTACTGCTAGTATTTCTAATAATAATGACAATGAAATAGAAAGATTTAAAGATAATAATATAAATAATAATAATTATAATAATATAAATAATAAATTATATATTAATATTTTAAATCATTGGAATAGTAAAAAACTCGGAGTAGTTAGAGTTTTGAATGTAAAAGTTATAGATTGTATATCTAGGGCTTTAACTAAGTATAGCGAAGAAGAAATTATAGCTGCTATTAATAATTATAGCGAGGTTTTTAAAAGCAAGCATTATTATAACTTAAGATGGACTTTGGAAAACTTTTTGGTTAAAGAAAATGGTATAAGTAGATTTTGTTGTGAGGGTGATATTTGGCTTAGTTATTTAGATTTAAATTATAAAGATCAAGAAGAAGATGACCATTGTCTTGACATAGAACAATACATTGATGGTTGATTATAACTATTATTTAGGGGTTAGTAGTTAGGAATTTAGGGAGGATTGTTTTATGTTGGAGAGTAATCAAGTTGTTTTGGAGCAGGAGATATTAGGTGCTATACTTAAGAATTCTGAGTTGATAATTACTGCTAGGGAGAAAATTAAGCCTTATATGTTTAGATATAAGCCTCATGTTAGGATTTATGTTGGAATATTAGAAATGGTTTCTAATAAGCTAGAGATTGATTTAGTTAATTTTTTGGAGTATCACAAGGAAAATATAAGAGAAATGGATAGTATAACTTATGTTTCTGAAATTTACTCTTGTAATTCTAGTGAAATTGGTTTTAATACAAAGCTTGATTTGTTTATTATGGCATATAAAAAGAGCTTGTATATTGATATGGTAGGTAAGATTACAGATAGTATGTCTATTGAGGAGATTGAAGCTGAAGTTGAAATGCTTCAAATTAATATTCATAAGTGCCAAATTAAGAAGGAAATTAATATAGACAAGCAGTATGAAGAATATATGAGATGGCTTTATGATGCTGATAGAAATAAAGGAATAAGTAGTGGATTAATTTATTTAGATAGTTATCTTGGTAATTTTCAAAGAGGAAGACTTGTAACGATTTTTGCAAGAAGTGGTGTTGGTAAAACTACTTTTTCTCTTCAAATTGCAGCAAATATGGCTTTTAAAGGAGCTAAAGTTCTTTATGGTAGTGCAGAAATGAGTACAAAGCAGGTTTATAGTAAGATGGCAGCAAGTAATTTATCCTTGTCTAGTAAGGAAATTGATGAAGATAAAATTACAAAAGAAGCTAAGGATGGTATTTGTGATTTTATGGGCAGGCTTTTTAATAGAGGTTTTTATATTTCAACAGAAACAGATATTGATAAGTTTATTAATGAAATTAAAGTTTATAAGCTTCAAAATTCTTTAGATATTGTTTTTATTGATTATATAAATAAGTATGTGGATTTTTCGGACAAGGATATTATGACAAATAAGCTTGGCAAAATTAGTTCAAAGTTAAAAACATTAGCTATGGAAGAAGATATTTGTTTTGTTTTATTAGCGCAAGCAAATAGAAGTGTTGATAAAAGAACTTCAGATATGGCAATTGAAAAAATAGATGCATCAGATATTCAAGATAGCGCAAGAATTGAGCAAGACAGTGATCAGGTTATTGCTCTTTATAGAAATATTAAACTAGATGATAAGAGTATAGAGAAAGTTTATTTAAAAAAGGAAAGATAAAATACAACTCTAAAAATGCAGAAAATAACCCAGAATGTATGAATGTTGTGGTTTTAAAAAATAGACATGGTGAAAGAGGAACTTGTGCAGTAAAATGGCAGGGACGATATTCAAGAGTTGTGGATTTTTAACGAAATACCCGCGGGGTCAATCCAATATTTGGATTGACCCCGCGGGTAGTTTTTTAGAGAAAACAGTTTAAAATCATATAAATTTATAAATGTGTAATTTTTATAATGAAAAATACTTTACAAATATGTAAATCTGAATTATATTATATTCATAAGTTAATTTTGGGGGGGGTTGGTATGGAAAATATAAAGGATATATATATGAATGCAATAAATGATGGAGATGAATTTTTAAATGAGCTTGGTTTTAATAGCTTTTTAGAAATGAATAGTATTTTATTAAACAATAATGGATTTTATGTTAGTAATAATGAGGAAGATATAAATAAAGCTTTAGCAGAGAAGGAATCAATTTGGAATAGTAAGAAATCAAATAAGATAACATTTATGCCTGCTAGTTTAAGTATTAATGATGGTTTAAAGTTAAATGAAAAGCTTAATATATATGAAATTAAGGATAGTAAAAGTGAAAATTGGAAAAGTCTTAATATAGTTTTAAATGAAGAAAACATAGAAGTGAAAGCTTTAAGCAGTAGTATTAATGTAAATGAAATAGTTAAGAATTATAATAAGTTGAAGGTAAAAGAAGGCTATACTTTACAAATTTATAAAGTGAAGATTGAAGAGATAGAAAAGGGAATGATATTTGCTTTTAAAGATAAAGATATTTTACCTAACATAACTTCTGATAATTTAGTAACTAATGATTTTGAGATAGTTAGTTTAAGATTTAATGAAGCAGAAAGAAGTTATTTAGATGCAATAGAGAGTGATAATAGCCCAGAAGCTTATTTGCAGTTGGTATTATTAAATAACAAGTTAAATGAAATTTGCAACATTGATGATAAATATGAGCTAATAAGTAAAAGAACTCTAATTAAGGAAGATAACTTAATAGTTGAAGCACCTAATTTCTATTATGATGATAATGGTAATGCAACAATTGAATATTTTAAAAGATATGATACTTATAATGTTGGATATAAGAGAGTAGTTAATACCTTTGATAACGAAAGTTCAAGATTTAAGATAGTTGATCAATTTGTTGCTTTATATATGTAGAAAATAAATAGAAAATGAAATTATATAGATTAAATAATTAAATAAGTGAAGAGGAGAAGGTTTATATGTGGTATACAGAATTAAAAAAAATAAGAGTTGCTATAGGTATGCAGGCTAAGGAGTTAGCAGAAAAGGTTGGAAAAAGTGCAACATATATTTCAAGAATTGAAAGTGGGGCGATAATTAATACTTCATTTGAATTAGTATCAAGTATTGCTAGAGTTATTGCTGAAAGTGATGAGATAAAATCAGGAAGAGTAGATTTAAGTGAATACAATTCGGATTTTTCAAAGCTTGTATTAAGTTATAGATATGAGACTATGAAGGATGTTTATGATTATGTTAATGAAAATAAAGAAGTTGAGCAGTATTCAAATATAGTTAGGTATTTAAATAAAGGCGATATGGATTTATTTGAAACAGTTGCAAGATACAGAGTAGCAGAGGGAGAATTTAATGATGCTAAGAAAAAACTTGAGCAAGTTATATTAATGAATTCTGGAAAGAAAAACTTAAATGAAGCAGCTAAGATGTATGAAAAAGAAGGATATAGATTAGTTTTTCCAATGAAGAGGAAAATAGAAGTAGAAGATATTATTAAAGGAAATTATAGTGATTTTCTTGATATATTAACTGATGAAATTAATCATTTAACAGAGCATATGAGAGGTTTTGGAATAGGAGATTTACTAGAAATGAAATATCCTTCTGAAGTGGCAACTAATGAAGAAGAAGGGGAAATTATATTACAAGAGCCTATTATGGAGGAGTAAATTTAATTTATTGTATGGAGGTGTAAGTCTTCAAAGATTAATTGAAGGCTTACTAAAACTGTTAATAAAAATTAGGAGGGTATATTAATGAAGATTGAGGAAAGAAAAAGATACTTTGTTGGGATAGCTATTAAAAATTTTATATGAGAGGAATATTGCTACGCAGAGATATTAAGTACTACAGATAGACAAAGAGGAAGAAACACAATTTTAGATATAATGCACACAAAGGGAATATTACCAGAGGAAGCTGAAATTTTAGAAAAGATGTGCTTTAAAGAATATAGAAATGGTTTAGAAAATTACGTGGGATGGCATAATATTATATTAAATAATAAGGGAAGAGGTCAATGGATAAAGAAATCTCAAGAGGAAATTGATGATATATTTGACTATAGAGATTTTGCACCTGATGATTCAAATTATGAATGGGATGAGTATGATTACAATAAAAGAGATAATAAGCAGGATGATTATGATGATGATGGTTCTTGGGAGGAAACTTTAAGAATTAATCAAATATTAATTCAGCAGGGAGATTATTAGAGGAAGGAAACATACAAGATAAATAATGAAATTATGGTATAATACTCCATAAGATTATATTACACAAGATAAGGGGAAAAGGTTATGAATATAAAAGAGTTTAAAGAATTAGAGAGTACAGAAGAACAGCTGAAAGAGTTAATGAAATACTGGGGAATAGATGAGCCGTATTTAATTGGAACAGTTTATAATAAAAATCAAAGTTACATGGGAATAGTAGATATTCAGGCAATAGGAAATCAGGAAATATTAAAAAATCCTTTTAATGAAGTAGAACAATTAAAAGTAAAATGTATGATTGAAAGTGAAACTTTTAATATAGACTATAGAGATAAAGTAGTTTTTAAATTCAGAATAAATAAAAATAGTAATTATAATCCTATAATAACAGATAGTAAAAATATATCTAAGCTAATTAATACAGAAAATATAGATATGATTTCTAAGACTGACATTATAGAACAGTTTAAAAATAGGAAAATAGTTGGGAATATAAATTATATAGTACAAGATGTATATATAGAAGAAAAATTAAATAAAAAAATAGAAGAAGTTGAAAATGAATTAGCTAAAAGAAAAGAGGAATTTGAAAAAGACTTTTGGATAAAAGGGAAACTGGGAATAAGGAACTTAAAAGATTAGAAGCTAAAAAGAAGAAGGAATTTAAAAAAATAGATGAAATTGAATTACTTTTGAAAACTATAAATAAAGAGTTAAGTGAAAAAGAAGAGCTTAAAAAAACTTTTGAGAAATACGGATTTAGTTTTGAAAATAATAACAAAGAAAGTGCTGTACGAGGAAAGACTAAGATATCTAAAGATAAGTATATCGAGTATATTCAAAGCTATTTAGCTTCTAGGGAAGAAAAGCCTTTATATTATAGTAAAGAAATTTTGGAACAGTTTTATGCTGGATTATGTACAAATCAATTAGTAGTTTTAAGTGGACAACCTGGCACAGGAAAAACTAGCTTAGTGGAAGGTTTTTGCAATGCTATTGCTGCAAAGCTAAAAATTATTTCTGTTCAACCTAATTGGACAGATAATCAGGATTTATTAGGATTTTTCAATCCAATAGAAGGAACTTATATTTCTACTCCATTTTTAGATGCAATAATTGAAGCTGAGAATAATCCAGAGCAGTTACATATTATATGCTTAGATGAAATGAATTTAGCTCATGTTGAATATTATTTCTCTGAATTTTTAAGTAAGCTTCAATCAGAGGATAATATAATTACATTATATAGTAAAAACTTGTATGAAGAAGCGAGAGAAGAAATTTTTTCTAAGATAGAGCTATTTACTAATAAAAGAGAAGAAAATGCCTTAAATGTGGAAGAAGGTATAAGTTTATTAAAAAATATAGATATTAATGAGTATTATAAATTAAAAAAACAATGGAAATCCATTAATACATATAAAAATGAATTTAAAATTCCAAGTAATATTAGATTTGTAGGAACTATTAATAAAGATGAAACAACGAAAAGTCTTAGTCCTAAGGTTGTGGATAGAAGCTATATTATGGAGATTAATCCTTATAGCATAAAATTAGTTGAAGATTTAAAAAATAAAATTGAAAATGACAGAATAGAATGTAAAGAAAATTTATATCTAAAAGCTAATTGTTTTAAAAGAAATACTAAAATATTATCTAAGGAATTAAGAGAAGAGTTAAATGCTTTGGAATTGCTTTTAAGAAAATTTGATATTACATTAACTAATAGAATAAGACAACAGGTAAATGAGTTATATGGTTCTGAAATTATTAGTGAAAATAATATATTTGATGCTATTGTAACTGCTAAGATTTTACCTAAAATAAGCGTGGAGATAGATTTTGAAAATGAAAGCTTAATAAAGGATTTTGAAAAGAGTTTATCTAATACTATTATTGCTAAAAGTATATTTTCAAAGATGATAAGCTATTGGAAGCAATGTGGGATATTAACTTTCTGGAGGTAGGATATTATGAAATTAATTTCTCATATGATAAGTATTTCTTACTCTAAGGAAGAAGATATTAGTATGCTTCCAAAAGGTATAAAAATAGATCCAAGATATAAGGTTTTAAAAATAGCTAATATCACTAAGCTACCAAAAGAAGAATATGAAGATAGAACTATTTTAGGAGAAGAAAGAAGTGAAGGGTGGATAATTAAAACTCACTATGTGGGTAAAGGAATTAATTCACCAAAAAAAAGATATAGAATTGCATTTGAGCCAGTATTAGAAAATAATGAGAATATTAATGATTTTTATTTAAGGATTAAAGTGACAAATAAAGATCAAGAAGTTGATTATTTAAGATATTGCCCTAAAAATAATTTGTTTTTTGATACAGATTATTTTTATAAAGATAATGGTAATATAGTTAGAACATTAGGATTAGCAAATGATACATCAGGTAGATTTTTTATTGAAATAATAAGAAAAGATAATAGTGTAATAGAAAAGACTATTCCAATATTAGTATTGCCTTCATCTTTGTCTTATGAAGATTATTTAAAAATGATTCGTGAACTAAGAGAAATTAAGGAAGATATTATTCTTAATGATAAAAGTAAGGTTGGGATTGGTGAACTTTGGGTAACTAAGAAGGAAAATATTGAAAAGATTATAGGTGAGTTAGAAAAAAGCATAAATATAATAAATAAGAATCCAATATCTTCATTAACGCAAGAGTATATTAAGAAAAGTTATAATCAGATAAATAAGATGACTAGTAAAACTTTAATAGAAAAAAGTATGTATCCATATAAAAATTCATTTACAGCTGTTAATTACTCTGAAAACTTAGATGTATATGAAAATAGAGTAATTAAATATGTTTTATGTACTTTAAAAGAAAAGGTAAGAAGCTATAAAGAATTTTATGATGATTATATTATAGAAGAAAAAAATAATATTAAAAAAGTGAAAGATAACTTTAAACAAATAACTAATATTTCAGTTGAAGCTAAAAGAAAAGAAATTAAGGATAAGAAAGCATTAGAATATGAGCTAATAAAAAGGGTTAGCAAGTTACCTAATAGACTTAATGTAAAATCAAATTGTAGATTAGGAATATTTAAAAATGCTGAGATTGATGATATGTCTATAAAGATTATGTTTGATTACTCTAAAAAGAAGTTTAGACTACAGTTTACTTCTATAGGTAAAAATATAGCAGCTGGATATAGTTATTTTAATGAAAAAGAAATGAAGATTAGTAAGCACGGTTTAAAGGTGTTTTTATATACTAATAATATTGATGAAATGTTATCATTTATAAATATTATTGAAGAAAAGCCCATTAATAATCTACCAACATTTATAGATATGAATATTAATGATTATAAAAGAGAGAAAAAACAAAGCAAAAATGGGGAATTTTATTGTAATTGTATTATATATGCTGACGGTGTTAAATCTATTAGAAGAAATTATTCTATGGAAGAAAAGATAGAGTTTTTGAAAAAGTATATGAGAGATGATAATGAAGATGAAATATTAGGAATGCTTGACTCTATAGTAGGTAAAGAGGAAGAAATAGATAATATTCAAGAGAGAGTCTCTTATGGAGAAGTATGGAACTCCTTAGAAAAAAGAATAGATAAAATGCTAAGTGTAAGTATGTTTAAAAATATTAATGATAAACAAATTTACAATGTTAAATTAACACAGGTATTTATTAATAATCCATCATATAGAAGAATATATAAGCTTATAAAAGAGCTTAACAATAATATTTTATTATTAAATATGAAAAGTCCAAGGGCTATATTAATTAAGTCAACTAGTGATATATATGAAATATGGTGTTTATTTAAAATAGTACAGATATTAATAGGTAAGCAAAAATTTACTTTATTGAATCATAAGGAAGTAGCATATTCATTAAATAATTTTATGGAACTAAAGGAGCCATTTAGTGAAAAGCAATTAGAATTTGTTTTTGAGAAAAAATTACTAAATGGATATATGCTAACACTTAATCTTATTTATGAAGGAAGGGTTTATTATGATGGAAAGAAGTTTAAAACTCCAGATTATCAATTTATATATACTCTTAAAGATAAATTAGGAGAAACTATTATTGAAAAAAGAGCATATTTAGATGCTAAATATAGAAATTATGATTCTCAAGGGGAAGTCATATATCATAAGGATATAAAAGATGTGGCTATAGAAAAGTATATAAAGACTTTTGAAGATACTATAAATGAACCAATTTGTTCTATGATAGTTCATAGTCATAATTATAAAAGGTATGTAGATTGGGGAGGAGATAATATAAAAAGAGAAGCTATAGCAGATAGCTTAAAGCCTCATAGTTATGGAGCCTTTTATCTAGTTCCTTCAGATATTAGTAATTTAAATAAATTCTTAAGGTTATTAAGTGAATATCATTTAAGTTCTAATCAATTTAGATCTTATTCTATTTGTTGGGAATGTGGAGAAGTCGAAGAAATTAATATAGAAACAAGGCTTACTTATGGTAAAAAGGAAAAATATTATTATACTTGTAAAAGATGTAGCGAGTTTTGGGTGAAAAATCATTGTGAAGCTAATAGCGGACATAAATTAATTAAGCATAGGGATAATTATCATTTACCAATATATAATGAAAATAATACTAATGATATATCAAGAGAAGGAAATGACAATATAAATCCATGGCATTTAATATGTCCTGTATGTGGTGATGGACGAAGTAAAAGATTTGCACATATCTATTAATGGACTATAAATAGTGATGATACAAATGCTTCAAAAGAAATAAAAGTTAAGTTAATGGTAAGAGGATAAACAAGTGAAAGTAAAAGAGAGAGTATTGGAAAAGGAAGAATATTTATTTGAGTTATGTAATGCAATAATAAAAATAACAGCATATGATAATACATATAGTAGGGAATTAGTTAAGGTTGCAGAGTATTATTTAAAGTTTATGAGTATTTTCTAAATGACAATTATGAAGATGCTATTACAAATGGACGAAGGGCTTGTGAAGCAATATGTGCACATTTATATAAAAGCAATGGATTAAGTAAAGGGAAAGAAACGTTAAATGGTTCTTTAAATATTCTTTTTAAAGAAGGAATAATAGATAAAAGAATATTGGATAGGTTTAATAGCACAAGATTATGGGGAAATACGGGTACTCATTATCAGGAAAATGAGCTTGATGAAGTTACCTATGATGATGCAGAATGGGCATTTGAAGGATTAAAATATATAGTTAAATGGTATTATGATAAATTTAATATAAATTTAGAGGATATTGAATGGAAGCAAGCATGTACTATTAATACAATAGAAAGTTATGAAAATTATATTACAAGAAAAGGTGATAATAAATATAAAAATGAAGCCTTAAAAAGAATAGAAGAATTAAATTTTATTAATCAAAAGGAAAATGAAGAAGAAATTAATTGGAATAGGGCATGCTTAGAAAATAATAATAAATTGGATAATGAGGAATGGAGAAAGGCACTTAATGAGGATAGTATTGAATCATATACTAGATATGTAAGTTTAGATATTATTAATAAAAGACATTATGATGAAGCAGTAAGCAAAATAAAAGTATTAGAAGAAAATAGAATTAAGGAAAAAGAAGAATATGAACTTTATTCTAAGGAAGAATTATATAGACAAGCTAGGCTATTGTATTTAAAAGCAAAAAATGATGATGACTATAATAGAGCATATAAAAATGCATGGCTTTCTGCCAATAAGGGTTATCCAGCAGCTCAATTACTTTTAGGAAAAATGTATTATTTTGAAAAAGGAGTGACTCAAGATTATCAAAAGGCCTTTTTTTGGTTTAATGAAGCAGGTAAAAGTGGAAATAAGGAAGCAATGATTAATTGCGGACATATGTATTATAATGGATTAGGAATAGAAAGAAGTTATAAAAAGGCTTTTGAGATTTATAAGGAGTTAGCTAAATTAGGAGAGATAACTGCTATTAAGTTAGTGGCTAAAATGTATTTAAAAGGGCAAGGTGTATTACAGGATAATTATAAAGCTGCTAAATATTTTGAGGAAGCAGCAATGAAAAATGATACTGATTCAATGGTTATATTAGCTGATTTTTATAAAAATGGTAATGGAATAAAGCAAAACCTAAGGTCAGCATTTAATTGGTATGCAGAAGCTGCTAGACAAGATAATATAGAAGGAATATTCAATATGGCTATTATGCTATACTATGGAGAGGGTTGTGAAAAGGACTATAAAAAATCCTTTGAATTAATAAAATCTAATATTAATAGGTGTAAAAATGAAGTACAAAAAAGAGAAGTAGAGATTATATTAGCACATATATATTATGAAGGAATAGCAGTAGAGCAAGATTATGAAAAAGCTTTTGTTATTTATAATAAATTAGCTGAAGCAGGGGTTGTTGAAGCAATAAGTAGATTAGCGGATATGTATTATGAAGGACAGTATTTAGAACAGGATTATAAAAAGGCTTTTACTTTGTATAAAATATCTGTTGATAAAGGATATGAATATGATATTCATAAATTAGCTAATATGTACTTACATGGATTAGGAACTATAGAAAATCATAAGTATGCATATGTTTGGTATAAGAAACTTGCATATAAGGGTAATACATTAGGAATGAGAATGTTAGGATATGCTTATTTAAATGGAGATACTGTTGATGTTAATAATGATGAAGCTTTTTATTGGTATAGTAATGCTGTTAAGCATGGAGATTACGAAGCTTGTATACCATTAGCCTTTATGTATGAGAATGGTTTAGGAACTGAAAAAAATAAAAAGATGGCAGATGAATTGTTAAAAAGGGCATCAAAATAAGCAAAGCTATATCAGATTGTATTTTAAATTCAATCTGACATAGCTTTTTTTATTATAATTTTTACTTTTATACAGCTAGTTTATATAAATATTAGCATTTGATTTATTCTAATACATAACAAAAAGAAAAATAAAAGTTATTAGACTTTATTAACTTTTTTTCGTAAAATCATATAAAATCCACTTATTGAAATAAGACTACCAAATATAATGATAAATATACTTGAAATAGGACTTCCTGTATAAGGAAGAGTAGTTTTATTTAAAGTAGAGCTATTTGATGATACTTGAGAACTAGTATTATTATTTGTTGGAGTAATAGTAATTGTACTATTATTACCAGATAAATTAGATCCAATATTTGATGAATCATTAGGCTTGTTACTAGTGTTATTATTGTTGTTATTATCGCTACCGTTATTGTTTAAGCTATCTCTAGTTATAGTTATATCATAGTTAGATAAAAATTCAGAGTCAGTTTCACGGTCATAGCTAAGTAAATTATTAGCTCTATCCCAAACAGACAAAAATTCTAGCGTATAAATGCCTTCATAAAGGTGGTCTTTATCTATAGATACATAACCTTCAAACATATTTGAGCTATCATTATAATATAATTCCGAATAAATAGGAGAAGTACCATTAGGAGAATTCCAAACTAAAAACATCCATGTATCCATATTAGAAAATCCAGATAGATCATCTATTACGTCGGCTGAAATATTAATTTTAATACCATCTGAAGTATCAACTTCATTTAAGTTAATTATATTTTTTTCCATAGTAATACTATTGATTACTGGAGGTGTTAAATCTTCATTAGGATTGTTGCATATTATGTTTAAAGGGCTAAAATCGTAAGAATCATCATTTTCAAATTCATCATCACTAGTTATATTTGAAATTGATAAATAAGATGTAGCAAAAATGTCAGAAGAATCATATTTATATTCAATAATCATTGACTCTACGCTATAAGTTCCGGATTTTAAATACTCAAATGGAGTATATCCTTGACCGTAAACGTATGGTATTGGTGAAATAGTATAATTATCACCATCTTTAATTACAGAATTATCATATAAAACAATACTATCATTATCTGATTGATACCAGATTGTAAGGCCTGTTATCTCTCTATTTGATTTAATTGTTACAGTAGCTGTAAATTCATTACCATTAGAAACTATATGAGGTACACTAAAGTTTTCAAAGGAGTATTTGAATGGCTCATAATTAATAATTTCTAATTGAAAGTTAGGTGCAAGGTCTTTATATTCAGTCCGATTAGATGAACTTGTTGTTATATCTTTATATTTTGGGTTTATATAAGCTAAAGTAGTATAAGTTGTATCAAGTATAATTTCTATTTTTGAAATTTCATAAGTTCCAGAAACAGAAGTAGTTTCAGGAACAAATGTAGATATATTATTTCCATAAGAAGTATAATATACTGTTTTACTAGTGTCATTAATATTTACAAGCGTAATTTGTGTTGATATATATTGATTAAATTCTTCAGCTACATTTAAAGTTATTGAAGGAAGAATGGTATAGTTACTAAAATCAAAGGAAGTTCCATTAGTTTCTATACTATATACTTCTATATCATCTATAGAAGAGGGAATTTGAACTTCTTCAACTTTTTCTTCTAAGGTAGTTTCTTTGGAATTTTCATTTTCAGATACTTCTTCAGAGGTTCCATTAGTTAATATAGGATTCTCTTCAGCTTCTATTTCATTAGTATTATCAGTAGAAGTATCTTTTGGAAATTCTTCAATTTCTGATACATCTTCTATAATAACTTCATCAAGATTATCTTCATTATTAATAGTTTCGTTTGATGTAGTTGATTCATTTATATCTGTAGTAATTTCAGCTTCATCCGAAGTAGTTTCATCTATAACTGGAGTTATTTCGTCTATTAACTCTTCTTCTGTTTCTTCTAAGATGGTAGCTTCATTTAAGCTTTCATCAAGGAAAGTTTCTTCTTTCATAGCTTCTTGTGCTTCTATAGAATTTTCTGCATCAGGATTATCTTGTGCAAATGTTATTCCTTGATTACCAATAAAGGAAAGCAAAAAAGCTAATGAAACTGTAAGTGAAATGAATTTTTTTAATTTTTGCATTGTAAACACCTCCTAAAATAAAATTTTTATAAAGGTTAGAGATGTAATTTTTAAAGTGTAAAATGTAATTATTTAAAGTTTCATTCTATTTTTAATAATAGTGTTATAGAAAAAATATTATTTTCATGCTTCATACTTAAGTTTCCATCATATCTATTTGTTATATCATTTAATATTTTTAACCCATAGCCATGATTTTTACTATCTTTATTAGTTGTTAAAATAGTATTTTTTTTATTAAAGACAATATCTAAGTCACACCAATTTAAAAACTTTATAACTATATAGCCAGCTTCTTTAGAAGAAATTATGCTTATAAAGTTATTTTCTTTATATTTATTTTTTATACAACAATTTATGGCGTTATCATATAAGTTACTAAATATACTACATAAATCTAATTCGTTAATTACTAATTTATCAATATCTCTTAAAGAAATTTTCGTTGGGATTTTATACTTTTTTGCTTCAGTAGTTTTTAAACTAATAATAGTATTAACAATTGAATTTTCACAGTAATAAATATTATCTAAAGATTCAAGCCTATGACTTATGTTATCAACGATATTTTGTGCATCAATATTATTATTTGAATTATTAAGAAGAAAATAAGCGGTTTGAAGCTGATTTCTAATATCATGTTTAAGCTTGGATATATATTCTTTATTTTGATTAGCTAACTTATAGTAGGAGAATTCCATTCCTTGTTTCATTTTTTCAAATTCTCTCTCTTTTTCCTTTTTTGTAAGCTTAGAATATTCTTTTATACTAAGGTAGAGTAGTGTGTCAACTGCAATTAAGATAACTACACAAGCAATTCCATACTGTAGTAATTTTTCAGTTAAATTATCATAGTTATATAGATACATACCTAAAAGTAAAGTGAATTGTGAAGTTGGAACTAAAATTAGTATTAATATAAAAATCTTTTTTATGGAGTTTACAATTTTATTCCAAAACAAAGAAAATCCCATAGTTAAAGTAAAGTAAACTATGTATCCAAAGAGAATAGCTATAATTCTAGGGACAGAAAGCTCAAGTGAATTTGTATAATCAAAATTTGTAAAAATTCCATATATATAGTGAGCAAAAAAATCTGTTACAAGGATGAAACCGATAGTAACAGATAGTATAATTATTATTTCCTTTGATGAGTTTTTTGAAATTTTTCTTAGGCATATATATAAAACAATTGCCATGGCTATAGGTTTTACAATAAGAAATTCTTTTAGTGGGTAAGTTACTATAGAAGTAGAAATTATACTAGCCATTAATATGCAAAATGTCTTAAAGATATTTATCCTAAGGTTTAATACATTTATTAAGAATATAAAAGTAAGACAAGACTCTATTAATAAACTAATTATAGCTAAGGATTTTAATGACATAGCTTTTCTCCTAAATAATTTATAAATGATTCTTTGGTTTTATTGTATCTTGACTGACTTATAGGAATACTTTCACCATCATATAAAGAAAAAGATCCAGTATTTAAATACTTAACTTTATTCATATTTACTATATAGCTTTGATGGCAGCGGACAAAATGTGAAGGAAGAATTTTTTCAATTTCTTTTAATTTGAAATACAGCTTAATTTCATCAGTAGATTCATGGATTATAATTTGTCTTTTAAAGCTTTCAATATATTTTAGATTTTTTAAATTGATATTAGTTATAGCGCCTTTTGAAGAAATGGATATGATATCTGGCTTATCTTCATTTATGGCATTTATAGTTTTATTTAATGCGTCTACCAATTTATCTTCTTTTATAGGCTTTACTATAAAATATGTTGGATCAGCTTCAAAAATATTTTCAGCATAGTTAATAAAACCAGTAATAAATATAATTTTTATAAGTGGAAAATGTGATTTTACTTTTTTAGCAAGGTCAATTCCATTGGAGTTTCCTAAATCAATATCTATAACAAGAATGTCTAAATTAATTTTTTTATTATCCTCTATATAAAACTCTAAAGCTGATGCTGTATTAAATTTTAATAGTCTACATTGCTTCTCTAAGTTTTTTTCAATTAAAGAACATATATTATTTAATGCAATATCATTATCATCACAAACAGCTATAATCATAAGATTCCCCCATTAATTTATTTTGTATATATAAATAATATTATGTTTACTTTTAAGATATGTATATTTTTTATAAATACCGCCCGCGGGGTGAATCCAATATTTGGATTCACCCCGCGGGCGGTAGCTGTTAGAACATGAAGAATAATACTTATTTGCTTGAAGTAACAAGATAGTGGATAAAAATTTGAAAGAAAATGAAAAACGAAAAAAAAGTAAACATAATTTTTAGATGGTATAATTTTACATAGGGATATTAAAACATATTAATTATAAAGTTTTAAGATAGTTAATGTATAAAGTATTGTAATTTATTATAAATGGAGGGAGAAATTTATGAAAATAAAAAAAATACTTGCAATGGCTACGGTGTTAGCTATTACTACTTCGTATTTTCCAAGTATGTATGCAGGAGCTATAGAAAATGATGCTATACCAATGGATAGTTTAAAAGGATACTGGACATTTGAAAATGTTGAAGGGGATAATATTATTGATGATAGTAATAATGGAAAAGATGCAACTTTGAAGGGAAATGCCAGTATTGTTGATGGTGGAAAGAATAATAAGGGGCTTAAGTTAACAGGGGAAAAGGGAACATTTTTAAGTATTCCTTCGATTTTTAATTTAGCTCAAGAAAACGTTTCCTTATCCTTTTGGGTAAATATATCACCAGAAAGTGAGAATAATAGGAGTGGACATACCATTTTACTACAACAAGAAGGCGATGGTAAATCAATACTTTATTATGCTGCAAGTAGTAGTGGAGATAAATTAGGGTCTTTTGTTAGTGGTTCTGATAGCTTTAGTAATGAAAAGTTAACTCAAGATAAGTGGATAAATGTAGCTATGGTTAGTGATTATTCTAAGAAGGAAATTAAGTTTTATATAAATGGAAAGCTCGATAGTACACATTTATTATCGTCATTATCAAATTCTAATGATCCTTTAAGATTAGGGGACCATAAAAATAATAACGGTTTAGCTTTAAATGGTATAGTTGATGAGGTTATGATATTTGGGGATTGTTTGACAGATGAACAGATACTTAATATTTATTATGAAAATGCTGATATAAGTATATTAAAGGATGAATTATTAAGTGCTATTAATGTGGCATATGAAACTTATAATTTAGCTGTTGATTTTTTAAGTGGAGATTTAATTGATAAATTTTTAAGTGAAATAAATAAATCAGAAGAGTTAGTATCAAGTGATATAGAAGATGCTAAAGAGTTTGTAAATCAAATAAATTATTTAAATAATTTAAATGAACAAGTAAATGAAGCTTTAAATAATAAGATTGGAGATGATATTTTAGTTAAGGCTGATATAAATGATGTGTTTAGGGAAATAGGTAGATTTTTATTTGGGGCTAATCATAGGTATCATAAGGATGGCTATGGCAGTTATGATACAGAAAACTTAAAGGTTAAAGAGGAATTTGATGAGTTATATAAGGAATCTAATTTTGGTGCTATAAGATATCCAGGTGGAAAGGTTGCAAATCTTTTTGAATGGAAGAAGTCAATTGGAGATATAGATGAAAGAAAATATACTATTCATGGTGATCCAGAGCAAGAACCAGAGTTTCCTTACTTTGGGGTAGATGAAGTTGCTAAATATGCAGAAGAAAATAATAGTGAGCTTGCCTATGTTTATAATATGGGTAATGGTAATAAGCTTGATGCAGCAGATTTGGTTGAATATTTAAATTGCGAAGTAGGAGAAAATCCAAATGGAGGAATAGATTGGGCTGAAGTTAGAGCTGAAAATGGAAGAGTTGAACCTTATAATGTTACTCATTTTGAACTGGGAAATGAATTTCAATTATTAAGTGAGCAAGCTTATTGGACAACAGCATCTAATGATCCAATGGGAGCTTATATAGATGGTGGTGAATTCCAATTTAATAACCAATTTGTTGTTGAATATGAGGATTGGAGAAATTCTACTGCTGGTAGAAGTAATGGGAAAGCTAATCAAGAAAAAATAATTAGATATTATCCAATAGTTGAACATACACTAGTATTAACTGTTGGTGGACAAACTTGGCAACAAGTTGAGTCTTTAGAAGGTCAAGGTGCAAGTAATGTATTTGTTTATGATAATGAAAGCGGAAGAATAAATTTTGGTGATGGTATAAATGGAAATATTCCAGCAGAAGGAAAAGAAATAAAGGTTTCTTATAAGGCTCATAGAGATGGATATGTTGATTATTATGAAGAAATGAAAAAGGTTGATCCAGATATAAAGATATATTCATGCTATGATAGTGAGAACTTTATAACTAGAATGGGAACGGAAAAAAGTTATGATGGAATAGTTACACATCCTTATTCAGGAACAATAAGTAGTTCTGATGCAAATTATTATGAAAAAATATTATATAGAGCAGAAGAAAAGGTAAATGTGGCTCAAAATTATGAAAATAAAATAAAAGAAGTACTAGGGGAAGAAAAAGCAAAAGATGTTAGTGTAGTTGTATCTGAATATGGGATATTTAATGATAGCAGTAGGTTTGTAAAGTCTCAAATAAATGCTTTATATACAGCAAAATCTATAATTGGATTTGCAGATATTGAATCAATTCCATATGCAACTAAGCATTGTTTAGTAGATTTTCCAGGAGGAGACTTATTAGGGCCTGGTGGTCAAGCTATAATTCAAAGTATATACAATGAAAATGGGGAAATAGAGTTTGTTGCAACTCCTAGTGCAAAGGTATTTACTTTATTTAATAATATGACAGGAAATTATGTTTTAAATGAAAAAGTTATTAATAATAAAACAGTATATGGTAATTTAGAAGCCTTAGATACTATGATAACTAAGGATGATGAAGGAAACTTATATTTAATGCTAGTAAATACTGCAAAAGAAGAAGTTAGCGTTAATATAAATGTAGATGGGTTTGATTTTAGAGGAAAAACTGGAGAAGGAATGTTAGTAGATGGTCCAAGCTTTGATGCTGAAAATACCATTGATAACAAAGATAATGTAGTTGTGGAAGAGTTTGTTGTTGAAACTATTAAAACTAGTAATTTCCAATATACATTAACTCCACATTCAGTTACTGCAATAAAAATTAATGCAAAGGCTTCAGAAGTAGAGTTTACTTCTCATCTTGAAATTGCTGTTGAATTAGCTAATGAAGTCACTGAAGAAGAACTTTCAAAGGTTGTTCCTGCAGTAGCTAATGAGTTTATAGAAGCTCTTGAAGAAGCTAAGGCTATATTAGAAAATAAGAGTTCAACTCAAGCAGAAATAGATGAGGCTTTTGAAAGATTATCAGGTGTAATGCAAATGTTAGAGTTTATTAAAGGAGATAAAACTCAATTAATTAACTTATTAGATAGAATTAATGGATTAAATTCTGATGAATATATTCAATCTACTTGGACTAATTTACAAACAGTTGTTGAAAAAGCAAATGCTATTGTAGCAGATGAAAATGCTCTTGAAGCAGAAGTGGCTGAATCTTATAAAGAAGGTTTAAGAGGATTCTTAGAATTAAGATTAAAACCAAGTAAAGATAAATTGGAAGGGTTAATTAATAAAGTTGAAACTTTAGATGCAAACCAATATACAGCTTCATCTTGGTCTAACTTACAAGAAACTCTAGGTAAAGCGAGGGCTGTATTTGAAAATGAAGAAGCTACTAGTACTGATATAGCAAAAGTAGAAAAGGAATTACAAGGAGCTATTGATAATTTAGTTGCTAGTGAATCTACAGAAAATGGTGGAAACACTAATGCTGGTAATGGAAATAATAATGAAAGTGCTAATACAGGAAGTGATAATGTAGCCTCTGGAACTACAACAAATAGTGAAAGTAACAATGTAGCAGCTAGTACTTCAGGAAATAGTACAAATAAAACAAGTAGTAAAGGACAACTTCCTAATACAGGAGATTTAGGAGGAGTTGCAGCTTTATTCATGGGAGTAACATCTTTAGCTGCTGGATGTTTAGGATTAAAGAAAAGAAGATAATTAAATATTTTTAGAATTGAGAAGTGTAAAAAAGTGATAAGCATTAGCTTGTCACTTTTTTTTATAACGAGAATTAAATTTAATTAATTTTTTATTAAAAGGAATTTGTAAATAGTATTAATTTTAAAGTTTTATAATTAAATTTGCATATCTTTCAGGGGGAAAATGTATTTTTAAATTTTGATATAAAAGCATTTTATGTGAAAAAATGGAGAAAAACAATTACAAAAAAGTGTAAAAATAGTATAATAATACTGAGATTTTTTAAATGGGGGCAGTAAAGTGGAAAAAATAATTGATAATTACATAGAGATATTTGAATATATAACAGAAATAAATTTAGATATAAATAAGGCGAAAAGAATTAGGAATGAAATAGAGGAGAATTTAAATAGTATTGGTTATGATTTGGGGAATAAAATATTATTTAAAGTACATTATTTATTGGCTTTAACTAGATATAGAACAAGATCATATAATGAAAGTATAGAAGCTGGACTTAAATCTTTAGAATATGCTAATAACTTAAACGATAAGTATTTTATAGCAAGAGCACATGCATTAATAGCACTAAATAATATTGTATTAGAAGAATTTAATAGCTTTGAAAAGCACTATTTAATAGCTGAAAAAATATATAAAGAGTTAGAAGCTTATGAAGATTTGACTATGTTAGATACTAAAACCGCAGCTTATATGGCTAAAAGGGGAGAACCGGAAAATTTAATAAAGATGTATTTAGGTAAAGCATTGGATTATATAACTAAATTTCAATCAGTACGGTCTGCACAATTATATGTTTCTATTGGAGCTGTTTATTCTATAATTTATGGAGAATTTGAAAAGGCAATAGATTTGTATTTAAAAGCATTGGATATAGCAAAATATTATAATGATATCTATATGGAGATGTTGATATTATATTACATAGGAATTGGATATGATGAAATAAGAATGAGGGATAAGGCTATTAATACACTTTATAGCATATTAGATGATAATAGGTTTTTAGATTTTACTTCTACTAGGCTATGTGTAAGATTTGACCTTATAAATAGTCTTTTAGAAAAGAATGCTGATATGAATTCTATACAAGAATTATTATATGAATGTGAGAAGGAAATAAAAAAAATTGATTATATAAAACAAGGTCAATATAAAGTGCAATTAAATTTATTAATAGTTCAATATAACATAAAAACAAAAAAAGAAAATATAAAAGATAACTTAGATATATTAGATGAAATTAATAACTTTTTCCAAGGAGATATAGATAATTTTATTTTTGCATATGTAGATTATTATATAGAAAAGTTATATGGAGATATATATTACCAAATAGGTGAATTTTTTAATGCTATAGAACATCATAAGAATGCAGTAAATATATCAAAGAAATATAGGATAAAGTATGCTATTAATGCATATGAAGCATTGGCAAATGATTATAAGTCATTAGAAGATTATAAGAATGCATATGAAACAATAGAAGAAGTAAACAAGCTTGTTATGAATGTAGAACATGTAAATTTAATGGCAAAGTATAATAATGTTCAAAAAAGCTATGAAGAGTTAAAGAGGGAAGAAAGAGAAAGAGAAGAGTTTTTTGCAAATTTATCTCATGAATTAAAGACACCTATAAATATAATTTATTCATCTATTCAACTTATGAGTCTTTTTAAGGGAAAAAGTGATGAAGTTTTTAAGGAATATTATTTAAAGCATGAAAAAAGTGTAAGGATTAATTGCTTGCGTATGCTTAAAATAATACAAAATATGATTGATATAAACAAAATTGATTGTGGAGCTATTAAACCTAAGTTTGGTAATTATAATTTAGTAAGTTTAGTTGAAGAGGTAACAATGTCTGTTTTATCTTCTGTTGAAGTTAAAAATATTTATATAACATTTGATACAGATGAAGAAGAGATGATTGCAAAATGTGATCCATATATGATAGAGAGAATAATATTGAATTTATTATCAAATGCAATAAAGTTTAGTAAAGAAAATGGATTTATACATGTAAGGATGAAGCAGAAGGACGGTTATATACTAGTAATTATCTCTGACAATGGAATTGGCATTCCAAATAATATGAAAGAAAATATATTTAATAAATTTATCCAAGTGGATAGAACTTTTAAGAGAAAAAATGAAGGTAGTGGCATAGGGTTATCTTTAGTTAAGTCATTAGTAGATGTTAATAATGGATATATTGAACTAGAAAGCATGGAAGATGTAGGTAGTGAATTTAAGATATATATTCCTAATATTACTATAAATGAAGTTGAAGCAATAGATAAATATGATGTTGATATTGATAGAGTATTTAGTGAGCTATCAGATATATATGAATTGTAAGTACATAAAAATACAATAATAAAGTATGGTTATAATTTGCATTTTAATATAGAATATATAGGTATAAAAAATCATTAGTTTAAACAAATTAAAATTTGTTCTTTCATTTATTGGGAAATGAAATAGATAAACTATATATTGATAGACAACAAATAGAGTGAGGGAAAATAGTGGATAATAAAAAATTATCAATAATAATACCTATGTATAATGAAGAAGAGTCACTTCCATATCTTTACAAAAGGTTAGTAGAGCTTGCAAAAAGGATAGATAAATATCAATTAGAATTTTTATTTGTTAATGATGGAAGTAAAGATAATTCATTAAAAATAGTTAAAGAATACAGAAAGAAAGATTCAAGAGTACAGTATTTAAATTTATCTAGAAATTTTGGAAAAGAAGTAGCTATGGGAGCTGCATTTGATTATGTTACAGGCGATGTAGTTGTAATTATAGATGCGGATTTGCAAGATCCACCTGAACTTATAGTAGATATGCTTAAATTTTATGAGCAAGGCTATGATGATGTTTATGCAAAGAGAAGAAACAGAAAAGGTGAAACTTGGTTAAAGAAATTTACATCAAAAGCCTTTTATAGAGTTTTGGAATCAGTTTCTAATGTACCTATTCAAAAGGATACTGGAGATTTTAGGCTTTTAAGTAGAAGAGCCATTGAAGCGCTAAAAGCATTTCCTGAAAAGCAAAGATATACAAAAGGTATGTTTAGTTTAATAGGTTTTAAGAAAAAAGAAATAGAATATGATAGAGATCCAAGAGTAGCAGGTAGTACAAAGTGGAATTATTTTAAGCTTATGGATTTAGCTATAGAAGGAATAACTTCATTTACCACAGCACCTCTTAGAATAGCAACAATAATAGGTGTTTTATCAGCTATAGGATCATTTATTTATATGATATTTACTATAGTAAAAACTGTTGTTTATGGAGTTGATGTACCAGGATATGCAAGTCTAATATGCATATTATTAATGCTTGGAGGAATTCAATTAATTTGTTTAGGGCTTATAGGAGAATATATTGGAAGAATATTCATTGAAGTTAAAGGAAGACCACTATATTTTGTAGATGAGTATTCAGGAAACATAGAAGAAAACCAAGACATATATAAGGAAGTAGCTATTGGTAGAGATTCCACTAACAGCTAAGAGGTAATAAAAATGAACATAGTATCAAAAGATTTTTTTAATTTTATAAAATTTGCAATTGTAGGAGTTTTAAATACTTTATTGAATTGGATAATTTTCTTTGTTCTAAGTGGTATGGGAGTTTATTATATAATAGCAAATGTCATTGCCTATACAGTAGCTACAGCTCATAGTTATTTTTGGAATTCTATATGGGTATTTAAATATACTGAAGGTTCGAAGGCTAAAGCATCTGTTAAGTTTATAATATTAAACATAGTTGGATTAATATTAAATACAAGTATTTTATTTTTATTAGTTGATTTATTTAATATAAATAAGTTTATATCACTAATATTAGCAACAGGAATTGTAATGATTATTAATTATATATTTAATAAAATATGGGTTTTTAAAAAGTAATTCATATTGTAAAAATATATTAAAGTATACATAGTAATTTAAAGTTTAAGATAATAAAATAAGAGCCAAGTAAAAGCAATATTATATGTTACTTTTACTTGGCTCTTAAATTTACTATATTTAGTTATATCTTGAGAATCTTAATTCTCTTGAAGGTTTAGAAAAGCAATATGCCGCTATAATAAAGAATATTGGTAATCCAAAGTAGCGATATCTTGGTTGTATTTCTATAAGTAAATGTGCTAATAAATAACCTAATAAAATTATTAAATAGATATGATTATTAGTGAAACCTTCTTTTCTTTTAATTATATTAATTATTCCAATCATAAATAATACTATAATTAATATGTACTGAATTTTTTCTAATTTAAGTGTAAAATCATAAACTTCTGGCTTATCTACATTGTCTGTAAATGCAAATTGTAATGAAGTATCATTTACAGCCCACATAGTAACATATTTATATTCCATAGTAGTTATTAATTGTGGTGGATTTGATAATCTTTCTTTAATTAATTCCATATGAGCTTCATTTCTAGATTTACCTGAAACTTCTGCATTATGTAAATAAACTAAATCAGCATCACTATATGTACCTTTAGTTTCTGGATTTAATCCACAAGTAAATTTCCATAGAGGATCTCTATTTTCTAATGGATAATTACTTATACCACTATTTACAAATCCAAAGGATACTATTTTAGAAATCATTACTACAATAACTAATATTCCAACAAATTCTAAAATACTTTTAGCTACTTCTTTTAAATTAGTAATATTCTTAAATACTCCAAATAATAAAAGTGCAATTAATATTATTGACCCTTCAGGTCTTATTATATCTCCAAAACCAATAAGTAGTCCTATTAATAACCATTTATATATTCTATTAACATCACTTATTATTAAGTAAATAGCAATAAAGAATAAAAGTGTAGCTAAATGTTGATTAGTTAAAACAGAGGTATTAGCTATACTTCCAATGTATAAAGCATATAAGATAGAGACTATTCTAGCAGGCTTTTCACCACATAATTTTTTTGCACTAAAATATATTACTATTGGAATACATGATGTAATTAATACATTAACTAGCTTTATCATAAATAAAGAACCGTTAAATATTTTAATTAATAAAGCTAAATATCCAGTAAAGCCTAATTGATATGCCCAAACATTAAAGTAAAAGCTATCTAATATAGCATTATAATTACCATTTACAATTTCTGTTGCACCATCATACATAACCTTAAAATCAGATGTTGGTTCAGTAGGAATCCATATTATCCATATAAGTCTAAGTATAAATGCTACTATGAATAAGATAATTAAGAAATTTTTATTATCTTTTATCTTAGGTAAGTACATTGTTAATAAAAACATTAAAGCTAGAAATAATATAATACCTATGATTTCATATACACTGTTAAATGAAAATAAGTTAGTAAAACTAATTAATCCAATTCCATTTAAAATCACCATACCTATAGTAAAAATCAATGATAGATATATTACTACATTTGATGATAGTTTGTTTAAAAACTTTGTCATTTAAATTCACCTCCTAAAAAATTCTTAAACATTATAACAAATAAAATTGTTTATATCTATAAAATTTTCTTAAAATTGTATATATATTATATGAAATAACTTAATTAATAAAATGTAAAGGGAGGAATGAAAAATGGCAGTTACTAAAACTTTTGAAACTAAGGCTCTTTCTATTGAGGTGGAGACAGATACAGATAATGATGGAAATCCAATTTACAGCAAAAAAACTATTGGAAAGGTTAAGGAAAATGCTGATCCAGAAAAAATAGGTGCAGTTGTTACAGTTATTGAAGATGTTTTGGATAAGGATACTAGATATTTCTATTTAACAGAAGTATCTAAGCTTCAACAAAACTAAAGATTATTAACTTTTCTTTAGTATTAAACTGAAGTAATTAAAATTATGGGTATAACTTGTTATTGAAATTTAAATTTAATTTATGAAAGGATGTGTTTTTATGACTTATACTTTAGCTATGACATTTTTAACTGAAAGTGGAGAAAAATCTACTTTTTCAATATCAGATGTAAGAGAGGATGTTTCAAATGAAGAGGTCCAAGCTCTTATGAATGCAATAATAGAGAACAACGTTTTTATCAATAAAAAAGGTGACTATGTAGCAAAAGAAAGTGCTGCATTAACCCAAAAAGAAACAACAAAATTTGAAGTTTAGGTGATATAAAAAAGTTAATTATTAAATCTCCAGGAATTATTGCAATTTCACCTTGAATTTATATTAAATTTTCCGTGATAATTGCTAAAGTTTTAAAACTTGCTCCGCTTCGGACATTAAAACTTTTTTACGCAATTATCACTCCAAAATTAATTAAATTCTACGGCTTATTGCAAATATTCCTTACGATTTAATAGGTAACTCCTTCTCTTATCATCCAAGGAGTAAGCTTAGTTAGCTAAATCAAGATTTAGAACTTCGCTTAGCTTTTTAAATACATTAAACTTTAGTGGTATAGGAAGAAAAAGTTAATGTTTGTGCTAAATTTAATTATTCCATCAATGATTAAATTCTACGGTTCATTATAAATGCTCCCTACAAATTAATAATTTATCATTTTAAATGCCTTAACGATAACTTCTGTGAAGAAAACTAGAATGTTAATTTCTACCACTGATTTTGTTGGGCAGGGGGAGAGATATAGTCTTTATACTAAATTTAATATGAAAATGGGGTGTGTGTTATGGAGTTTGGTGATTTGACTAATTTAATTGCGAATGTTGGTTTTCCTGTCGCTATAAGTGCTTATTTATTGATGCGTTTGGAAAAGCAAATACTTGCGTTAACTTTTTCAATTAATAAACTTAATACTATAATTTCAACTAAACTTGGAGTGGTTATTGATAATGACTTGAATTAAATAAGAAAATAGCGTTAAATAGTAGATAAACCTAGTACAGGAATAGGAAAAGGAAATTAAATTTCAAATTTAATGATTTTTCCTTGTAAGTAAATTTAATCAAAAAAACTGTTGACAAAAATTATAAATAAAGGTAATATAATAACATAGACAAAAGTTTACAAAGTAAATACAATGCGTTACTGTTAAATCAGGAGAAACCTTAATTGATTAAAGTGGGTATTTTACTATCCTTTTAATTGGTGTAAGGTTTATTTTTTTTATCATAATTTATTGGGGTGTTTCAAAATATGATTATTAAGCAGATATTTAATAATAATGTTATATTAGCTGTGGATTCATCAAAAAATGAAGTTGTAGCTTTAGGTTGTGGAATAGCATTTAAAAAGAAAGTTGGAGATGCTATAAATGATAACAAGGTTGAAAAAACCTTTATTTTAAAACAAAAAGAGACAACGGAAAAGTTTAAGATATTATTAGAAGATATTCCTGTAGAACATGTATCCTTGTCTTATGATATTATTGAATATGCTAAAAATATGTTAGACGTAGAGCTAAATGATTATATATATGTTACATTAACTGATCATATAAGTTATGCTTTAAAGCTGGATAGTGAAGGTATTCATAGGTCAAATGTTTTAATATGGGAAATAAAAAAGTTTTATCCTAAAGAATATAAAATAGGCTTAAAAGCCATTGAATTAATAGAGGATGAAACTGGACAAACTTTACCAGAGGATGAAGCAGGAAGTATTGCATTACACTTAGTCAATGCACAAATAAATAAGTCATTAGATAATAAAAATGAAGTTGGAAAATTGACTGTAATGGTTCAAGACATATTGAATATTGTGAAGTATACATACAATACTCAATTAGACGAGAACTCATTAAATTATGAAAGATTTGTTACACATTTAAGATTTTTCTTTAAAAGATTAAGTAAAAAGGAAGTAGTAGAATCTGAAGATGGATTTTTACTAGAACAAGTTAAAATTAAATATAGTCAAGCTTATGGATGTATGTTAAAGGTTGAAAAATACCTAGGTGTAGAATTAACTGATTCTGAAAAATTATACCTAACATTGCATATTCAAAGAGTTACTGCAAGGTAATTTAAAATAAGCTGGGGATTGTTACTGTTAAATCAGGCGAAACCAAAATTTATAGGATAAGTATATATCTATATTGTCCTATAAATCTTGGTTTCGCTTTTTTTTATAAATAAGAATAAAAATTTAAATATAAATAAAAGGAGAGAGAAATAATGAAGTATGAAAAATTGGCAAAGGACATAATAGCTAATGTTGGTGGTAAAGACAACGTTAACAGTTTAACACATTGTGTAACAAGATTACGTTTTAAACTAAAGGATGAAAGTAAAGCAAATACAGAAGTATTAAAAAATATGGATGGTATAGTAACTGTAATTAAAAGTGGTGGTCAATATCAAGTAGTTATTGGGAACCATGTGCCAGATGTTTATGCAGATGTAGTAGCAATTGGTGGATTTGCAGAAGCGGCATCAGATTCAGAAGAAAAGATGAGTCCATTTAATAAATTTATAGATATTATTTCAGGGGTATTCCAACCAGTACTTGGAGTTTTATGTGCTACAGGTATGATTAAAGGTTTAAATGCTATATTACTAGCAACAGGATTATTAGCAGATACTGATTCAACATATGTAATTTTAAATGCTATTGGTGATTGTTTATTTAACTTCTTCCCTATATTCTTAGGATTTACAGCAGCTAAGAAATTTAAGTTAAATCAATTTACTGGTATGGCAATTGGAGCAGCAATGGTTTATCCAAGTATTACAGCTTTAGCTGGTACTACAGTAACTTTCTTTGGTATTCCAGTAATGATGCCTTCAAGTAGTTATCAATCAACTGTTATTCCAATAATTTTAGCAGTTTTCATTGCTTCAATAGTTGAAAAATTCTTAAAGAAGATTATTCCAGATGTAGTTAAGACTTTCTTAGTTCCATTTTTCACATTACTAATAGTTGTTCCATTAACATTTATGGCAATTGGTCCAGTTTCAACTTATGCATCAAATTTATTAGGGACAGTAACAACAGGTATTTATAACTTCAGTCCAGTAGTAGCAGGTGTGTTTATAGGTGCTTTCTGGCAAGTATTCGTTATGTTTGGTTTACATTGGGGATTAGTTCCAATAGCTATGAACAATATAGCAGTATTAGGATATGACCCAGTTGTAGCAGCTTCAATGGCAGTTTGTTTTGCTCAAACAGGTGTAGTTTTAGCAATCTTAATGAAGACTAAAAACAAAAAATTAAAATCATTATGTATTCCAGCAGCTATTTCAGAATTCTTCGGTGTTACAGAACCAGCTATCTACGGTATTACATTACCAAGAAAGAAACCATTTATATTAAGCTGTATAGGTGGTGCAGTAACTGGAGGTATTTTAGGTATCTTTGGATCAAAGATTTACATGATTGGTGGTATGGGTGTATTTGCAATTCCAACATTTATGGGTGCAGAAGGATTTGATAGTTCAGTACTAGGAATGTGTATAGCAAGTATTGCAGGATTAGCAGTTGGATTTATATTAATGATGTTTAGTAAATTATCAGAAGAAGATATGCAAGAAGAAAATACAACAAAAAATAAAGAAGTTTTAGTTAATAAAGAAATATTAGTTAGTCCATTAAAAGGTGATGTTGTAGCTTTATCAGAAGTTAAGGATGCTGCTTTTTCATCAGGTGCTTTAGGAAAAGGTGTTGCAATTACACCAGTAGAAGGTAAAGTTTTTGCTCCAGCAGATGGTACTTTAACAACTCTTTTCCCAACATCACATGCATTAGGAATTACTACAGATAAGGGTGCAGAAATATTAATCCATGTAGGAATGGATACAGTTCAATTAGAAGGTAAATACTTTACTCCAAAAGTAAAGCAAGGTGAAAAGATTAAAAAGGGTCAATTATTATTAGAGTTTGATATTAATGCTATATCTAAAGCAGGATTCTCAACAGTAACTCCTGTAATAGTTACAAATTCAGATAACTACTTAGATGTAGTTGAAACTGATAATAAAAAGGCAAGCTATAATGAGAATTTATTAACAGTAGTTGTTTAGATAGTAATAATTAATGAATGGATAATTAAATATAAAAGTTTAATTATCCATTCTTAAATAGGAATAGAATATTATCGGATTTAATAGAGAGGAGAATAGGGTATTATGATTAAAAATACAGTATTTCCAGAAGGATTTTTATGGGGAGGAGCTACAGCTGCTAATCAGTTTGAAGGAGCTTGGAATGTAGATGGAAAAGGAGCAAGTACTAGTGATATGTTAACAGGTGGTACTCATACAATTCCACGTAAAATTACTAGAGAAACTATTGAAGGTCTTAACTATCCATCTCATGAGGCTATTGATTTTTATCATAGATATAAAGAAGATATAGCATTATTTGCAGAAATGGGCTTTAAAACATTTAGAATGTCAATAAATTGGACAAGAATATTCCCAAATGGAAATGATGAAGTTCCAAATGAAGCAGAATTAAAGTTTTATGATGACGTGTTTGCAGAATTAAAGAAATATAATATAGAACCATTAGTAACTATATCTCATTATGAAATGCCATTTAATTTAACTAAGGAATACAATGGTTGGGCATCTAGAGAGGTTATAGATTTTTATGTTAATTACTGCAATGTAATATTTAATCGTTATAAGGATGTAGTAAAGTATTGGTTGACTTTTAATGAAATTAACTGTGGAACTATGCCACTTGGAGGATATCTTGGTTTAGGAATTTTAAATGAAGGAACTGAAGATTTTACAAAGCAAGTTGATGATCCACAAATTAGATTCCAAGCATTACATCATCAGTTTGTAGCAAGTGCAAGGGCTGTTAAGCTAGGACATGAAATTAATCCAGATTTTAAGATTGGTTGTATGCTTGCATATATGTCAAATTATGCATATACATGTAATCCAGAAGATATTATTTTAGCTCAACAAAAAAATCAAATAGCAAATGATTTATGTGGAGATGTTCAAGTTAGAGGAGAATATCCATTCTTTGCAAAACGTTATTTTGAAGAAAATAATATTAAATTAGATATAACAGAAGAAGATAAAAAGGTATTAAAAGAAGGTTGTGTAGATTACTATACATTTAGTTATTATATGAGCAATTGTGTTTCTCATGATCCAGAATTAGAAGGAACATCAGGAAATCTTATGGGTGGAGTTAAGAATCCATATTTAAGTGCTAGTGATTGGGGATGGCAAATAGACCCTATTGGATTAAGAATTGTATTAAATGATTTATATGGACGTTATCAAATTCCATTAATGATTGTTGAAAATGGATTAGGGGCTTTTGATAAGGTTGAAGAAGATGGAAGCATTAATGATGATTATCGTATTGATTATTTAAGAACTCATATAAATGAAATGAAAGAAGCTATAAAAGATGGAGTTGAATTAATAGGATATACTCCATGGGGATGTATTGATTTAGTATCAGCTTCAACTGGTGAAATGGAAAAGAGATATGGTTTCATTTATGTTGATAAGGATAACGAAGGAAAAGGAACTCTAGAAAGAAGAAAGAAGAAGAGTTTTGACTGGTATAAGAAGGTTATTGCATCAAATGGAGAAGAGCTTTAATTTTTAATATATTTAACAAATTTAAATAACTAAAATTATGGTGGAATCTGTTAAGCTGATATGAAAAAATAGCT
>NZ_KB291606.1 GCF_000320405.1 Clostridium celatum DSM 1785 | reverse complement strand
TAAAAAGAGCAACAGTGTTGCTCTTTTTATTTAATCATACATAAGGAATGCATATTACTCCATAAAAATGGTATAAAACTTATTCAAATCAATATTACCTTCAATAATTTGATACTTGCTACTGTCTACCACTAAATAATTATTATCAAACAAAATGATTTCTGAACCATCATTTCTCTTTATGTCCACTTTATAAGAATAGTCTTTTGGTAATTCACCATTATACTTTTTCAAAGTATATCTTGATAACTTTGGTATAAAGTCATCTATAAGATATTGGTGCTTTGTTCCTGACTCAATTTTTTTATCATTCACAGTAATTGATTCATAATTACTTTGAACTAAATTAATGATTTTAGACGCATCAATATTTTTAGGTGTACGTCCCCATAAAACTAAACCACCAAGAAGAATTATACAGATAATACATACTGATATTTTCTTTTTCAAATCATATCCCCCCCGTTAAATTAATTCACTATAATAAATTATGTTTTGATAAACTTATATTATAATAGCATTAATAACCTTAATTTACCATAAAAAGCTTAAAAACCTTTCTTAAAAACATAATTTTACTTACATTAGAATCCGATAGTTCTTAATGAAAATTCGCTCGTTATACTTGTTGTATGAGATGTATGAGAATGTACTAATAGGTTTCTAACCTTAATTATATCTTTATCTGACTTGAAGTACTCTAGCCATCTAAACCATGTTAAGTAGTCGGACATGTACTTTGTGGCAATTCCTTGAAATCTATTCATCCAATTCTTTAATCTACTATGAAAAGAATTTACATGTTGAAGGTGATATATGCCTAATTTCTTCTTACCTTTAGGCAATTGAATTAGCTATAATTCTGATTCTTTTGCAAACTTTTTAAAGCTTCTACATGAATCTGTACAAGCTATAGCTTCATCATCAATTTTGTTTTCAAATAGTTTTCGTATAGCATTAGCACTTATTTTGCCTCTACCAATAGGCTCTGAAATTATATTTCCAGAGCGGTCTAAGGCTACATTACAGATATTTGGTCTTTACTAAGACCACTCTTTTTCTTTTCTTTAGCAGGAACATTAGGGTCTGGTTTAACTCCTCTTTTATATGCTTTTCTAGGCATTTTAAAAATAGAGTTTTCAGTATGTTTTCCTTTGAATGATTCACGAAAAAACGTATCATCACATTCAACGATACCTTCTACAGAGCCTTCCCCAAGAAACTTCTTAACTCCATCTAGAATTTTGTGTCTCCAATAAAAAGATGTAGCTAAAGAAATTCCAGTTTCTTGAGCACATCTTTGAAGAGTATAGCCAGCTATCATGCATTTAGCATAGGTAATCCATTGTTCTAGTGGCTTTTTGCTATTATATGAAGGTGAGTATGTGAAATCGGTAAAAGTCTTTCTGCATGATTTGCAAATGTAACGTTGCTTGCCACTATACTTGCCATTTCTACAAACAGAATCACTCTCACAATAAGGGCAACATTTACCCTTTGAGAATCTATTTTCTTTAACCTCGTTAGTTACATCAGAAACATACCCTCTAGTAGATTTACGCTCTTCAAGGATATGATATATTAGGCTTTCTGCTGATACTCCCATTGTATCTATTTGGTTAATAATAGACTCTATTCCGTTCATATATAGCACCTCCGAATTAATATAATACTACTATACCCTAAATTCAGAATATTATCAAAAATCAACACTATTTAAGAAAACCGCCTTTTTTAATCATCCTCTTAATCACCGGTTTTAAGCTTAATTTAAAATTTGATTATACTTCTTAGAATAGAAATATTTATGTTAAGCAAACTATATTTATAAAATATTTTAAGGAGATGTAAACAATGAAAAAAAATTTAAAATCTTTATCATTATTTCTAGTATCTTTAATTATGTTGACTCTAGTAGGATGTAGTAATAATAAAACTTCAAATAATAGTAGTAACTCTGCTACTATTACCCCACCTACAAATCAAGAATACTATGATTATTTAACAGAAAGATATGATCATTATTTTAAGGATAATTTGCTTAATACAACTTATGATATTTATGTTGATGATTTTACTTATGATAATTCATATGATGAATTTATTACTGCATATAATGGTTCTTATGATGAATTAAAAGCAGATTTAGAAGCTTTTAAAAAAGATTTACAAGATAATGTAGTAAAAGGCAATGCCGAAGTTGATAAATTCAATCAAGAAGTAATAACAGCTACTGATAAAGCTATTATTTCAGTAGATGATTATAACGGTAGTTTTTCTGAAAAAGCTAAAGACTATGCTACTTTATCAAAAGATGAAGTTGTTAAAGGATTAAAATCAATAGGTCTAGATGTTCATAATGCTAAATTAGACTTAGATAACTTAATAGATACTGCAAAGAGTAGATTAGGTGTATAAATAATAAAAATGAACCCTATTTTAGATAATAGGGTTCATTTTTATTATTGATTTCCCTTCCATATCATAAAAAATATTAAATATTTTTTTCCTTTTTACATATATTTATTAATATAAATATTAAAATTCTAGGAGTTTTTATGAATAATATTTTGACTAAAATAAATAATTTAGAAAAGCTCATTGGAAATACACCATTAGTTGAAATTTCATTTAAATATAAAAGTAAAAAGATGAGACTATTTGCTAAATTAGAATCCTACAATTATACAGGAAGTATAAAAGATAGAATTGCTATTTATATTTTAAGGAAATCATATATTAATAAAGCTTTATCTGATGATGATATTATCTTAGAAGCTACTAGTGGCAATACGGGAATATCATTTGCTGCTATTGGAGCTTATTTAGGATTTAATGTTCATATATATATGCCAGATTGGATGAGCTCTGAAAGAATAAAATTATTAGAAAGCTATAATGCTAGCGTACATTTAGTTTCAAAAGAAGACGGTGGATTTTTAAAGTGCATATCTCTTATAAACGAATGTCATAAAAATTGCCCTAATATATTCTTACCTGGTCAATTTACAAATGAAGACAATATATATGCACATTATTATAGTACTGGACCTGAAATATATAATAGCCTAAAGAAAAAGCACTTAACACCATCAATATTTGTTGCTGGTGTTGGAACAGGTGGTACTGTTATGGGAGTAGGAAAATATTTAAAAGAAAAAAATCATCATATTAAAATTTATCCTGTAGAACCATCTAACTCTCCAATTTTATCAACTAATAATCATGTTGGAACTCACCGTATTCAAGGTATTTCTGATGAATTTGTTCCTCCAATTGTTAATCTTAGTATGCTAAATGAAGTTATATCTGTTGATGATGGTGATTCAATAATCATGGCTCAAATGCTTTCAAAAAAACTTGGACTTGGTGTTGGAATATCTTCAGGTGCTAATTTTTTAGCTACCGTAAAAGCCCTTGAATTAAATAGTTCAACTTCAGTAGCTGTTACTGTTTTTCCTGATGATAATAAAAAATACATCTCTACTGACTTAATGAAAATTGAGCCTATAAAAAATGAATTTATTTCCTCAAAAATAGAATTACTAGATTTAAGAGTAATTTAAGATTGACTAATACATCTAAAAGAGGCCATATCTATTTCTATATAGCCTCTTTAATTTGTTAAATTCCAAATATAGGTTGAGAAATATCCCTTGCATATACTCCCTCTGCTCCATTAATAAGAAAAATATCAGAAACAATACTAAATAAACTAGAAATAATTATATATATATTCGGTTGAAGAGAATACTCAAATTCTCCATTAAGCTTTTCTTTATATAAAATGTTATATCTATTAATTGCTATATTAGTAAATATTATTTGTGTTATAAAAAAAATATAAACTACTTTTAATGCTAATCCATCTGGCATTTTAGAGTCTAATTTATTATCTTTATTATTATTGTACTTTTCATAAATTACTTGAATTCCTTCTATTGTTGCTATATAAAAAATAATATATGCATAAATTACTATTATTACAGTTTGTGCTTGTAAATATAATAACTTCAACGATTGGATATCAGCTTCACTCATTAGGTTATAATAATTTGATTCATCATATGTATAATTATTGGTATTTTTTGTTTTTTTATAATTATATTTTGATTTTTTATTTGCCATTATATTATTTCCTTACTTTTTTATTCATACTTTATAATATTTATAATATTATTCTTTGCTCCAAAATTTAACTTTCCTTTTTCTTCTTAATACCAAGAATAAATAAAACTACAATTGATTATTATAATAAATATATTAATTATTATTTTAAGAGGTATTTACAAATGAAAAAAACTAATAAAATCTACTATACTTTATTATTAGCTCTTATATTTTTATTTACATCTATTACATATAAATCAGTTGCATTATCTGATATACATATTATACAAGATTCAAATAATTCAAAATCATTACCACTACATTTTCGTAAAACTACCGATATTTCAACTGCTAGTGCTCTTGGCTCCTTAGATACAAAAGGACTAGATAAATTAAATATTTCTGGAAGTGGACAGTTTACAGAATTTAATCTTCCCTTCCTAAAAGAAGCTATTGATGATAGCTTTTCTATAATTGATATAGATTTAAGACAAGAATCTCATGGATTTATAAACGGAGTAGCTATTAGCTTTGCAAACTCAAATAATAATGCTAATTCTGATCTTACTTTAGATGAGGTTATATATAAAGAAAATAAAGATTTATCTTCAATAAAATTAAATGAAAAATTTTCTTTACATAATACTAATAAATGTATTACTCCTAAAAATATAAAAAACGAATGCACTCTTGTTGAGTCTAATAATATATCATACCTTAGAATTCCAGTAACAGACGGAGGTTTACCTAATGAGGATATGGTTAACTACTTTATAGACTTTGTAAAAAAACAACCCGAAAATACCTGGCTTCATTTTCACTGTAAAGCAGGTGTAGGAAGAACTACAACATTTATGATAATGTATGATATTATAAAAAACTATAACGATGTAAGCTTAAATGATATTATTGCACGTCAACTACTATTATCTGGTCTTTCTCAAAGTAATACAGTTGATTTTTTTGTTGGTGCAAGATATAAATTTTTAAGCGAGTTTTACAATAAATGTAAAAATAATGAATTTAATATTTCCTCATTAAACTCTAATAATACTGTTATTCCTTGTGGTAGTGCTATTAATAATTTAAAAAATAATTTTTTAAACACCTTCTATACTACTACAACTGATTTCTCTGATATAAAAACTAACTTTAACTTAACTAATAATGGCTCTTACATTAAAAATACTGTAGTTCCTAAGTTTCTTTATGTAATATCAGAAAATAATATGACTAAAGCAGAACAAACTATGATTGTAACTCTTCAAGGCCTAATAGCTCCTCAATCCGAAAATCAAATTTACATCTTAAGCCCTAGTGAGCCTGATTATGAAGTATGGCTTAAAGATTTAAAAGAGAACTATAATGTTAACTATAAAATAATTAACGACCCTTGGATATTATTAGATAAATTTAAAAATTATATAGATGGCTATGCTTTATATAGCAACGTAAAAGCACCATCTATAAATAATGCTTGTACTCTTGCTTCATTAAATAATGCTATTGCTATTGATGAATCTATTGAATCTATATTAAACACTTATGGAGTAACTAATTTAATTGAAGATTGTAGAGAAACAGATAAATATTGGGCATATAATAACCTTTGGAATTTAGGATTAAATCATTCTACTGTAATACAACTTCCTAGCGATAAATTTATGTCTTTACGTGATTATGGAATTTTCTCAAAGTCGCTGATATTTTACGAAGATGATATAGATGATATCTCATTAAGAGAACTTATTTTTAGTTCTATGGATGATGGTGGACAAATTCTAGGTTGGGGACCAGATGAACATACTAATGTCTCCATTGCTTCAAAATTTGGAATAGATATGATTGCCGCTGATTGGTCCTATAATCTTTCTGTTTTAAGTTCATATCCATCAACACCTAAAGTTCAAAATATTAACAATGAAATTGAAGAAGAAGATGGAGTTCATTATGTCACCTTTATTATGTCTGATGGTGATAATCAACAATGGTTGCTTGGAAGTAATTTTAGCGTAAAAAATTGGTTTGGTTCTCCTTACAGAGGTAACTTTAATTTAGGTTGGTCAATAAGTCCATCTTTATATTACTTAGCACCTACAGTTTTTAATAAATACTATGAAGCCTCTAGTGATTCAAAACATACTGACAATTTTGTAATTCCTGCTTCTGGTAATGGATATATGTATCCTAGTAAGTTTCCTAGTGATAAATTAAGTAATTATACTAAAAGATTAAATGACTATATGGAAATTGTTGATCAACATAATATTTTAATTCTTGATGATGAATCTTTTTATAATAAAACTTTATGGGATAAATATACTTGCAATCCTAATATAGATTCGCTTTTATATCTAAATTATGATATAAATAATGCTTATAAAGGCAAAATAATTTGGTCAAATGATAAACCTATAATCTCTTGTCGTGATTTACTTTGGGGAGGATTAGAAGATGAAAATCAACTTATTGATAATATCAATACTAGAATAAATCTAGGTTATACAAAAATTAATGATCCCAACTCTTATACATTTGTATATGTTCATGTATGGAGTAATACTATGGATAATGTTAATGATGTTGTAACCAAACTAAATAAAAATCCCAAAGTGAGAATTATAACCCCGGATACTTTTGTAAAATTAATAACAAAGAATGTACCTCATATTGATATGTAGTACACTAAAAGTTTCTAAAATTAAAAAGGTAAAACTTCACCATTTTATATGGTAAGTTTTACCCTTGGTATTATTTATCATTTATTAAGCTATAATAGCATCATTTTCCTCTAGTTTTATTTTTCTATAAAGTATAATATTAACGAATTTATTCCCATATGGTAAACAGAATTGTATAAATGGACCTATTGCTAGCATTGATATTATAGTACCGATTCCAATTTTACCACCTAATATAAATCCTACTACTAAGAATGTTGCATCTAGTGCTATTCTAACCCAACGATATTCTATTTTAACCTTGTGCACAATTATAAATGGAACTATATCATTTGGAGCTACTCCTATATTACTAGCAGACATTATTGAAAATCCTACTGCAATTATAAAACAGCCTGCTAAAACTAATAACATTCTTACAAAATAATTATAAGATTCAACTGGAAAATATGAAACCACCTTTACTCCTAAATCAATTATCGGCCCAACGCCAACTACGCAAATTAAAGTTCCTATCTTTATATGTTTCCTATCAACTAATATTATTATAGTAAATAAAACAATTAATATTATCATATTTGCTACACCTGGAGTTACTTCAGCTTTACCTGCTATTGCATGAACTATTGATAAATCTTTTAATCCAGTTTTATTTAATACTATTGATAATCCTTGAGTAAACACTGTAAATGTATCAGAACCTATATTAGTCTTTAAAAATAGTGCTACTCCAAATTGAATTACACTCATTCCTACAAAGAATAAGATTAATCTTTTAATTAAATTCATTGCCTTTTTCATCTCATTACTTCCTTTACTACTACATCTAAACTATGATTTTTACTATGTTTTCTTATAACGTTTGCATAATTTTTATCTACTTGTTTATTTTATAACAATGAATTTATATTGTCAAAATCATCATAGTAATCGTTTCCATTAGCCTGTATTCAATCATTCCTATATTTTTAATATAATTTATTGATAATTTTATGAATAAATTTTTTTAAATTTTATTTTCTTACGTTTTATAATCTTTCTCTAAATATATCCATATTAAAATTATATCCCGGACAACTCTTCGTTACATTTTTAACTTCTCTATGACCTAAAACATTATATTTTTTTATTCTATATTTTTTCATAAAATATCTACATAATTTATATAATGATTTCATTTGTTTTCTGGTTGGGTAACCTACATCAAAATTTCCACTTAAACAAATTCCTATAGATTTGTCATTTAATCCTTTAGTATGTGCACCTACATGCATTCCCCTTCCTGAAATTATTTGTCCGTTTTTTTCTATAAAATAATTATATCCTATTCCTTCCCATCCTAATGATTTATGATATTCATTAGTTTTATAAACATCTAATTCTTCATTTTCTGTATGATGTATTATAATATATTCAGGATTCTTTAACCTTTCAAGTTTTATATTAAATTTAATTATATTTTTTTAATTTTCAATATATTTACCTTAATAAATTAATTTTCACATATTATACTATTCTAATAATATTTCTGTATTTCATAAAAATAATTAATTTACACTTTAAATAATAAAAAGATATAATCTACAAATAATTATGTTTTATTTGTAGTTATATCTTTTTAAAATATATTAAATTAATTATTTTGAGTTAATTGTATAGCTTTAACAACTACTTGTGGTGGTATTGATTTAGTCATTGCTTCACTTAGTACTAAAAATACAATATCACCTTTTTTTACATTAAAATCTTTTATTAATAACATTTTCTATTTTAGGCTCTTCTCCTTCTGCAGGCATTTTATCTGGAATTATTATAGTTTCATCTGTAAGAATAGCTACAATTTCTTCCTTATAAGGTTGACATCCTTTAATATACCCTTTAGTTTTTATGCTTATTATATTTTCCTCTTCATTCTTTTGTACTTCTTCAACTTCTCCCATAAAAATAGCATTCATAGGTCTTGGTGAGCTAGCAAATACATTACATGTAAAAACAAACAGTAATAATAGTGTTAATAATATTATTTTTTTATGCTTCATAATTTTCTCCTATCTTTAAAGTAATATTTTTATTTTTCACTATTATTATTTTTTTATTATAGCTATTTAATTCATTTTTTTATATTTTTAAATGGTATTTTTTCTACAATTACTATTTATATTCTCTTCTAATATTTTAATAGAATTTTCACTAAATATAGAAACTTTAAATATTTTTTCTGCCCCTGCTAATATTAATTGTTTCTCAACCTCTAAAATGTCTTTATTACACTTACTATTTTCAAGTGCTTTATCCATTTTAGTTATTATGCCAATAACTTTTCTTCCAAATGTAGCTCCAAAAGCTGGTGGAATCTTTCCAAACATATCTCCATATTCTTGAACCAAAGCAATAATTTCAACTTCTGCCGCTGTTATAATTAGTGCTCCATAATAACATATATCTTCTATGTACTGTCCTGGTGTATCAATTATATCTTCATATATCTCTATAGTTTGTGTTTTCTTGTCTCTTACTTCTTCACCTTTCATTAGTTGACAAAGTGAAGTTTTTCCACAACTATTCTTTCCTATAAAAATTATCTTTTTCATAATATCTCCATATATTATTAATTGAAAATAAACCGCCTAAGATTTTGTTACATTTGTTGTCGTAAATTTCAAATTTTCACCTAATACTCTCATGACTTCTCTTAACGCTTCATCAACTGCAGATATACTCCCTAT
The DNA here is from genome assembly GCF_000320405.1 of Clostridium celatum DSM 1785. Taxonomy (GTDB): domain Bacteria; phylum Bacillota; class Clostridia; order Clostridiales; family Clostridiaceae; genus Clostridium; species Clostridium celatum. The sequence goes on along the minus strand of NZ_KB291606.1, from coordinate 13,471 downwards.
TATAACTAACGATCCACTAAATCTATCTATAAATCCAATAGTTACCTCTGAAGTTTTAGTTGCTATATCAGCTGCTATTATCGTTGCTTCACTAGGGGATATTGTCATTATCCCTATTGCAGATTTATTTTCAATATTTAATCCTAATTTTTTATATAAATCATCTACCGGATTTGCTATTAAATGTGCTAAAGTAACCTGCTTACCTGGAACCAACTCTTGAATAATTCTTGATACTTGTTTATCTTCAAAAATATTATTCATTCCGTATCTCCCTATCTTTTATAAAATATATTATTCACAATTTCTAATTTCAATAAAGATTTTCTATAAAATCAGTACTTGGATTTGCAATTATTCCTGTATCCAATAGCATTCCTTTTTCTTCAAGATTTTTCTTACTACTTTCAATAGCCATCTCTATAGCTGATAATTCACCATTTATAATAAAAAAGCTTTTTCCACACATTCCTCTAGCTAATCTTATCTCTAAAAGTTGTACTAATGCAGTTTTTGCTGCAATATCAGCAGCTTCAATTATTGATGCAACAGAATAACTTTCAACTATACCTATTGCTCCTTTAACTTCAACTGATGTACTTCCTGAAATAGCTCTATAAATTTGCTCTATAGGATTTCCTAAAATAAATGAATCTATTACATTATGCTCAAATCCTTTTATTCCTGCTTCTAAAGCTGCTTTAACAGCTGATATACTTCCCTTAAATAATACAATATATTTTCCTGGGCATACTGTTGCTGCATGGATTATTTTTATATCAGAAGTTTTTGTCATACAATCTGCTGCAACCATCCCTGTAGGAACTTTTAAATATTCCACTAACCCTAATGCATTTATCAAAGCTACTCACTCCTTCTTATAGTAATAAATTCTTTGTTAACCTCTTCTATAATTCCCTTAATTGGTGAATGTAAAAATACACCTAAATCCTTTTCATTTATTATGCCAATAGCTTGTCCATTTACAACGCTATCACCTTTTCTTACTATAGTTGTTACTGAAACACCAATACTTTGCCTTGTGCTAATCCTTAATACAGATGGATTATTATTTATCTTACATATTGGAGCATCAACATTATATTGTGTTAATTTTAATCTTCCAATTACTCTGCCTACAGGAACTTTTTTAAATTCTCTCTCTTCTTTTACCTTGTTGTGCACATCATCTTTTACTTGTTGTGTAAGTTTTATTCCTTTCGATCTTAACCGCCCCTTTAAATCAGCAATTATTGCCTTAGGATTTAACCCTTGATGACATGAATATGCCGAACATAAGTTACACTCACAGCATGCTAATGCATTTACAAAAATATCACTTTTATTGTCTAATCCAAAAACTAACGAATTCATTATTTTATGTGGTTCAATAGAGTGCCCTAGTAAATTTCTCGGACATAAATCTGTACACATTCTACATTGAGAACAAACACCCATAGCTCTCTTTAGTGCAATCTTAACTTTATATTCCTTAAGCTCTACTATTGGATTATCTAATGGTAATATAAATATCCCCTTTGTAGTCTTAGTAACAGTTTCGTTTAGATTACCAATTCTTCCTGTCATGGGGCCTCCTACTAAAAGTTTATATTCTTCTACAGTTAATCCTCCTACTTCTTTTAATAATTCTTTAAATGAAATTCCAATTGGAGCCTTTAAGGTTTTTGGATTTTTAACGGCTCCACCAACGGTTACATACTTATGTGTAACTTTCTTTCCTTTCTCTATTGCCTTATATACATTTAATGCAGTTTCAACATTGGTAACCATTGCTCCAACATCAATAGGAATCCCTCCTTGTGGCACTACTAATCCAGTTATTTCATAAACTAATACCACTTCATCTCCAATTGGATACATATCTTCAAGCAACTTCTTTCTTAATCTTGGAAACTGATAAATCATTTCATCTACAGCTTCATTAGCCTTATGATAATGTTCTTTAAATGCTATTACACCTTCTTTTGCACCTACGGCCTCAACAATGTTATCTAATCCCTTTAATACCTCATACGTCTTTTCACTTAATAAATTTTGATCAACCCTAAACAATGGTTCACATTCTGCTCCATTTAAAATAACAACATTAACATCATAAGATAATTTTGCATATGTAGGAAAACCGGCTCCTCCAGCTCCCACTATACCACTTTCTTTTAATATTTTTTTTACTTCTTGAAGCATAATATGACCCTCTTTCCATTTAATTCACTTCTCTTAATTACACATTTAACTAATCGACTATTCCAACTATAGCTGAATCTACTGGAACATCCCTAGCTAATCCAAGCCTAGCACTAGAACCAGTAGTTACTATAACCTCTGTTTGTATTCCTGCTCCAACCCTATCTATAGCTACTATATTTTTCCCTTGATTATACTCCTCCAAAGGCTTAACAATTAATAATTTATATCCCATAAGATTCTCTTCTTTTCTCGTACTAACTATATTTCCAATCACTGTTCCAACTATCATTTTTACTACCTCCTGAACACATTCATTCGACGATAGGATAAGACATTTTTTTATTTTAAAAAATTAATCACCTAAAATTTCAACCATTTGTCCATTCTTGATTCCTAGAGCATTAGCTTCATCTATATCTATATGCATTTCAAAATTGAAATCATCTCTAACTCTAACATCTACATTCTCTAAAATTCCTGCTCTATCTCCATTAACTCTAACAGACACTATTCCTTCATCAATTCCAAATTTTTTAGAATCTGTTGGGTGCATATGTATATGCCTTTTAGCAATTATACATCCTTCTTCTATTCTAATTGCACCTTTAGGCCCTATTATAGTAACAGGTGCTGAATTTTTTATATCTCCAGAAAGCCTTATAGGTGCATTTATTCCAAGAAAAACACTATCAGTTACTGAAATTTCAACTTGCGTCGCCTTTCTTAATGGACCTAGAATCCTTACTTTTTCAATAGCCTTCATTTTTGAACCAAGTATTGTTACAGTTTCTTCTGCTGCAAACTGTTCCCCCATCAACATTTTTCTTATTGTAAGCTCATATCCTTCTCCAAAAAGTATATCTAAATGCTCCTTAGAAATATGAATATGTCTTGCAGAAACGCCAATCCTAACTTGTTTTTTATACTATTAAAATTATTACTTTTTATTTCCTCTATAACCTTTTGAGTTATCACTTCTAATAAAGCATTCTTCATTTATATCACCACTCCTAGAGATTATGAATTCTTTGGCAATATACATTCTACCGTTGAATGTGGCCTTGGAATTACATGAACTGCAACAACCTCACCAAGTTTTCCTGCAACTTCTGACCCTGCTTCAACAGCTGCCTTAACAGCCCCAACATCCCCTCTTACCATTACAGTAACTAAACCAGACCCTATTTTTTCAGTGCCTATCAATTCAACATTAGCAGCCTTAACCATTGCATCTGCACCTTCTATAGCGGCTACTAACCCTCTAGTTTCTAACATTCCTAATGCTTGTTGACCCATTCTAATACCTCCTAACTCATCATTACCTTTAACTTTTTTATTATTATCTTTTTGCGTCTTCATAATATTTTTATCATTTTTTTCTTTATCTATATCTTTGCTTTTCCCGTCATCTACTGCTCTCTTCTTCTTTCTACCCCTCTTTTTAGGTTTAGTAGCATCCATATCATTAGTTTCTACATCAAAACCATCTTCTGACCCTTTATCGACTTTTTTATTTTCATCCATAAACTAACCTCTCGCCTTATTGAATTTTAAGCTACTTTTTTCTAATAAAGCTATTACCTCTTCATGAGGCCTAGGTATTACTGCATGGGCTACACATTTGGTTATTGAATCACCTGCTTTATATCCAACTTCAATAGCAGCTTGAACATCTTCTATACTTCCTTCAATTACTATTGTAACTAATCTTCCACCTAACCTATTTTCCATAGTTTTAAAAGTAACATTAGAAGTTTTTATCATAGCATCAAGTGCTTGTACTCCAGCTACCACCCCAACAACTTCAACTATTCCTATAGATTTCATACAAACACCTTCTCTCCTTGAAGTTTATTACTCTAATGTAGGTAAAATCTTTTCAACATCACCATTTGGCCTTGGAATTACATGAACTGCAACCAATTCTCCTAAGCTCCCTGCAGCACTTGCACCAACTTCTGTTGCTGCTTTAACTGCTCCAACATCTCCTCTTACCATTACAGTAACTAACCCTGATCCTATCTTTTCAGTTCCAATTAAAGTTACATCAGCTGCCTTAACCATAGCATCTGCCGCTTCAATAGCCGCTACCAACCCTCTTGTTTCCACCATTCCTAAAGCTTCTTGTTTCATATTAATATCCTCCCTTAAACCTTTTTTAAAATTTAATTTTATGCCTATTTTATCTATAATTTTAAATTTTAATTTCGAAAACATAACTTCTTAACCATAGCCTTTTTAAATCATTTTCACTAAATTAATCTTTTAATTATTTAATACAACTTTCATGAATAAATAATTTTATTCCTTCATCTGGATTAGGTATTATATAACTACAACTAACTCCTGATATACTATTAGCAGCTTTTATTCCTGCTTCCATTGCCATCTCTACATCAGATACACTACCTCTAAGTTTTATTACCACATGTAATGGAACTAGTAGATTATCAGCATTTGCCGGTTTATTTTTATCAAAAGATTGTATTGTAACTTTTCCAGCTTTACAAGCTGCATCTGCTGCAACTAAAGCTGTAGTTAATCCAAAAACCTCTAATATTCCTAAAGCCGCCATTCTATCACCTCATTACTTGTTTATTATTGCAAGCTTAATTCCTTCTTGTCTTATATTAGTTTCTAACGCTTCTTGAAGTGCTTCTAACGGGAACTCATGTGTTATAAGTTCTTTAATTGGCAAACCAATTCCATTAGCTCTCTTTATAAAATCAAATGTTGTTAAATAATCTTGTGGTGTATAAGTCCAAGATCCGATAGCTGTTATTTCTTTATTACAAAGATCAAAGTGAGGATTTATTGTAGCATCTCCATTATCAACAAAGAATCCTACTTCGCATAAGCCACCACCTCTTCTTATAAATTTCCATATCCCAGAATGAGCCTTTGGTGAACCTGTACATTGGAAAGCAAAGTCCACACCTAACCCATCTGAAACACTCTTAACTTTGTTTATTGTCTCTTCAAAAGAAGAGCTTTCCATTATATTAATAGTTTCATTTGCACCTAATCTTTTTGCCATTTCAAGTCTCTTTTCATTTCCATCAACAGCTATAATATTTTCAATTCCTGAAGTTCTAAGAACACTCAATAGTAATAACCCTATTGGCCCACATCCTTGAACTAAAACCTTTGAATTAAATTTAAAAAGCCCTGTTGCTTTAGCTCTTTCAACAGCATGTACAACAACTGCAGCTGGTTCAATTAATATTCTTGAATGTAAATCCATATCAGATACATTGAAAATAGTAGAACCTTTTCTTATTACTAAATAATCACCAAACCAACCGTTTAAGTGAACGTTATCATCAGATATCAATCCATAAATCCCTGCATTTTCACAAAGATTAGTTCTATCTGGATGATTTAAACATACAGGACATTCACCACATGGAATAACACAAGTTACTATTTTATCTCCAAGCTTAAGGTCTTTTCCTGAAGAATCCTTTTTAATATTTTTACCTATTTTTATTATTTCACCAGTGCCTTCATGTCCAAGCACTACTGGAATTATTCCAAAGGGATCATTCTTATATTCATGTACATCTGTGCCACAAATACCACATCCCTCAACCTTAATAAGCATTTCATCGTCATTAATTGCCGGTATATTAAACTCTTTTATTTCTATTCTTTGTTTTGCAGTTAATAATCCCACCTTTGCAGTATTTTTAATTACTTTTATTTCTTCTTTTATACATGCAGATGTCATTTCATTAATTACATTCTTAACAATAGCTTCTATATCAATATTATTAACATTCATACCAATCCCTCCCCGTAATTACATACTCCTAAATTATTTGTATATATTATTTAAAACCCTCATCAAATTGTAATTTTTATATCTCTTTTTACTTAATAGAAAGTGCGTCCTTCATAATACATCTTCTACTTTTACTAAAGGTTTTTGCTGAGCTTAAACCTTCTCCAGTCCTACTAGCTATTGTAAATGTAGGATATCCTTCGGCCTCTACTCCCAATGCCGAATATGACGGTGCATTCTTAACAAATATTGCTGTATCTATTTCTCTTGCAAAATAAGTTAATCTATCAATTCTCTTTGAATGTATATGAGCTGAATGCCTATTTCCATGTTCAAGTTCTACAGCTACATCCACTGCTGTATTAAAATCTTTAACTCTCACTATTCCCAGTATAGGCATCATTAATTCTTCAACTATTAATAAATTACTTTTACATCCTTCAAATATTATGCATTTTACCGAATCATCGGCATAAACACCAATTGCATCTAATATTATTTTCGCATCTCTACCTACAAAATTTCTATTTAATGTAACTTTTCCATCTTTCCTAATTAATACAGTATCAATTAATCTATTAATTAATTCAGTACTATTCAAAAAATATGCTCCTTCTTTTTGCATGTCCTCTATAAGTTCATCACAAATAGAATCTAATGCAACTACTTCCTTTTCTGCTATACATGGTAGATTATTATCAAAAGTAGCACCTGCTATTATTGATTTCGCTGCATGTTTTATATCTGCTGTTTCATCAACAAGCACAGGTGGATTTCCAGCTCCTGCTCCTATTGCCCTTTTACCTGAAGAACAAGCTTGAGTTACAACTCCTGGTCCGCCAGTTGCTGATATAAATGGAATATCCTTATGTTTCATTAAAGCACTAGTTATCTCTATGCTTGGATTTTCAAATGTAACTACAATATTTTCTGGTCCTCCAACTTCAATAGAAGCTTCATTTATAAGTTTTACTGCAAATTTAGAACAGCTTTTTGCTGCTGGGTGCGGAGCAAAAACTACTGAATTTCCTGCTGCAATCATTCCAATTGAGTTACAAAAAATTGTTGCAGTTGGATTTGTTGATGGAGTTATAGCTGCAATTACACCAAAAGCTCCTCTTTCAACTAAAGTTAATCCACCGTCACCACTCCATGCAGTTGTAGTTAAGTCTTCAGTTCCTGGGGTTTTTCTAGCTACTAAAACATGCTTTGTTATTTTATCTTCAACTTTTCCCATACCAGTTTCATCAACTGCCATAATAGATAATCTTTCAGAATATGTTAAGCACTTTTCCCTTATTTTTGTTATTATATTTTCCCTATCTTTAATTGTAAGTTGTTTTAATTCTTTATATGCCTTTTTTGCTGCCGCTACTGCAGAATCAACATCTTCAAAAACATACTTTTCTTTATTACATCCACAACTTCCACCACAACTACCATTTCCACAGCATGCTTCTTCTTCAATTTCTTTAGTTCCAATCTCACTAATAACCTTCGCAACAATATCTTGTATTAATTTTGTGTTATCATCCACTTAATTACCTCCCCATAAATCTCTTTTGCAAGAAAAGCTAACTCATTATCATATTTAGCAGTTCCACCACTTACTCCAACACCACCTACAACTTTTTCATTTATCTTTAACGTAAAGCCACCTGGAAAAGATACTATCTTGTTATTATTACTATTATTTATCCCAAATAACTCTCCCCCATCCCTTGATAATTCTCTTATTTCTTCTGTAGAAAGCCTTACTGTAGCACTTGTATATGCCTTATTTAAAGCAATATCAAAACTTGCTGGTAATGCTTCATCCATAAAATGAATTGCTATTGGTGTTCCCCACTCATTCGCTATTGCAATAACAACTGGAGTTCCATAATTATTTGCTATTTGCTGAACTGCCTCAATTACATGAGTTGCTATCTTTAAATTAAGATATTTATTTTCATTCAAATCAATCACCCTTAATTCTAAACACAAATTTAAAATTTATATCTATCATTATTTAGATAACACTCTAGCTGTTACCTCTTTAACTATTCTTGCTATTAATTCTTCTTCTGAAGAGGTTTCTTCTTCAATATAATTTGAACTATATTTACATTTTCCTTCTTTGTTACATAGAGCTGGATGCTTACCTACTAAATTCATATTCTTTCTTATATCTATTAATTTTTCAACCTGACCATTATTCAGAACTTGTGGCTCACCAATTTGACTTGATATAAACATAAGCTTTGCATAAAATTCTAATGATTCCATCTTAAAATATGCTGTCATTAAATCAGGACCATACGTTAATGCTCCGTGGTTTTAAAAAGTACTGCATCATAGCATTGTAAATACTTAGCTACTGCATCTGGAATTTCTTCTGTTGATGGAGTTCCATATTCCGCTATTGGAACTTCCCCTAAGGCTATAACTGCTTCTGGCATAATTGCTTTATTTAATGGAATTCCTGCAATAGCATAGCTTGTACCATATGGTGGATGAGCATGAACTACTGATTTTACATCTGGTCTCTCTCTATAAACTCTTAAATGCATTTTAACTTCTGATGAAGGTTTAAATTTCCCATTAGCTTGTAATACATTACCATTAATATCTACCTTACAAATCATATCTGGAGTCATATATCCCTTTGAAACTCCTGTAGGTGTACAAAGTACTTCCTTATCATTTATTCTCACCGAAAGATTTCCATCATTTGCCGCAACAAATCCATTTTGATAAATCCTCTTTCCTATATCACACATCTGTTTTTTTATTTCATATTCTGAAAACATAAATTCTCTCCCTTCTAATAAACACTTAAAAAACTAAATCTGCTTTTTGTTTGTTTTTTCTTTCTTTATCTTTATTTTACCAATTTATTACTTATATGTCAATTTGTTTATGTTGTGTGTTTTTTATTTTTTGATCTTTATAAATTAGCATTTTGCAAATTTATTTGTTTATGAATTTTACTTAATAAAAACTACCTTCTATTTATATGTATTTTCTTTAACTAAAGTAAAAAAGAACTATCAAATTTTAATTTGATAGTTCTTTTTATTTTATTTATATGCTTTTATCTTTATAATTACCAGCTTGTACTATTAATTACAAATTTCCACCTTCACATCATTTTCTTCTAATACTCTTTGCCAATTTCGTGTTAAAGGTTCATCTGTATATAAGTAATCCACATCTTCAAAATCCATAATCTTAACAAAAGACCTTTTATTGAATTTCAATGAATCAACAACTAAAAAAACCTTATCTGCTGATTTTGCCATAAATTTTTTAATTGTAGCTTCTTCTTCATTAGAATCCATTACGCCTCTTTCAATATCCATTCCATTACAGCATATTATAGCCTTGTTAACATAATAGTTTTCAATAACACTTTGAGACCATTTTCCTATAAAAGATTTAGCACTTGCTCTAAACTTTCCACCTGAAACGATAATATTAATATTATCTATATCTTGAAGTTCAATTAATACCTTCAAAGAATTTGTTATAAGAGTGATTTTTTTATTACTTCTCTTTATGCATTTAGCTACATAAAAAGCAGTTGAAGATGAGTCTAGCATTAATGTATCTCCATCTTCTATTATATTAGATACTCTTTCAGCAATTTTCATCTTAGCTTCTTTATTTGATATTTCTCTCACAGATAACGGCATGTCTGCATTTGTGCCTTGATTTATTATAGCGCCTCCATAAGTTCTTTTTAATATCCCTTGATTTTCTAATTTTTCCAAATCCCTACGTATAGTTTCTTCAGTTACAGAAAAATCTACTGCCAATTCTTGCACTAATACCTTTTTCTTTTCTTGTATTATGTCAACAATTTTCTGTCTTCTTTCTATCGCTAACAAACTCTTCACAACCTTCTCTTTTTAATTCCTCCTTCATTATACACTATTTTTTGTAGGATTAAACCGTTTCTTGCAAAATATTACTATTGGTATACCTTTTACAATTGAAACTCTTATAAATTAATTCTCTACCTTGCTTAATTGACCCTATCTTTTCCATAGCTATAGCTTGTATCATAAAATTTCCTAATACAGCTGCTTCTATTGGACCTGCAATCACTTCTTTTCCTGTTGTTTTAGCTGTCATTTCACATAAAAATTGATCCTGTATTCCACCTCCAACAACATTTATTCCTTGAATTTCTTCTCCTATAATTTTTTGCAATTCCTCTATAGTTTTCTTGTATTCATTAGTTAATCCATTATAAATAGCCATGGCAAATTCCCCTAATTCTTTAGGCTCACCTTGATTTTTTTCTATACAATATAATTTTATTGTTTTAATCATATTTTTAGTATTCATAAATCGCTCATCATTTGTATCTAAAATGAAACTACAGTTAGCATATTTTTTGGCTTCCTTAATTATTTCTGGGAAATCTACTTTTTCATTATATTCACTCCAATTCTTTTTTAATTGTTGAAGTAACCATGTTCCATTAATATTCTTTAGTAATCTTATTTTATTTCCAATCCCACCTTCATTAGTCAAATTAGCTTCAAAACTCTCCTTATTTATTATAGGCAAGTCTAATTCCTTACCTAACAATGACCAAGTTCCTGAACTTAAAAATGCGTTTTTTGAATCTATGAATGGCGTTGCTGCTACTGCTGAAGCAGTATCATGTCCCCCTATTGCTATTACAGGAACTTTACCTATTCCTGTTTCCTCCATAATCTCTTCTGTTAAATATCCATAAAGTTCTCCCGGCTCCACTATATCATTAAAGATTATCTTAGGAATTCCTAAAGTTTCTATTAATTCAAAATCCCACGCTCTTTTTTTCATATCTAAAAGCCCAGATGTAGAGGCAATTGTAAATTCATTTTTTTCTCTCCAGTTAAGTAATATGCAAATAAATCTGGCATAAATAATAAACATTTTGTATTATTCAAAATAGTATTTCTCTTTAATTTATCTCCAGCTAATTGAAAACAAGTGTTAAATGTATTGTTAGAAATTCCTGTTCTTAAATAAAGTTTTTCTAAATTAATTATCTTTTCTACTTCTTTTACTCCCTGTAAATTTCTCTTGTCTCTATAATGCATCGGCATACCTATTAAATTACCTTCATAATCTAACAATCCATAGTCAACACCCCAAGTATCTATACCTATAGATTCTATTTCTATATTAGTTATAGCTACTTTTCTCAGTGCAATTTTCATTTCATTTAATAATCTTGGAAAATCCCAAATATATTTATCTCCTAAAAAAACTGGTTCATTCGGAAATCTATGAATTTCTTTCATTTTTATGATATCATTTTCAATACTAGTTAAAATAGCTCTTCCTGATGAAGCTCCAAAATCAAATGCTAAAAAAGTGCTCACAAATATCCCCCTTTTTATTTTACTATTTTTTCCTTATATGAAAATAATACAACATCCACACAATATTAACAATATTTTTTTGTTTATTTTTCTGTGTTTTTCTTGTTTGTTATTGACTTATAATTTCTTTTAATTTAAACTAATAATTGTAAATTAAGTTAACTTTTGTATTAAATGTTAACGTTTAAATATGGGAGGGTTAATATGAATTTAAATGGTAAATATCCAAAAATAGGTATAAGGCCTACAATTGATGGCAGAAGACGCGGTGTTAGAGAATCTTTAGAAGAACAAACCATGAATATGGCAAAGCAAGTAGCTGTGTTATATTCCTCCACATTAAAATATCCTAATGGATTACCTGTTGAATGTGTTATATCTGATACTACAATTGGTGGTGTTGCAGAATCAGCAAAATGTGCTGAAAAATTTACAAGAGAGGATGTTGGCTTAACAGTTACTGTTAGCCCTTGTTGGTGTTATGGTACTGAAACTATAGATATGGATCCACATATGCCAAAAGCAATTTGGGGATTTAATGGTACTGAAAGACCTGGTGCTGTTTATCTAGCAGCTGCATTATCAGGACATAATCAACTTGGATTACCTGCCTTCGGTATATACGGAAAAGATGTTCAGGATGCAGATTGCACTGAAATTCCTGATGATGTTAAATCAAAATTATTAACATTCGCTAAAGCAGGATTAGCAGCATCTATTATGAAAGGAAAATCTTATCTTTCAATTGGATCAGTTTCTATGGGTATTGCTGGTTCAGTAGTTGATCAAAAGTTCTTCCAAAAATATCTTGGAATGAGAAATGAATATGTTGATATGAGTGAAGTAAATAGAAGACTTGAAAAGGAAATTTATGATAAAGAAGAGTTTGAAATTGCTTTAACATGGGTTAAAGCAAATTGTAAAGAAGGAACTGATAAAAATTCACCTGATAAACAAAGAACTAGAGAAGAAAAAGATAAAATTTGGGAGACTGTTGTTAAGATGACCTTAATAGCAAGAGATTTAATGATTGGAAATCCAAAGCTTGCATCACTTGGTTTTGCTGAAGAGTCTGAAGGCCATAATGCAATTGTTGCTGGTTTCCAAGGTCAAAGACATTGGACAGACTATATGCCAAATGGAGATTTTATGGAAGCTATACTTAATTCTTCATTTGACTGGAATGGTATACGAAAACCTTATATATTAGCTACAGAAAATGATTCTTTAAATGGAGTTGCTATGTTATTTGGGCATCTTTTAACTAATACAGCTCAACTATTCTCAGATGTAAGAACTTTCTGGTCACCAGAAGCTGTTAAACGAGTTACAGGAAAAGAATTAGCAGGAGCTGCAGCTAATGGATTTATACATTTAATTAACTCAGGTGCCACTACTTTAGATGCTACCGGAACACAATGTGATGATAATGGAAACCCAACTATGAAACCATTTTGGGATATTACAGAAACTGAGGTTAAAAACTGCTTAAATGCTACAACTTGGTGGCCAGCAATCGATGAATACTTTAGAGGCGGAGGATATTCTTCTAAGTTTTTATCTAAATCTGGAATGCCAATGACTATGTCAAGAATTTGCCTAATTGATGGTTTAGGTCCTGTTCTTCAAATTGCTGAAGGCTATTCTATTGAATTAGATGATGATATAACTAAAACTATAGATGATAGAACTGATAGTTCATGGCCAACTACTTGGTTTGCTCCTAACTTAACGGGAGAAGGGGCATTTAAAGATGTTTATTCTGTAATGAATAATTGGGGCGCTAACCATGGTGCTATTTCCTATGGTCATATAGGCGCTGATTTAATAGCTTTAGCTTCAATACTAAGAATTCCAGTTTCTATGCATAATGTCCCAGATGAAAAACTATTTAGACCTAGTGCATGGGGAATGTTTGGAACTAAAGATCTAGAGTCAGCTGATTTCAGAGCTTGCCAAAATTTTGGCCCACTTTATAAATAAAATATTATTTACTTCAAAAAGCAGAGTACTAAATTTGTACTCTGCTTAAATTATTTTATGTTATATTTAATTTATATATATTTTCAAATTTTATATTTAATAAATATCCACCAGCTTAGCTGGTGGTTTT
>NZ_KB291605.1 GCF_000320405.1 Clostridium celatum DSM 1785 | reverse complement strand
TCGCACTCAAGCGACTTCCTTATCTTATCACCTAGTTACTTATTTGTCAACACTTTTTTAATTTTTTATTTTCATTAATTTGTATCAACCTAAATATCAGTAACTTTTTAAATTTGTTGGTGTCGATTAGGACAAGACTTATGATACCATTGTATCTTTAATATAAAGTATACTATATATTACTATTTTAAACAAATAACTTCCTATTACCTTATTTTTCTTCATAATACTCTATTTTTCATGTATTGATACACCTGGTTAAGTTATCTTTTTATTCTTTAATCTGCATCTAATAATCTACAACTCTCATATTAATTACTAACTAATTCATAAAAAAAATAGGATGAGATTTCATCTCATCCTATTTTCTTATTCTAAATAATCTTACTAATAATTTTAAATACAAGTTTTATTATAATTCTATATATTATTTACATAATTTTTTGAATTCGTCAGCAACGAATTGTACTTGAGTTCCAACTATAACTTGGATAGCTGTTTTACTTGGTCTGATTACCCCTGCTACACCTGCAGATTTAATAATCTTTTCATTTACTTTTGTATTATCTTTGATTTCTAAACGTAATCTTGTTACGCAGTTATCAATAGTTACAATGTTTTCTTTTCCGCCAAGTCCTTTTAAGATAGTTTCAGCTACAGCAGTGAAATTATTGTTAGCTAATTTTGCATCCATTTCTTCTGTTGTATCATCATCATCTTCTCTACCTGGAGTCTTTAAATCGAATTTAACGATCATGAATCTGAATACTACATAGTATATTACACCAAATACAAGACCTATTGGTATTAACCATAATGGATTTTGAGCCATTGGAGCCTTAAAGCTTAATACCCAGTCAACTAATCCAGCACTGAAGTTAAATCCAGCTCTTACTGGTAATATTGTACAAACAAATGCAGATACACCTGTTAATAATGCGTGTACAAAGTATAAAGCTGGTGCTAAGAACATAAATGCAAATTCTAATGGATCTGTAACCCCTGTAAAGAATGAAGATAATCCAGCTGCTAATAATAATCCTCCAGCTATCTTCTTCTTATTATCTTTAGCTGTATGATACATAGCTAAAGCTGCTGCTGGTAAACCAAACATCATTACTGGGAAGAATCCAGTCATGTACATACCAGTTTGTCCGTATACACCATTTCCTGCTTGTCCCCAGAAGTTAGCTATATCATTAATTCCAGCAACATCAAACCAGAATACAGAGTTTAATGCGTGATGTAAACCTGTAGGTATTAATAATCTGTTAAAGAATGCATATATACCTGCTCCTACTGCACCAGTAGAAATAATAGCTTCACCAAATGAAACTAATGCTCCATATACCATTGGCCATACGAAGAATAATATTAAAGCTGCAACTATTGAAGTTGCTGAAGTTACTATAGCAACACATCTCTTACCGCTGAAGAAACCTAAAGCTGGTGGTAATTTAGTGTTCTTGAACTTGTTGTAGCAAGTTGCACCAATTATCCCTGATATTATACCAGTAAATTGAGTTTGAATTTTTCCAAACGCTGCTGGTACTTCTGAAACGTCAACACCCTTAAACATAGCTACAGCACCTGGAGCTAATAAAGTAGTAATCATTAACCATGAAACAAGTCCAGCTAAACCTGATGTTCCATCGTTATCATCTGACATACCAACACCAACACCAATAGCAAATAAAATTGCCATGTTATCAATTAATGAACTACCCGCTTTTATTAAGAAAGCTGCTGCTACATTATTTGCTCCCCAACCATTTGGGTCAATCCAGTAACCTATACCCATTAAAATACTTGCAACAGGTAAACAAGCAACTGGAAGCATTAATGATTTTCCTAGTCTTTGTAAATACTTCATCATAATGAAGATCCCCCTTATTGTTTTAATTTTCAAATATAAAGCTATCCGTTAAAATACATAAGATAATTTCTGTTAATAATAAAAAAAGCCAAAAAGAATATAATATATCCTTTTCAGCTAATGCCCTTATTACGGTTGCACGCCTCATATTTGAATGCTATTTAATTTACATTTTTATTCTACTATGGTTTTTTATTCTTGTCAATATTTTTCTGTCAACGTTTTCTATATTTTTCTTAATAATATTAATACTATATTTAATATGTCCGTTTTATTATAATTTTACTTATTAGTATAAATGTTTAGTTCTAATTATTTTTATTATTGTATTTTTGTTGACATACTATTTTTCAATATATATAATTAATTTGAAACGTGTTACTGTTAAATCAGGCATAAGTTATTCTTAATTAAGATGTGCTTATGCCTTTTTATTTTATTACCTATATATTATAAAATGTGTAAACTTATTTCAGAAAGGATGTGAGTCCTGAATTATCAGGAAATATCATGGCTAATTTTTTTAAAAAGTTATTTGGTAAATCAGAAACAAAAGTAGAATCAAAAGTAGAGGCTCCAAAGAATGCATTAATCGCTGTTGCTGATGGTGATTTAATACCACTATCAGAAGTTCCAGACCCAGTTTTCGCTGGAAAAATGGCTGGAGACGGTGCTGCAATAATGGTTAAAGGAAATACTATAGTAGCTCCTGCAGACGGAGATTTATCTTTAGTTTTCGGAACTAAGCATGCATTTGCAATGACATTAGAAAATGGATTAGAAATATTAGTTCATATCGGTGTTGATACAGTAAGCTTAAATGGAGAAGGTTTCGAACAATTAGTTGAAGCTGGTACAAAAGTAAAAGCTGGAACTCCAATCATTAAAATTGATAGAGATTTCATATTAGGTAAAGGATTATCTCTTGCAACTCCAGTTTTAATAACTAATGTTGATTCTGCTAAATCAATAAATGCAGTTGAATCTGGTTCAGTTGTTGCTGGTCAAAATATAGTTGTTAATTACGAAGTTTAATAATAAAAAGAGCTAAGATTAAATTCTTAGCTCTTTTTATATAACATTTTATGAAAGTATTTTATAAAATGTTATATGATCACTCCATTTACCATTTATATATAAGTATTTTTTATTAATTCCTACCTCTTCAAAATTACATGCTAATAAAACACCTTTTGATCTCTCATTTGTTGTTAATACAGATGCTTCTATTCTATGCAAATCTAAATATTCCTTAGCATAATTTAAAACTAAATTAATAGCTTCTTTCATATAACCTTTTCCTTCATATTCTTTATCTATAGAATATCCTAATATTCCGCTCTTAAATACTCCATATACAATACTAGAAATTTTAGCTTTCCCTATAAGTTTTCCTTCTATATATATTCCTAAATCACTTCCTACTCCAGTCATAAGTTGCCTGTAACTTTCTAGTAGTATTTCTTTTTGTGTTTCATAAGTATAAAAACTACTATCCCTAACTGGTTCAAATGCTTTTAAATGCTCTTCATTTCTTATATAATATTGTAAAAGTTCTTCAGCATCATCTGGTGTAAAATTTCTAATTAATATATTTTTTCCTTGCAACTCTACAATATTATTTCTTCCTTGATTTAAATATTCATTTCTATTAATTCCAAAACTAAGCTCATCATAAAAATTTCCCTTTATAAATATATTATCTGTAAATATGGCTTCTAAAGTAAACCCAATATCTAAAAAAGCTCTTAAGTTTATATCTTCACTTACTATAAAATTAGCCTTGAAAGTATTATTATTTTTGAATATGGCCTTTAGGATTGTTTCTAATGTAATTTTTAATAATTCATAATTATCTTCCCTATAGAACTTTAATTTTATATTACACTTTTTATTTTCCTTGTCCAACTCTGTAATAGTAAATCTTCCTATAACAATTTTATTTTTATCTTTAATTATATAATCATCTAAAGTTCCCTTTATAAGCTCTATATTTACTCCCTTTTGATTGTCCATAATAACTCTCCTAAAAAAACAAATTAGTTATTTTTATTATACAAATAAATCTGTATAAAACTCAACTACGTTTACTCAAATATAGAAATATTGCTTGGAATATACTTTTAGATATTTTAATATATTTGTTTTATGTGAATTAAATATATTTAAGTATTAAAAGGTGGTGACTTCTATCTTCTCATTTAGAAAAAGTAAAGGCTTTAAGACTTTTCGTATTTTGCGTTTATTACTATGTTTTACTATAGTTGTTCTATTTATTATTGCTTCTAAATATTTTTATAAACTTAATTTTTTTTCTTCAGACATATCTAAACTTAGTATAACTTCTTCTAATGAGCTTACAAAAGAAACACTTGTAAAAGAAGTTCGAAATGTTAATAAATTAATACCTTTAGAAATTGAACTTAGTGAAACTTTAATTTTGGATAATACGTATTTTAATTTAGATATTTTTAAGAAGTCAAAAAAAATAACTTTTTTCGCCAATTGTGCATATTGTATAGACTTTTCTAATTTATCTAGTGATGATATTGAACTAAATGATATTTCCAAGGAAATATTAATTAAAATTCCTCAACCTGAAATTTTCAGTATATCTATAGATGAATCAAAAACTATTTATGATGAGCCTGAACTTGGTTTACTTAGGTTTGGTGATTTAGATTTATCTTCAGAGGACCTAAAAAAAATGAATGAAAAATTATATGATAGCTTTAGTACTAAAATGAAAGATTCAATTTTTTATGATCAAGCTATATCTAATACTCAAAGCTCCTTAGAAAAACTACTATTAAATTTAACAAATGAATATTATAAAATTACATTAATCTTATAAAAATAAAAGAATACCCCAAATATTATTTCATTCTTAGCTAAAAGCTAAAAGTGGCTTTTAAATATTAGGTGGTATTCCTTTATTTGATTAAGAGTTAATTCCAACTAAATCCTTAACTACTTCTCCTCCAATTATCATTCCAGCAACTGGTGGTACAAACGATATACTTCCTGGTGTTTGTCTTTTTTGAGATGGTACAGCTCTTCCCTTATCTGGTTTCATTGGCATTTCTTCAGAATATACTACCTTTAATTTTTTAACGCCTCTTTTTTTAAGCTCATATCTCATAACCTTAGCTAAAGGACATACTTTTGTTTTAAATACATCTGTTACTCTAAATTGTGATGGATCCATTTTATTTCCTGTTCCCATAGAACTCATAATATTTATATTATTTTTATAACAGTATTCTGCTAATGCTAATTTTGATGTTACTGTATCTATAGCATCAACAACATAATCAATATCACTTGGTATTATTTCTTCTATATTATCCGCAGTAATAAATACTTGTTTAGCTTCAACATTACAATTAGGATTTATAGAAAGTACTCTTTCCTTCATTGCTTCTACCTTTACATTTCCTACCGTAGCTTGAGTCGCATGTATCTGTCTATTTAAATTTGAAATACAAATTGTATCATTATCTACTAATATTAAATTCCCAACGCCAGCTCTCGTTAAGGCTTCAACAACAAAGCTTCCTACGCCGCCTATACCAAAAACTATTACCTTAGAGTTATGTAACTTATTTATCCCCTCTTCACCTACAAGTAATTCAGTTCTACAAAATTCATTTAAAGCCATATCTTATTCTCCTTCGTTTATTAGTATTTGAGATTATTATATATTTACCTCTCTATTAATACAAGTAATTCTATAGGTTTTCTTTGTTTTATTTTTTAATTAAATTTTCTATTAATTAATGCTACCACAGTATATAATATAGTTTAAGTAAAGTTAATAAAATTTATATATATTAATGGAGGTTTATTATGACTTTAGGGATTAATAGGCGCTATGTCTGAAGAGTTAGAAATTCTTTTAAAAGACATGGAATTAGAAAATATTCAAGAAAAGGCAAGAATGAAATTTCACAAAGGTAAGTTATGGGGACACGATGTAGTTGCTGTAGTTTGTGGTATTGGTAAAGTTAATGCTGCTATTTGTACTCAAATACTTGCATCTGAATATAATGTTTCATCAGTAATAAATGTTGGTGTTGCTGGTGGTATTGGTAAGGATATTTATCCAGGAGATGTTGTTGTTGCTGAAAATCTTGTACAATATGATATGGATACTACAGCATTTGGTGATCCAATGGGTCAAATTCCAAGATTAGATACTTTCGATTTCAAGTGTGATGAAAGATTAGTTGAAACTGCTAAAGAAGCTTGCAATGAAGCTTCTGATTTTAAAACTTTCTCTGGTAGAATAGTATCAGGAGATATGTTTGTTGCCTCAATTGATAAAATTAAATGGCTTGAAAAAGAATTTGGTGCGTTAGCTTGTGAAATGGAAGGTGCAAGCATTGCTCATGTTTGTTATTTAAATAATATACCTTTTGTTGTTATTAGATCTATATCTGATAATGCAAATAATGGTGCTCATATGGACTTTGAAAAATTCACTCCAATCGGTGTTAAAAATTCAACATTCATATTAAAATCAATGATATCAAAACTTTAATTTAGTTAATATATTATAAAATAAAAGTTAAGAACTATGAGGTACTAGATATTAAATACATTTAGTCTATTTCTCATAATTCTTAACTTTTTCTTTAACTAAGCATATGAATAAATAATCCACTTCTAGGTTTTGGTTCAAACCACGTAGACTTAGGTGGCATTATCATCCCTGCATCTGCAATATTCATAATATCTTCAATAGTTGTTGGGTACATAGAAAAGCTTACTTTCATATCGCTATCAGCTCTTTTTTCTAGCTCTTTTAATCCTCTTATTCCTCCAATAAACTCAATTCTATTAGACTTTGTTGGATCATCGATTCCAAGTATAGGAGATAATAAATTATTTTGTAGTATAGACACATCTAACCTATCAATAGGATTATTTTCATCAAAAGAATTCTTCTTAGCTTCTAGCTTATACCATACTTTATCTATATACATTCCAAATGTATGTCTTTTATTTGGTTTAACTTTTTCATTATTAATTGATTTTCTCACTATAAAATCTTTCTCTATAGCTTTAATAAACTCTTCCTTTGAAAGTCCATTTAAATCTTTTACTGTTCTATTATAATCTAATATTTCTAATTCATTATCAGGATATGCTATAGCTAAAAAATAATTAAATCCTTCTTCTCCTGTATAATTAGGATTTTCTTTTCTTCTTTTTAATGCTACTTCTATTGCTGATTTAGTTCTATGATGTCCATCTGCTATATACATATATTTTACATTAATAAATAGACTTGTTAACTTATTTATTAAGTCATTTTCATCAATAATCCACACAGTATGTCCATTTCCATCCTCTGAAATAAAATCATAAATAGGCTCTTTCTTTATACTAATATTTATTATATCTGAAATTTTTATATTTTCTCTGTAAGTTAAAAATATAGGTCCTGTGTGTGCATTACAATAATCAACATGCTTTATTCTATCTAGTTCCTTATCAGCTCTAGTTTTTTCATGTTTTTTTATTACATTATTTATACAATCATCTATTGATGCACAAATTACTAATCCAGTTTGACTCTTTTCATTCATAGTTTGCCTATAAATATAATAACACGGCTTTTTATCTTGAATATAAAATTCATTATCTATCATCTCTTTTAATACATCTCTAGATTTTTCATATACTTTTTCATCATATATATTAATATCTTCTAAAAAATTTATTTCCCCTCTATCAACATGTAAAAATGAATACTCATTATCCTTCACCATTTCACGTGCCTCTTCAGTATTCATAACATCGTAAGGTAGTGCTGCTATCTTTTTAGCTAATCCTTTAATTGGCCTATACGCTTTAAAAGGTCTTATTATAGCCATTATTTTTTCCTCCTTATTTTTCTTAAGCTTTATTTATTAAAAAAACTAAGTATTATAGTTGCAACTTCTTCTCCTATTCTATTTTGAGCTTCTTTAGTTGCTGCTCCTATATGCGGAGTTACACTTACTCTTGGATGATTGATTAATTTTTCATTTTTTGTTGGTTCTTCTGCAAAAACATCTATTCCTGCACCTGATATCTTTCCACTATCTAATGCTTCTAATAATGCTTCTTCGTCTACAACCTTTCCCCTAGCACAATTTATTATATATGCCCCTTCTTTCATCATACCTATTTCTTTTCTTCCTATAATAGAGCCTTTTGTCTTATCATATGGAACATGAAGAGAAATAAAATCTGATTTTTTTAATATTTCATCTATAGTAAAAAATTCATATGGTAATTTTTCTTGTTTTCCAAAAATGTCATTATAAATTACAACCATACCTAATGCACTAGCCTTTTTAGCTAACGCTTTACCTATTCTTCCCATGCCTATAATTCCAAGCGTCTTTCCACTTAACTCAATTCCTTCATATTTCTTTTTATTCCATTCACCTATTCTCATTGTATAGTTTGAATCTCCTAAAAATCTTGCAACTGAAAACATATGTGCAATTGCTAATTCAGCAACTGAATCTGAACTAGCATTTGGTGTGTTTTTTACTATTATCCCCAATTCATTAGCTTTAATAATATCTATATTATCAACTCCAACTCCAGCTCTTACTATTAGTTTTAAATTTCCCTTTTGGGCTTCATTTAAAATATCTGCTGTAACCTTGGTAGCTGATCTTACAACTAATACATCAAACTTTTTTATTTCCTCTTTTAATTTATCTTTGTCATAATGATTGTTTACAACTTCAATTCCTGCTAATTTCAACCTATCAATTGCCCCTTCTTGCAAGCCGTCATTAGCTAACACTCTTATCATTCATTAGCCCCCTTATCTCTTTAATTTAGCCCCAATATATCATTTATATTTTTTAACAACTCATTTACTTCTAATACTGTACAATCTGCCATATGTGCAATTCTAAACGTTTTTTCTTTTATATCTCCATACCCATTAGAAATTTGAAATCCTCTCTTTCCTAACTCTTTATTTAATTCTGCAACATTAATACCTCTAGTATTTTTTACTGTAGTTAAAGTGTTTGACAAATAACCTTCTTCAGGAAATAACTCAAAATATTTTTTTGCCCATTCTCTAACTATATTGGCCATCTCTATATGTCTTGCGAATCTATTTTCAAGTCCTTCTTCATTTAATATATAGTTTAGTTGATAATCTAATGCATACATATGTGAAATTGAAGGTGTTGATGGATATTGATAATCTTTTTTCTTAATGTATTTATATAATGCTAATAAATCCAAATAAAACCCCCTATTTTTAACTTTTTCTGCTCTTTCTTTTGCCTTATTAGAAAAAGTACATAAAGCCATTCCAGGAGGCAACCCAAGAGCCTTTTGTGTTGATGTTAAACATATATCAATTCCCCAATCATCAACTTCAATTTTTGTTCCTGCTGCTGAACTTACAGTATCAACTATGAAAACTACATCTGGATACTTTTTTATTACAGCTCCAATTTCTTTTATTGGATTCATAACACCTGTTGATGTTTCATTATGAGTTACTGCTACTAAGTCATATTTACCAGTGGACAAAACATCCTCAACTTGATTTGGTCTTATAGCTTTTCCCATTTCAACTTCAAATATATCTGCTGGTACATTATTGCAAAGCGCCATCTCATACCACCTTTTTCCGAATGCCCCAACAGAAAACACAGCAGCTCTCTTTGCTGTACAGCATCTTATAGCACCTTCCATAAGTCCACTACCTGAAGTAGTCGATAAAAGAATTTCACTATTTGTATAAAATAACTTCCTTAAATTATCACTAATCCTTCTCTGAAGCTCTGATGCTTCTTTACTCCTATGACCAATCATAGGCTTAGACATTTGAGCTAAAACTTCCTTTCTCACCTCTACAGGTCCAGGAATAAATAACTTTTTATGCATTGTATCTCCCCCAATTATTAAATTTATTTATTGCTTTTTGATATTTTACTACTTATTTACTTGTATTACAACTATTCCCATATATTTTTTTATATATTTTTTATATTTTCATACTTTTTTGATAGTTTACTTAACAATTCAGAAATCTACCTTAATTGGTAACATTATATATTTATATATTATTGTATTATTTTATTTATGTAATAATACACATAAAAAAACAAGGAGTTGTTTTTACAACTCCTTACCATTCTTCATCAAAAATTAATATAGATTCTGTTTCTCTACAATACTTTACACATTTACATTGACCTAAATGTCTTGGACATTTATAGCATAAACATCCTTTATCATCTCCATCACATGTTTTCTTTTCATATTCAGGACAATATTTGCAATTTACACCATTTCCAGCTGGCATATAACTTTCCTCCTTTAAACACTATTCCAAATTTTAACTAATACTCTAAATCTATAATTTAGTTAGTGGAAGTTACCTACTTGATAGTTTCATTAATCAAACTTATACCTTCGACAGTAGGAGAAGGCATTTCCTTAAACTTTATATAGTATAAAATTATATACCTGTATATATAATTTAACAATAAATTATATACATATTTATATTTTTACTGGGTAACTTAATATTGTAGATAAGATGATAAAATTATTTATTACTTATCTACTTAGAAAAGGGCGTAAGTGGATGTAGTACTTATGCCCTAATTTAATTTCATATAAATTTTGTAACAAATTTTTTCTGGTTATATATTATATAAATATATAGAAGCTTTCCACTGATGATGATTAATGAAATCTTCTAACTCCCGTCTATATAAAATTTTAGGGAACCTATGTTAAAAATAGGCTCCCTCTCTCATTTTATAAAAAAAATTTAAATATTATTAAAAATATAACTCCTGGTATACCTAAAAAACCTGCAATAATTGCTGTTATTGGATTAATGGTTATATAAAAATTAAAGTATGATCCTATATAATTTGTTATATATAATAAAACAACACCAACAATACCGTTAATTAATAATTTTATAGGCCATTTTAAAAGTTTTATGACTAAATACAATAATGCTAATCCTATTACCGCATAAATCATCATTTCTATACTCATATTTCACCCCATGCCATTATTTTTTTCCATTTATTCATATATTATGTATATTATATCTTGCTACTAATTATACTACCAATTATATTTTATTGCCATTATACTTCTAAAACTTGTTCTTTATATTTTTTCTTAGCAAGTGATATTAAATAATCATATCTCTTCTTTGCTGCTTCGCTTCTATAAATAGCTGCTTCTATTAGCTTAGGATCACTAACAGAATTAAACATACATTCAGCTGATTCAATTTCCATCATTACATCTTCAATCTGTTTGAGTATTTCATTATCAACTTTACCATTTGTATTATACTTAACTAACATAAAGTTTAATATATTTTTTATATTCATTTTTGCCTCCTAAAACTTTTTTCTATATTCTTTCCATTTTTTTGAAAATGTATTCTACTTTTATTTATTCAAATTAATTAACATATATTCTTGATTTAATTATTTTTTTATTTTTTAACAATATTTTAATATTTTTTCAATTTATGACTTAATATTATTTATTTGGTATAATACCTAAAATAATAGTAATTATTTTAGGAGGTGTTTTTTTGAGCATACGTATAATTGCAGACAGTACTTGTTATTTGCCAAGCGAATACATAAATAAGTATAAAATTTCTATAGTTTCATTAAACGTATTATTAAATGGTGTTAGCTATAGAGAAACTGACGTATCTAATAAATGGTTTTATGAAGAAATGGCTAAATCATCTGAAATACCTAAATCTTCTCAACCCAGTATTGAAGACGTTTATAGTTGTATGGAAGAGCTAGTTAAGGATGGTCATGATGTTGTTGGAATTTTTCTTTCATCAGATATGAGTGGCACTTTTTCAACTTCTAATTTAGTTAAAGAAATGATTTTAGAAGCCTATCCTAATGCTAATATCGTCTGTTTAGATTCTAGAAGTAACTGTATGCAAGCAGGATTTGCAGTGTTAGAGGCTGCTAAAGCTGCTAGTTCTGGAAAATCTTTAGATGAAGTTGTAGATATCGCTAACAACGTAATAAATAATAGTAAATTTATATTTGTACCAGACACTTTAGAATATTTAAAAAAAGGTGGTAGAATAGGTGGAGCTGCTGCTTTATTTGGTTCTTTACTTCAAATAAGACCTATTCTTACTGTTGAGGATGGTAAAACTACGGTATTTACTAAAGTAAGAACAAAGAAAAAATCAATTGATAAAATAGTTTTAACTATTTTAGAACAAAATAAAAAATCCCCTATTAAGGGATTAATAAGTTCATCATATAAATTGTGAAAACGAAGGTTTAGAATTGGCAAATAGATTAAAGACTGAACTTAATTTACCTGAAGTAAAAGTTCAATCTATAGGTCCTATAATAGGATTACACGTTGGTCCTGGAAGTATAGGTGTAGCATATCACTATTAAAATTATTAGTATATAAATAAAGTCGGCTTATTCCGACTTTATTTATACAATTTTAAAAACCTCATTAAAAGTTTTTACATTATCTACTAATCTAAATCTCTTTTCTACCTTCTAAAGCTTTTGATAAAGTTACCTCATCTGCATATTCTAGATCACCACCAACTGGAAGTCCTGATGCTATTCTTGTAACCTTTACTTCTAATGGTTTAAGTATTCTAGATATATACATTGCCGTTGCTTCTCCCTCGACATTAGGATTTGTTGCTATTATAACTTCTTTTATATCTGCGCTCATTCTTGCAACCAATTCTCTTATTTTAATATCTTGAGGGCCTCTACCTTGCATTGGAGAAAGATTTCCATGAAGAACATGATATACACCATTAAATTCTTTAACCTTTTCCATAGTCATAATATCTTTAGGTTGCTCAACAACACAAATAACAGATTTATCTCTATTTGGATTTCCACAAATTGAACAAGGGTCTTTATCTGTAAAATTTCCACAAACTGAGCAATATTTTATTGTACCTCTTGCTTTTACTAAAGCTGTAGCAAATTCTTTTACTTCATCTTCTGGTAAATTTAAAATATGCAGTGTAAGCCTTTGTGCAGTTTTTTGACCTATGCTTGGCAACTTAGCAAACTCTTCAATTAACTTTTCTATAGCCACAGGATAAAAATCCATAAAACTTCTCCTCTCTATAAGTAATAATATATTTTTTTATTATCACCTAATTTATCTATTTATGTTTGTGTATATATAAATACAATATTCTTACTAATATTTAAGGCATACAAGAGTTAAACTCTGTATGCCTAATATATATTAAAACATTCCTGGTATATTTAATCCACCAGTTAATTTACCCATTTTATTTGAAGTTTCTTCGTCAGCTTTCTTTAATGCTTCATTAACTGCACTTAGCACTAAATCTTCTAACATTTCAACATCATCTGGATCAACAACTTCTTCTTTAATATATAGCTAAAACTTCTTTCTTTCCATTAACTTTAACTACTACAGCACCACCACCAACTGAAGCCTCAAATTCTTTGCTTTCAATTTCTTTTTGTGCTTGTTCCATATCCTTTTGAAGCTTTTGTGCTTGCTTCATTAGATTATTTAAATTTCCTCCCCCAAATCCTCCTGGGAATCCACCTCTTGCCATAAAAAGTCCTCCTTATCATAAATGAAATCTATTTTTAATTATATAGTATTTTTTTATAATTTACTAGAATAAAGTAAATCTGTTATTGTTTATACTAATTATTGTTTGTTTATGTTAAACATATTATGATATTTTAATAAATAAGTTTACTCATCAATAAATTCTATATCTTCACCTAATTGTTCCTTTAATACTTCTTCAGTACTTTTTTCTCTATCTTCACCTGAATCTATAATAAAATTAACTTTTATATTATCTTGGAATACTTCTGAAAATACTTCATGTATTATAGTTCTATTTTTAGTTTCACTTAACCTATTTTTAGCAAACTCATTTTGATCATCAAATTGAATATTTACTACTCCATTAGAACAAGAAATAGGTCGACCAAGTCCAATTAATGAACTTATAATCATTTCCCTTCTAGCCTTAAATCTTTCTAAAATATCTCTCCAAGCTTTTTGTACATCATTTATAGATATTTTAGAATTAGAATTTCCCTGAATTCTTTCATTTATATTAGTTTCTAGTTGTTTATTCTTATTTATATTATTAGAAACTACTTTCTTACTTATCTCACCAGAATCAGCCACTGCAGTGCTAGTAACCTTTATACTTCCATTTCTTAAGCTTTCCTCTAGCTTATTCAATCTAGTTAACATAACTTCACTTGAAGTGTCATACTCTATTTTACACATTTTTATTATTGCTAATTCTAAGTACAATCTTGCTTGTTTACTTAATTTTGCATTATTTTCAGCATCCTGAAGCACTCTTATGCATCTCATTATTTCTTCTGCCCTTAATCTAGCCGCTTGCTCTTTAATAAGTGCAATATTTTCTTCAGACATGTCTAACACTTCTTCAGGATTGTTTGTAACCTTTGCCATAAGTAAGTTTCTATAATGTGCAATAAGATCTTTTATAAATAAATAAATATCTTTTCCTGAATATATTACTTCTTCTATTATTTCAATACATTTTTCAACACTTCTTTTAATTACTGAATTAGTTAAAGTAAATAAATACTCATTAGTAACTAGTCCTAACATACTCACTACAGTTTGATAATTTACATTACCATTTCCCATAGATATAGCTTGATCTAATATACTTAAAGAATCTCTCATAGCTCCATCTGAAACTCTAGCTATTAAACTTAAGCTTTTTTCATCTGCTAATACATTTTGTTCATCTACTATCCTTCTAAGTCTTGCAGTAATTTCACTATTATTTATTCTTTTAAAGTCAAATCTTTGACATCTTGATAATATTGTAATAGGTAATTTTTGAGGATCTGTAGTAGCCAAAATAAATATTACATTGTTAGGTGGCTCTTCTAAAGTCTTTAAGAATGCATTAACAGCACCTGCTGAAAGCATATGGACCTCATCCATTATATAAACCTTGTATCTTGCTTCTTGAGGAGGATATTTAACATCATCAATTATATCTCTAATTTTATCTACACCATTATTTGAAGCAGCATCTAATTCTGTTACGTCTATAGCTAAACCCTTCATTAATTTTTCTGCACATTTCACATTCATTACAAGGTTCACCATCTTTTAAATCTAAACAATTTAAAGCTTTTGCAAAAAATTTAGCTGTTGATGTTTTACCTGTACCTCTAGTTCCACAGAACAAATAAGCATGAGCTATTCTATTGTTTAAAATCTGATTTTTTAATGTAGTTGTAATATGTTCTTGACCTACAACATCATTAAAAGTCCTCGGTCTCCATTCTCTATATAGAGCTGTATATGCCAATACATCCCCCTCTTTCTTATGTATTTACCTATTTTTATTATACCCAAATTATATTAATAGATAAAGATTTTTCCCCCTTAGAGTTATTTTAATATATTTTTCCACTAGCTCTCCCTCTTTTCCAGTTGATTTGTATATTTATTAGTCTTTTATGCATGCACTTATTGTGTTTTTTCTGAACTTGATTTTTACCCCTTTCTTATTTGTTAATTATTTAACCATATTTTCAACGTGACATCTTTCAACATTGTTATTTATTTAACTTATTATTATTTATTATATTTTTAATATTTTTAGATATATAAGTCTAATTTTGTAGTAAAATATTTATTATATATTCTATTAGGAGGGAACAATATGAGTCTTTATGACAAAAAATATTTAAGTATTATAGAAGACATTTTAGAAAACGGATATTATGACAATAACAGAACTGGTATGCCAACTTACAAGCTTCCACATCAAATAATGCAATTTAACTTAGAAAAGGAATTTCCTATTCTAACAACTAAATTTGTTGCATTTAAAACAGCTGTTAAAGAAATGCTATGGATTTATAGAGATCAATCTAACGATGTAACTAAATTACAAGAGCAAAATGTACGTATTTGGGATGAATGGGTTGATGAAAATAATACTATTGGACGTGGTTATGGTTATCAAATAGCTAAATTCCATCAAATTGATAAACTTATTGAAACTTTAAAGACTAACCCACAAGATAGAAGAATGCTTATGACTATGTGGAATATAGAAGATTTACCTCATATGACATTGCAACCTTGTTGCTTCATGACTATGTGGGATGTTACAGATGGCAAATTAAATTGTATGCTTATCCAACGTAGTGGAGACATGCCATTAGGTGTACCATTTAATACATCACAATATGCAGTGCTAGTTCATTTAATTGCACAAGTAACAGGACTTAAACCTGGTCTATTTACTCATGTAATTAACAATGCACATATATACGAAAACCAAATCGAAGGAATGAAACTTCAATTAACTAGAGCAAATGAAGAATACGAAGCTCCAAAACTTTGGATTAACCCTGAAATAACTAATTTTTATGATTTTACAGCTGATGATATAAAACTTATAGATTATAAATATCATCCTTCAATAAAAATGGAGGTTTCTGTTTAAATGCTAGCTATCATAGTCGCTATGGATGAAAATAATGTTATAGGCGGAGATAACAAACTTTTATGGCATATTCCTGAGGATTTAAAAAGATTTAAAGAAATTACTTCTGGTCATACAATAATTATGGGCCGAAAGACCTTTGAATCTTTACCTGGGGTTTTACCTAATCGTAAACACGTTATAATTACACGCGATAATAACTATACTGTGGATAATCCTAACGTAGAAGTTATCCACAATATATCCGAAGTTATCAACAAGTATTCAAAAACCTCTGAACTGGCTTTTATCATAGGTGGAGGTGAAATTTACAAACAACTTATCCACAGTGTGGATAAAATGTTTTTAACAAAAGTTTTTTCACAATTTAAAGGTGACACTACTTTTCCACAGATAAATTATGATGATTTCTCTCTATTACCTTTGAATCAGAAATACTTACATGTGAAAAAAATGGTTTAAAATATCAATTCATCGATTTAGCAAAAAAATAAAATATTTATTCTAAAGTAAAAAAGTCGGCATTGCCGACTTTTTTACTTTTATTTATTTACTATTAGATTATAATCGAAAATTTTATCCAATGCTTCCTCTAACTTTTCCCATTCTAACTATCCATTCATTTAATATTTTAAGCTCTTCAGTTTTATTCTTAATTATATCTTCTTCCGAACCTATTAAATGCATAATTATAGGTCTTGTTGTCTTTAGAAGAGTGTGATAAAAATCATTATCACTCATAATCTCATAATCTAAACCTAAATCCAATATTTCATTTACATACTTCATATCTTCTTTATACTCTTGTCTTGCTGCCTCATCTATTATTTTCTTAGAAACCCCTGCATTTGCAAATTTAGCTGCAAAACCTAAATCTTCTCTAAGCATAGGATAGAATTCTATTAATTTATCTATTCCTTCTTGACCAAACTTATCTTTTATTTCTTTAAGCCCTCTACCCATTCCTAAAAGCTCTGGTGGGATACCTAAAGTATACATTGCACCAGTAAATGAAATAGCTCTAGGAACAGCATATTCAGTTGAATTATCTATACTTAATATTTCCTCTTTTAACTTTTCATCACTAACTAAATTAGCTATATTATCTAAATTAGCAACTTCCCTACTATATTCTAATCCAGTCTTTGCTTTAGTTAATCTATCTCTATTTTTAGGAATAAAATCAGATACAAACGAAACCGTATTAATTACTTTTAAGAACGTCGTTAAATAATGTTTAGATAATATCCCTATAAATTCTCGCATTAATGCAATATCTTCTTCTGAAAATCTTCTTGGTTTATATAAATCTACCTTTTCTCTTAACTCACTAGCTGCCTTTTTAGTTTCTTCTTTTCCATGATCATATCTTAATGCTGATTGGAAAGTAAAAGTTTTTACCCCTGCATATGTTTCTAATATTTTATCTATATTATTTCCTGTAAAATGTCCTCTAAAAGGAAGTGATCCACATCCTAATATTGGTGCAACCTCTACCCCATGTTCTTCTCCCCATTTGTATGCTTTATCTATAGCCATAACAACAGAAAGAACTCCAGATATTAACCCATAAGACATAGCTGTATCTGAACGGGCAATCATAAATCTTAAATAATCTATATTATGTCCTTTTTCTTTTGATACATGATAAAATTCATCTAATATAGTTTCAACATTAACTAATGCCGGAACATCCTCTATTAAAGGTATTATTCTAACACTATTTTCTTCAAACTTAACAGGATAATTCTTATTTCCAAGCTCTATAACAGAATTAACCCTTTCTTGAAATTCTAAGATTTCTTGACCTGTTTCTACCATAGGAACTACAACCTCTCTTATTGCTTGTTCCTGTGTTAATTGATAAGCTTGTGCATTAGTTTCTACTATAGACATTATACTCATTAACTGTCTAAATACAGATTCCTTATTTGCATTTGGTATTCTTGGTGTAATTCTAACATCTCTTCCTGGTATAACACCTTTAGCAATTAATCCTAAAGCAACTTGTGATGTTTGGTGATATGGTGTTAATTTCCCCTCAAAATCTATCATTATCTCATCAATTCCTAAGCCACCTTGGTCTTGAGGTAATAACCCATCTATAGCCTCCTGTGGTTCCTGTTGAATAGATATGTACTGTTCCACATTATCCGGATGTTGTGTCATCATAGAATTTGGAAAACTTCTCATTTTATTAGCCCCCTTTTAAATTTATGAAATTCATATTTTTATTATATTTCATTTTTGCATTAGTTTACAATACTTTTATTTAAAAAATGCAATTTTTATTTTTTTTACTTGCACTAAAGTTTGGTGTAATTATTTTTCTTTTTTCTAACATATAAAATAAAGTTTGCTCTACCTTCCTTTTTATGTATATATTTATACTATTTACGTATTATTTTTTCTATTTTTTATTTTTAATTCGTATTTTTATCGCATATTTATTTTTAATTAATTTGTATCAAATAACATAATTATTCCTTTTTAGTAGTCCTCTTATTCATCATTAATTGATAAAATAAAAAAGGATAGAAAAATAGGGATATTTCTAATGAAATTTCCCTATTTTTCTGTCCTATTGTTTTTTGTCCTATATTGTTAATCCTATTGAAGAGTAACCAAATTTAATAATTTTTTAAAATTATGACTTTAAGATATTTCACTTATCATCACTATTATTTTTCCTTAAAATGCTTAAACATTAAAAAAGCCTTTCTTTCTAAAGAAAGGATATTTTAAAACCGTGCACCTCACTTCGACAGTAATTTATAAGCGTTACCTATGTAGTTAACTCAGGCAAGATTTATCCACATCACACGCAGGGGCTGCTTATCGCTGCTTCCTTCCAGACCTGACGAGGTTCACAGTCTTACGTCGTGTGGGACCCAACCCTCAACATCACTTGCATAGGGCAGACCAAACAAATTAAAGCCTAGGTGAGGAATTCAATCCCGCTGTAGCGGATTGCAGGTTACAGGGCACCGCTGACTCCCCATCTAGCACGGCTATGGCGGAGAGAGTGGGATTTGAACCCACGATAGAGTTTCCCCTATACACGCGTTCCAGGCGTGCTCCTTCGACCACTCGGACATCTCTCCTTATGCTACATCAAAAAAATAAATATAATTTAAAATATATTATCTTTTGATACTTTCTCATTCTAACATAAATATTATTGTAGTTCAATAGAAAGATTTTCTTTAGCTATATCAAAAAAGATTGAAGTTAATATAACTTCAATCTTTT
>NZ_KB291604.1 GCF_000320405.1 Clostridium celatum DSM 1785 | reverse complement strand
TCGATCTGTTAAGTTATATGAACATTGCTCTTCTCAACCTAAGGAAATACAATAAGTTTGCGAGACTAAATAATACCCCCTTTGAAAAGGAGAGAAGAACAATGAGCAAAACTAATATAAAATGCCCACGCTGTAATTCTGATAAACTATATAAGTTTGGTATGAATAAGCAGGCTAAACAAAAGTATCAATGTAAGCAGTGTAAACGCCAATTCGCCATAGGCGACGGTGACGGACGTCCTAAACTTAATAATCCTAAATGTCCTAGATGCGGTAAGGGAACTTACTTACATCATGCATATAAACATTACAATCGCTATAAGTGCAATAACAAGAAGTGTAATCACATAATAGTAAAACATCACACCACCAATATTGATACAGCTTCTAGTGAATTAGTTAGTGGTTCCCTTTCAATGAAAGGAATGCGTTTTCCGCTACATGTAATACTAACTGCATTTACCACTATACTTTTTAAATAATTCATCAACAAGAGCTATTTCTCAATTCTTGATGATTAACTCTGGTATTAAGGTATCCCATGTTACTATAGCAAGTTGGACTAATAAATTTGCACCTTTCTTTAAACAGAAAGCTGATAAATTTAAAGCTAATTTAAACTTACAATCTGACGATTGGCACGCTGATGAAACGGTAGTATTTATTAACGGTGAAAGATACTATCTATGGTTAGCTATTGATTCTGAAACTAGATTTATTCTAGCATTTCATCTAACTAAGTCTAGAAGTTCTGATTCTGCTTATATACTAATAAATGAGGCCAAAACTTGTGGTG
Source organism: Clostridium celatum DSM 1785 (assembly GCF_000320405.1). GTDB lineage: Bacteria > Bacillota > Clostridia > Clostridiales > Clostridiaceae > Clostridium > Clostridium celatum. The sequence continues at coordinate 481 of NZ_KB291604.1, read as the reverse complement.
AACCAACTTACTTTATAACCGATAGATTACCTTCGTATAATGAAGCTGTCGCTACAGTATTGCCAAATACTGAACATTTACCTGTAGCTCCAATGTCTAGTGACGTAAATAATAACTTAATAGAATCATTTAACAAGACATTTAAAGCTTGGTATAAAGCTAAAAAAGGATTTAACTCTTTTGATAAAGCTAATAACCTAATTTACTTATTTATCTTTCACTATAATTTTATTAGACCACATGGATCATTAAATAACTGTACTCCAGCAGAAGTTGCTGGATTCGCTAGCGATAGCTTTGCTAAAAACTCTTGGTTCTCAGCAGCTTAATTAAACTTAATACCTTTATTTAACCTGCAAAAAATCAATTTTATTGCAGCCTTATTAGCCATGCAATAAAACTTTTAAACTTATATAATTTTCAAAGAGCGAGCAATTCTATGAAAAATCAAGCTATTTTTTCATATCAGCTTAACTGATTC
>NZ_KB291603.1:22869-66720 GCF_000320405.1 Clostridium celatum DSM 1785 | reverse complement strand
TTGTTTTTTACACAAATCTATCTGCTCTCCCTTTATCTACTGGATTTTTACTTGTATTTTTATTTATAATCAAATTTTACTGATTAACCGGTAATACTATAGTAAATTCACTACCTTGTCCTATATTACTTTCTACCTCTATACTACCTTTATGGAGCTCTATTAATTGTTTGCTTAATGTTAATCCTAGTCCACTTCCTCCATATTCTTCTGAAGTAGTAGCATATGCTTGATCAAACCTATTAAAAATTGCTTTTTGTCTATCTTTAGCTATACCTATTCCATTATCTTTAACAACAATCTTAACTTTATTGTTTAAATCATATATCTTAATTTCTATTTTTCCGCCTTCTTTTGTAAATTTTACAGCATTTGATAATAAGTTTAATATTACCCTTTCAATATCTGATCCATCACACTCTATTAATTTTTCTTCTACTTCAGGATCTATAACTAATTCTATACCTTTACTTTCTATATACTCCTTCATTGATAATGAAATTTCTTCAACTAAATATACTATATCATTTTCCTTTATATTTAACTTATAGTTTCCTGCATCAATTTTAGATGTATATATTATATTATCTATTAAAGTAAGAAGCCTATTAGAGTTTCTTTTTATAGTTTTCATATAATCTCTAATCTTATCCTTTGGAATATTTTCATTATTTTCATTGAGCTTATCTATTAATTGCTGAGTAGATACTATTAAATTTAATGGAGTTCTAAGCTCATGAGATAAATTTATAAAATAATTATTTTTATATTTTTCATCCTTTAATAATCTTTTATATAATTCTTGATTTTCAATTAACTTTTTATTTAATTCTAAACTTCTTTGCTTAACCATATTATCAAGTATTTTTACTCTATTCCATACTATATATACTAAAATAACTGTCACTAATCCGTATATAAGATATGCAAAAGGTGTTTTCCATGGAGCAGTTCCTACTTTTATTGCTATAGATGTAACTTCACTCCACTCTCCATTCCCATTTCTTCCTTTAACTTTAAATGTATACTCTCCTGGATATAGGTTAGTATAACTTACATAATTCTTATTTCCTAAATTGACTTCTTCTTTATCTAACCCTTCTAATTTATAAGAATATTGAATCTTATTTGGTGTTGAATAATCAGGCATAAAAAATTCGAATCTTATTTGATTTTCATTATATTTTAATTTTATATTTTCACTTAATTCTAATTTATTATTTGCACTTTCTATACTTTGAATTTGTACTTTAGGTATATTAGAGGTTACTTTTATATCATTAGGATAAAAAGAGGTTACCCCCTGTATTCCCCCAAAAAACATCTCTCCGCTTTTACTTTTGTAATATGAATATTCATTAAACTCGTTTGATTGAATTCCATCAGTATAATTAAAATTTATAAATTCATTTTTTATTAAATCAAATTTACTTAACCCATAATTAGTACTAATCCATGGATTTCCAAATTCATCAAACAAAATTCCATATATAAAATTATTAGCTAAACCATCTTCCTCTGTAAATATATCATATTTACCTGTTTTTTTATTTATTTTTACTAAGCCACAATCTGTTCCTATCCATATTATATTTTCTACATTAGAACTTATAGTCATAATAATATTGTAGCTTTCATCTTCTAAACTATATATACTAAACTTTCCATTTTTATATCGTACTAATTTATTTTCATTCGCTACTACAAACCATATTTCTCCATCATTATCTTGATAAATATCTCTTATAGATAATTTATTTAATCCTAAAGATTTCAAATCATTATTATAGCTTTTAAATCCATTTTCTTCATCATAACTACATAATCCCTCTACAGTTCCTATCCATAACTGACCTAAATCATCTATACATAAGGACAACACATCATTATTTACTAATCCATCCTCATCTCCAAACATTTCTATTGTATTAGTATTTTTATTATATTTATTTAATCCATGTTGTGTTGCTATCCATATATTATTCTCATATCCAACTATATCTCTAATAAGATTATTACTAATTATAATTTCTCCTTCATAATCTTTTTTATAATCTAATCTTATAACCGTATTATTTTTTCTATCTAATATATTAACACCATTAAAAACTGTACCAATCCACAACATCTCATCATTATCTTCATATATTCCAGATATGTGGTTATCACTTAATGAATTATCATCTAAAACATTATTTCTATAATTTATAAAATTATTATTAGGATTAAATATACTTATGCCTAACGTACTTCCAATCCATATCATTCCTAACCTATCTTCACATAATACCTTTACTTCATCGCTTAATATGCTTGATTTATTTCCTCTTTCATACTTCCAAGTTTTAAATGTCTCACTTTCTTTATCAAACTTAGCAACTCCCCCTTCTGTACTTACCCATATATTTCCCCTAGAGTCACGTAGTATATCTGTTATTACTAAACCTGGAATACTTGTTGCTTCTTCACTATGCATATATCTATCAATTTTTCCTGTTGATATATTAATTCTATTTAAACCTCCATAATATGTACCAACCCATAAATATCCTTTATCATCTGCATATAATTTATATATATAATTACCACTTATTGTATTACTATCTTGCTCATTTTTAAAATAATGTATTACTTTGTTATTTTTTTTATCTATTTTATTTAATCCATTTGACGTTCCTACCCAATAATCACCATATATATCTTCTGTAATTGTATATACCTTTTGATTACTTAATCCATTTTCATCCTCATCATATATTCTAATAAAATTATCATTTTTTCTATTATATTTATTTAATCCATTATATGTTGCTACAAATATATCTCCATTTTTAGCTATTAATATATTTCTTATTCTATTATTAGAAAGATTACACCCATCAATATTAGATATGTATCTTATAATTTTATTACTTTTCTTATCTATTCTATTTAATCCAGTAGCCGTTCCAACCCATATATCTCCATTGAAATCCTCTTTTATATCAATAATAAGGTTCCCAGATAAAGTCTCCTTATCTTTCTTACTACTTTTATATACCTCAAATTCATGTCCATTATATTTATTTAATCCCTCTCCTGTTCCAATCCACATATAACCTTCACTATCTTGACATAAAGAATAAACTGTACTTTGTGATAATCCATCATCTATAGTTATATTTTTAAAACCGTTAATATTCATTTTTATAGTAGCTGAAACCTCTATGCCAATATATTGAAATATCATAATAAATAATAATACTAATAATAATGTTCTTTTGTTATTTTTCTTCATATTGTTCCCCTCATTTGTCTTCATTGAATATTACGTCTTGAATATTATACCATTTTTAAGTATTTTTTTGTTATATTAGAAATATTTTTCGATTAATTTATAAAAAAATAAGACTAAATTAAAAATTTAGTCTTATTTTTCGTATTATTTACTTACTTTGTGTATTCTTTCTAAATAAAATGTAATTATCATGGTCATTGCATAATCATAAATTAAAAATATAGGTTGAGCAACTATCCATAAAACAATACTAGCTATTAAACTTGTAGAAGTATCAACAAACTTTGAAACTAATGTTTCTAATCCAGCTACTATATTTATTCCTAGAATATTTTGCATTATTATAAATCCTATTAAAAAAGCTATATTAAAAAATAATAATTTTAATATTATTTCTATATTTTCTTTTCTCATTCTCTCTATAAAATATTTTATTATTCCATATACTCCAAAGAAAATAAAATATAGTAATCCAATATTAATTGGCACTAAGAAAAAAGCAATTAAACTAGATGAAATATAAACAAATATTGATGTTTTAACATTACTTCTTATAATACATACTGGTATTATTGCTGAAGCAATTGTTAATATGGTTAATGTACTTATAGGTAAAATTGATGCACTATATAAAATTATACTTGTTAGCGCAACTAATATTCCACCAAGTGATATGTCCTTTGCCTTCACTTCATTTCACCCCACATTTAAATTTATGCTCAATACTTTAACAGCATCCTATAAGGTCTCCTCCCATACATTCACACATTGAATCTAGACACCATAAATTCATACAGCAATCGCATGTATCCATACCACTTTGAGATGTTCTGTATGGTTGACTATATCCTCTAGTTCTAGCTTGTAGTTGGCTTAACGCTTGCCTATATTCAAAATTATTAGGATCCATAGAGCATGCTCTTTGAATGTTGTTATATGCTGATTCAAACCATCCCTTTGCCATCATCACTGTTCCATATAAATAATACCATTCAGCATCCCTATCTCTTATTGAATTTAATTTACTTTCTGCAACCGAAATATTTCTCATTTGAATTAAACTTCTTATTTCTGAATAAATTGCTGTGTTATTACTATATGTATTAGATTCATTATTATTTGAATTATATCCATTTGATGATGATGTATAGCTTCCACTTCCACCGTTATTTTTTAGCATTTCATAAGCCTTGTTTACTTCAACAAGCTTTTCTTGTGCTAAATCCTTTAATGGGTTATCTACATATTGATCTGGATGATATTGTTTTACTAATTTTCTGTATGCTGATTTTATTTCTTCTTGTGAAGCTCCTGGCTTTACTCCTAATACCTCATATGGATTCATTTTTAACAACTCCTTTTTATCCTTTAACCACTATTCTAATCCACAAAACTTAAATTTATCTTAATTAGTTCTTTTCTTTTCCTTACAATTACAATTATTTATTATCTTTTCATACTTATCCATCATTCCAAGACTTATTATATTTTCGAGTATTTCCCTATTTCTCTTTAAAGGTAACTTATCTAAAGACTCTCTACAATTATATCCACAATTAAGAATAGTAAATTCCATCCTTGGTTTAATTTCTATTAATAATTCTTCATAACTCTTGTTATTTTTATTGTATAAAAAATTTATAGGATTAAATTTTTTCTTTTCTATATCTTCTTTTAAATCATCCATTGCATCTATTAAATAAATCCATTTTCCAAGGGCATATCCTAAGTTATATAACTCATATCTTAAATTTTCAGAATCATCCTCAAAATTTTCTGGATACATTTCTAATATTTTGGCTACTATTAAAGCAAAAGGATGTGAAATCTCATCAATAGAATTAAAATTCTTATTCTTTTCTAATCTAGATAATTCATTTAAATTTTCTTCTATTATATCATTAACTTTAGTAACATTTCTGTTAAATTTTCTTTTATATGGCGATAACATTAAACTTTCAACCTTACTTTTTAAACTTTTATCGTCATTTACATCATCTAATAACTTATAATAAACTAAAGATACATTCATAGCTGCTGTGTACTCTAATGACTTATTGCTTATAATCATAGGTTTATTTTTTAAAGGGTGAGCCATACATCTTTGAAATTTTATTTGTGGAGACTCCTTATGTAAACCATCTAATAATAATCCTAAAAAAGTCATATCATAATTTAAAGTTAATCTCGGTAGATTTCCAAAATTCTCTTTTATATGCATACAAACACCACAATAATAACTTCTAAAGAATTCATATTCTCTTATTTTTAACTCTGGTTTAAGTGGAGTTACATATCCAAACAAACAATCACTCCTCACATTATTGTAATTAATATAAATTCAGTATAATTTATTTAAATTCATTAATCAAATTATACTAACAATATTTTCTTATTTTATTACTTATAATGAAAATAAAAAATCAAAATATTTTGCTTCTAACAATACTCTTGTATTCCACAATATATTTTGATTATTATTTATTTAATTTATTATTTTTAAAATTTTCCTGTACGTCCCCCATGAGTTCTTCCTGAACTTGATTTATGAACCGTAGTCTTTCCACCATTATCATTATTTTTTTCAATCTTACTCCTAGTAGTATAGGTATTTATAAATATATCCTTCTTTTTATTAAATTTTATTGAATCTCTATCAACATAATTTATACTTGATGTCGCTTTTGGTGATTTATATGAAAATACTACTATTAAACAGGCAATTGTTGCTGCTATAATACCAACTATTAATGCAATAATTAGTACTTTTATTACATTAGTGTTTTCACTGTATAACTGTTGATTCTCTACAGTTCCTAAATCCATATAGTATTTAATATCCGTCATAAATATTTTAAATCCATCTAAATACTGCTCATTACTTAAATATTTACTAACATCTTCAATTATTGAATCTAATCTATTATCATCAAAATAATTCAAAGCCTGTCCTTCTGTTGATATGCAAATATCTCTTTCTTGCATATCAATAAGTAGCAATACTCCACTATATTCTTTTCCAATTCCATAATTGTTTTCTTCGTAAAAGTCATCGGCAAAGCTTTGAGCATCTTTTCCACCTAATCCATCACTAGTTACAATAGCTAAATCAATTTTATAATCTTCCTTGAATTCATTTATACTACTTACTAGCTCTTCCTTTTCCAAATCAGAAAGTAACCCTGCATTATCTACTATTGGAGATGCTACAGCTAATGCTGAAACTTGAAATGAAATTATAAATATTAACAAACTTAATAAAAATAATATACTTCTTTTTAAGCACTTCATAAAATCATCCCTCCTAGAAACACAGCTAGAAATACTATACAAAATACAGTTATAAATAATAGTGCTAATTTCTGCTTTGAAATAGGTAAAGTTCCAAAAACTTTACCGTCTTGTCCATTCATTACAAAAATATATTCTTTTTTATCTGTACTATAAGTCATCATCCATACTGGTAATAGAGCATAATTACACTTTGTTTTATTAAAACTAATATGACTTTCTCTCATTTCTGTAGAAGAATACCCAGTTATAGATTCATTTAAAATTTCATTAGTTCCTTTCTTAATTCTATCTTCAATCATTGGTAAAACTTCTTCCTTTTTCATATCATACTTTTCCGAAATAAATCCCGGTAAATATGCTATTGAAAATTCTTTTAAATCACTGTAATTATAGGGTTCTATAGCCTCCATTACCTTATCATTCATTTTATTAGATGCATTATGTGGAACATTTTTAAAATTCAAATCAGCTTCCCTATAAATATCATAAACATCAGTTTTTACATACTTATAATCTCCACTTGTCCACACTGTAATTTTCTTTCCTCTAGCACTTAATTGCCCTGTAACAGATGAGTTAATTAACCAAAATGGAATATATATACCCGTTATCTTTTCCAATTGCTTATATGATGTAAATTCTCTAGATAAAAACCATTTACTTTTACTCCACTTTATAAATTCCTCTATTGCCGTATCTTTATCAATTTTAAAAGGAATTATTTTAGATGGTTTAAAATCTCCAGTAAACTTATCACTCATTACTATAGGACCATGACAATAGCAGCAAAAAGTGGTTGTTGTATTATTATCAGCTATGATTTCAGCTCCACACCTTGGGCATAAATATAGTGAGGCTTTCTTTTCTATATCATCTAATTGATTATTATAAACTTCTTCTAAATCTTCTTCTGTTATATGTTCTTTTTTTATATCATGAAGTTCTTCTATTTCTTCTATATTAAATTCACTCAAACAGAATTCACATTTTCCTTTTTGTGAAATCGGGTCAAATTTAATCTCAGCTCCACAATTAGGACATTTATAAGAAATTGCCGCCATACTACTCCTCCCTATATTTAATATTTAAAAATTATTTCTCTTAGTTAATTATATAAAAATTACATCGTAACTATTAACACTTTTTTTCAATAATTTTCATTTAAAATACTACTTCTTCATTTTTAAATTTAATAGAACACCTTATTATATTTTGTCTATATTTTTTTCATTAACAATTTTATATTTATACAGGAAAACTTGTTATATTTATCCTAATCACTTTAAATCTTTTAAATCTTTTTATATCATCTCAGCTATTATATTTTGTAGCCTTATATAGATTTGGTTAATTTTAGAATTTATTTTTTGGCTTGATTTTCACTTGTATTTTTATTCCATGAAAATTTGACAGTTATTTTTTCTTATAGTATAACCTATTTGCAGACGGAGGAATTAAATTTAATAATTTTGGAGGTGTTTTTTCTGTTTAAGAAAATTATTTCATTAACAACTTCGTTAGCTATATCAATTTTAGGTATAAATGAATTTTGTGCTAGTGCAAGCATGTTAATAGATTCAAATAATAAAGTTGTTAATTCAAATTATATTAAAATTAATGATAATAAATCAGATTTATCTAAAGAATTATCTAGCATCACTAATTCAAATATTTTACTAGATAACTCTATAGATAATACTGTTAAAAATACTTCAACACAAACTATAGTTCCTACATTTGAAAATATATTACAAGATGTTAATAATTATGAACTGAATAAAAATATCGATAACTCTCAAACAGAGGAAAATGTAAATAGAGCTATAGATGAGAATACTGATACTTCTATATCAAATAATACAGAAGTATCAGAAAATAATATAAGTCCATATAAAGCTACTTATACAATGGAAGCTACAGCTTATACTGGTGGTGATTATACTGCTATGGGATTAAAACCTACTCGTAACCCTAATGGTCTTAGTACAATTGCTGTTGATCCATCAATAATTCCTCTAGGGTCTAAAGTTTATATACCTGGTTATGGGGAAGCCATTGCTTCTGATACTGGTAGTGCCATAAATGGATATATTGTAGATTTATATCTTAACTCTTATGATGAGTGTGTATCTTGGGGGAGACAATATGTTACTGTTAACATATTAGCTTATCCTGGTGAATGGTAAATAAAAGTTTTATATCTAAAAAGATGTGTTAACTTAGTTTATTCTTTATTAAAGTTTATATTCTATATTTTTTTATTTAACTAATATTTTTATTACTTTTAAGCAATACTATTTAAGGTATTGTTTTAAAATTAATATATTTCTAAAGGAGTATTTCAATATGTTAAATAAAAAAACTATCTTTTGCCTTCATAAGTATAACTGTGAAAAAATTAAAAACTTATGCTTCAATGGTGGTTTTTATCAAAAATTCACTTGTGTAAAATGCGGAAAAATAAAAAATTACTATTGGTAATCCCAATAGTAATTTTTTATTTTAGTATTATTTAATTAATTCTGCATATTTAGCTTCAGCATCAGAAGAAACTTGACTATTAACTATAAATAATGAAACTAAATTTCCATTTACTTCAACTTTAGCATTTTCAGCAACTTCCTGTTCCTCTGGATAGAACGCACTTCCTATTTTATCTTGTAAAACTTGTTCAACTGAAGCTTTTACAGCATCAACTTTTCCATCCTTTGCTTTAACAACCATAATAAATCCTGGCCCTGGTGAAATTTGAGTTTCTAATATTCCATAGTCTTCTACATCATCTAAATTTAAATGATAAATTTCATTTGCCATAGTATCATCTATTTCTGCTGGCATTCTTACGTATCCCTCTTCACCTAACTTTTCAACAACTTCTTTTGCTGATACTGAAGATGCTTGTTCAACTGAAGAACCATTTCCTACATTTTTATTTCCACAACCAGTTAATGTTGCACCTACCATTATTGCAATTAAAGCACTAACTAATAATTTCTTCATTTTTATAACCTCACTTTATATATTTTGCTTATGTTATTTTTTGTTTCATTCCATTAGACTATACTAAACATAAAAATGTTCCTTAAAAATAAAAAATTTTTTAAAAAAATTTTTATAATAATTCCACTTCGACAATTTCCATTTATTTACATTTACTCTTATTTTGTTTATACTTTATATAGATAGTATCTCAAAATAAATACTTAAGGAAATGGGGTGTTATTCATAGAAAAAAAAGGATTTGATTTAAATTACAAAAGACAATTGCTTTATAGAAAAAAAAGAAAACGTAAGTTTATTTTACTTATAAGTACAATATCTCTTACTTTATTTTTCTTTTCACTACTACCTATAATAACTATTATGTCTAACAGCAAAAAACCAACTGTAAATTTCAACTTAGCAATACCAAAAGCTGTAGAAGAACCACGTTATACTATTTGTATAGATCCTGGTCATGGTGATTGGGATTATGGTGCAATTGGTGTTAATGGAACTGCTGAGAAGGATATTGTTTTATCTGTTGCCTTAGAGCTTGGTAAATTATTAGAAAATGAGGGTAGTTTCAATGTAGTTTATACTCGTGTAACAGATTCTATTCCTTGGATTGACTCTGCCAACGATAGTCTAAAAGAAAGAATTAATATTTCTAAAGTATCTAAAGCTGATTTGTTTATCTCTATACATTGTAACTATAGTTCTGATTCTAGTGATACCAAAGGAATAGAAACATGGTATAACCCCAATGATGAAAAAAGCTTATTACTCTCTCAATATCTTCAACAATCACTTGTGGATTTAGGATATTCAAGTAATAGAAATGTTAAAGCTTATGTTGATGGAGAAGAATTAGCTGTATTAGAAAAAAATACTGCTACCTCTTCACTTGTAGAACTAGGTTTCTTAACAAATATTTCTGATGAACACTATTTATCATCTAAATCAGGACAAGCTAATTGTGCAAATGCATTATTTTCTGCAATTGTTGAATATAAAAATAACTTAAATATAGACAAAGGTACGGAGTAGTAATTTTTCTTCTCCTTACCTAATTTTTGCTTATAACTTAATTTTTAATAGTAATTTCTATATACTATTTTTCCTCGTTAGTATCTTGTTCCTTATCCACAGTCTCTTGTTTCTTATCACCTAAATACCATTTAGCTACTGTTGTAGGATTACTTACTATTCCTGCTGCAACTAAAACAGCTAAAATTGCATTAGTTAATTCGCTATATTCTTCTGGAACAACTTTTACTCCAAATGCATTTAATACAAGAGGAATTAGAGCAAAAATAGATACCCATAAGCCATAATTTTTAAAACGACTCCAATCTATCTTCATCTTTATCACTCCCTTATACTATCAATATATAATTTTATTTTTATCCTGCTATACATTACTTCTTAATTTTTAAAATTAACTTATTTTTTAACCACTAATACTAAACTTATATTTTATAATCTTAATTTCTTCCTTTAATATTAATTATTAAATCTTTATATAAAAATAAAGCCATCTTAAAATAACTTCGTTACTTTAAAATGGCTCTTAATAACTATTTTATCGTTAGTGTATATGATGAGTTAAACTTTTCTCCAACTGCTAACTTTTGAATTCCTTCTTTATCTTTTAATTCACCATTAAAATCTTCATAATCAGCATGTCCATACCATGGTTCTATACAAACAAAAGGTGCTCCCGTTACCTTTGTCCATAATCCCATATATGGAAAACCAGTAAAGTCCATAGTTATATATTTATCATGATTTCTCGACTTTATGCTTATTTTGTTAGATTTTAAATTTTCAAATACTAATGCATCATCTTTGAATAAATCAAAACTTAAAGGTATAATATTTTCATTTTTTAAACCTGGTTTTTTTTCACGTTTAATATAACCTTCAGGACCTACTACCTTTTGTTGTAAATCCTCTTTTTCATTAAACTCAAAATAATAATCTTGTATTATCTCTCCCGGAAGAATAGGACACATAAATGCTGGATGTGCTCCTATCTGGAAATATATATCTTTATCATCTTTATTTTCTACTATATAAGATGTTACAACACTCTTCTCTAAAAGTGTATACTCTATTTTTAATGAAAATTTATATGGATAAATATCTAATGTTTCTTCCGAATATGTTAATTCAAAAACCAATTTATTATCAGTTTTTTCTATTAATTCAAATTCCCTAACTCTTGCAAGACCATGTTGTGGCAATTTATACTCCCTGCCATCTACTCTGTAAACTCCATCCTTTACTTTACCTACTATTGGAAATAAAACTGGGGCATGATAACTCCAGTAATTAGAATTACCATTCCAAAGATATTCTATATTACTTTCTTTTTCTGTAATATTATGAAGTTCAGCTCCGTGAGAACTTGCACTTATTCTTATGTTATTATTCTCCAATGTATATATCATAACTTCTTCCCCCTATACTTTTCTACTAGCTAGTTATTATTCTAATAACCTCATATACTAACTAATAAATTCTTATCTTCATTTTATAGTATAAATTATACTTATTAATTTAACAATATTTTTTGTTAACAATTACATAAAATTTAAATATCTTTTTTATTTTAGTGATAAATTGCTAATATATAACTTTAATATTATTAAATTAAGGTTAATTATCTTGTTATATTATAAATTTGGAATTGATTCCAATTTAAAAATACAAAATCCTCTGAAATCTATTGTAAATTTTTACTAAGTAACATATAATAATAATACATATGGAAAATGTTAGGAGGGTTTTGGTGTGGAAAATAACATTAAAAATACAAAAGAATCATTTCAAATATTTTTAGAGGAGCGTAATATTCCCGATCCAGATGAATTGCTGGGAAAAGCTCTTAGATATCTTAAGAACAAAGGTCAAATAGTTGAATTTAAAGGTTTTAATAAAAATAATGATGCAATCGTTGAAATAGATAACACACTATATAAATTTGATAAATGTTTCGGTCTTTGGCAATCAGCTAAATTCACAAAAATAGAAGATAACTATGTAAGTACTAATAGCACTACTAGAAAAACTAAAATAGAAAGTTTTTATTTATAATCTCTCTATACACATATGTAAAACTTTATCTATAAGCCTTAATTTATTTATAATTTCTAAATCTAATCCAAGAAATAAAGAGTTTGTATTTTCATATACAAACTCTTTATTTCTATTTCTTTACTCTCTCTTCATTTTCAGTTTTTTTAACTACTTCCTTATTATTTTCCTTTTTATCCATCACAGTCTTTTGCTTTGCTTGCGGCTTTGGTGGAAGTTTTTTTATAAATTTACCACCTATACTCAATTCTTCTTTCTCATTAGCTACCATTATAATTTCATCAGTTAAATCAATTGCTTTCTTTGAACAAAAATCTTTACATAACCCACAAAAAGTACATGATGTTAAATCAAATGACATTGTTATTTCTTGTCCACCCTCTATCTTTTCTACTGTTCTAGTTATAGCATTAGCTGCACATACTCGCATACAAATTCCACACCCAATACAAACATCTGCATTAAACTTTAATTTACCTCTATAATTTTCAACTCCTTTCATATCATCCAATGATTCTTCATTAGTTAATACCGGTTTAAAAATATTACTAATTCCCTCTAAAAAGTATGGAAGTTTAAACATATTCATATTCCTCTCTCTTCTTATTTAGTAATTCTATCGCTTCTAATATTCCCTTTGCTATTGCTTCTGGCTTAGGAGCACACCCTGCAACTGTAATATCTACATTAGTCCATTTATCTAATGGTCCATCAACAGAATAACTTCCTTTAAATACATTACATGATGCTGGACAAGAACCAATAGATACTATAACTTTTGGTTCTGGTACTTGCGCTAAAACTCTAAGCATTCTATCCCTTGATTGTGAAGTTACTGGACCTGTCACTACAACAATATCTGCATGCCTTGGAGAACCTGCAAGTTTAACTCCAAATCTTTCAATATCATATCTTGGTCCAAGTAATGCAACTAATTCAATATCACATCCATTACATGAACCTGTATTTACATGATATATCCAAGGAGATTTTTTTCTTCCATTTTCAATTATTGACATATGCTCTTGCCTCCCTATAGATTAAAACTTACTAATACATAACTTAATAAAGCTAGTATAGTTGGAACAGTCCAATAAAACTTAAACATTTGATGTGTTTTATATCTTCCCATAAGCCCTCTTACTATTGATAAACACAGTAATGAAATTATCGTAACAAGCACTAATAATATTAAAGTGTTAATAAGTAAATCTAATTCTAGTGAATTTGTTTTTACACCAATTCCCCCCAAAAATAGTACTACAAATAATGCACTCATTACATAAAACTTAATATTATGAGTAAGCTTGAATAAACCTAAATGTAATCCACTATATTCTGCAAGTGGTCCCTCACAAATTTCTGTTTCAGCCTCTGCTACATCAAAGGGAGCTACTCCTACTTTTGCCGGTAAAATCATTAAAAAAGCTATTGCTGCAGGAAATAATGATATAGTAAACATAAAACTATTAGTACTTTGTTGTGCATTTGCTATAGCTGATAATGAGTATGTTGTTCCTTGTCCTAATATTATTCCAGCTTTTTTACAAACAGCAAGCATGCAAGTTATAAGTGGCAATTCATAAGAAACCATTGTAACCACTTCTCTTGATACTCCAATAGATGCAAAAGGTGAACCTGAAGCCATTCCCCCTATAATCATCGCTACAACTGGAATTATTAATAAATATATTATTACAACTATATCTGCTGTACCACCAATAAATGTCCAATTATAAATAGGTAGTAATACTGGAATTATACAAATGCTCACCAATGCTATTATTGGTGCTATTTTAAATACTATTTTATTTGCATTTCTTGGAATAATAGTATCTTTCCCCATAAGTTTCACAAAATCATAAAAAGGTTGAGTAAGTTTAGGTCCTCTTCTTCTCTGCATCCTAGCCACAATTTTTCTATCTAGTCCTGCTAAAAATAATCCTACAATAACTGTAAAAATGAAGCCTGGAAATACAAGTAAATATATTAATTTATTTAAATATTCCATATTTCCCACCTCCTATAAAACTATAAACGTAACTACTATTACTACTACCAAAGTAGCTACTATCCATAAAGAATACTCATTTACACTACCATTATGCGCCTGCCTAATACTATTAAAGTATCCCTTTAACTGATGCTTCATTGCCCAAAACAAATCATTGCTTTGAATTTTAACATCCTCTCCCTTTTCTCCTCCAACGTAAATATCATATTTACATCCCTCAGTAAAAGGTGCTTTGCTATAGTTTGTACCATCTTTAGCAATTTCTCTGTACTTTTTAAATATACTCATATCAAAATTATTATTTTTAAATTCATCAATTTCCTTTCCTGAATTTTCGCCCTTAAAAGTAACAAATACTAAAACACCTAAAGTTAGTATTATAAATAGAACTAAAAAATTAGTTGGCTCATATATACCATTAGTTGAAAAGTTTATATCCTTAATAACTTCATTGCTAAATAATTCATCATATCTATTTCCTAGTGCTGAATTAACATATCCTCCTATATTAAAAATACTCTTAATAACAGGTGTTATTAAATTATTTATAATAAACTTAGGGAAAACTCCAAACACTACTGTTCCTAATGCTAATATTCCCATTGGAATTCTCATTGAAAGCGGAACTTCATTAATTTCAGTATGTTCTTCTCTTGATGGTCCAAAAAATGCACTAATTCCAACCTTTATAAAAGATGCCAAAGTAAGAGCTGAAACTACTACTGCTATTATTGAAACTATTCCTAAATTCCCACTAAATCCTGCTTCATAAATCATCCACTTTGATGCAAAGCCGCTAAATAACGGTATGCCACTGATTGCTGCTGCACCAAACATAAACATAGTCATAGTAAAAGGCATTCTTTTTCCTAGCCCTGACACCGAATCTAAGTCTGTAGTTCCTGTAGTATATAGTATTGCTCCTGCAATTAAAAATAATAATCCTTTAAATATTGCATGGTTTATCATATGATAAACTCCACCAGTCATTGCTAATACTGCAATTTCACCACTTTCTATAATTGCTATTCCAAAGGCTGTTATTATATATCCAATTTGTGAAACTGAATGGAATGCTAAAAGCCTCTTAAAATCATGTTGCAATAAGGCCATTGAGACACCTATTACCATAGTTATAATTCCCCATGCTAATATTAGATAGCCAATAGGTTCATTACTTGCTAATCCAAATACCATAAATACAAGCCTTATTATTGCATATACACCTGTTTTACTCATTACACCTGAAAGTATCATTGAAACTGATGATGGAGCCGCCATATGCGCATCTGCTGGCCAAGTATGACATGGTACCATAAATGCCTTTACAGCATATCCAACTATCATAAGTGAAAATGCCACTATCATTATAGGAGTTATTTCACCTTCCATTTTTATTAAAACTGCTATTTCTGCTAAATTTAATGTTTTAGTTTCACTATATATTAAGCAAGTTCCAAGTAAAATTAATGATGATCCCAGTGATCCTGTTACAATATACTTAAAAGCAGCTTCTACAGACTTATATTTATAATTTCTAAATGCAGTCAATGCTATTGCTGCAAATGTCATTATTTCAAGCATTACGTACATATTAAATAAATCACCAGTAAATACAAATCCTATCATACTTGAAGTTAATAATAAAAATAATACATAATATTTTTCTAGACCGTTATCCTTGCTCATATATTTTAAAGAAAATATTGAAGACAACAAACACGCTCCAGTGATTATAAGTCCTAAAAATATACCTAGAGAATCTATTTCAAGGGCTATACCATAAGCCTTTCCATTTATAGGTCTCCAATTTCCCATCCAGGTTACTATATTATTCCCATCAACTAGTACAGGTTTAACTAAAAGTAATACACATATAAAAGATATAAAAATAGCTGATACTGCTAAAATTTTTTTAAGTCTTAAATACTTATCTTTAAAAATTCCTAATACAAAAGCTAGTATAAAGGGCGTCATTATTGCTATTATTGGAAGATTATTAATAAACTCTTTACTCATCCTCTAATCCTCCTTATATCATCACTTTCTATACTTCCATAATGCTCTTTTATTTTTATTACTATAGATAGTGCTAATGCTGTAACGCAGGCCCCTATTACTATGGAGGTAAGAGTTAATGCTTGTGGAATAGGATCAACAAAAAATGTACTATTATCACTAAATATTGGTGCAGTCCCATTTGTTCTATATCCAATTGAAATTAACAACAAATTAATCCCTGAATCTACTATTCCCATTCCAATTACAATTTTTATTAAGTTTTTCTTTAATACAATTATGGCAATACCAATTGATATTAAAAGAAAAGCTCCTATATAGTTAATTGTCATTTACTCGCCCTCCTTTTTCTTTAAATTTGCCAACATAATTAGTATTAAAAAAGAAACACCAGCAAAAACCTTAAAGCCTACTGCAAAATTCATTAAGAATATACTTCCTGATGAAAACAAATTTCCCGGAATACCCTTTTCCAATATATTTCCAAAGAAAACTCCAGAACTTAATAATCCTATAAAAGCTAAAATTATGAATCCTAATGCTCCTATATCTTCAGCGACTTTAAATGTATTCTCCTTTATTCCTTTATTTATACCTTTAGATCCATATCCAATATAAATAGTGGAAATTGCACCTGCTATTAACACACCACCTTGGAATCCGCCTCCTGGTGATAAATGTCCATGTATTATTATATAAAGTCCTAATGTAAGCAAAATTGGTAATACCAAATTTGTACAAGACATAAGAATTGAATCTCTTCTTTTTCTCATATTATCTTTCCTCCTCTGCCTTTTTAGAAACTCTTAATACTGCAGCAACACCACAAATCGCTGTAAATAAAACTATTGATTCTCCTAATGTATCATATCCCCTAAAATCAAATACTGTTGCTGTTACTGTGTTTATAGCACCAGTCTCTGTCATAGTTTCATTTATTATTATTTGAGATGCATCACCAAAATGTTCTGGCTCTGATCCCATCTTAAAGGCCGTATAGGAAAATATTGCAAAAACCAGAAAAAGTATTAAATAAGTTATTTTCTTTTTCATTTCTTTTCCTCCTTTACCTTCTTATCTTTAACTTTATTCATTGTTACAATGAATATTACTGGTGTTAATATTGCACCAACTGCTGCTTCTGCCAATGCAACATCAGGAGCTTTTAGAATTAAAAACTCTAATGCTAAAAAACTACCTAAAACAACCATAGCTATTATGCAATGCAATATATCATCTAAAAAAAATATACAAAGAGCGGATATAACTAAGCCAATTACTATAAGTGTATTTAAAATACTTAAACTATTCATTTATATCCCTCCCATAATGATCAACCTTTGTTTTATCACATAATGGGACTTTTATTTTGTAGGCTGCTCTTGACATAGCATGTGCTGCAACTGGATTGCTTATAAGCAAAAATATCATGATAATTAATGCTTTTATCCCCAAAGATATATTAGAATTACCAAAACCATAAATGCTACAAGCTAAAGCTATTGGCATAGCTCCCATAGTCGCTATATTAGTTGCTGATTGAAGTCTACAAAAAGTATCAGGCATTCTAATTACACCAATAACTCCTGCTAAAGTGAAGAATAGCCCAATTATTATTAATATACAAACTATTACTTCTAACACAGACATCACAATTCCCCCTCTAAATATTTAGAAATTAAAACTGTACCTATAAACCCTAAAAGAGTAATTATTAATCCAAGGTCTAAAAACATTGCCCTTCCTTCAGTTGTTCCAAATAAAATCATTATTACTCCTAAAATTATATCTATAGAATCTGCTGCTAATACTCTATCTATTACTGTGGGCCCTTTAAATACCCTATATATTAGAACTAACGCTAGGATGGCCAAAATTATGGATACTACTGTAAATATAAGATTCATATTCATTATTTAAAAAGCCTCCTTACAAAATATTCAAACCTACCCTTTATAATCTCTGATGCTCTTTCTGTATCTTCAGTTTCAACATCAATCCAATGAATATACATTGCATTTTTATCTTCTTCTTCATATATATCCATAGTTATAGTTCCAGGAGTTAAAGTTATACAATTTGATAACATTGCAAGACCATAATCTGACTTTAAATCAGTTGTTATTTTTACTATTCCTGGATTAATATTTAACTTTGGAGCTAAAGCTTTTATTGCAACTACGAAATTTGCTTTTATTAATTCCCATGTGTATACTGGAATGAATATTATTAAATTAATTATTCTTAAATTTTTAAATAACCAAAATCCATCTTGTGGTGCAAAAAATGAACTTGTAAAACAACTAACTACTATGGCTACAATAGCACCTACTATAAGTTCTTGATGACCTAATTTAAATATATTAAAATCTTGCATTAAAAATAAAATCCAAAATAAATATGACAAAATAAAGGTCGAGATAAATGCTGTACCTTTTTTCATTAAATATCCACCTTCTCTTTTATATTTTTTTTAATAGCCAATTTATAAATTTTTTAGTTCCCCCTTCTTTTAATGAGTCCACTTTAAATATTTTAGAATATGGATTTCTAAGAAGTGTTTGCTTTTCAACTTCATTGTCATCAAATTTAAAATATTTAATCATATCATATTTTGTAATTACTACTGCATCAGCTTTTGAAAACATTAAAGGATATTTAACAACCTTATCATCGCCCTCTGGAACACTTAATAACGCTATTTTTAAAACTTCTCCAATATCAAATTCAGCCGGACACACTAAATTCCCTATATTCTCCACTATAACCAAATCTAAATCATCTAAGTCAAATTCACCAATAATATGCTTAATAGACATAGCTTCAATATGACAAGCACCTTGAGTATTAAGCTGAACTACAGGAATTCCCTCCCCTTTTATTCTTTTAGCATCTATAGTCCCCTCAATATCCCCTTCAATTACACCTACTTTTTTATCATATTTTTTTAATTCATTTATCAAATTTAATATAAATGTTGTCTTTCCTGCACCTGGCGATCCCACTATATTTATCATTGATACTGATTTTTCTCTTAGTTCTTCTTGTACTTCTTTATGACAATCTTCATTCCACTCTAATATTTGTCTCACAACTTTTATTTCCATCTTAATCAACCTCCATGGTATCTAAATAAAACTCTCTTCCTTTAATTATTTTATAGTTATTACCTTTACATTTAGGACATACATAATTATTTTCTCCAAGTTCACCTTTGTATCCACATTTATTACAAGTTATAGCAACCTTTATTTTCTCTATATTAATTTCCGCTTCTTCTGCAATTGTATCTTTTGCAACTATTTTAAAATAGTATGATATACAACTTGGAACTAAATCAGTTAATTCTCCAACCTTTATATTTAACTTTTTTATTCTTTTAACATTATACTTTTCGCCTTCATCTATACATATCTTTAGTATAGATTGTGTTACAGCTAATTCATGCATGATTTATTACCTATCCAAACATGAAAAACATGGATCTATACTAGCAACTATAAGTCCAGCATCTGCAATTGTATTATTTTTGAGCATAACAGGAACAGTCATTGCATTCTTAAAGGTTGGTACATGAATATTAACTCTTCCATTGGTTTGTCCACCATTGGATACTACATAATAAGTTACTTCTCCTCTTGGTGCTTCTGTAACTGCTATATACTCCCCTGCTGGAACTTTAGGTATTTTATTGCCTAAATTAATAGGACCTTCTGGCATATTCTTAAGTGCTTGCTCAATAATCTTGCAGCTTTCTTCTATTTCAATTAATCTAATCACAGCCCTAGAGAAAACATCTCCATCATTTGCTAAAGCTACATTAAAATCAAAATCTTCATAACAGTTATATGGCATACTTTTCCTTACATCAAAATTTACTCCTGATGCTCTTCCATGTGGTCCACAAGCCCCATAATTTAATGCATCATCAGTTGTTAAGATTCCAACTCCCTTTGTTCTTGCTGCTATACTTGAATCTTTAGCATATACATTATAAATATTTTTATATTCTCTTCTTAATTCTTCTATCATTTTTAATACCGTATCTTTTTGTTCTTTGGTAATATCTCTTCTAGCTCCCCCTACTATATTCATAGCATAATTTACTCTATTACCTGATATAACTTCTAACATATCCATTATCTTTTCCCTTGATGCAAAACACATCATAAATAATGAATCAAAAGCAATTATATGAGCAGCTAATCCTAACCATAAATAATGTGAATGTAATCTCTCCAATTCACTTATTATTACTCTTATATAACTTCCTCTTTTGGGAACTTCCATTCCTGCAATATTTTCTACAGCTAAACAATATGTCATGGCATGAGAGTGTGAACAAATTCCACATACTCTCTCTACTAAAGTTATTGTTTGAATATAATTTCTAGACTCTGTTAATTTCTCTATTCCTCTATGGTTATATCCTATAAATACTTCAGAATCTTTTATAATCTCTCCCTCTGTAAGTAGTTTTACATGAACCGGTTCTTCCAATGCAGGATGATAAGGTCCTAACGGTAAAATATAACTCACTTTTTTACCCCCTTTATTTATCTTTCAATTTCTTTAATTCTTCTAACGTCATAATAAGTATTTGTCCTTCTCCATTCTTAAACTCTTCCGGCAAAAATAATCTTCCACTAAATTCAAGTCCATCAAATTTTACTGGCATCATCTCTTGTATTTCTTCTTCAAACCATTGTGCACCCTTATATATATTAGTTAATGTTGGTATTCTATCTTCTCCGATTATTCGATACTGCCCTCGAACATCATCATATTCTAATGTATACACTACAATATTAGTTTTTTCTTTATTTACATATCCATTTATAGCGACTAATCTTCCACCTTTATCCCTAATATTTTTAACTATAGTTAAAAGATTTTCCTTAGAAATCTCATTAATAATATTATTACCCATGATTTTTCCCTCCTCTCTTTCTATTTTACTTTTTTTACCATTTCCATAATCTAATTATACTTCATTTCTATTTACAATTTAATATATTATGGTCATTTTAAAAAAATATCTTTTTATTCTTACTTATCACATTACTTATATTTTTTTGTTTTATATATACATTTTTTATGATATAATACATAATATATGATTGTTGTTTACATAGTATAATTTATAATTAAAGGAGTTTTTGCAATGGGTTTCAAAGATAAAATGACGAAATATTACTCTGATGCATACATGGAAAAATACGGAGATAGAATGACAAGTGTTTCTGGTACAGTCTTATCAGTAAAAAGTGAAACTAAAAGTTTTCTAGGTATTTTTAATAGATTACATGTTTGGTTAGTTGTTAAATCTGATGCAGGTAAGCAAATAGCTAAATGTGAATATAAGAGAAATAGATGGTTTAAAAAGCCTGAATTTATAGATATTAATCAAGGTCACAAAGTAATTATCATGGGTATTAAAGGTGAAAAAGGTAAAGCTAATTCAGAAGTTATTATGGCTTCTAACATCGCAAACTTAAGCACTAGAAAAGACCTTCATCCATTCGATCACAGCCAAATAAAGAAGGCTAGACAACAAGCTACAAAAATGAGATCAAGATAATAAAAAGAGTCGCAAAATAGCGACTTTTTTTATTATAAATATTTATCTATCAATATATTTCTATTTTTATATTTCTATTTTTCTTAAAATTATCTTTTTTAAGTATATTTTTTATTAATTATTTTAACATTTTATTCTATTTTTTTTCATTTTACCTCATCTTTAAACACACTTTAAGTATGCTTTTTGTAAAATACCACACTTTTATATTCATTATATGTACAAAATGTCTAATCTTTTTTATTCCTTATTTATACAAAAATGTTATAATATATCATATAAATTACAAAAAGAGAGGTGTTAAATATGA
Source organism: Clostridium celatum DSM 1785 (assembly GCF_000320405.1). Classification (GTDB taxonomy): domain Bacteria; phylum Bacillota; class Clostridia; order Clostridiales; family Clostridiaceae; genus Clostridium; species Clostridium celatum. The sequence goes on along the minus strand of NZ_KB291603.1, from coordinate 44,144 downwards.
ATTGTTGGTCAATACTTGGAATAGCTCCTACAAAAGATGTAAAAAGAATAAATGAAACATATGATAATCTGTTGAAAAATAAACCTTCAAAAAAACAAATGCTTAAAGTTGCATATGATAAAGCTGTAACATTAGCTAATTCATCTATTCAAGATATCGCTGGTGGTATAACTAAAACTAACAATTCTAATATATTAAATTACATAACTAACTATTGTAATGATAATACTCACATAGATAATATCTCTGATATTTTTTCTAGACTTAATTATATTTATTCTGATAGTTCTCTTAGATTTAATGAAAAGAATTGGATGTTAATATTAAATAACATCAGTTTTGATGATGAAAATACATTTGCTATTTTAGAAAATAAGTTTATTAACTTTTTAATAACTCACAGATATATACCAAATAAAATATATGTTTTTCTCAACAAAAAATTTAATTGGACTGAAAGGAAAAATTATCTTTATTCTCTATATAATAAAAATTCTATAGACTTACTTTTAAATACAATTTCAAATCCATTACCTATATCTTATAAATATCTTTCAAATATTAATCCAGAAATTGTAGAAGAGTATTTATCATTAAGAGAAAAAGCATATATCTATTTTAAAGATTCAAACATAAAAGAAAGTTATAAAAATCTAATTGCAGCCTATTCTCTTTATAAATTTGATTTTGATTTATTAAAATTATTAGGAAGTTATTATTATGAAAAAAAGGATTTTATAAGTGCATTACGTTATTTTAAAGAAGCACTTGATATCAATAAAAATGATTTATACTGTCTTTCAAAGTATGGTCATATTCTTTATAGCTGTAAACAATATTCTAATGCCGTTATTTACTTAGAGAAATACTTAGCTAATATTAGAAACGACTTAGATATATCGTCATTATACGACTTAGCCTATAGCTATTATTATTCTTTTGATTACGATAAATCTGAAAGGTTATTTAAAATTTTATTAAAACTAAACCCTAAAGATACATCATTAAATAACTATATAAAAAATATAAAAGAAAATAATTCAAACACTAAAGTCGCGCCAATTGTAAGACCTTCATATGAAAAATATATCGATAGTCAAATTGCACTATTTATTAATAATCTAGAGGAAATATACAGTAATTTTAATCTTAGAACTTCATTAAATATTTGGGAAAACTTTATTAACAACCATATGAATGACTCTAAATTATTTTATATTTTGGAAAATGAATTACTATTATTTTTAGAAAAACATAAATATATTCCTACCGAAGTTTTAAAGTTACTTCAAAAGCAATTTAATTGGAACGAACGCTATAATGAACTTATCACACTCTATCCTAAAATAAACATTAATTTTATATTTACAGAATCAAAAAAGATTAATGCACCTAGCTATAAATATTTAGCTAATGTACCTAATGATCTCTTAGAAATATATCTTGAAAATCGTACTTTAGCATCAAATTTAATTGATTCCAAATCTAAAGATGCATTAAAGTATTTAGATTTAGCTCATAATATTTATACAGAAGACTGTGAATTATTTAGATTATATGGTGATTACTTTTCTTATATGAATTTAACTTATGATGCTATAAACTATTATAAAAAAGGACTAGCACTAGATTCTAATAATTTTTTATGTTCTATTAATTTAGCTATTTTATTAGTTGATGTAAAACAATATAAAGAAGCTCTTTATTATTTAGAAAAAGAAGCTAATTCTATATCTGGTTGCCTTTTTACTAATAACGAAAATTTCTTATATAGATATGCACTTTGCTACTACTATACTAATGACTTAAACAATGCAAAGATTAACTTTAAAAAGCTACTTAAACTTGCTCCTAACCTTCACTATCCAAAAATATACTTACGCAATATTAATAATAGGTTAGCTGGCAGAACAAAGAAAATAGTTAATATAGAAGTTATAAATAACCCTAACTATAAAGAAAAAGAATTTATTCCTAATACACTTAAAACTATCTCAAATATTTTCAGCAATATGAAATATCTCTACAAACACTCTTAACTTTATTCTTGTCTAAAGTTAATAAAAAAATTATTATATAACATTCTTAAAGTTAATGTTCTTGCTACAAACACTATATAAAATATAGCAAGGACATTAACTTTTATACTAATATCCTTAATTATTGCTAAAATAGCCATATAGAAAAATTTATTATAATATTGTAGTGAAAATATTTGTAATTAATTTTTTAACTTCACTATAGTTTGCAATAGTCTATTTACAATGCTCACAGGCATATTGACGATCACACTCCTGTAGAGTACCACTATTTATTACTTTACTTCTTGAAAGTGTTCTACATGTACTACTCATATGATAACTCTTTCCTTTTGGAGTCCAGTATACTGTTATTAGAGTTTCTTCCGTTAATATATCTGTATCTTCATCTATTTCTTCGGCATTTATATAACTTTCAATATTTTCTTCTTTTTTTTCATCAATATCTATTTTAATTTCACCTATATATGTACTTTTCTCATTAATATTATTTTGATTTTCATCTATTATATCTATACTTATTAAATCTTCAATCTTATTATCATACTCACTAATCTCTACTTCTTCTGAAATATCTTCATCTTCTATTTGAACAGTATTTTCATATACTTTTTCTTCTTCATTATAAGAATCTTCTACTTTTACAGTTTCTATTTCTTTATTATTTTTTGATTCTTTACTATTTTCATCCTTATATTCTTTAACTTCTTTATTCTTATTTTTATCCTTCTTCTTAAATATATCTAATGGTAAATTTTCAACAACTGTAACAACTGCTTTTCGTCTAAAAAATTCTCCTTTAAATAGATATATAATACAACATACTACTATTATTGATACTATTATTTCAAACATTATTAATTTATCTTCCTTATTACATATTTACAAAATTTTAATCTAATAGCTATCAGTTGTAATACTATAATTTCTATAAATAAATTATATGAAACTATATAACAACTTCTAACCTTCTGTTAAATCTAAATTTTCTTATAATTAAAAATTCCGTGTATTTATAGTATTTAACTCTTTTGATTATACTATTACCATCAATGTAAATAAAGTGCTATTTATCAATATCATTAACTTATTTAAATAAAATTTTAATATTCTCTCTTTTTAAATTAAAATAAAATCCACAATGTATAATTTTAGGTATTTATACATATCTAAAATCGCATTGTGGATAATTTTATTATTACATTTTAAACCCTTAGTAAACTACTAATTCTGTATCATTAATAGCCTTTTCAACCATTGCATCTATATCTAAAACTGATTCAGCTTTTCTCATTGCTTCTAATTGTGGTTTTGTTTTAGGGTGCTTTGGTACGAATATTGTACAACAATCTTCATATGGTAATATTGAAGTTTCAAATGTTCCAATTTCCTTAGCTATATCCATAATTTCTTCTTTATCCATAATTATTAATGGTCTAAATACTGGTCTATCTGCACAATCTGTACTTACTATTAAACCTTCCATTGTTTGACTTGCAACTTGACCTATACTTTCACCACTTGAAATTGATTGTACTCCATACTTTTCTGCTAAAGCACAAGCACATCTCATCATAAATCTTCTCATTAATATAGTTAATTCATCTGGTCTGCACTTTTCCATTATATCTAATTGAATTTCTGTAAACGGAACAATATATAAGTTAACTCTTTCTGTATATTTTGCAAGTATTTTTGCTAATTCTTTAACCTTATCCTTAGCTCTTTCAGAAGTATATGGATGACTGTGATAATAAACACAGTTAAGTTCAACACCTCTTCTTGCCATTAAATAACCTGCAACTGGTGAATCTATACCACCTGATAACATAAGCATTGTACTACCATTCATTCCATAAGGTAATCCTCTTACCCCTTTTATTTTATCGTTACTTGTACATATATATGCCTTTTCTCTTATCTCTACTTTAACTAAACATTCTGGATTTTTAACATCAACATCTAAATCGCCTTCAAAATGATGTAGAATATATCCTCCAACATCCCTAGATGTTTCTATTGAATTTAAAGCAAACTTTTTATTTGCTCTATTTGTTTCTATTTTAAAAGTCTTAGGATTAGCTTCTTTAATTCTCTTTAAACACTCTTCCTTAATTGCAGTTAAATCTCTTTCAACTTCTGTTACTATCCAAACTTCAGCAACTCCAAAAACCTTTCTTACTCTTTCTGTAGCTTCTTTTATATTTTCTGCCTTAATAAAATATCTACCTTGATCAGTAATAAACTCATAGTTTAATCCTTCAAGCTTTTTCTTTATATTATCTCTTAATTTCTTTTCAAATTTCCCTCTATTTTGCCCCTTTAAAAATATTTCTGGCGCATACTTAACTAATATTAATTCATTACTCATCTTTTTACTCTCCTTAAAAACACTAACGACTTCTTTAGTACGTCAATTGTATAATCTACATCATCTTTTGTATTTTCATATGAGAAAGAAAATCGTATCGCTGATTCAATTTCTCTATTATTTAATCCTAAAGCTTTTATTACATAACTTCCATGAGCTGCACTAGATTTTGATGTACACGCAGAACCAGTTGCAACATAAATTCCTTGATCTTCTAATAAGTGTAATAATACTTCTGCTCTAACACCTAAAAATGATACATTTAAAATATAAGGTGAAAAACCATCTAAAGGACTATTAATTCTAATATTGTCTATTTCTTTTAATCTTTCTATAAAATAAGCTTTAACTTCTAATACTTTATTATAATTTAAATCCATATTTTCAAAAGTAATTTTAGCAGCTTTTTCAAATCCAATTACTCCAGGTAAATTTTCAGTACCTGCTCTAAATCCTTTTTCCTGTTCACCACCAGAAATAAGAGAATTTAATACAATCCCCTTTTTTATGTATACAAAACCTACACCTTTAGGTCCATGTATTTTATGCCCTGCTACTGTTAAAAAGTCTATTTTTGATTTATTAACATCAATAGGAAGTTTTCCATATCCTTGAACTGCATCTATATGTAATTTAGCTCTATTACTTTTTTCTTTTATTAGATTTCCTATAGCTTCAATATCTTGTATAGCTCCCATTTCATTATTTACATACATTATTGAAACTAAAACAGTATCTTTACATATTGCTTCTTCCAAATCTTCTAATGAAATTTTACCTTCACTATCAACATCTAAATATGTAACCTTAATGCCTCTATCTTCTAATTCTTTACAAGTATTAATTATAGAATGATGTTCAAAAGTTGTTGTAATTAAATGATGTCCTGGCTTTAATAGCCCTTTTAAAATTAAGTTATTTCCTTCACTTCCTCCAGAAGTAAAGTATATTTCATCTTTATTACACTTAATAGTTGATGCAAAATATTCTCTTGCTTCATTTAATCTCTTTTCACATTTCATTCCTATCTTATGTAAAGATGATGGATTGCCAAAATACTCCTTCATACCTTTACTAACTTCTTCTATTACTTCATCGTAAGGCACAGTAGTTGCACTATTATCAAAATAAATTTCCATTGACAATCACTCCTTTCCTTTAGTATTTGCATCACATTATTTTAAAATTCTATCATTTACTTTAACATAAGTAAATAATTTATAAAAGAAAAATCTAGTATTCCTATATATTTTGTATGAAATCTAATAATAAATAAAAAATCTTTTAATACGCTTTATTCTATTTAAATTAAAGAACTTTAAAATACTAAATCATTTAGTGTATCATGATTAATTGTAGTTGCTAAAAGTATAAGTAATATTGCAATTAAACTTCTATAATTGCTTTTTATTGTTTTCTCATTTCTTGCTTCACCAGTTTGTGCAGCTGATGTCATATAACTATCCCATATAATAAAAGTAAAAATTGATGTTGATAATAAATATAACTCATTAGTTATTTTAGGGCTTTCACTTAAATCTGCTAAATTTTCCGAGTAATTTGTACCATTTATTTGATCTGAAACCTGCATTCTTTGCCAATTAATATATTCAGCACTTAATAAAATCCCATAAATAGTTATAAATATTCCTATTAAAGATAAATTTAATATTGACTGTTGTTTTAGTAATGCTTCCTTTTCCTCCTCAGTCAAAGTGCTTTGTTCCTCAGTAGTAGTATTATTTTCTGTATTATTTATAGTTTCTTTATTCTTACTTCTTTTGGCAGTACTATTTTTATTATTTTTCTTCATATCATATAGCCCTAAATTAGTTTTCATTATAATATATTCCTAATATTAATTGTTGATACCTTATAGTCATCTTCTATTGTTTTAAAGTTCTTTCATCTTAATTTAATTCACATATGATATTTGCTTAAAATTTTTTTATAGAAAAATAACCAATGCTTCTTAATTGAAACATCGGTTATTGTTGCTTTTCATTAATTTTTAGCTTCTAAAACTAAATGTTACTTTTATTCCATTGCTATAAATTCTACTTTATCAACAAACTCTAATTTACTTAAGTCTTCAAGTACTTTACTTAATTCAAGCTTTATTGTAGAAATATCTATTGTTAAACTTAAATTTGCTAAATTATTTATTGGAATACCTTGATCTATGGTTAAAATATTTCCACCTTGCTCTGAAATAAAATTTAATATATTTGAAAGCACTCCCTTCTCATGTCTAATTATCATATTAAAAGTAGCTTTTCTACCATTAGACATTTGTGAAAATTCAAATACATAATCTTTATATTTATAGTAAACACTTCTACTTATTCCTACAAGCTTAGTAGCTTCTGTAATTTCTTTAACCTTTCCTTCTTGCAATATTTTTTTAGTTTTCATTACCTTTTCAAAAACCTCAGGCAAAACTTTTTTATCAATAACTAAATAATCACCATTCATTTTAATCACCTTTCAAAATTTTTGCCCCAACTTTATCTATTGCTAATTCTTTAATATTCCAATTTAATTTTTCTTCTTTAATAAACTTTTTAATATCATCTACAAAATCCAAATCATTTTCATCTATAATTGCCATAATAGTCGGTCCAGCACCACTTAAAAAGCATCCATATGCCCCTATATTTAATACTTTTTCATAAACTTCATCAAAACCTTCAATAAGCTTGCTTCTATATTGTTGATGTAGTCTATCCTTAGTTGCTTCTCTTAATAACTTATAATTACCATTCATAAAGCATGAGATTAGAAGTGCTGCTCTTCCTATATTATAAACTGAATCCTTAAACGAAACTTCTCTTGGCAAAATTGCTCTTGCTTTTTCAGTAGAAAGTTTAAAGTTTGGAATTAATGCTATAAATTTAACACCATTTTTAATTTCTATTTTATTATATAAAGTTTCTCCATTTGCCATAACTGTTGAAACTAAGCCACCAAATATAGCTGGACATACATTATCCGGATGCCCTTCTATATCAATCGCTAATTTAAAAACTTCTTCTTTTTCAAGTTCTTTATTCATCAAGGCAAATGCCCCTATAAGCCCTGCTACTATGCAACTTGAGCTTGATCCTAAGCCTCTTGAAATCGGAATATCTTGTTTTATAATTTTAATTTTAAGCCCTTTAAATTTAAAATTATATTTATTAAATACCTTTTTCATTGCCATGAAAATTATATTATCTTCATTTTTAAATTCTTGTTCAAATCCTTCAAAAGATATACCTTCATCTTGCAAAGAAAATCCATACTCATTATAAATACTTAAAGCAATTCCCAAAGAATCAAAACCTGGCCCCAAGTTAGCTGATGTTGCTGGTACTCTTACTCTAATCATTATAATTCACCTTTAAAAATTTTAATAGTGCTTGTTTCATTTCTTTCTTTTCATATACATCTTTATGCAGAACTTTCTTTTTATCTAACTCTTTAAGATTTTTAGGAATTTTAATCTTAGTATACTCTTCTAATAAATTTAATAATTCAAAATCATTTTTTCCTTCAATATCTAATTCTAATGCTCTACAGATACTTCTTGGAAACTTATACGGACTTGCTGTAGATACAACTAATGCTTCTGTATAATCTGAGGTTTCTTTTCTATATTTTTCAAGAACAACATATCCTACTGCAGTGTGTGTATCTATTAAATATTTTTTCTCATTATATACCTTATTTATAGCATTATAAACCTCTTCTGTATTTGCATAGTTTCCATAAAAGTCATTTAACAACTTTTTGCTTAATTCTGAAATTTTATAAGCCCCATTTTTATTTAACTTCTCCATAAGCTTTGCTGTTTCTTCACTATTTCTATTAGTAATTTCAAATATTAATCTTTCTAAATTAGAAGAAACTAAAATATCCATTGATGGTGATTCTGTTAATATCAACTCTCTACGCTTATCATAAATTCCCGTTTGCATAAAATCAGTTAATACATTGTTTTCATTTGATGAACATATTAGCTTTTCTATAGGTAGCCCCATTTTTTTGCTATAGTACGCTGCTAATATATTTCCAAAATTCCCCGTTGGAACTACTATATTTATCTTATCGCCCTCTTTTATTTTTTGCTTATTTACCAACTCAAAGTATCCATAAAAATAATAAACTATTTGTGGTATTAATCTTCCAATATTAATTGAGTTTGCAGATGATAATAAAAATCCATTAGATTTTAAAAATTCCTTTAACTCAACATCCCCAAATATTTCTTTAACACCACTTTGAGCATTGTCAAAATTTCCTTCAATCCCTATTACTTTTACATTATTCCCATCTTGTGTTGTCATTTGCTTTTGCTGAATTGCACTAACCCCATTTTTCGGATAATATACTATAACTTTAAATCCATTCACATTACTAAACCCCTGTAATGCAGCTTTTCCTGTATCTCCTGAAGTTGCAGTTAGTATAACTATCTCTTCTTTTATATTTTTATCTTCTTTTGCAGCCTTCATAATTTGTGGTAAAAATAAAAGTGCTGCATCTTTAAAAGCTGATGTAGGTCCATGATATAATTCTAAAAAACCTTTTTCTTCCTTAACATAGAATTTATTGCTATATGCATTATTAATTGCTTCTTTTAATTTATCTTTACCTATATCATCAAAAAAATTACTTATTATTTCATATGCAAGTTTTTCATAAGAAAGCCCCTTTTTTTCTTTTAAAACTTCATATAAACTTGGAAAACTTATTGGAACATATAATCCTCCATCATCAGCAATCCCCTTTATAATTGCTGTAGAAGATGAAATAACGTCCCATTTTCCTCTAGTACTTATAAACTTCATTTTACACCCCCTATTTATTACTTATATTATTCATCTTCTATTTACTAATATACTTTTTTGCAATAATTACCATAGATAAATTTTATCATGTTTCCCTATAAAACACAACTGTTTTTTATTTGTATACATATCACCTTTCTACATTCATTTACTCCTATTAATTTATAAAAAATAAAAGACAGCTATATCAAGGCTTTAATATAAATGCAATGATACATTTATATTATGATATAACTGCCTTTACATGTTATTTCATGTTGCTTATCCTTTTAGTCATCTTCTTGATTTTAATAGTGTATGCTTTATCTAATTGATGTTTTAAAAGTTAAATTTTTTTCTTATTTCTTTGATTTTATAAGTAAATACACACTATTTATTAAGAATATTATTCCTGAGAAGAATATTACTAATAGCCATTGTCCTAGATTTAATGCAACAGTATTAAATATTCCCCTTAAAAAAGGTACATATAATATACAACAAATCATTGTGATTGATACTAATACAGCACCTAATAAATATATATTAGTAAATATATTTATCTCAAATATTGAATGTCTTTCAGACCTACATTCAAATACATGAAGTAATTGTGACATAACTAATGTACATAATGCTATAGTTCTACAAGTTGCTAAATTCATTCCGTAATATCTACCTACCATAAATGAAAGTAATGTACATACACCTATTAAACATCCTCTTACTATTATTTTTTCCCAAAGTCCTCTTGCAAAAATTCCTTCATTTTTTTGCCTTGGTTGTTGCCTCATTATATCTTTATCTGGTGGATCAACACCTAAAGCTATAGCTGGTAGTCCATCTGTTGCTAAATTAACAAATAAAATCTGAATTGGAGTAAGTGGATTTGGCATATAAAATAATGATGCTAAAAACATAGTTAATACTTCACCTAAGTTACAAGATAATAAATATCTAATAAATTTTCTTATATTATCATATATAACTCTTCCTTCTTCAACAGCAGATACAATAGTTGCAAAATTATCATCCATTAAAACCATAGCTGCTGCTTCTTTAGTAACATCTGTTCCTGATATACCCATTGCAACGCCAATATCTGCTTCTTTAATAGCTGGTGCATCATTAACTCCATCACCTGTCATAGCAACTATATTATTTTTTTTCTTAAATGCCTTAACTATTCTTAACTTATGATTAGGAGATACTCTAGCAAATACCCTTATCTTATCAACTCTTTTACTTAATTCTTCATCAGACATTTTTTCTAACTCTTCTCCAGTTATAGCTTGATCATCTGTTGTACATATATTTAATCCTTTAGCTATTGCAAGAGCTGTATTCTTATGGTCTCCTGTAATCATTACTGGTTTAATACCAGCTAATTTACATTTCATTACCGCATCTTTAACTTCTGGTCTTGCTGGGTCAATACTACCTGCTACCCCTAAAAATATTAAGTTATTTTCAACACTTTCATTTTTTACAAGCTTTTCTTCCTTATATGCTGCTGCAATACATCTTAATGCCCTATTGGACATACTTTCTATATAATTATATAATTGCTTTTTCTTTTGAGGTGTAAGTATTTTTATCTTTCCGTTTTCTAAAACAGCACTACATTTTTCTAAAACTCTTTCTGGTGCACCCTTCATATAAAGGGTTTCCTTACCACTTTCATTCATTATTACAGTCATCATTTTTCTAGTAGAATCAAATGGTATTTCATACACTCTATTGGCTTTATCTACAAAATTTTGAATACTATTAACATCCTTAAAAAAAGCTTTTACTAAAGCTGTTTCTGTTGGATCACCCATAAGAGCTTTTTCTATATTTTTAACTTCATAATTGTAATTTGTATCATTACAATATATAAATGCCTCTTTAAGTTTTTCACAATTATTAAGTGATTCTTTATCTAATTCATATATTTTACCATTTAGTAAAACTTCTTTTACTGTCATCTTATTTTGAGTTAATGTTCCTGTTTTATCAGAGCAAATCACCGATGTACACCCTAATGTTTCAACTGCAGGCAACTTTCTAATAAGAGCATTTCTCTTAAGCATTCTACCTACACCTAGTGCTAATGCAACAGTTACTATAGCTGCTAATCCTTCTGGTATAGCTGCAACAGCTAATGATACTCCAAGTAAAAACATCTCTGTAATATCATTTCCTCTTATTATTCCCAATACTGTTACTATTACACAAACAACTATACAAACAACTACCAATATTTTTCCTAAAGAATCTAATCTTTCTCTAAGTGGTGACTTTTCTTCCTCTATGTTATCTAAAAGATTTGCTATTTTACCCATTTCAGTATCCATACCTATAGCATCAACTAATAACAAACCTCTTCCCTTTAAAACTATAGTTCCCATAAACCCACTATTTTTTCCCTTGCTTGTATCTTTCGATATTCCTACTGATTCTCCTGTTAACAGTGATTCATCTACTACTATATTAGCCGTATCAATAAATGTTCCATCTGCTGGAATCCTATCTCCTGATTCCAGTACTACTAAATCACCAATTGTTAAATACTTAGAATTTACAACTTTTACATTTCCATCTCTTATTACCTTACAAGTTGGCGCTGCTAGCTCCTGAAGAGCTTCTAATGATTTTTCTGTTCTAAACTCTTGTACGAATCCTAGTATTGCGTTTACAACTACAATAATAAGTATTGTTACAGCATCTGCTTTATCTCCAATAATACCTGATACAATAGTTGCTCCAATAAGTACCCAAACTAAAAAGTCATTAAATTGAGATAAAAAAATTAAAATTGGTGATTTCTTTTTATTATGTTTAAGCTCATTTAAGCCATGGTCAGCTATTCTTTTTTCAGCTTCCCTAGTGCTTAATCCCCTATTAAATCCTTTTTCCTGTATCACCCTTTTTCCTCCTTCTTAAGAACTCTTGTATATATATATTAATGTTTATGTAATACTATGATTGATTAATGAAAAATTCTGTAACCATCAATAATAATTTTTATTTACAAATTAGCTTTACAAATATAGAATAATACTATGTGAAATTTGCATTAGTTTCATTAAATAACTTACTTTAGGAGGCTTAATTGCATGAAAGATATAATTTATGTAACTGGGCATAAAAACCCAGACTCTGATTCAATTTGTGCGGCTTACGCATATGCTGAGTTAAAAAATAAAATAGGTGATATGAACGCTATCCCTGTTAGACTTGGTAATGTAAATCAAGAAACTCAATATATATTAGATTATTTTGGCGCTGAAGCACCAAAATTCTTAAGCACAGTTAAACTTAAAGTTGAAGATTTAGAATTTGATGTTATAAATCCTATAACTCCAGAAATATCTTTAAAGACAGCTTGGAATATAATGAGAGATAAGAATATCAAAACTTTACCTGTTGCTGATGAAAATCAACACTTACTTGGTGTTCTTGCAGTATCTAACCTTACTTCTTGCTATATGGATATTTGGGACAACAGAATTTTAGCAAAAAGTAATACAACTTTAGATAATATCATTGATACTTTATCAGCTAAAGCTTCTTATATAAATGAAGAAGTAACTCACTTCCCTGGTAAAATAGTTGTTACTGCTATGCAACCTGATACAATGTCTGGTCATATAGAAGAAGGAGACATTGCTATAATTGGGGATAGAGAAGAAGCTCAAGAAGCATTAATCAAACTTAACGTTTCATTAATGATAGTAACTGGTGGATATGCTCCATCCGAAAGAATAGTAAACTTAGCTAAAGAACATGGAGTAACTATTATTGTAACTCAACATGATTCATTTACAGCTTCAAGACTTATTGTTCAAAGTATCCCTGTTGGATATGTAATGATAAAAGAAAATCTAGTTACTTTCTCAACTGATGATTTAGTTGATGATATTAAAGGAATTATGACTGAAACTAGATTTAGAAGCTATCCTGTAATAGACCTAAATGGTAAAGTTGTAGGAACAGTATCTAGATATCATTTAATATCTGATCATAAGAAAAAAGTTATTCAAGTTGACCATAATGAAAGAGGTCAATCTGTTGATGGACTAGAAGATGCTGAAGTTTTAGAAATCATCGACCACCACAGAGTTGCTGATATTCAAACAAACAATCCGATTTTCTTCAGAAACGAGCCAGTTGGAAGTACTTCAACAATAGTTGCTAAGTGCTTCTTTGAATCTGGAATTAGACCATCAAGAAAAGCTGCAGGTCTTTTATGTGGTGCAATAATTTCTGATACTTTATTATTCAGAAGCCCAACTTGTACTCAACAAGACATATATAACTGCAAAAAGCTTGCTGAAATTGCTGGTATAAACATAGAAGAATTTGCAAAAGAAATGTTTAAAGCTGGTACATCTTTAAAAGGCAAGACAGTTGAACAAATCTTCAACTCTGACTTCAAACCATTCACAATTGAAGATATAAAAGTAGGTATCGCTCAAGTTAACACAATGGATATTGAAGGATTTATGCCTTTAAAAGAAGAAATGTTACAATATATGGACCAAAAAGCTAAAGAAGCTAGCTTAGATATGGTTATGTTATTATTAACTGACATATTAAATGAAGGTTCTGAAATATTAGTAACAGGTGCTAAACCTGAAATAGTTGAAAAAGCATTTAAAGTTACATTAGAAAACAATGGTGCATTCCTTCCTGGAGTTCTTTCAAGAAAGAAACAAGTTGTGCCACCAATAACTAATGCTATAACATCTTAATTTAAACTATAACTATAAATAGCACATAACTTTTATAATGTAATTTGTTATTTAATTATAAGTAAATTCTAAAATAAAACTGTATCAAAAAATATTTTCATGTTGATAAATATTTTTGATACAGTTCTTTTATTTATATTATAATTAGGTTTTTACAGTATTAAAAATTACTTTTAAACTTTCAACCACCCTAAATTTTATATTTCCCTTTTACCTTCTAAAAGTTCTTCATATATATTCATAATTTTTCTTAAGACTTCATTATTAACATCAAATTTAATATTATCAATTTTTTCAATTGGTAATATAGCAACAGAAGTTCCTGAAATAAATACTGCATCTAACTCCCCTACTTCTGATGCTTTTACCTCTTTTTCTTCTATTTTTATTCCCAATTCATTTGCTATTTTAAATATTTTATCTCTTGTAATTCCCTTAAGAACATGCTCTGCTTTTGCTGTTATAAGTTTTCCATCCTTTATTCCAAAGAAATTTGATTTACTTCCCTCTGTTATAAATCCATTTCTATCTACTAAAAGTGCTTCATGCGCATTAGCCTCTTTCATTTTCTCTGCAATTTTAGCCCTAAAATCAGTGCTAACTATCTTTAAGTTTGGATTTTCTCTTTCTCCATAGTAAAGTATAGTCTTTATTCCTTTTTTATAATATTCTGCACTTGGATAGGAATGCATTATATAATATATTTTAAAATTACCACTTGTAGTATTATAAGTAATTTTTATATTTCCAATAACATCATCATTAGCTTTAATAACTTTATCTATTAATTCTTTTATTTTTTCATCATTGAACGGAAATTCTTTATGTATAAGCTTAAATGATTTCTTCATTCTTTCTAAATGATCTTTTAAGAATGCTGGTTTTCCATTAACCACTCTCAATACTTCATATATTATTTTTTCTTTATAATCTTCGTCAGTAAATTTTTCAATAGGAAATATATCTCCATTATTTAAATAAAATTTATTTATAGCTTCCATAATATTAACTCCATTTAATCTTTAAATTTTATTTCCAATTTAATATTTCTATTTCATGTTTCTTTTTATAATTAATTAAGTATGGTTTACCTACTAAATCTAATAATGGCTTATCTGAAAGCGAATCTGAGAACATATATGAATTTTTAAAATCTGCATTTATATTCTTCTCTTTTAAAACTTCATTTAATCTTCTAACTTTTTCTTCTCCTTTGCAGTTATTACCATGCATTTCTCTTATAAATTTACCATTTTCAAATTTGAATTTAGTTCCTATTATCAAATCAACTTCTTTAATTGCATAAAACTCTTTAATATAAAATTCCGGTGATGCAGATATTAAAATTACCATATATCCTTCTCTTTTAAGTTTTTTTATCATATCAACAGCATCTTTATAAAGAATTGTACTTAATCTTTCATCATAAAATTGCTTTGTTAAAATAGCTAAATCTTTTTCTTCTATATTTTCAATAAACTTTAAAAAACACTCTTTAACTCTTTTTTCATCATATACTTTTATGCTATACATCAATCCTGAATATAAAGCCCTTGGTAAAAATCTTATATTTTTTATATCCTTTAATACGATATATTTAAAAAACTCCATTAATGTTTCTTTTCTTGTTATAGTATAATCTATATCAAATATTGCTAATTTCTCCACGTCTAATCCTCCATTTTTAACTTTTTCTTTTAATATAGTACATATTAAAGGCTGCGCATTAAATAGCAACAGCCTCTTAAATATTTATTAGTCTAACTTTTCAATAAACTTATTAATTCTAACTAACCCTTCTTTAATTGCATCTAATGAAGTTGCATATGACACTCTTAAATAATTATCAAGGCCAAATGCTCTTCCTGGAATAACTGCAACTTGCTCTTCTTCCAATAATTTAGCAGCAAAATCCATAGAGTTATTAATTATATCCCTATTAAGTTTCTTTCCTAAATATTTTTCAATATTTATCATAATATAAAATGCACCTTTTGGTTTATTATACTTATATTTTTCATTTTCTCAAGTTCAGAAACCATATAATTTCTTCTTTTTTCAAACTCTTTAATCATGTGTTGTATTTCGTCTTGTGGTCCATTTAACGCTTCTACCGCTGCATATTGAGTTATTGAACATACATTAGATGTCATATGACTTTGTATATTAGTCATAAGCTTTGCTATTTTTTCACTAGATGCTGAATATCCCATTCTCCATCCAGTCATTGCATAAGATTTAGATAATCCATTTATAACTACAGTTCTTTCATATGCATCTTTTGATAAACTAGCAATACTTACATGCTTTTCTCCATCATATACAAGCTTTTCATACATTTCATCTGAAATAATAATTAAATCATGCTTTTTTGCAAATTCCGCAATTATATTTAATTCATCTTCTGAATAAATTGTTCCTGTTGGATTATTAGGAGTATTTAATACAATAGCTTTTGTTTTTTCAGTAACTACTTCTTCTAAATTTTCCTTTGTAAATTTATACTCACTACTTTCATCACTTTTTACAAAAACAGCTTTTCCGTCTGCTAAAGCTATAAGTTCAGGATAACTTACCCAATAAGGATTTGGAACAATAACCTCATCACCTGGATTTAATATAGCTAAAAATGTATTAGCAAGACTTTGCTTTGCTCCAGTAGAAGCTACTATTTGTGAAGGATTATAATCTAAATTATTATCTTCCTTAAGCTTTTTACATATTGCTTCTCTTAATGAAATTATTCCATTAACATTTGTATATTTAGTATTTCCATCTTCCATAGCCTTTATAGCTGCATTAATTATATTCTTAGGTGTATTAAAATCTGGCTCACCTGCACTAAAGCTAATTACATTTATTCCATTTGCTTTCATTTCTTTAGCTTTTGCTGTTATAGCTAAAGTTACCGATGGTTCTATTCTTTCTGCTTTATTTGAAAAATTCATGCCTTTTGCCCCCATTACTTTCTATTAAAATTAATAAATTTATTTAATAATTCTTCATTTAAACCGTAACTACCAATTCTTGCTGCTTTACATTCTTTAACTCTACCATGATAATCACTTCCTCCAGTAACATATAATTTATGTTTTCTAGAAATATTGAAGAACTTATTAATATCACTTTGCGAATGGCTTGGATGATAAACTTCAATTCCTTTAAGCCCAAAACATTTTAATTCTTTAACAATATTTTCAACTTCTATCTTTCTATATATTTGTCCAGGATGTGCTAATATAGCAACACCACCTGCAGAATTTATAGTTTCTATACACTCTTTATAGTTTAATCTAAACCCTTTAACATATCCTGGCTTTCCTTTAATTAAAAAACTTCTAAAAGCACTTTTGTAATCTTCGAAATATCCCTTTTTAACCATAGCATTTGCTACATGACTTCTCCCCACAGTACAATCAATATCTATAGCTAAATCTTCTATATCTAAATTTATATCATGATTTTTTAAATTAATTAATATTTCCTCTACTCTTTTTATTCTTTGAAAATTTAATTTATCAACCATTTCTTTTAATGAACTATTATTTATATCAATAAAATAGCCTAAAATATGCAATTCCATCTCTTGATACTCTGTACTAAGTTCTATTCCAGGAATTATATTTATTCCTTCATACTTATTATTAATTACATATTGTGATGCAATAGAATCATGATCCGTTATGGATATATATTTAATATTTTTTTTCATTGCTATATTTATTATTTCTTCTGGGCTTTTAATTCCATCAGAATAATTAGAATGAATATGTAAATCCGCATACTTCATCTTATTCACCTTTTCTTTAAGTGAAGCTTTAATCTCCAATTAATATAAAAACTTATCTATATTTTTAATATAAATTTACTTCAACTTTTTCTTTATCTTAGTTTAATTCATCAACTTATTTGTTATTCCATTAAACCTTAAAATATAAGATTAAATTTTAAGAATTTAAGTAATATTTCCCATAATAAAAATATATCATTTAACTATTAAAAAGTAAATTAAAACACCTTCTTACGTATAAATAATTAACTCTAAACATTTAAATTATTTTATAAAAGGCTCTGTTAGACAATAATGTTGATATGTGCATATAAGTCTTAAATAGTGTTATAATATAGATAATAACACTATCGGAGGTAAGATTTATGGCAACTCTTTCAAATATAAAGTCAGATATAACATCACTTAGTGAATACCAGTTAAGAGAATTATTTAACTATATAGGTGAGATGCTTACTCTTGGCTCATCTAATGTAAGTCTTAATAAAGAGTTTAGAGAATCAAGATTTAGCAAGGGGCAATGTTGCCCCCATTGCGAATCTACTTCTGTAGTAAAGAATGGTAAATTGAATGGTAAGCAACGTTATGTATGTCGTTCTTGTAGTAAATCCTTTAATGATTTAACTAAATCTGCGTTATCCTGTACTAAGTTACCTCTACAAACGTGGATTGAATATGTTAAAGGAATGGTTATAGGACTTTCTATAAGAAAGAACGCTGAAAATGTAGGTGTAGGTGTTAAAACATCATTTTATATGAGACATAAAATTCTTGATTGTATAAGAGCATTTATGGGTGTTGGTGATGTAGACGGTATAGTAGAAATGGACGAAACATTTGTTGCCGAATCTTTCAAGGGGAATCATAAAAAGAGTGGTTTTAAAATGCCGAGACCTGCTCGAAAAAGAGGCAAACAAGTTAAGAAACGTGGTATAAGTAATGAACAGGTTTGTATAGCAACAGCAATTGATAGAAATGGAAATATAATATTAGAACCCTTATGTAAAGGAAGGGTTACTTACAATGCTCTTGAAAGGCTTTATGAAGGAAGGATAGACTCTAACTCAATAATCTGTACAGATAGCCATAAATCGTATATACAATTTGCCAAAGACCTTGAATTAGACCATAAAAAAATAGCAAGAGGTCATTATAAAAATGATATATACCATATAAATCATGTTAATTCGTTGCATAGTAACCTGAAAATTTGGATGTATAGATTTAAAGGAGTGTCTACTAAATTTCTATCTAATTATATGAGTTGGTATAAGTGGCTACAAAGTTTTAGCACTGATAAAGAAGTTATAAAAACAAAGAATATGCTTATCCATAGTGTAATTCCATTTGTTGACACTAAGATAGAAGGATACAAGGAAATAAAATATAATTTCTTTTAGGTATTGCTTGATAAGTGTATGTTTGTTAGTATTATATGTAAAAATTATACTGAAAGATTACGAGGTGGGGGATTATGAATGAACTTATAAAAATTCTAAGAGATTATGATAATGATGATATTATAAAGGATTTTTTATTAGATAAAGAATTAGAATTTTATAATAACGACATGAAAGATATAATTATTTCTTTGGGTTTTTATATTCCTAATTATAACATATTAACATCATTACTTGAAATTCATGACAGTGTAGACCCAACTGAAACTGAAATGTTTGCGAATGGACCAATAACCAATGTTATAAATATATATCATACTAACATAAGTTATTTGTATTTAGTTAGAAGAGAGCAATTTGGATTAAGAGACGAAGATGCTATAATAACAGAATTAGTGTTTAGTAATAATACTAAAGAATTGATGAATAAATTGAAGATAGACCTTTGCAATAGAAATATTGTTAGGGAATCTAAACAGAGTTTATAGTTAGATAGGGTTGTAATTTGTACAACCCTATTTTGAGTACAATATCAACAATTTAATCTAACAGAGCCTTATAAAAAAAAGTTGCAACAATTAAATTGTTACAACTTTTTATTATTATTCGTCAGCTAATACGTTAGTGTAGTTTCAGTAACTTTATCAAATTCAGCTTCTTCTGGAACTATAAGTTCTCCTTCTTCAGTTGATCTGAAAAGATATACTGACTCATCTTCTGGATTTTGAGCTAAAACATATTCGTTTTCTTCAAATTCAAAAGCATCAACTATTGGACATGAAATTACATTTCCATTGTCATCTTCTAAATCTACAACGAAGTGTTCATGTTCGTGTTCTCCACATCCACAGTTATCTCCACATCCGTGATCGTGATTATGTTCGTGTCCGCATCCGCAGCCTTCACCGCATTTATTTAATTCTTTTTCCATGTTTACATTCCTCCTTAATAATAAGTTAAACAATTTATCTTGAAAATAAACATTTAAAAGATAAAATTATAAATTTTTATTTAACTTAAGTAGTCTTTATAATTGTACCCCTATTTTGAGGAAAATAAAAGAAAAATATATTATTTTCACTAAAATTTTATTTTCACTTCAAATTCAATCAAGTAAAGTGGAATTTTAAGGAAATAAAAAGTCATTTACTTACTCTATTTCTAACTAACTATTAACTAAAAAGAGGCTATGCTATGCATAGCCCCTAATATTTATTCTTGATTTGCAAGTTTTCTATAATTTTCAAGTCTTTCCATTGCATCAGCTTGTGTCTTTTCAAATAAAGCATCTGCAGCTTCTGGAAAAGCTTTAGCTAATGAAGCATATCTAACTTCACCCATTAAGAATTCTCTGAAGTCACCCTTTGGTTCTTTTGAATCTAAAGTGAATGGATTTTTAGTTCCCTTTAATGTTGGATTATATCTATATAATGCCCAATATCCACAATCAACAGCTTTTTTAGCTTCAGCTTGTGAATTAGTCATACCAGCTTTAATACCATGATTTATACATGGAGCATAAGCAATAATTAATGATGGTCCATCATAAGCTTCTGCTTCAGCTATTGCTTTAAGAACTTGGTTCTTATCTGCACCCATAGAAACTTGAGCCACATATACATAACCATAGCTCATAGCCATCATTCCTAAATCTTTCTTCTTAGTTCTCTTACCAGAAGCAGCAAACTTAGCTATTGCAGCTGTTGGTGTAGCTTTAGAAGATTGACCACCTGTATTTGAATAAACTTCTGTATCAAATACTAATACATTTACGTTTTCTCCTGATGCAAGAACATGGTCAAGTCCACCGTATCCGATGTCATATGCCCAACCATCTCCACCAAAGATCCATTGTGATCTCTTAACGAAGAATTCTTTATCAGCTAATATAGTCTTAGCTATTTCAGCATCACTATTTTCAAGTGCAGCTACTAAAGCATCTGCTCTTTCTCTAGTTCCAGCACTTTCTTCTTTATTATCTAACCAATCCTTTAATATAACCTTAGTATCATCAGCTAAATCACTTTCTAATGCTAACTTAACATTTTCAGCAACTCTATCTCTTATAGCTTTAACACCTAAGAACATTCCTAATCCATATTCAGCATTATCTTCAAATAATGAA
>NZ_KB291603.1:0-22849 GCF_000320405.1 Clostridium celatum DSM 1785 | reverse complement strand
TCTTCAAATAATGAATTTGCCCATGCTGGACCATGTCCATTATGGTTAACTGTATATGGAGTTGCAGGAGCTGATCCTCCCCAAATTGAAGAACATCCTGTAGCATTTGCTACCATCATTCTATCACCAAATAATTGAGTTACAAGTTTAGCATATGGAGTTTCTCCACATCCTGCACAAGCACCTGAGAATTCAAGAAGTGGTTGTTCAAATTGGCTACCTTTAAGTGTAGTCTTGTTCATTGGATTTTTCTTAGGAGTTACTTCAGTAGTTGCATAATCCCAAGCTTCAATTTGAGCATGTTCTTTATCTTGTGGTACCATAACTAATGCTTTATTCTTAGCTGGACATACCTCAGCACAGTTTCCACATCCTGTACAATCAAGAGGTGTAACACCAATTGAGAACTTATATGGAGTTTCTGTCTTAAGTGCCTTAGCATCTGTTAATCTCATTGATTCTGGAGCTTTTTCTGCTTCTTCTCCATCTAATAAGAATGGTCTAATTGCAGCATGTGGACATACTACTGAACATTGATTACATTGAATACAATTTTCTGGAATCCATTGTGGTACATTAATTGCAATTCCTCTCTTTTCATAAGCTGCAGTACCAGCCATGAATGTACCATCTTCCATACCATGCTTAACAAATGTTGAAACTGGTAATCCAAAACCTTCTTGTCTGTTCATCGGTGTAACTATATCATTAATAAATGCTGGAGCTTCTTTAGTAGTAGCTACCTCTGACTCTACTGCATTTGCCCATGTTGCTGGAACTTCTATCTTAACAACAGCATCAACACCTGCATCTATAGCAGCATTATTCATATTAACAACTTTTTCACCCTTTTTACCATATGAAGTAACAACAGCTTGTTTTAAATATGCTACTGCTTCATCAACTGGAATAATATTAGCTAATTTAAAGAATGCAGCTTGCATTATCATATTAATTCTTCCACCAAGACCAATTTCTTGAGCTATTTTTACAGCATTTAAAGTATAGAATTGAATGTTTTTCTTAGCTAAAGTTCTCTTCATTTCTGCTGGTAATTTTTCTTCTAATTCTTCTGGACTCCAAATTGTATTTAATAGGAATTTACCATTATCTTTAATTCCTTCTAATACATTATATTTATAAACATATGATTGGTTGTGACAAGCTATAAAATCAGCTTTATCAATTAGATATGGTGATTTAATTGGTTTTTTACCAAATCTTAAGTGAGAAACTGTTATACCACCTGACTTTTTAGAATCATATGAGAAATATCCTTGAGCATACATATCTGTATGGTCTCCGATAATTTTAATAGCACTCTTGTTAGCACCAACAGTACCATCTGAACCTAATCCCCAGAATTTACATGCTTTAGTTCCTTCTGGTGTAGCATCTATATCTTCAACTGTTTCTAATGAAGTAAATGTTACATCATCAACTATACCAATTGTAAATCCATTTTTAGGTTCATCCTTAGAAAGATTAGCATATACTGCAGCTATATCTGAAGGGTTTGGATCCTTTGAACCTAATCCATATCTACCACCAACTATAACTGGAGCATTTTTCTTACCAGCAAATGCACTTACTACATCTAAGTATAATGGTTCACCTATTGACCCTGGTTCCTTAGTTCTATCTAAAACTGCAATTTTCTTAACTGTGCTTGGAATTGCAGCTAATAATTTCTCTATTGAGAATGGTCTATAAAGTCTTACTTTTACAACACCAACCTTTTCTCCTCTTCCATTTAAGTAATCTACAGTTTCTTCAGCAACATCTGTTCCTGAACCCATTGCAATAATTATTCTATCAGCATCTTCTGCTCCATAGTAATCAAAACAATGATATTCTCTTCCTGTTAATTTAGTTATTTCGGCCATATAACTTTCAACTACTTCTGGAATATCTTCATAGAATCTATTTACAGCCTCTCTAGTTTGGAAATATATATCTGGATTTTGTGCTGTTCCTCTAGTAACTGGATGATCTGGATTTAGTGCACTTCTTCTAAATTCATTAACAGCTTCCCAATCAACTAAATTAGCTAACTCATCATATTCTAAAACTTCTATTTTTTGAATTTCGTGAGATGTTCTAAATCCATCAAAGAAATTCATAAATGGAATTCTAGTTTTAATTGCTGCTAAGTGTGCAACAGCAGATAAATCCATAACTTCTTGAACTGATCCTTCTGCAAGCATAGAAAAACCTGTTTGTCTAGCCGCCATAACATCTTGATGATCTCCAAATATATTTAATGAAGATGTTGCTAGTGCTCTGGCTGATACATGTATAACTCCTGGAAGTCTTTCACCAGATATTTTATACATATTAGGAATCATTAATAATAACCCTTGTGAAGCTGTATATGTAGTAGTATACGCTCCAGCTTGTAATGATCCATGAACAGCACCTGCTGCTCCTCCCTCTGATTGCATTTCCATAACCTTTACAGGTTGTCCAAAAATATTCTTTCTTCCTTGTGCAACCCATTCATCAACATGCTCTGCCATTGGTGATGATGGAGTTATTGGATAGATAGCAGTAACTTCTGTAAACGCATATGATATGTGTGCAGCAGCTGTGTTACCATCCATAGTTTTCATTTTTCTCATCATGTATACCTCTCTTCTCCACTTCAATTTAAGCATATATATGAATGGTATATTATAAAATTTAAATTTACGACTTTATTTATAATATACCATTTTTGCTTACACCATAAACACTTATTCACTTTTAATGATAATTATACTTGAGCTAATAGCTTTCCTAATTCTTTAGATCTTTGTATATCTTTCTTTTCTACAGAATCTCTAACAACTATTTTCCCAATTACATTAAAACCGAATTCCTTCATTTGTTCTTGCCATTTATCTATAAATGTTGTTTCTCTCCATCCACATGAACCAAATAAAACTAAAGGTTTATTATTTATATCTATCCCCTTTAGGCTTTCAATAAATGGCTTCATATCTATTTCTTCTATCTCATCGTTTATCATAGCTGGACTTCCAAATGCAACTGCATCTGAATTTAATACATCCTCTAAAGATGAATCTGCAACATTTTTTGTTTCAACTTCTACATCTCCTATGCTAGCACCTTCTGCTATAGCATTTGCCATAATTTCTACATTTCCACCATTACTCCAATATATTATTGAAACTTTTTTCATCTTCGCACCTCTTATACTTTTGTTTTATTGTATTTTTTACCATTAATTCCATTATATAATACTATGGTTTTTTTTCAAGTTTTTTACCTTAATATTCCAAAATATTTTCCTGTAAACTTTACCATACCTTATTTTTTATCAATACTATTCATTATAACTGTAATTATTGCTTCTACGCCATTTTTTGCATCACTTTTTGACATATTTTTAATAAGCTCATCTTTTCTATTTTTTAAATCATTTAGCTTATTGATTAAATTATGTTTTTCCATCATTTCATCTTCATCTAAAACTAATGAATATCCTTCTTTTTCAAAAGAATTAGCATTTAAGACCTGATCTCCTCTACTAATTTTCTTTGATAGTGGAATTAGAAGCGTTGGTTTCTTTAATGCTAATAATTCAAAAATAACATTTGCTCCAGCTCTAGATATTACAAAATCAGCAGCCTTAAGAAAATGTGGTAAATCTTCTTTAACATATTCAAACTGTCTATATCCTTCTAAATTTTCTAATTCTTTATCTAAATTTCCTTTTCCACAAATATGAATAACATTAAAGCTTTTTAATATTTCTTTAATATGATATCTTACTTCATCATTTATACTTTTAG
Source organism: Clostridium celatum DSM 1785 (assembly GCF_000320405.1). Classification (GTDB taxonomy): domain Bacteria; phylum Bacillota; class Clostridia; order Clostridiales; family Clostridiaceae; genus Clostridium; species Clostridium celatum. The sequence goes on along the minus strand of NZ_KB291603.1, from coordinate 19,052 downwards.
CTCCTAAACTTCCGCCTATGACTAGTATGATTTCTTTATTATTTTTAAATTTACATATATCTAAAGCTCTTTGTTTATTTCCTTTTAGTATTTCTTCTCTTATTGGAGTTCCTGTTAAAACTCCTTTTCCATCCTTTATATAATTTAAACTTTCTCTAAATGTAACACATAATTTATTACAGAATGGTGCAGATAATTTATTTGCAAGTCCTGGAGTTAAATCAGATTCATGTGATACAACTGGAATCTTTTTCATCGAAGCTGCTATTACAACAGGAACTGCAACAAATCCACCTTTTGAAAATATTACATCTGGTTTTTCCTTAGATAAAATTCTACTGGCTTGATATACTCCCTTCATTACCTTAAATGGATCTGAAAAATTCTTCATGTCAAAATATCTTCTTAATTTTCCTGATGAAATTGAATAATATGGAATATTGGCATCTCCTATTATTTCTTTTTCAATCCCCTCATAACTGCCTATATATTTTATTTCAAATCCCTTCTCCTTAAGCTTTGGTACTAAAGCCAAATTAGGAGTTACATGTCCTGCCGTTCCTCCACCAGTCATAATAATTTTGTATTTACTCATTAAAACACCTCATATAATTGATTTATGTATTTATAGCCCCATATCAAAATACCTTATTTAACTAATAATATTATTTTGATATAAATTATTTTTTGACTTCCTTAGTTGTCATTATTATTCTACCACTAAACCAGTAAATTTCCACCTTTTCCTCTAATTAAATATTATACAAGCTCAATAATTGGATAAGCTATAAACATAAAGTTAAAGGAGGTGAAATTTAATGGCACAAAGTTTAGTACCTGAAGCTAAAGATAAATTAGCTAAATTCAAAAACCAAGTTTCTTCTGAAATGGGAGTTCCTTTTACAGATTACAACGGTAACCTAACTTCAAAACAATGCGGTAGCGTTGGTGGTGAAATGGTTAAACGTATGGTTGAACAATATGAAAAAGGAATCTAATTTATTTTAGTAGTTTATTTTAAGTAAATATTTAAATATAAAATTTGAATATTTAACTTCTTGTTCGTTTATACCAAAAGGGGTATCTCTTAATTGAGATACCCAATATTATTTATTATATAAATTTAAACTCTAATACTTTGAATTACTAATTGTACTGTCTTATTGCCTCTAAATTCATTAATATCTGGATAATAAATAATATCGATACTTACACTATTATTCTCTCCATTTATCATTTTATTATATTCAACTTCCCCATACTTCTCTTTAATTAATTGTAAATTTTTTTCTATATCTCCAAAATATATACCATCTATTTTTAAATACCCCTCAGTTAAATTAAATTTTAATACATTTTTATCTTTTCCTAATATCATTGCTTTCAAAACTTTCAATCCTTTTACACCAAAGTTTGGTTTAGGATTAGCTTTTCCATATGGTTCTAACAATGATATCTCATCAATTAAATTATAGTTAATGTTATTTATAGCTAAAGGCATATCAATTGATATTTTAGGTATTACATCCTCATCTGTTAATACCGTTTCTTTATTTAATCTTTCTCTAAACAAATCTATATTTTCTATAGGTATAGACATACCTGCAGCCATTGGATGCCCCCCAAACTTTCCAAGCAAATCTTTACACTTTAAAAGCTCTTCAAACATATTATATTCTTCTATAGATCTTCCTGATCCTTTTGCTCCATCATGAGCTTTTGTTAAAATTATTGTTGGAAGATTATACTTTTCTCTTACTCTTCCAGCTATTATTCCAGCTATACTTTCATGAACATCTTCCAAATATACAACTAAAACTTTATCTTTAGCCATGTTATTATTTTCTATAATTTCTATAGCTTGCTCTAATCCTATTCTTGTTAATTCTTGTCTTTCCTTATTTAACTCATTAAGCTTTTGTGCTAATTCTTTAGCTTCTGCTTCATCCTGAGTTATTAACATCTTCAATGCCCATTCAGCTTGTTCAAGTCTTCCAGATGCATTTATTGAAGGCCCAATAACAAATCCTAATGAATATGCTGTTACTTCTTTTCCCTCTAATCCTGTTTCTTTAAATAACGCTTTTAAACCAATATTGCTTGTATTATTAATTCTCTTTAATCCTTCTTTAACAATTATTCTATTTTCCGAAACTAAATCTACAACATCACATACAGTGGCAATTGCAACATATTGTATTAAATCATATAGTTCTTCTTTATTAATATTAAATTCTTCATAAAGACACTCAATAAATTTATATGCAACACCTGCTCCACATATTTTGTCAAATTCATATTTGCATTCTTCTTGCTTAGGATTTATTACATAATTAGCATTAGGTACTATATAAGTTCTAATTCCCTCTTCTTCAATAAAAGGAACATCATGATGATCTGTTATTATAACCTTTATCCCCAATTCCCTAGCTAATTTTACTTGTTCTATAGCCGCAATTCCATTATCACAAGTAATTATAATATCAACCTTATCTTCACTAGCTTTTCTTATTATACTTTCATTTATTCCATATCCTTCTTTAATTCTGTCTGGAATATGAAAGTTAACATCTCCCCCACACCTTTTAATTGCTGTATAAAGTATATAGGTACTAATAACTCCATCGACATCATAATCACCAACAATTAATATTTTTTCATTGTTTTTTATGCTGTTTTTCATTAATTGAACAGCTCCATCCATTCCATACATCCCTTTCGGGCTATAAAAATCTCTTATAGATGATGTTAAAAACTCTTTTGCTGATTTTATATTATATATTTCCCTATTAACTAAAAGCTTAGCTACAGTCTGGCTAATTCCCAATTGCTTTGCAAAGCCTTCTGTATCAAACTTAACATTTCTAACCATCCATTTTTCCAAAAAATCACCCCACTAATTTAATTAATAATAATAAATGGCAAATGCCAAATTATATTTTAAGAAACTAAAAAGGTAGCTTCTCTCTTAACTTGTCATTTGCCATTTTAAACTTCCTATTCGAATAACATTGCTTTTTTAATTTGCTCAACTTTTTCTGGTAAAATATTATTTAATATTTCAAAAGCAAATGGAATGGCTGAAGCTGGTCCTCTACCAGTTATAACATTTCCATCTACTACTACAAGTTCTTCTTTATAGTTACATCCTATAAGTTGATCTTCAAATCCTGGATAACATGTAGCATTTTTACCATTAACAATTCCTAACTTTCCTAAAGTAATAGGTCCTGCACAAATTGCAGCTACAATTTTACCTTCTTGATAAAACTTACCTACTACTTCATTTACTTTTTCATCATCTCTTAAATTAACAGCTCCTGGCATTCCACCTGGCAATACTACTACATCATAACTATTAATTTCTTCACTTAAAATCTTATCTGCCTTAATAGTTATTGAATGAGAACTAGTTACTTCAATTCCTTTAGTACCAAATGTACTACATTCAACTCCAGCTCTTCTCATAATATCAACTGTTGTTAAGGCTTCAATTGTTTCAAACCCCTCTGCTAATAAAACTGCAACCTTCATTTTATACACTCCCTTTTTTTATATGTTAAACTTTATTTTTAATTAAGCAAATCTTATTTCAGTAATTTCATCATCAAAGTTAACTAACATAATATTAGTTCCTCTTCCAGCTCTGTTTTGTACTCTTATATCTCTTATTAAAACTACCTTTTCTTCTCTATTTTTTGTTGATAAAACAAACCCTTCACTATTGTCTACATCAATAGCTATTTCACTACTTTCACTTGAAACTCTTTTTATGATTTTTCCTGAAATAACTTCATCATCTTCTTTTAAGCTTATTCCTGTAACTCCTGAAGCAACTCTTCCCATAGTGTTAACACTTTCGCCTTGGAATCTTATAGCCATACCTTTTTTACTTATTAATAATATTTCATTTAAATTGTCTACTTCTATGTTTACAGATATTACTTCATCATTTTCATATTTAAACTTATATGCTTGCCACATTGAATAATTTCCATCATATTCTTTAAGTGACGTCTTTTTTATCATACCCTTTTTAGTGAAGAAATACACTAAATTATTTTCATCAAAATTCTTAATAGAATATACATCTACTATTTTTTCTTTCTTAGAATATCCTTCTATTATATTTTGTAAGCTTACTTCTTCTTTCATTACATTTGTAATTAAGAATGTAGGAACCTTATATACATTTCCTCTATTAGTAAATAATAATAATGTACTTGCAGAATCAGTATTTACCTTTAATCTATCACTTGATTTTGCTCTTGAAAAACCTTTTAAAGTTCCTTTTGATGTTACTCCAACGCTAAAAGTAACAAATTCATATTCATCAATATATTTAACATTTATTACTTCATCATTTTCTATTAAGTTAAATAGTTGAGTTCCCATTATATTTCTTGGAGTATCTTCTAATATAGGTAGCTCTAAGCTAAACTTTAATCCTAGCTTAGTTTCTACTTTTAAGAAATCCTTCTTTTCTTCATCTTCTAATAATATTACATCAATTACAGCTTCATCTTCTTTTAATTTTAATGCTTGAATCTTGCTATAATTAGTTTGGAATTTATCTAAAGAGCTTTTCTTAATTATACCCTTATTAGTTATAAATTGAATACTCTTTCTTCCATCTAAAATTTGAACTGATATAGCCTCTACTATATTTTCTTCTTCTAAATTTAAAGTTTTAATTATAGAGTCTATTCTTTCCCCTTTTTCTTTCCACTTTCCTTCTGGAATATTTATACCTTTAGTTTGATACATATTTCCCTTGTCAGTGAATAAAAGAATATTTTCTGTAGTATTAGACTTAATTAAATATTTAAGCTCATCGCCTTCTCTATAATCTATATCCTCAGCCTTAGCATTAGATCTTTGATAAGTTCTAACTGGAATTCTTTTGATAAATCCATCCTTAGAAAGAGTTATCATAACCTCTTCAACTACTATAAGCTCTTCTAAATCAATTTTAGCTTCACTATCATCTTCAACTATCATAGTTCTTCTTGGATTTCTATACTTATCAGTTATTTCTTTTAATTCATTTTTTACTACCTTTAAAAGTTCACTTTCATGGGATAATATTTTCTTTAATCTCTTTATAGTCTTTTCAAGTTCTGCATACTCTTTTTGGAATACCTTAATTTCAAGGCCTGTTAATCTATACAGCATAAGTTCTAATATTGCTTCTGCTTGAATTTCAGTAAATCCAAACTTTTCAATTAAGTTTAATCCTGCATCTTTTTTAGATTTTGACTCTCTAATAGTTTTAATAACTTCATCTAAAACATCTATTGCTTTTATAAACCCTTCAACTATATGGAATCTCTTCTCTGCAATTGCAAGCTCTTTAATACTTCTTCTTGTAACTATATCTTTTTGATGATTAACATAATGAGTAATTATAGTCTTAAGTCCCATAGTTTGTGGCTTACCATTCGCAAGTGCCACCATATTAAATCCTATGTTACATTTGTAAGTCTGTTTTCTTGAAAAGATATTTTAAAATTTTATCTGCAGTATCTCTATCAGCTGCTTTTTTAAGCTCAACAACTGCTCTAATACCAGTTCTATCTGATTCATCTCTAATATCTGTAATTGCTTCTAATGCCTTTTGATGTCTTTTGTCACCAGTCATCTCAGATATAGTTTGAAGAATTTTAGATTTATTTCTTCTATACGGGAATTCTGTAATTACAATTCCCCATCTTCCATTCTCAAGCTTTTCTATATTAGTTTTTGCTCTTAATGTAACTTTACCCTCTCCAGTTTCATAAGCTGATAATAAAGAGTTTTTTCCTATTAAAACTCCACCTGTAGGTAAGTCTGGAGCCTTGATATATTCCATTAATTCTTTAGTTGTTATTTCTGGATTATCTATATATGCAAGTACACCATCAGTAACTTCTCCTAAATTATGTGGCGGAATATTAGTAGCAAGTCCAACAGCAATTCCGAATGTTCCATTAACTAAAAGATTTGGATATCTTGCCGGTAGTACTTTTGGCTCCATTTCACTATCAGAGTAGTTTGGAACCATTTCTACTGTTTCTTTATCTATATCTCTAAGCATTTCCATAGCAATTTTAGAAAGTCTTGCTTCGGTATAACGCATTGCTGCTGCTCCATCACCATCCATAGAACCAAAATTTCCATGTCCATCAAAAAGTGGTTCTCTGGTTGAGAAATCTTGAGCCATAAGTACCATTGCATCATAAACCGATGAATCTCCATGTGGATGGAACTTACCTAGTACATCCCCAACTATTCTTGCTGATTTATAATATGGTCTATCTGGAAAAGCTTTTAATAGATATGCACCATAAAGTATTCTTCTATGAACAGGCTTTAAACCATCTCTTACATCAGGAAGAGCTCTATCCTTTGCAACTTCTACTGCATATGGAAGATAGTTGTCTGGCATAGCCTCTTCAAGAGGTATTCTTAAAATATTATTGTCTCTTGGAATGTCATGTCCCTTCTTAGCCATAATTTAGCTCCTTTCCTAATTAAAACTCTGCATATTTGTACATATAATTTTTTCTTGGTTCAACTACATCACCCATTAAAAGTGATACCATCTTTTCAGCTTTAGCTGCATCTTCTATAGTAACTTGGAAAAGAGTTCTTGTTTCTGGATTTAAAGTTGTATCCCAAAGTTGGTCTGGATTCATTTCACCAAGACCCTTGTATCTTTGAATTAAAGCACCCTTACCTATTTCTTTCTTAACATTTTCTAATTCTTCATCACTATATGCATATTTTGATACTTCTTTACCCTTAACTACTTTATAAACTTTATATAAAGGTGGTTGTGCTAAATAAAGATGCCCATTTGCAATTAATGGTCTCATATATCTATAAATATACGTCATCCATAAAGTTCTAATGTGGTATCCATCAACATCAGCATCACTCATAATAATTATTTTGTTATATTTTAAATCTTCTTCTTTGTAATTATCTAAAGTTCCTGTACCTATTGCTGTATTAAATATTTTTAATTCTTCAGATGCTAGTACATTTTCAAGTTTTTGCTTTTCTGTATTCATTATCTTACCCTTTGAAGGCATTATCGTTTGGAATCTTCTATCTCTAGCTTGCTTCGCAGAACCTCCAGCAGAATCTCCCTCAACTACGATAAATTCATTGACAGTATTGTCTTTTAATGTACATACTGCAACCTTACCAGCAAGTGGTGCAGTTCCTTTACCTATTTTTTTCTTTTCAGCTTCATTTATCTTTTTAATTTTTTCTCTTCTTTGAGCTGCTGCTAGTGCATTATTTATAAGGCTTGTTGCAACTTCTTTATTATCTTCTATCCATTCACAAAGCTTTGTATATGCTAAGTCATTCATAATAGTGTATGCTTCTGAACTACCTAACTTAGTTTTAGTTTGACCTTCAAATACAGCATTAGTAATTTTAATTCTAACTATTGCTGTCATACCTTCTCTTAAGTCATCACCTTCAAACTCTTTATCTTTTTCTTTAACAAGGCCTAGTTTTTTTGCCCATTCTTTAAATGCTCTTGTCATACCAGTTTTAAATCCTGATTCATGAGTTCCGGCTTCTGTAGTTGGAATATTATTAACATAACTTGCAATATATTCAGTAGTTGAATCTGTAAATTGCATACAAACTTCACCATACATTGAAATATTATTTATTGATCTTTCCCCTTCAAATAAAATAGGACTTTGATGAATAGTAGTTTTACTTTCATTTAAATAATCTATAAAGTCAAGTAAACCTCTTTCTGAATAATATTCTTTACGTACTTCTTCATCTTTTCTTCTATCTATAAGTTCAAGACGTATTCCTTTATTTTGGAATGCAAGCTCTTGTAATCTCTCATCTATTATGTCAAATTTAAAATCAGTTGTTGAAAAAATTTCTCCATCTGGTTTAAATGTAACTTTAGTTCCTGTATCCTTACAATCACCTATAACTTCTAATGCCGTAACTGCCGTTCCTGGCATATCCTTTTTAAGTTCTTTGTCAAAAGCAAACTCGAATCTTTGCTTGTAAATTTTCCCATTTTGATGAACTTCAACTTCTAACCACTTAGAAAGAGCATTAACTACAGCTGCACCAACTCCGTGAAGTCCACCTGATGTCTTATAATTTTTATTATCAAATTTACCACCTGTATGTAATTCAGTAAATACCATTTCCACCCCGGACTTCTTTTTCACCGGATGTATCCCTGTAGGTATTCCTCTTCCATTATCAATTACAGTAACACTTTTATCTTTATTTATAATTATAGTTGCTTTATCCCCAAATCCATTAGATATCTCATCTATAGAATTATCCAATATTTCCCATATACAGTGATGTAAGCCTTTTGTTCCTGTAGACCCAATATACATTCCCGGTCTAACTCTAACTGGCTCAAGCTTCTCTAACGATGTCAAATCCGTTACATCATATCTATTATTAATTTCTTTGTTCATATAAACCTCCAAAATTATAACCTATTCACATTTAAGTAATAATTTAGATATATTATATATTCTTATAATATCAAAATCAAACTAATGTTCTAAATTTATTAACTTTTTAATTCTATCATAAAATTTTGTTTATTTACAATTTTGTTTTACACTAATATTTAAATCTCTTATTTTTTATGACATTTATTCTATAATCTATTCTTTATTAAGAAGTCATCATTTCAAAACAATTTGTTTCATAGCTATTTATATTGTATTAAAACTATACTTTATTTTAATCCTATTAATATCTTATCCCTATTATTTAAATTTACAAAGTATTTTGCTTGAACAATTTCATTTTATTTCAATATTTCCGATATATTAGCTAATTAATATGTGCTGAATATTCCTTAATTAACAAAATAAAAAATCAAATTATTTTGTATCTCTATAAACTACAAAACAATTTGATTTTTATAATAAAAATCTTATTTTTAATACCTTTATATAATGGCAACTAGTTATTAAATTTAATTTATAACTATATTGTCTGTTTATGAATTATAAATTATTAAACAATTCCTTGTGCCATCATTGCTTGTGCAACTTTATTAAATCCTGCAATATTTGCTCCCATTAATATATTTCCTTCATGTCCATATTCTTTTGCTGCAGCTGCTGAATTATTATAAATATTAATCATAATATTTTTTAGTTTAGCATCTACTTCTTCAAAAGTCCAAGACATTCTCATACTATTTTGAGACATTTCTAATGCTGAACAAGCAACTCCACCAGCATTTGCAGCTTTAGCTGGTCCAAATAATACTCCATTACTTTGAAATACTTCAATTGCTTCTAAAGTACTTGGCATATTAGCACCTTCAGCAACTACTTTAGTTCCATTTTGAACTAAAATCTTAGCTGAATTTTCATCTATTTCACCTTGAGTTGCACATGGAAGAGCAACATCACACTTAATATTCCATATTCCCCTGCATCCATCAAAATATTTAGCAGTCGGTACGTAATCTAAGTACTCCTTTATTCTTCCTCTTTTTACTTCTTTAATTTCTTTTACTGCCTCAAGATTAATTCCATTCTCATCATAAATATATCCATTTGAATCACTTAAAGCAACTACCTTTGCTCCTAATTCTACTGCTTTTTGAGTTGCATATATAGCAACATTTCCTGAACCAGATATTACTACAGTTTTTTCTTCTAAAGTTAAGTTATTAGCCTTCATCATTTCTTCTGTGAAATAAACTAACCCATACCCAGTAGCTTCTGTTCTAGTTAAGCTACCACCATAAGTTAATCCCTTTCCTGTTAAAACACCTTGGTCATTTGCATTCCTAATTTTTTTATAATATCCATACATATAACCAATTTCTTTACCACCAACACCAATATCTCCTGCTGGTATATCTGTATCTAAACCTATATGTTTACATAATTCAGCCATAAAACTTTGACAGAATCTCATTATTTCTCTATTTGATTTTCCTTTAGGATCAAAATCTGATCCACCCTTACCTCCTCCAATTGGAAGACCAGTTAAAGAATTTTTAAAAATTTGTTCAAATCCTAAAAATTTCACAATACTTGCATTAACTGTTGGATGGAATCTAAGCCCCCCCTTATAAGGCCCTATAGCACTATTAAATTGAATTCTATAACCTCTATTTACTTGAACTCTTCCTTTATCATCAACCCATGGAACCCTAAACATTATTTGTCTTTCTGGTTCAACTATTCTTTCTAGAATTCCTTCTTCAATATATTCTGGATGCTTATCAAAGACTGGTATTAAAGAAAGTGCTACTTCCTTTACTGCATCTAAAAACTCTATTTCATTTGTGTTTCTTTTTTCAACTTGCTCTAATACGCTTAAAACATATTCTTTTCCTGTCATATTTCTGCCCCCTTTATTTTCAAAAAACTTTGATTATATTACCAATTATTATATTACCCTATTTATAAATTCTTTTCCATATAAAGATATAATTTATTTTTAAGTTACGTTATAATTTAATACAATCTATAAATAATGGAAATGTTTCAAAACTATAATTCACTAATTGTTCTTGAGATTTCCCAAGCAAAAAATCACATAGCAAAATTAAAGTAAAATCAATTAAATGACCACTTAATTATTACCATGTGATTTTATCATATCTGCTTGTATAAATTAATTTTCTTAAAGTATACACTATATTTTTAAACTTAGATATATTAAAGACATCCTATTTTATTTCATATTACTTTTATTTTTGTATTAATTCATTTATTAAAAGACATACATTTTTTGTTGAATCATTCTTATCAAAAGATTTACAAGCTTCTTTCATATTTTCAAGTTTATTTTTATCATCTAATAATTCTATAATTGCTTTTCTACAGCTATCTCCATCTTTAATTTTAACAGCCATATTATGTTTTAATAAAAATTCTGCATTTTCCTCTTCTTGACCTGGAATTGCATCAAATATTGCCATTGGTATATTACAAGCTAATGCTTCTGTTACAGTTAATCCACCTGGTTTAGTTATTATTATATCTGAAGCTTGCATAAATTTATTAATTTCATTAGTAAAATATATAAGTTTTGTTTTTTTAGGACTATCGCATACTATTTCTTCGAAATGATCATATAACTTTTGATTTTTTCCTGTAATTAATATTATTTGAAATTCTTTATCTATATCTATAATATTCTTATAAACATCAAAAACATTGTTCACACCAAAACTACCAGCCATCATTAAAATAGTTGGTAAGTTTTTATCTAAATTTATTTCTTCAAGAACTGATTGCTTTTCCTTTTCTTCAAAAAATACCTCATCTACTGGAATACCATATGGATATATAATATCCTTTTTAACACCTTGAGTAACCATTTTTCCAACCATATCATCATTAGCAACTATATAAGCATCAACTTTATCATTTATCCAAGTTTTATGTGGAGCATAATCTGTCATTATACAAATAAGAGGAATACTAATTTTCTCTTTTTCTTTTAATCTTGATACCATTTCTGTTGGAAATGGATGTGTAGTAATGATTACATCTGGTTTAAATTCGTCAATTAGTGGTAATAATTTTTTTGAAAAAATATTATTTAACCTAGTTACAAAATTAGTTAATTTATGTTCCTTATTTGTTAAGTCATATATTTTCCCATATAATCTCGGTGTTTTTGTAGCTAAATAAACATAACCATTTGTAATTGTTTTGTTTAATATAGGATTTATATATAATAAGCTATCTACTATTTTTACGTTTATTTCTTTATCTTGTTGTTTCATATACCCTTCAATTGCCCTAGACGCCCTCATATGTCCGCCACCAGTAGAAGCTGACAAAATAAGTATGTTCATTAATAAAACCCCCTGCCTTTTTTCCTACAAATTATTTTCACTAATTATCAAATTTTTTATTAAGTTTAACGCACTATAAAATAAACAGTACTAAATCCACAAGTTAATCCAAGTATTCCACCAAATAAAACATCTGATGGATAATGAACCTTTAAATATAATCTTGAAAATGCTATTAAAGTTGCTATAGGACTTATTATCAATCCTATTTTACTATTCATTTGCATAAATACAGCTAATGCTGCAAAAGATGATGCCGTATGCCCTGATGGAAAAGAATATGTTATTGGCTTTGTTATCAAAAGTTCCTGATCTGTATAAAAAAAAGGTCTTTTCCTCTTAACTATGTTTTTAATAATACCCTCGCCAATTATTGTAGTTATAATTAATGAGACTATAACCTCAACTCCCATTATTCTATAATCAATTTTACAAATAAGCAATATAGAAATTATAATCCATATCACTCCTAAATTACCCAACGATGTTATAATAGGCATAATTTTATCAAACATTTTATTTTTTAAGTGATTTTCTATATAATTTAATAATTTTATATCAATATGTTTTAAATATCCTATCATCCATTCCTCCTATAGGTTAGCTATTTAAATATTACCCCTTATAACCTTTATTATATTACATTATACATATAAATAATTAATTTTTTATTAATTTAAAACTAAAACATTTCTTAAGATTTTCTTATTATAAAAAAAAAGCAAAAATAATTATAAAATTTATTTTTGCCTTTTTCTTCTTATTTAATTCTTCATATCATCTACTATTTTTTCGATAAATTTAATTTTTTTGCCTTTTATATATAGATATAAAGGTATATTGGCGATAATCCCCATCAAACTTCCACATATAATATCCCACATTGTATCATCTAAGCTATTATTTTGTGAAGTAAAGCCAAACAATTTATCTGTACTAAACTCCCATATTTCCCATACTGCTGCACTAGCAATTGCAAATATAATAGAAAATACTATAGGCATATATTTTCTATAATTATTTTTATCTGTACCATTGACCATATGTAAAAATAATATATATCCGATAAGCCCTATAATTAATCCTGATAATAAATGCAATATTTTATCATAAAATGGTATTATCAAATAAAAATCTAATATACTACCTAAATACATTGCTGCTACTACAAATGAATAGATTAAATAAAAACTTATTCTTGATTTTCTCAAAAATGTCTTCTTGTATACAAAATACACAACCCATAAAGTAACAGCCATTAATATTATTCTAAAAGCTTTCTCCCCATTTGAAAATACATAATTGCATATTAAAGAGATAAGTAAAATACCCATAGAGATTAAATTTATAAATAATGCTTTATCTTTTTTTAAATTCATAATAAGCTCCTCTTAATTATTTAATTTTTTATTTTTCACTAAAAGCGCTATTATTCCCCCTGCTACTAGTCCACCTATATGACCAGCATTGTCTATATTACTTATTGTTACCCCTATAAATATATTTATGATAACTACTTTAAATAAATTTATAACATAATTCTTTCCTATCCTATGTCTATTTTTAACTCCAAATACAAGCATTGCCCCAAAAAGACCAAATATAGCTCCTGAAGCACCAACAGAAATTGAATTTGGACTAAATATATAGCTAAAAATACTTCCACCTAATGCTGAAAATAAATATATTAATATATATTTTATCTTCCCATAAGCAAATTCAACTTCTGAACCTATTATTTTTAAAGCGTACATATTAAATGCTATATGTGCAAGTCCTCCATGTAAGAATGTACAAGTAATCAATCTCCAAACTTGTCCATGATTGATTAATTCATTAACTTTAGCTCCCATTATAACTAACGTATAAATATCGATATCATATATATTTTTAGATACAATAATTGTAATTATAAAGATCAATATATTTATAATTATTAATGAGTATGTCACTATATTATCTTTAAAAGAGTTCCTTTTTACTTCATTTTTCTTTTTAATATGCTCTGCTATATTAGCAAGTGGTTTACAGCTTTCATCACTGTAAACTACTTGCATTTTATTTGATAAATATATGGCTTTATTATATGGTCTTACTGTAAAGCCATAATAGTTTTCTTTATCTGTGCATATAAGCACATTAACTGTAGCTGTTTTCGAAAAATTTTCATTTAAATAGTTATTTGCCTCACTATATGCATAATCACAATATGTGTCATCTGATACTACAACTGCATAAATAAAAGTTTCTTTTTCTAATATAGCTACCCAACTTTTCTTTCCTAAAAAATCACTATAATAATCTTTAATATAAAACCCTAATTGGCTTGTAAGCACATTAAATATTTCTTTTTCAAAGCTTTTCATTTTTTATATTTCTTTCTCTAGCATATCTAATAACTCATTAAACCTATCAATAGTTGCTTCTAGAGGTTTAGATGTAGTCATATCTACTCCGGCTTTCTTTAAAATTTCTATTGGATAATCACTTCCACCACTCTTTAAGAATCCAACATATTTTTCTACAGCATTTGGTTCCTTTTCTAAGATACTCTTTGCAAAAGCAGATGCAGCTGCATATCCAGTTGCATATTGATATACATAGAAATCGCTATAGAAATGTGGTATTCTTGCCCATTCAACATCTATCTCTGAATCTACTACCATTTCTGGTCCAAAGTATTTAACATTTAATTCATGCCATTTAGCATTATAATCTTCTGCAGTTAATGGAATACCTTTTTCAAAGCTTTCATGAGTATAAAGTTCAAATTCTGCAAACATTAATTGCCTAAATACTGTAGTTCTTATTTGCTCTAATTCTTGGTTTATTAAATAAAGCTTCTTCTTTTTATCAGTTTCTTTATTTATTAAATGATGAATAAGTAGTGCTTCATTTGTAGTTGATGCTACTTCTGCACAGAATAAAGTATATCCAGCATAGTAATAGCTTTGTTCTTTTCTTGAATAATAAGAATGAATTGAGTGACCCATTTCATGTACTAAAGTTGATACATCATTAAGCTCATAGTTATAATTTAATAAAACGTATGGCTTAGTATCATATCCACCCCATGAATATGCTCCACCTCTCTTACCTTTATTTATATACTTATCTATCCATCCATCATTTATTCCTTCTTGGAATATATTTAAATATTCTTCACCTAACGGATTTAATCCTTCTATTGACATCTTTACTGCTTCATCAAACTCTACACGTTCCTTAGGTATTTCAATAACTGGAACATATAAATCATACATGTGCATTTCATCTAATCCCAATAATTTCTTTTTTAATGCTACATATCTATGAAGTGAATTTAAATTATCATCAATAGTTTTTACAGCATTAGTATAAACTTCTACTGGAATATCATTTGGTTTTAATGATGCTTCTAAAGCACTATTATAGTTTCTAACTTTAGCACCAAAATTAAATACTTTTATTGAACTTGAAAGTGTTGTTGCTAAAGTATTTTCAAAAGATTTGTATTCCCCAAATAATCTTTCAAAGGCAGCTTTTCTAACATTTCTGTCCTTAGATTTTATAAATGCAGAATAATTACCTTCAGTTAATTCAACTTCTTCTCCATCTTCATCTTTAATATTTCCAAATTTCATATCAGCATTTGTCATAATGTTGTGTATAGATGATGGTGCATCTAAGCAATCTGAAGCTGCTGCAAGTAATTCCTCTTCCTTTTTGCTTAATACATGTGGCTTTTCCTTTAAAATATTTTCAAGTAAGAACTTATAAGGTTTAAGTCCTTCTAATTCCTCCATTTGTTTTTCTATAGTTCCATCTGGAAGTGCTAATATTTCTGGTACAACATATGCAGTATAAGTTGCATATTCTGCCATATAAGCATCTATCTTATTCATCATTGCTTGATATTTAGTATTTGATGTATCTTCATCACTTCTTAAGTGAGCATAAACATAAATTTTTTCAGCTTTTCTAGATACTTTTTCATTAAATTCAAAGTATTTTATTAGGTCTTCACCATTACCTAACTTACCTTCAAATTCTTTAAGCTTTGGAGCCTCTTCTTTCAACTCTTTATATTCTTTTTCCCAAACTTCATCATTAGAATAAATTTCATTAACAGCCCATTTATCTAATGTATTAATTTCCTCTCTTTTCTTTAAAACCTTACTTTCCATAGTAACATATATGGTCTATCTATATAGACCTCTCCTTTCTATTTATATTCTTCTTCTTTTTCTTTAATATCATTAAAAGCTTTTTCCATAGCCTCTTCTATTAATTCAATACAAAGACTTAACTTTTCATTTATATATTCGTAATCATCTTCATATTTAAATTTAACTAAAAACGTTGGATTATATTCATCTTCTACTTCTTCAATAGAAAATCCTTCGTTTTCAAATAGTTCTAAATTAAAAACATCATATATTGCATTGTATTCCCATTCTTCCACATCTTTATTTGTATCAAATTGTATATGAACAGTATCTCCTTTAACATAAAAGTTTTTAATATATTCTGCTCCCTCTGAAACTTTATAGCTACCTATCTCTTTAGTTATAAATCCCGTTTCCTTGTCCCTCTCCATTAATATTAAGCTTGAAAAATCCATAATAATATTCTCCTTTGTTTATAAAATTTATCCATATACACCTTTTTATTGGTAAAAGATGTTTACTTCTTAATTATAAGTTTACTCTTTAAAATATACAATATACACTTTAGTTATTTACATATTATGTAAATAAAAGTTATAATATTGTTATAGTTAAAAAATGGATAATAAATTGATTAATACGGAGGTTAAAATATGCCAACTAATAAGAAAAACACTTATAGAGTTAATAAAAAAAGATTTATTCCATTTATCTTAATTTTATTTTTTTGCTTATTTTTTTTAATTATGGCAGGGAAAAATATTTATGTGGCTACCAAATGTAAAAATGCTTTATATGCTATCGATTATTATATAACTAATTGCAAAGATACATCACTACGTCTTGTTAAAGTTGAAAGTTTATCAGTTGTAGAAAGTACTGATGGTGAACTTATAATTGATGCCTATGGTATTAGTTATTCAAAACCATATTTAAAAATTAATGTACTTGGAACATTTAAAAAGGATTCTAATGGAAGATGGGAAATGACTGATATTAATCTTAAAGCTGATGATGAAGAAATCACTAATATAAATTAAAAAGCTACTCTGAAACTAGCAAAAGCTATTTCATAGTAGCATTTTTTATTTTATTGTTCTATTTAGTATAGACTTCAAGAAAAGGGTCAAATCCAACTTTTTTTAATTCATCAACTCTTACTTGTGCATTAACCTTATTTCCAAAACTACCACAAACAACTCTATAATAAGTTTTAGAATTTATAATTTTAGTTGTAATAAAAGAATCAAACCCTGCCTTTTTAACTTCTACAAGCCTATTTTCAGCATTTACTTCCTCTATAAAGCTTCCAACAATAACTCTATAATATTGATTTATTATTGGCGCGGTATTAATAGAAGTTCCTGATATACTTGCTATATATTTAGCTACCAAAAGACCTATACCATCAATGTTAGAATTTATTTTACTTTCATCAGAACTATCTATAAATCCAACCTCTAAAATTGCTAAAGAAATTCCCCTCGACCAAGCATCTCTTATTTCTTTATAATAATCTGTATATACTAACAGTTGACCATTCGTTCTTTTATATGAATTACCAGTATTATAATCTCTAGATTTTACGCCTCTATTTGGTATACCTAATAATTGTGATATGTCATTTATAATTGTAAAATCATCAGTTAGAACCTTCTCATTACAAGGAACCCAAATTTCTGTACCTGTCCCACCACCTGCATTTATATGAACTGTCATACCCGCCTTTACACTATAAGTATTTCCTGCTAAATCTAAGTCATTAAAATTACTTTCATCATAATGAATAACTAAATTTGTTCTTTCTAAATACTTTTTAGCAGCTGTAGTTATTGCTTTTGCTAAATCATACTCTCTTAATCCTCCACTAATTGCTCCTGGATCAAAAGCTCCTGTAACTTCACTAGTTCCATGACCTGTAAATAGAAATGTATCATAGGTTGTCATAAAATCCCCTCCTAATATATTATATTATGTTAAAGTTCCATACTAGTTACTTAATGTTTTTAAATACTGTATAAACCTTTTATCACCTATAATATATGTATCTTTCTAATTCTTTAAGGATTTTACGCTTTTATTATTTTATCTAATGATTTAACTAAAACTGTTATTAGTTTAAGTTAGAATCAAATTCTCTACTCAAATTCCACGTATGATAATTATTGCCTTCTTTTGAGTGATTTTCTTCAAAATCTTCAATTTCCACCTTGAAACTCTCACTATTATCTAACTCTATATTAACAGTATCATCTTCATTAAAAATAATATCTGTTACTTCGCCAATAGCTATGCTTTCACTTCCATAATAAAAAGTTACACCTAATTCTAATAACGTATCATAAATTTCTCTTAATTTTTCACTTTTTTCTTTAGTCATATTATTCTCCTTATACTATTAGCTTAAAAAATATTATATTGAAAGCCGTTCCTTTTCCAATATCATTCCTTACATTGTAAAACTTCTTTGTCTTTAGTAATAACTATTCTTATACATCTATTTACTTATATTTTACTGATTTATAAATATAAAATCCAATACTAAAAAATAAAATTAACATGGATATAGGTAAAAATGCTATTGATAATTCCTTACCACTATTATTCATTGAAGCTCCTATATTCATTTGAATATAAAAAAATATACTTACTATCTCAATATTCATAACTCTAATGAAGGTTGTTGCCATTGAATATTGCCTTTCCTTATTTCTTGGAGTTATTTCAATAGCATAATTATAAATTTCAGGATATTTAGCTAATATCGCCAAACCTATATACATTATCACTGTTATAGGTAATGATATAAATAATGTATTTTTAGAACCATATCCATCTACTTCACCATTAAAATCAAAATGAGTTGGTACAATATCTGGAGCTTTTCCCCAATATATAAATGTCATAATTATTAATGCAGCAATTATTAATATTCCGATAACATCTAAAATTTTATTAACTTTTGCATATATTCCTGTACTTTTCCATCTGTCCATAACCTTTCACCTCATAATCCTTATATTTATATTATATTAGTTGTTCATAAATCGAGTAGGAGGAAAATAATTATTTTA
>NZ_KB291602.1 GCF_000320405.1 Clostridium celatum DSM 1785 | reverse complement strand
ATAAAATAATTATTTTCCTCCTACTCGATTTTTTTTGATTATGTAGAAAATAAAATATATAAAGATGATGCTATAGGTATTTAATTTA
Source organism: Clostridium celatum DSM 1785 (assembly GCF_000320405.1). Classification (GTDB taxonomy): domain Bacteria; phylum Bacillota; class Clostridia; order Clostridiales; family Clostridiaceae; genus Clostridium; species Clostridium celatum. Next base: position 35,396 of record NZ_KB291602.1, on the reverse strand, counting down.
TAAGAATTACTGAATATATAGTTACAATTAATAATGAGCTACTTTTAATTTTAGAAATTAAATCAATAATTTAATAAAAATAATTACAAGCCATATTCAACAAAAATAATAAATAAAAAAATCAGGTTGCACTAAATTATGAGTAATTTGAATGCAGCCTGATTTAATATTATTTTAATATATATTCATTAGAGGTAACAAAAATAGTGGATTTAGAATAACTTGTTTGTTTAACTATAATAGAATCACCACTATTAATATCTGTTGTTTTAACTCTTAAAGTATTTTCATTTACATATTCAGTATCAACTATATTATCATTTATAAAAACTCTACTAAATGTATTAAAGTTTTTACCTGTAATTTCAATATAATCGCTATTAATAACAACATTATCAATGATAAAGTCTCTAAGACCATATTTAAAATTATCAGATGGGATAGCTTTTGTGTAATCAGATGTGTAATTTTTGCCGTAAAGCATATCATATTCTAATATTTTTAAATTTTCAAGTTTTTCATCAGTAGGCATAGTACTTCTATGAAGCTTGGCCAAAGTAGTTAATGGGAAGTTTAAATCAGATAATATCTTTGAACTAAGTTCATATGCCTTTAAATCTTCATCTTTTTCTTCTAATCCGAAGTTATCCCAAATAACATATGATGTTTGTTTTTGATTGCCAGTAATTAAATCATCATTTGATAAGCCTACAGCTGGAAGATGATCACCATATAATATAACAGCAGTAGGTTCATTAGTAGCTTCTACAAGTTCAAGTAATTCACCTATAAACATGTCCATTTCATGAATTTGTTGAAGGTAATATTCTAATCTGCTTTTATTTTCTTCATTATAATCACTTGTAATTTCAAATTCGGTAGTATCTTCTTTATCACTTGGATACCCACCATGCCCTTGAACAGAAACTGCAAAAACAAGAGCAGGATTTTCTGATTTTTCCAAAGAAAGCTTTATTTCAGGTAATAATAAGGTATCTTTTGCCCAGCCTAGAGGAGTAACATTATTATTACAACCCATTACTTCAAGAGAAGCGAAGCTATCAAAGCCTAGATTTTTATAAACTTTATTTCTACAATAGAATGTTCCTTCATGATTGTGCATAGCATCAGCATCATAATTATAATCTTTTAAATATGAAGCTAATGAAGGGGAAGTTTTACTTGATAATAATGTATTATAAGGGAATTCACCAGCACCAAAAAGTGATGAAGATAATCCTGTTATTACCTCAAATTCTGTATTAGCAGTACCCCCACCAATAGAAGGAACTTCTAAGAATCCAGAAGAATAATTATCAATTAAATATTGGAAATTAGGAGTAACTTCCTTATTAAATGTAAAATCTTTTAACATAGATTGATCTATGAAAGATTCTAATTGAACTATTATTATATTTGGTGTTTTTGGAGTTACACTAGTATTAGAAGTATTTACAACAGTTGAATCAGTAGTATCTTCATCTACAGTTTCTTCACCGGTACTATAAAGATTAATTTCATTTTTAGTTTTTTCAACTAAAGAATCAGAGTAACCTTGAGGCTTGTCTATACCTGTGTTAACAATACTATTTAAAAATGAAAAAGCAAATCCATATTCTTTATACTTAGCAGTAATATCCCAGAAATTTTTACTAACAACTTTCTTTTCCATAGCATAATCAGTTATTCTTGGTGATATAAGAATAAGTAATACTAATGAAATTATATTTAATGTATAGCTCATTTTTACTTTTGGTGATTTTATAAAAATTACAATCAGTGCAACAATAAGAACGATCAATGCAATTATCATTAATATTAATGAAGATGATGTTAAATATTGATTACTTAATTCTAGTCCATTTTTTATCATTCCAAGATCTGCTCCTGTTAATGGAGTACCTCTAAATTGTAATACAAGATTATCACCAATACTAAATATAATCCAAATAGAAGTAATTAGAGTAAATACAAAAAGTCTTCTTTTAAATAAAAAACAAGGACTTAAGGTTAAAGCAACAATAAAAGTGTTAAAAGCAAATTTACTAAAAAAATGTCTTACAAAATCTTTAGCTTGTACAAATTCCCCTCTAGTAATTGCTTCAATTGTAAATGTTAACAAGAAGGAATAGGCAATAAAAAAAAGTAAACTTACTAATACTTTTTTATTAAAAATTTTTTTTATTATGTTCAATACAAACTCTCCTCAAATTAAATTTTTTGTAAAGTTAAAATTAATATGTTAAAAAGTAAAAACTTTTTAACATATTAATTATAGAGAAGTAAACCAATATATACAAGATAGGTTATTAATGAAAATATGTGAAAATTTCATGAATAATCTAGTATTTGGTAGAGTTTAAAGGTTAAATTTATTTATAAATAGATATAAGTAGTATATAATTTAAAAGGTATTACCAAATTTGGTTAGTAAGTTTAAAGTTACATATGAAAAGGTATATTAGGTGATGTACAGAAGAGATAAAATATAAAATTGATAGAGGTGTTATGATGAAAAAAATTAGTATAATAATACCAGTATATAATGTAGAAAAATATTTAAATAAATGTTTAGATTCAATAGTAAAACAAAGTTATAAAAATTTAGAGATACTAATAATTGATGATGGATCTAAAGATAATAGTTTAAAAATTGCAAGAGAATACGAAAAGCGTGATAATAGGATAAGAGTATTTACTCAAAAAAATTCAGGGGTAAGCTCTGCAAGAAATCTAGGAATAAAAAACTCTACAGGAGACTACATAACTTTTGTTGATAGTGATGATTGGTTAGAATTAGATATGTATGAAAAAATAATAGATAGATTTAATGAGTCAATTGATGCTGTAGTTTATAGTTTTATAAGAGAGTATCCAAATAGAAGTGAGAGAGAAGTTATTCCATTTGAAAAAGAAACTATATTAAATGAAGAAGAAATATATAGTAAGTGGATTTTCAATTTAATTTCAGGAGAAGATGAAAGAGAAAGCTATATAATGGCAACAATTTGGAGATGTATTTATAGAAGAAATATAATCGAAGAGTATAGTATTTTATTTGATAATGATTTATCTTATGCAGAAGATTTAATTTTTAACTTAAAGTATTTTACTAAATGTAAAAAAATCTACATATATAATGAAGCTTTATATCATTATAGATTTAATACAAATTCTCTAGTAACTAAATATGATAGTGAGCTTTGGAATAAGAATTTAAAAGTGAACGAAGCTATTAAGAATATTTTTGAGAGTAATAATAAAGAAAAACTTATTATTACTAATGAAGTTTTAAATAGTAATGGCATGTTAATAAATAATAATAATTATGAAATTAATAAAGAAATACAAGAGCGAATTAATAGTAGATTAATTTCAGTTTGTGTTGGATGTTTAGTTAATATTTTTCATGAAAACAATAATGATAGTATAAGTGTTAAATATAAAAAGGTAAAACAAATATTAAATGATAAAAGTTTAGTGGAGGTCAAATCCAAATACAATATTAAAAATAAAAAGTATAAGCTTTTAACATTAAATATGCCAATTATACCAATAGTAATTATAAATATAAATAAAATGAAAAATAGAATTTTAAAGTAAGGGAGAAACGATGAGGACTAAAAAGGCATTAATTAATTCAAGTGCAAATATATTATGTTTTATAATTGCATTTATACCTAGTTTAATTATAAGAAAAATTTTCTTAGATACATTAGGTAGTGATATTTTGGGGTTAAACTCCTTATACAATAATATAATAGGATGGCTTTCTATAGTTGAATTAGGAGTTGGAACTGCAATTATATATTCATTATATAAACCATTTGCAGATAATGATAGAAGTCAAATAAGAGCCTATATAAGATTTTATGGGAAGTTTTATAGAAGTGTTGGCTTTGTTATATTAATAATAGGACTTATAATTACTCCATTTTTAAAGTATTTTATAAAGGAAAATATTGATTTAAAACTAGTAAGTATAGGATTTATATTATTCTTATTAAATAGCTTTATATCATATATGTTTTCACATAGATTATGTATATTAAATGTAGCTCAAGAGGAATATAAGGTTACAATTGGAACTACAATTTCAAAGCTTGTAATAACATTAATTCAATTTTTTATGCTTAAGATATACCCTAGCTTTTTACTATTTATAATAATACAAATAGTAGTAAATCTTATATATTTCATAACTATAAATATGTATATAAGTAAGCGATATTCTTGGTTAAATGAAGGAAAAGAAAGTTTAGAAGAGGAAACAAGTAAGAAGCTATTAAAAAATGTTAGAGCTATGTTCATGCATAAGATTGGTGATTTAGTTGTTAATAGTACAGATAATATAGTTATTTCAAAATTTGTTGGATTAGGAGCGTTAGCTAATTATTCAAACTATCAAATGGTAATTACAGCATGTCAAACAGTAGTAAGTAGAGGTTTAATGGGACTTACTGCAAGTATAGGAAATATGTTATCTACAGAAAATAAAGAAAAGGCATATAATGTTCATAAAAAGGTATTTTTCTTAAACTTCTGGGCTGTATCATTTATAGTTATATCTTTATATAATACATTAAATCAATTTATAGGAATGGTATTTGGAGAGCAATATTTATTAGATAGTCTAACCTTTGCAATAATATTAATTAATGTATACTTTGCATCTATGAGAGGTTCCGTTGAACAATTCCAAAGTGGAAGTGGTAACTTCTATCAAGATAGATATGCACCAATAATTGAATCTATAATAAATTTTGTATCATCAATAATATTAGTAAATTATATAGGTATTGCAGGAGTGTTTATTGGTACACTAATATCTAATTTTACAGTAGTTTTCTGGACAAAACCATATGTTGTTTATAAGTATGTTTTTGATAAAAAGCTTATTGATTATTTTATGATGTATTTTAAATATTTAATAATAGCAATAATACCATTAATAATAACTAATTATGCTACAATACCATTTAAGGAAAGTTACGATATAGTTAGTTTTATAACAAATTGTGCAATTAATGTGGTGTTAATTAACGTTATATATTTAATAATATTCTTTAAGAGCGAAGAATTTAAATATTACTTATCAATTTTTAAAAGAAAATAAATTTATATTTTAAAGTCTCTAATAAGATAAATTTTCTTATGGGAGACTTTTATTATAGGAAAAAAATGTTACAAAAAACATCTTTTATGTTATAATTTAACATAAAAGAAAGAGATTTATAAATTTATGGGAGGAACATATGAGAATGAAAAAAAGTACAAGAATTATTTTATTATCCATAAGTATAGTAATTGGGATAATTATTATTGGAATAGTTGCTACAGGGTTCTATGCTGGGAGCTTACTTAACAAAATTGAAGAGGTAAAGATAGAAAAGGATAATATAGGAATAAAAGAAGAGGTACAAGAAAAGTTAAAAGAATATGAGGGAACAATAAAAAATATAGCTTTATTTGGTATAGATACAGATGAGAATGGCATAGGAAGATCGGATGCAATAATGATAGCAACATTAGACACAGAGCATAAAAAGTTAAAAATAACATCTATAATGAGAGATTCTTATGTTGATATAGAGGGGTATGGAAAAGATAAATTAAATCATGCCTATGCTTATGGAGGAGCAGAGCTTGCAATGAATACTTTAAATAAAAATTTTGATCTTAATGTAGAAGATTTTGCAACAGTAATTTTTCATCATTACCTAAAATAGTTGATCAATTAGGTGGAATAGATTTAGATATAGATAGTGAAGAGATGGAGTTTATTAACGGATATATAGGAGATCTTAATAATACTAATGGAACTTATTCAGAGCAAATAACAGAACCAGGGATTCATCATGTAAATGGAACACAAGCTATGGCATATTGTAGAATAAGATATACATCAGGAGATGATTATAAAAGAACAGAGAGACAAAGAGAAGTACTATCTCAATTATTTAATAAAATAATGGAAGTGCCAGTAACATCTTATCCATCATTATTAGCAGAATTATTACCAATGGTTAAAACAAGCCTATCTTCAAGTGAAATTTTAGAACTTGGAAACGAAGTATTAAAAATAGGTACTAAAAGCATAGAACAAGAGAGATTTCCTATAGATGGCTATTGTGAAGGAGACTATATAGATGGAGTATTTTACTTAACCTTTGATGAAGAAACAACAATTAACCAAATGCACGAATATATATTCGAAGATAATAAAACTTGGTAAAAGTTTGAGTTGAAAAGCATAAAGAAAATTTTAATATTGGGAAAATAAAAAAGGAATTATTAAACCTACTGGAATTATTGCAATTTTACCTTAAATTTAATTAATTATTTCATGGTAATTGCAAATATTCCTTTCGGTTTAATAATTCCTTTCTTATTATTGACTAATTATTTATCATCGAAGATGTAGTCCATCATTTGTTTTTTAGCTGTTTCTAAATCATATGATAGGTAGTATACTCCATCAATAGTTATACCTTCCCCGTATCCGTCCCTAGGGAATCTATCTTGAATTAATCCATTTTGTATTATGCTTGTAGCTTTACTTGCAATAGCCAACATATCATTTGAAGTCATATTTGTTTGAACATATGGTAGTACAGTAGATAAAATTCCAGGGTATGAAGTAACTGATTGAGTAGCTAATTTATTAAATAATCTATTTAAAACAGTTCTTTGTCTTTCTGTTCTTACATAGTCTCCGCCAGTTGCATATCGTATTCTGGAATAGCTTAGAGCTTGATCACCGTTTAAAGTATATGTACCAGATGAGTTTATACCAGGTATATGAGGAACTTCTTCTTCTGTAATAGTTATATCAACACCACCAAGTAAATCTATAATTACAGGCAATGAAGAAAAATTAACAGCAACAAAATCTTCAATATTTAACCCAAAATTACTATTGATAGTTTTTATTGCAAGTTCAGGACCACCGTATGCATAAGCATGATTAATCTTGTCCATACCATAACCTTCTATATTAACGTATGAATCTCTCATAATAGAAGTAAGTTTTAATTTTTTATGAGTAGAATCTATAGTTGCAATCATTATAGAGTCAGATCTACCAGTTATACCATCTTCCGAGTCTATTCCAAATAAAGCAATATTTTTGATATCTTTAATTTTATCATCATCATAAGATTCTTTAATTTCTTCAGTATTAATGCTTAAGTCAGTATTATCAAGTTTTACATTATCAACCTTATTTAATAAAGAATAGATGCTAAAGACACCTATTAAAATTAAAATTATAAGTGTTGATACAAAACCAAGTGTAATTTTAAGCCATAAATTTTTATTTTTTCTCTTTCTTTTTCTTTTTCGTTTCTTAGTTATTTCTTCATTCATGCCCATCACCTCATTTTATATATTAGCATTTTGTCTAAAAATTGTAAAATATCTATGTTATATGTATGATTAGGTTATATGATAAAATCAATAAAATATATTAACTACAAACTTTTTGGTAGTGTGTTGTTTGAGATTTAATTAATATGATACAATTAAGTAAATATTAATTAAGTATTACGTATAATCAACAAAGGGTTAGCATTAGGAGGTAAAATTATTGAGTAAGTTAGATACAAAAAAGGTAAGGGTTTTAAGTGTTTTTGGAACTAGACCAGAAGCAATAAAGATGTGTCCATTGGTTAAGGCTTTAGAAAAAGATGAAAGGATAGAATCTATAGTATGTGCAACAGCACAACATAGAGAAATGCTAGATACAGTTTTAGATATATTTGATGTTAAGCCACAATATGATTTAAATGTAATGTCTCATGGTCAAACTATAGTAGATGTATCAAATAAGGTTTTAACAGGAGTGGATAAAACAATAAAAGATTGCAACCCTGATATAGTTTTAGTTCATGGAGATACTTCAACAACATTAAATGGAGCATTAGCTGCATTTTATAATCAAAAGGTAATTGGTCATGTTGAAGCAGGACTTAGAACTGGAGATATTTACTCACCATTCCCAGAAGAAGCAAATAGAAAATTAACGGGAGCTATAGCAACAATGCATTTTGCAGCAACAGAAAGCAATAAGAATAATTTAGCAAAAGAAAATATTACAAAGAACGTATACATAACAGGAAATACTGTAATTGATGCATTACTTAGTGTTGTTAATAAAGAACATAAATTTGAGAATGAAACAATAAATAAAATAGATTTTAATAATAAGAAAGTAGTATTATTAACTGCTCATAGAAGAGAAAATTGGGGAGAACCAATGAAGGATATATTCGCAGCAGTTAGACAACTTATAGAAAGTAATAATGATGTAGATGTTATATTCCCAATGCATAAGAATCCATTAATTAGAAGTTTAGCTAAATCAAGTTTTGAAGGAATAGAAGATAGAATTCATCTAATAGAACCATTAGAGTATGTTGACTTTGCTAATCTTATGGCAAAATGCTATTTAATAATGACAGATTCAGGTGGAATTCAAGAAGAAGCACCAGCACTTGGCAAACCAGTTATGGTTTTAAGAACAGAAACTGAAAGACCAGAAGCAATAGAAGCTGGAACTGTAAGACTTGCAGGAGTAAAGAAAGAAGATATATTTCATATAGCAAATGAGCTTGTAAATAATGAAGTCGAGTATAATAAAATGGCTCACGCAGCTAATCCATATGGAGATGGAAAGGCTTGCAAAAGAATAATCAATCATATTGTTGATTATTTCAATAAATAAAATAAAATCTTAGTACTATTTTAGTACTAAGGTTTTATTTTTATAAAATATAAATATTAATATAACCTATACTATTTTTTATATTTTTAGGCAATACTCTAAGATGATTATAAATTAACAAGGGGTAAGTAGAATGAGAAAGGTAATAAGAATATTTTTATTTGGTGTCATTTTTATGAATTTATTAACAGTTAAAGCTTTTACGGAAGAATTAAGCTATATAAATAATAGCTTAAGAGAACTATGTATTTCAGAGGAATACTCAGAAAAAATTCTTAACTATATAGATGAGTTAAAAATAACAGAATCAGATTTAAATAACATTATTTCCGATAGTGTAGCTGTATATAATGATTTCAGTGAAAAAAGTAAAGATGGAATAAGTATTTCAGAATTAGTGAATGCTTATAATGATATTAATGAAATTGCAGAAAATTTAAATTTAGATATAGGAATAAACATAATCAATAAAGAAATAGAGATTAAAAATAAATCTACAAATGAAATTATTTTTAAGGTTAATGAGAAGGATGCAAATGAATATTACGATAATTTCAAGGAACTATCTATGAATGAAGATGAGTATAATGATTTATTAAATTTTGCTAAGAAAAATATAATATCAGATGATAATAAATGTATTGAAAATGAAGAAAATATAGCTTCAAGTTATATACATAATGAAGACAGGGACGATATTTTAAAAGAAGCAGATGATTTGTTAAATGAAATTTTCAATAATAGTAATTTATTAATAGATAGTAAAGAAGAGGATGAAGATATAGCAACTTTCACAGAAAATGATATCAATGTTCTATTAAATAGGAAGATACAAGGTGGAGTTTTTATAATTCTTGTAGGATGTACACTTTTATCTATTATTTTAGGGTTTATATCAAAAATAAATTAAAAAATCTTTTTAGAAAAAAATATATAGCATCAAAATAACTTTATTAAATTAATTAAAAAAGTTATTTAATTATAAATTTATATGTTATATAATTGTAAGTGAGAGATATATTTATAATGGTGGGAGGAATTAATTATGGCAGTTTTAGTTTCAGGTGGAATGGGTTACATAGGTAGCCATACAACTGTTGAACTTTTAAATGCGGGGTTTGAAGTTGTTATTGCAGATGATTTAAGTAATAGTAAGGAGCTTGTTAAAGATAGAATAAAAAATATAACAGGTAAAGATGTTAAGTTCTATAATGTAGATTTAACAGATGTAGAAAAAACAGAAAAAATATTTGAAGAAAATAAAATAGATTCAGTTATTCATTTTGCAGCATTTAAAGCTGTTGGTGAATCAGTAGAAAAACCACTAGAATACTACTATAACAATATTACAAGTGCATTAGTTGTATTAAAGGCTATGAAGAAATATGGATGTAGAAATTTCGTATTTAGTTCATCTGCAACAGTTTATGGAGATGCAAAGGTTGTTCCAATAACAGAAGATTCTCCACTTTCAACAACTAATCCATATGGAAGCACTAAACTTATGATTGAAGATATGTTAAGGGATATTGCAAAAGCAGAACCTCAATTTAATATAGCAATTCTTAGATACTTTAATCCAGTTGGAGCACATAAGAGTGGAACAATTGGAGAAGATCCAAATGGAATTCCAAATAACTTAATGCCTTATATAACAAAGGTTGCTATTGGAGAGTTAAAACAATTAAGAGTATTTGGAAATGACTATCCAACACATGATGGAACAGGAGTAAGAGATTATATTCATGTTGTTGATTTAGCAAATGGACATGTTAAAGCATTAGAAAAATTAAACACTAACCCAGGGTTAGTTACTTACAACTTAGGAACTGGTAATGGATACTCTGTATTAGATGTTGTTAAAGCATTTAGTGAAGCATCAGGAAGAGAAATTCCTTATGAAATAGTAGATAGAAGACCAGGTGATATAGCAACTTGCTATGCTGATCCTAAAAAAGCAAATGAAGAATTAGGATGGGTTGCAGAAAGAGGCATCAAAGAGATGTGTGAAGATGCATGGAGATGGCAAAGTAACAATCCAAAGGGATATAATTAATAGAAATATATATATAAAGTGATAAGTTATAAGTATGTACTGCTTATAACTTATCACTTTTTTGCTTGTAAATATATCAATTTAAAAGTAATATTTGAGAAATTTCAATAAGAGTGTATAATATATTAATAGATAATTAGAAAATATATGATAAATTTGAGACTTATTAATTGACATATTATTAAAGTTAATAACATTTAATAAGAAAAGATTATAAATATTATTTTTATAAATATAGAAATAAATATATTTTATGCAAAACTACTTAGGAAAGAACAGAGGATATTGATTATGAAAAAAGTTATAACATATGGAACATTTGATTTATTGCATTATGGACATATTAGTTTATTAAAAAGAGCTAAAGAATTGGGGGATTATTTAGTTGTAGCATTATCAACTGACGAATTTAATGCAATAAAGGGGAAAAAAGCTCATTTTTCATATAATGAAAGAAAAATGATATTAGAAGCTATAAAGTATGTAGATGAAATAATTCCAGAAGATAATTGGGAACAAAAAGTTGAAGATGTTAGAGAAAATAATATAGATGTATTTGTTATTGGGGATGATTGGAAGGGTAAGTTTGACTTTTTAAATGAATATTGTCAAGTGGTTTATCTGCCAAGAACAGAGGGAATATCTACAACTCAAATTAAAGAGGAATTATCAACTAAATAGTAGTTAAGTGATATGTAAGTACTATTACATTAAGGAGACTATAAAGTATTATGGATAGTAAAAAGAGGATTGCTCACGTATTAACTAAAATGGATGTTGGTGGCGCAGAAACATTTATAATGAATGTATATAGAAATATTGATAGAAGTAAATATAATTTTGATTTTATAGTTTACAGTGATGAAGAGGGAGAATTTGATAAAGAAATAAAATCATTAGGGGGAAGAATATTTCGTATAACATCTCCAGGTAAAAATATAATAAAATATTTAAAAGACTTTTATAGTATATGCAAAAAAGAAAAGTTTGATGTAATACATAGTCATGCCCATCACTTCTCAGGAATTAACTCTGTTATAGCAAAGCTTGCAGGAATTAAGGTTATAATTTCACATAGTCATACAACTGTAAGTGATAATACAGGAAGTATGCCAGTTAAAGTATATAGAAAAATTATGACTAAATTAATAAAAATATTTTCAACTAATTTGTTGGCTTGTAGTGATGAAGCAGCAGAGGCTTTATTCAAGGATATTAAAAACCCTAAAGTTAGTATAGTTAATAATGGAATAGAAATTAATAGATTTATTAAAAATAGTTACTCTAAAGAAGAGTGTAGAGAAAAATTAGGCTTACCTAGAGATTCATACATAATAGGAAATGTAGGAAGATTTAGAAGTGAGAAAAATCATAATTTTATGATTGATTTATTTAAATATATTAATGAGCGTAATTCAAACACATCTTTAGTTTTGGTAGGAAATGGGGAACTATTGGAAGTGATGAAGGAAAAAGTTGGAAAATTAGGCTTAAGCAATAATGTTATTTTTTAGGAATGCGTCAGGATATAGATATAGTGTTGAAGGCTTTTGATGTATTTGTATTTCCATCATTATATGAAGGACTAGGTATAGCTGTAATAGAAGCTGAAGCAAGTGGACTTAAATGTGTTGTTTCCGATAATGTACCTAAAGCAGTTGATTTAACAGGAAATGTTAGATTTTTAAGTTTAAATGATGATATGAATAAATGGTATGATGAATTAATTAATAATAAAGATTTAAAGGATATAAAGAATAGTTTGAGTTCTTATGATATAGATGTTGTAGTAGATGAGTTATGTAACATATATTCTTCTAAGTAAGGCTAAAGGAGATAGAAAATGAATAATTTAATTGAATTTTTTAAAAAAATATACTCTAGATTAATACCTGTAAAAAATAATAGAGTTATATTTTGGGATGGAACTCCAAACTCAGGTTCAAACATAAAGATACTTTATGAATCTTTTAAAGAAGCACATGAGGAATATGATAGTATATATTTTACTAGACAACAATATATAAGTAATCTATTTAAGTATATAACATTAGTATCTACGGCTAAGGTTATTGTTACTAGCCATGGGTGTTCAAATCTTAAAAAATCCCAAACATACATAGAAACATGGCATGGAGTGCCTTTGAAAAAGTTGGGCTTGCTATCTACAGGTAAATCACCAGCTGAGGCTGATATATATATTTCATCATCAGAAATGTATACAACATTATTGAATGCATGTATAGGATCTAATAAAAAGTATGAAATAACAGGATTTCCTAGAAATGATTACTTCTTTAAGAGTAATAAAAAGGTGGAAGAAATATTTAGTTATTTAAATATTAAAAATGGTAATAAGAAGTTAGTTTTTATGCCAACTTATAGAACGGCATTAGGAAGAGTTGAAAGTTCGATTGATAGAAAATTAAATGTTTTAGGCATAGATAATGTTGATATAGAAGAAGTAAATGAATTTTTACAAGAAAATAATATTAATATAATAATAAAATTACACCCTGCTGAAGAAAGTCTATATATAGATAGTATAAAAAATTTAAGTAATATAAATCTTATAACTAAATCTTATTTAGATGAGAATAATATTGATATATATGAGATATTAAGATATTCAGATGGATTAATCACTGATTATTCTAGTGTGTATTTTGATTATTTATTATTAGATAAACCAATAATATTTTTTAATAATGATATAAGTGAATATGAAGAAAATAGAGGATTTTTATTGGAGCCTGTAGACTATTGGATGCCAGGAGAAAAAGTTAAATCATATGATGAATTTAAAAAAGGCATAGAAGATATAGCAAAAAATAATGATAAGTATGTAGAGGCTAGAAGAGATATTAGAAATATAGTTCATAGGCATAAAGATGGTAACTCTTGTAATAGAGTGAATGAAAAAATATTAGAAGCTTTAAAGGAAAGGTAGTAGTTATGAGAAAAAATAAAATCATAGGAAATTATATTTATAATATGATTATCAACTTATAAATATTATAGTACCTTTTATAACTATACCGTATATTGCTAGAGTTTTAGGACCAAATGGAACAGGAATATATGATTATACTTATTCTTATGCATTCGTATTTACTATAATATGTTTATTTGGTATGACTAATTATGGAAGTAAGAGAATAGCTTATGTGAGAGACTCTAAAGAAAAAATGTCTAATGAGTTTTGGAGCATATGGTTAATACAATTAAGTGTATCTATTATTTGTTTAATATCATATATATTTTTATTTGTTGTTGGAAATACATCAGATTTAAGAATTATGTTTATTATGCAGTTTCCGTTATTGTTAGCATCACTTTTAGATATATCATGGCTATATGTTGGAATGGAGGACTTTGGAAAGACTATAACTAGAAATATATTAGTAAAAATTATTGGATTAATACTAATATTTATATTAGTAAAAGGTCCTAATGATGTATGGCTATACATATTAATAAATTCAGGAAGTGCGTTTATAGGTAATTTAAGCTTTTGGATTTTCTTAAAAAAGTATGTTAATAAGATTAACTTTAAAGCTATAAATGTAAAATGTCATATAAGAGAGTCGTTTTTATTATTTATACCACAAATAGCAACTCAAATTTACACTACATTAGATAGAGCTGTTATAGGAGGTTTGTCTAATACACTACAAGTTGGATATTATAGCAATTCTCAAAAAATAGCAAGGTTATCCTTGGTAGTTGTAACATCATTAAGCTTTGTTATGATGCCAAGAATAGCTAATATGTATGCTAATGATGACAAAGGAAAAGTAAATGATTATTTAAGTAAATCATTAAAGTTTTCTTTAATTTTATCTATATTTATAACAACATCTTTAATTGTAATATCTAAAGATTTTGTACCAGTATTCTTTGGTGATAATTTCAAAGTAATTATTCCATATATGATAATAAGTAGTGTAATAGTGATATTTATATCTGTAGGTGGAGTATTCGCTACACAATTTTCACTCCCAACAGGAAGGACTAAAGAATATACAATACCATTAGTTTTAGCTGCGGTAATAAATCCAATAATAAACATAATATTAGTACCGTCACTTGGAGCCTTAGGTGGAGTGTTTGCTATAGTTATTACAGAGTTTGTAGTAATGTTTATTAGAATATTTGTAGTAAGAAAAGAACTAGATTTAAGATTTATGTTTAAAGTAACATTTAAATACTTATTTGCAGGAATAATAGGATTAATAGTTAGTTTATTTATAAGTAAAGTTTTAAATCCATCATATATGTCGGTATTTATTGAAGGCACGATAAATGCAATAGTTTATTTTGCAATAATTTTAATTATTGATAAGGAATTACGGTTATTATTATTAAGTTTAATAAGAAAAAAGATGCGTTAGTACATTGGAGGAAAATTAGTATGTATGTTAAGTGCAGTCTATCAGAAGGCAAGAGGTTAATGATAGAAATATTAAAGTATATAGAAGAAATATGCGAAAAAAATAATTTGCAATACTTTGTAGTTGCAGGTACTTTATTAGGGGCTGTTAGGCACAAAGGATTTATTCCTTGGGATGATGATATAGATATAATAATGACAAAAAAAGATCATCTTAAACTTATAGAAGCTATTAAAAATGATAATAACAATAGATTTGGTATATTAGATAAAAGTATAGACCCTAATTACCCATTAGAGTTATCAAAGGTAATTATGAAAGATACCTTATGTGAATTAAATGATGAGTTAAAGAGCGTGCAAGCTAAATCAGAAGTTTTTGTTGATGTATTTACTTTAGAATTCTTTAATGAAGAAACTTCTAGAAAACATAGAAAGTATGTTAGATTATTTGAAAATGCAAGAAAAAAGGTTGTAATAAATAACCTAAAGCCGAGCTTATTTAGAACAGGATTACAAGTATTTAGAGTTGCATCAAAGATAGTTGTACCTATAAATGTAATTGATAGATTTAAAAAGAGATATTCAGTTGAAAATGGAGCATATGCTGGTTTTGATGTTTCACAATCAAGTGATTTTATTTGTAGAGTAGAAGATATATATCCATTAAAACAAATTCCCTTTGAAGATGTAAAAGTATGGGCTCCTAATAATCCAGACGCAATATTAAAATATCAATACGGACCTAATTACATGGAATTACCACCAGAAGATAAAAGACATACTCATTCGCAATCAATATCTGTAGATAAAAAAATAGCAGATATCTACAATATTAAAGGAAAGTAGTGAGAAGATGGAGAAGTTATTATTACTTAATGATTCAGGAAACTTCGGTGGAGTACAAAGTGTTTTTAGAAATATATTAAATTATGGTGCGTTTAATGGATTTAATATAGATATTCTATTTGCCACTAATGGGCCTATTTATGACGAAATACAGGGAAAAGGATATAATATAAATTATATTGTTGATTTTAAAAAATTCAAAAGCCTAGAAATTATTGTTTTATTATTTAAAATCATAAAAACCACAGATAGAATGTTAAAAAATAAGAAGTATGACAAGGTGTATGCTAATGGATTTTTAAGCTGTGTTGCATGTGGAATACTATCAAAGAAATATAAAAATATTAAATTTGTATGGCATGAGCATAATAGGCCACCTTCTGAAATTAGAAAAAAGTTTCTTAAGGGTATATTAAAAAATATAAAAAAGGTAATTGTTGTTTCTAACGGAATTAGAGATAATTATTGTATAAAAGATAATGAAAAAGTTGTTGTTGTTTATAATGGGATAGAAAGTGACGATATATCATACTTAGAGAATAAAAGTCCTAATAAAATAAAATTAGCAGTAGTATCTAGAATGGATAGAGGAAAAGGTCATTTAGAAACTATAGAAGCTTTTAATAATGCCAGTAGAAATGATATGGAGTTATACATAATAGGTGGTGCAACTAATAAAGAAGCTTTAATCGTAGAAGAAGAAATAAAAAGAAAATGTGAAGAAAATAAGAATATAAAGCTTATAGGTTTCACAAAAGAGGTAGATAAGTACTATAAAGAAATGGACATTATTATACAGGCATCAACCAAGTGGGATTCACTTCCTACTGTTTTAATTGAAGCTATGAATTATAATTGTGCTCTTATTGGTAGCGATGTTGGAGGAATTCCTGAGATTATAAATAATGATAATGGATATATAGTGAAAAAGGATAGATTAGTTGAAGATTTGACAGCATTATTAAAAGGGTTAAAGAAAGACGATGAAATTATAAGCAAACAAGTTAAAGCAAAAAGTATATTAAAAGAGAAGTTTATTATATCTAGACAAGTAAAAATAATAAATGATATTCTTAAATCCATATAAATGTTGCTAAAGAGGAGAAATGATGAATAATAATTTTGTGTCTGTAATAATGAGTACTTATAATGAACCACTTGATTGGATAAGAAAAGCTATTGAGTCTATTTTAAATCAAACTTATAAAAATATTGAATTTATAATAGTTTGTGATAATCCACAAAATAAGGGGCTAATAATTTTATTAGATGAATATAAGAAGAGAGATAATAGAATAAAGCTTATATACAATGAAATTAATATAGGCTTAACAGCATCATTAAATAAGGCTATAAAAGTTACTAGTGGAAAATATATAGCAAGAATGGATTCAGATGATATTGCAGATAGTCTAAGATTAGAAAAGCAATTAAAATATTTAGTTGAAAATGGTTTAGATTTAATTGGATCTGGTGTTACTTGTATAGGGGAAGATGAGAAGGTTATAACAACTTTAAATAAATTCCCTAAAGAAAATGAAAAGTTCAAAAAAAAGATTTTATATAATAACTGTATGCCACATCCAACGTGGTTTGGAAAAACAGAGGTATTTAAAAGTCTTGATGGATATCGTGATGTAAACTATGCAGAGGATTATGATTTTATTTTAAGAGCTGTATATAAGGGCTTTAAGTTAGGGAATATAAATGAAGTTTTAATACAGTATAGAATGAGAGAAAGTAGTATATCTAATAAAAATGGATTAAAACAATTTATCACATCTAAGCAGTTAGTAGAAGCTTATAAAAATAATTATATACTAGATTTTAAAAGGTTATCCAAAGAGATATATTATAAATTATGTGATTTATCTACTGAAGAAATAGATAAATACCTAGAATCAAGTAAATTATTTTCAAAAGGTGTAGAGAGCCTAAACCCAATTAGTTTAATTAAATCAGTAAGTATTAGTAAATATTATAGAAAAAAAGTAATTTGTTATGTAAGAGGAATGTTTTAGAATATAGTTGATTAAAGAGGAGAGTAAAAATGAATAAAGAATTATTAGTGATTGTTCCAGCTTACAATGAAGAGAAGAACATAATTGCTGTAGTAAATGATTTAAAAAAGGAGTTGCCTTTTGCAGATGTATTAGTAATAAATGATAATTCAAGTGATAATACAGCTAAGGTGCTAAAAGAACATAATGTAGATTTTGTTACTACCCCTTTTAACTTAAGATATGCAGGAGTTGTTCAAACTGGATTTAAATATGCTGTATTAAAAGATTATAAGTATGCAGCACAGTTTGATGGAGACGGACAACATGTAGGTAAAGAGTTAGTAAAAATGTATGAAATTATCAAAGATAGTGATTTAGATATTGCTATTGGTTCAAGATTTGTTGAAGAAACAGAGTATAATCATGCGTTCTTTAGAAAAATAGGGACTATAGTTTTTCAAAAGATAATACAATTTGCAACTAAGCAAAAGATAACAGATCCTACATCAGGGCTTCAGATTTTATCTAAAAGAGTATATACGAGATATTCCAAAATGGCTCATTATCCTGATTATCCAGATGCTAATTTAATAATAGAAATGATATTAAATGGATATAAGATTAAAGAAATACCAGTGCAAATGAAGGAAAGAGTTTATGGGGAAAGCATGCATGCTGGCATATGGGGGCCTTTTATATATATGTTAAGAATGATGTATAGTATTGCATTAGTATTAATAAAGTATAAGGATTTACTTAAGGCTAGAAGGAGGAATAAATAGATGTTATCTGAAACGGTATTTTTTGCAATAGCTGGAATTATATTTTTATTAGCTGTAATTAACGTAGTAAAGAAGCAGAGATCTTTTGAAAGAGAAAGCTTTTATTGGGTTATATCTGCAATAGGAATGTTAGTATTAGCCATTAACCCTAAGATAATAATTATAATATCTAAAATAGTAAATATAAAATATCCACCGTCATTATTATTTTTAATTGCTATATTATTTATATTTTATTTATTATTTAAATTGACATGTCAAATTAGTAATCTTAGAGAGCAGAATAAAGAATTAGCACAAGAGTCTATAGTTTTAAAAAGAAGATTTAAAGAGTTAGAGGATGAAATAGAGAAATTAAAACTAATAAACAATGAATAATATAATTAATACGCTATATCATAATTAAGTTTTAGAATTCTTAGCAAATGTTTTAAGGGATAAAGCTTGCAATAAGTTTTGATATAGCTTTTTATTTATAATATTCAATGTTTAATTTAAAAATGGAGGGGACATCATGGAATTTATAAAAAAGCATTATAAAAAAGTATTGTTTTTGATTGGATATGCAATATTAGGATATTATATGCTTAAATATACATTTGACTACTTTGAAGAGTTACATTCCTTTAACAGTAAAGGTTTTACTTTATTTGTGTTATGTGGAATAGCTTTAATAGTATTAACAATGATAATATTAATTAAATTTAATAGGGGGAATATAGCTAAGCAGTTTGTTGTTATTGCTTTAATATGGGGAACAGCATTTGCTGTTATTAATCCGCCATTTTTAGTTCCAGATGAAATTGTACATATTAACAGATCCTATGACTTGGCAAAAGGTAGGATTTTTTATAAGGCACATGAAGATCATATGATGTTACCTTTTGGATTATATAAGTATGATCAAAATATATGGAATAGTGTTGATAGGGATGGTATTAGTAAATATTTAGATATCGCAAATACGCCATTAGAAAAAGATAGGTTAATAAAATATAATGCAAGCTCTACAGGAGCATATAATTTTATTGCATATGTACCACAATCAATAGGGACATTTATTGGGGATTTATTAAATCTTCCAACTTATTTTGTTTTAGTTTTAGGACGACTTACAAATTTAGCTGTTTGGATACTGCTTGGATACTTGGCTTTAAAGTATATGCCTATAAGAAAGGATTTGTTATTTTTAATAATGTTTCTTCCGGTAGGAGTACAACAAGCAGCATCATATTCTCCAGATGCACTTCTTAATTCGGCTAGTTTTTTAGTCATAGCCTATATATTACATTTGAAATTTGAAAAAGAAGAGGTTGATTATAAGGACTTATTAAAGGTAATAGGATTAACGGTATTGATAGGTTCTATAAAGTTACCATATATATTAATTGCAGGAACATTAATTCTTATTCCAAATAAAAAAATTAAATTTGGAGTTTTCGGAAAGTTTATAGCATTGATTTTAATATTACTTGTTAATTTTGCAGTGATGTTTGGCTGGCAAACATTATCTAAGCCGAAGACTCAAAATCAACAAATAACAACTACGCAGTCCAATGATAGTAGTAAAGAATCTGATAAAGTAAATTGGGTGAATGAAATAGTTACACAGCCTAATTTATTCATAGAAAAAGTTTCAGAAACATTAGAAAATGCTGAAGAGTTTTATAGCAAATCATTTACTGCATTTTTAGGATGGTTTAAGGTTCAACCTACTAAAGAATTTTCAGTCTTGATGCTTAATGTATTATTGTTATTTGCAGTATTAGGAGATGAAAAGAAATATTTATTAGGGGTATTTGACAGAATATTATATCTGTTAATGACAGTTGGAATGTATTTACTACTATGTGCTGTAGCATTCCAATGGGCTAATAAGCCTTTAAGTGAAATAGTAATATTTGATGGAATACAAGGAAGGTACTTCTATCCATTTATTATAGGTATATACATGGTATTACAAAATAATATTTTAAAAATAAAGAATAGTGATATATGGATAAATACATATAGAAATTTATATGTATGTTGGACTTTGATGTTTTCATTGGCAATGATAATTAACTGTTACTTTATATATAATTATTAACAATAGTAATATATTGTATAAAAATTAAAATTATATTAAGAACAATGATATTTAAAAACTTTTGTGATATAATCTAAGACAGTATTGTGAAGTAGAGTAAAAATAAGGGGGTGTTAAGACAGCCCCTAAATTCGTTATTTAGAAAACAAGTCTCTATGTTAAAAGTTTTATATTCATATTGTATTGATTTTTATTTAAAGAACTTTCAATAAGTAATATAAATAATAAAATTTAATAGAAGTAAAAGGAGATTAGAATCACTATGAAAAAGCTAATTTCAGCAGTAATTGTTAATTGGAATGGAGAAAAGTATTTATATAAATGTATAAATTCTTTATTAGAACAAGATTATGATAATACTGAAATAATAATAATAGATAACGATTCGACAGATAGATCAGTAGAAATAATTAAGGAGCATTTTATAGATAAAGTTAAATTAATTCAAAATGCTAATATAGGATATGCAGGTGGAGCCAATACTGGAATAGAAAATTCAAATGGTGATTTTGTTATGATTGCAAATCCAGATGTAGTATTTGAGCGAGATTATTTATCTAAGTGTATAAAAAAGTTAGAAGAAGATAAAAAGAATGCAGCGGTAATAGGGAAATTATTAAAATATGATTTTGATAAAGATGAAATTATAAATGTAATAGATTCAGCTGGAATGGAGTTGAATCATAAGAGACAAGGAAGAGAAATAGGACAAAATGATGCTGATGTGGGACAATATGAAAAAAATAGAAGAGTGTTCGGGGTTTGTGGTGCAGCAGCAGTATTTAAAAGAGAATCATTAGAAGAAGTAAAAGTTAATAATGAATATTTTGATTCGGATTTTTTTGCGTATAAAGAGGATGTAGATATAAGCTGGAGATTAAATCTGTATGGATTTAAATGCTACTATATACATGATGCAGTGGCCTATCATGGTAGAGGTATGAATAGTAGTAAAGGTATAATAAATACTATAAAAGCAAGAAGAAAGCAATCGGAATTTTTAAAGGGAATCTCATTTAGAAATCATTATTTAATGTTAATTAAAAACGAAAGTAAGGGTTCGTACAAAAAAGATAAGCTTGGAATATATGTAGATTTTATCAAGTACATGACATTCTTTTTATTATTTGACTTTAAGTGCTTTAAGTATTTAAAACAGGTAAAAGAAATGAAACCTAAAGCTTTAGAGAAAAGAAAAGTTATAATGAAAAATACTAAGTTAAATGATGAAGAAATTTATAAATTATTTGACTTATAATTTGGGGGTGTACTATGAAAAATACAATGGCAGTAATAGTAACTTACAATGTGGGAATAGAATTCGTTGATAAGATAGAAGTTCTAAAAAATTATGTAGATAAAATTGTAGTTGTAGATAATGGTTCTAATAGCAATACTTTAAAAATTCTTAAGTCATTAAAAGATACAATAATATTAACTGAATTAAATGAAAATAAGGGAATTGCTTATGCCTTAAATAGAGGAATTGAACAAGGTGTAAGGGATGGATATGAATGGATTTTAACCTTGGATCATGATAGTATAGTAGAAAAAGATATGGTATCTAATATGCTAAAAACATATAGCGCTATAGATGACAAGGAAAAGGACAAAATCGTAATGATTACTCCAATACATATTGAAGAAAAAAAATATAATAAAGAGTTAGTAAGCAAGAATAATGCGTGGAAATATGTTTTAACTGAAATAACATCAGGGGCACTTACAAAAGCTAGTTATTATAAGAACAATATTTATGATGAAGATCTTTTTATAGACTTAGTAGATCATGATTATTGTTTAAATATAAATAAACAAGGATATAAAATAATACAAGTTGAATCAGCTATACTAATTCATAATTTAGGAGAGTCTGTACAAAGGAATATTTTAGGTATGAAAGTTACACCTACTAATCATAATGCCTTAAGAAGATATTATATGGCTAGAAATAGATTTTTTATTTGGAATAAATATAAAGATGATTTTCCAGAATGGATAGCTAAAGATAAAAAGAGATTTATATCAGAATTAGCTAAGGTTATATTATTTGAAAATAATAAAGTAGAAAAAATTAAAATGACAATTACAGGAATTAAAGATTATAAAAAAGGTATAAGAGGAGCTTTCAATAGATAATTATATAAATTTATAAGCAATTACTAATAATAATATTGTGATAGCAAAATAATAGTGTGATGGAGTGTAAAGGTATATGAATACTAAAGTATTAAATAAAATATACAATTTTCTAGTTGTATTAATTTTTGTAGAATTAGTTTTAGGTGGATTAGGAAATTTATTTGGATTTCCAGTGAGAAAAGTATTATTTGTATTAGGAATTTTAGCAACAGTTGTAATGATGTATATAAATAAAGTTAGAATTAGTAAAGCGTATATTATTCCAATTATTGTAGTAATAACATATGTAGGTTATGGAAGTATTGTAGGATTTATTAATGGAAACAACATCAGAGATATCTTTTCAGATGCAAACTCATTTTTAGGTATAATATACCTAATATTATTAGCTAATTACTTTAAAGGTAATTTTAAAAAGATTGATAAGGCTATGGCGCTAATAGTTAACTGTTCAACAATTGTGGCAATAATAACAATAGGATTATTTTTCTATAGTAGGACTTACCTTCCAGAGGATCAAGGTATAATATTAAAATATATGAGATTAAATGACATTTTCCAATATGGATTAATAACTGGACTTGTTGAGTCTAATAACTATGCTAGAATTTATTTGTTTAATGGGATATTTATGCAAATGGGTGCTATTATATTAATGGTTAAGTTAATGTCTAAAGAAGTTAAAAATAAATTATATGAATGTTTGAAATTATTAGTTTTATTAATAGGTATCTTTGTATCAAATACTAGAGGGTTCTGGCTTGGTACAGCAGTAGGAGTAGTATTCGTATTTGGATATTATTTATGGAAAAGAAAAGAAAGAGGATTGGTATTAAGAAGAATAGTAGCAGTTTTAGCCTTGCTGTATGTATTTACAGCTGTATTACCTTTAACTATAAAGACTGATTACATTCCACCACAGGGAGTGGCTAGTGGTACAGAGAGTGCTAAAGATAGAGCAGACTCTATGTTAGACTTCACAAATAATATATCAAATAGAATAAGAGTCATTCAATTAGATTTTCTAGCAAAGAGAATAGTAGAAAAACCAGTATTGGGTTGGGGATTTGGAGCTCATATAGAAGAGTATTCACAATATATGAGTGATAACAATCTACCACCAGTTAGTTCAACTAACTTTGAATTATATTATGTAGAATTATTATAAAACAGGAGCTATAGGAATTATATATTTATTTGGATATCTTTTTATCAAATTTATTCAGTTAATAATGCTACTAGTTAAGTATAAATTAGACGAAACTGATGAGAGAGTTATTATTGGGTGGACTTTAGCATTCTTAGCATTTCTAGCATCCAGTGTAACTAATCCATATTTAGCAAGTTTATCAGGATTCTTTGTTTTAGTTATGGAGTGCTATATTTTAGAATCTGCATTAAATAAATATGTTAGAAGAGAAATTGTATAGTATTTATAGTATATAAGGA
The DNA here is from genome assembly GCF_000320405.1 of Clostridium celatum DSM 1785. GTDB lineage: Bacteria > Bacillota > Clostridia > Clostridiales > Clostridiaceae > Clostridium > Clostridium celatum. The sequence continues at coordinate 10,908 of NZ_KB291602.1, read as the reverse complement.
GTAATTATGAAAGAAATAGCATGTATTATAGTTAGTTATAATCCTGATGAGGGGATAGAAAGATGCTTCAATTCATTAATAAACCAAGTAGATAAAATATATATAGTAGATAATGGATCTAGGAATGATAAATTAAATATTTTAAATGAATTAAAGCGTAATAATGAAAAGAATGTTGAGTTATTACTAAATGAAGAAAATCTAGGAATTGCAACTGCACTTAATATAGGGGCAAAAAAGGCAATAGAAGACGGGTATAAGTGGATATTGACTATGGACCAAGATAGCAAAGCTAAAGATAATATGATAGATAAAATGTTAGAAGTATACTATAGCTTTGATAGAGAAAAAAGAGAAAATATAATGAGTATTTTCCCAAATTTTGTAGATGAAAGAATTCAAAGTATAGAAGAAAATTCAAAAATTAATTCATATGAATATGTAGATGCAGAAATAACATCAGGAAATCTTTTAAGAAGTGATGTTTTTGAAAAAATAGGTTTTTTTGATGATAGCTTATTTATAGATTTGGTAGATACGGACTTCTGTATGAGATTAAATAAAAATAATATAAAAATGATAAAGGTTAGAGATGCAATTCTTTATCATAGCCTAGGTGAAAGCCAAAGTGTTAAAAGTCTGTTTGGAAAGTTTAATACATCTAATCATTCTGCTTTAAGAAGATATTATATGACAAGAAATAGATTTTATACGTGGGAAAAGTATAAAGATCTAAATAGTTTTACCCTTAACAGAGATAAATTATTATTTAAAAAGGAATTTGTTAAAATTATTCTAGGTGAAAAGGATACGGTTAATAAAGTTAAAATGATATTTAAAGGATATAGGGACTATAAGAATGGAATTAGAGGGAAATTAAAATAGATAAAGAGGAGAAACACAATGCTTGGAATTGTAATTGCAAATTGGAATGGAGAAAAGCTAATAGATAAGTGTCTTACAAGCTTAAAAAATCAAGAGTTTAAAGAGTTTAAAATATATATTATAGATAATGATTCTAGAGACAATTCTAGAAATATAATTAATGGATATAAAAATGAACTCGATATAGATTTAATAGAAATGGATTATAATAGTGGATTTGCACCAGCCAATAATATTGGAATAAAAAAAGCTAGAAATGATGGTTGTGAATATATATTAACACTAAACAATGATGTTGAAGTTCCGAAAGAAAGTTTAAAGAATGCTATAAGTTTAATAAAAACTAATAAAGATTATGATGTGTTTCAGTTATTTATGATTAATTATTTCGAAAGAGAAAAGTGTGACGCAGCAGGTTTAACATTTGATAAAAAATTATTACCAGCTCAAGTTGGATATAGAGAAAATGTTAAAGAAGTTCTAAAAAGGGATATAAATATTGAAGGTGCATGTGCAGGAGCTGCGATTTATACAAAGAAAGCATTAGAAAAAGTAAAATTACAAAATGGAGATTATTTTGACAGTAAGTTTTTTGCTTATTATGAAGATGTAGATTTATCATTAAGATTAAAACGAGCTGGATTTAAATCTAAATTGTTAAAGGATAGCATAGTATATCACATGCATTCAGCCACAGGAAATAAAACAAGTGGATTTAAGGAATATTATCTAGCTAGGAATTTATTTATGTACACTAAAAGAAATCAACCTATAGAAAACTATAAAAAAGCTAAGAATACATACTATAGGATACTTATAAAGAATATGATTAAAAACTTTAATTCTGATGTTATGAAGTCAGTATTAAAAGGAATAAAAGATGGAAATAAAGAAGCTAAGAACATAGAGTATAAGCCTTATTAAATTATTTAATGTTTTTAGAAAATATGAGGTGAGTGAATGCTTAACTATTTGAGAAGAGTTAATTATATAAGAAAACAAAAAATACAAAAGGAATCGATGTCGGCTATATTATCTGCAGTTGATTTTAAGAAGGTAGAAAACATTGCTCCAAATAAAATAGAGACAATAATGTTTGTATTACCAGGAATGATGGCATATAGTGGTGGTCATACATCAGTATTAAGATTAGGAACATCATTAGTTAAAAAAGGCTATAATGTAAGATATGTATCTTTTGTTCCACAAGATTTAGAAGAGCAAAAGAAAAATGCTGAAATTAACTTAAAGGAATATAAAGGTGAAATAATTGATCATAGTAAAATATTTGATGTTAAAAATGATATAGTTATAGCTACTTCATGGGATTCAGTATATTATGCTAAAAAGGCTAGTGGATATAAAATGTATTTTGTGCAAGATTATGAGCCGTTTTTCCATATGTATGGAGAAATGTTCTTGTTAGCCCAAAAAACATATGAACTAGGATTACATATGGTCAGTTTAGGGCAATGGAATAAATATATGATTGAAAAAAATTGCGAAGTAGATAGTAGTATAGATTTTATAACATTCCCTTATGAAGCTAGTGAGTATTATGAAATACCTAGAAACTACCTAGAATATAAAAATAAAAAAGAATTTACTATAGCTGTTTATATTAAAGACACAGGCAAAAGAGCACCATACTTATTACAACATATGATAGTAAGTTTAAAAGAAAAGTTAAAAAGTGATGGTATAACATTAAATGTAAAATACTATGGAGAAAAGTTAGATTTTAAATGTGAAGGCGGAGAGAATTTAGGTAAGTTAAGTAAAAGTCAATTACTAGAGCTTTATCAAAATTCAGATTTTGGAATGGTCGCATCATTAACTAATATATCTTTAGTTCCATATGAAATGTTAGCAACAGGCCTGCCATTAATTGAATTAGAAGAGGGAACATTTAAATATTTCTTCCCAGAAGGTTGCTCTATATTAACAAGCTTTGATTTTAATGATTTATATGAAAAGATAAAGTATTATATTGAAAATCCAAATAAATTAAAAAATATGAGGGATAAATCAATAGCATATTTAGATACATTAAGTTGGGAAAAAACTGCTAATGAGTTTGAAAGTATATTAAATAAGATAATTAAAGAAGAGGCGTAATATGGGCGGAAGTGTAAAAAAGAACTATTTATATAATTTAATTTATCAAGTTACAGCAGTTATATTACCATTAATAACAATGCCTTATGTATCGAGGGTTTTAGATGCAGATGGAATAGGTATAAATAGTTATACTAATGCTAATATGCAATATTTCATTTTATTAGGAAGTTTAGGTATTAGTACTTATGCAACTAAACAAATAGCAACAGTAAGAGAAAAGGGCGATAAATTAAGAAGAAATTTTTGGGAGATTTTCTCGATACAATTTATTGGTTGCATGATGGCATATCTAATATTTATATGTGTATTAGGAACTAGAAAGGATTTAGGACTATATTACTTTCTTCAAGGATTCTTTATTTTAGGAACAGCGTTAGATGTATCATGGTATTTCCTTGGAATCGAAAATTTTAAAAATGCATCTATTAGAAACTTTTTAGTAAAAGTAATATCAGTTATATTAATATTTATATTTGTAAAAACAAAAAATGATTTAGGAAAATATATATTTATAAATAGCTTTACTATGTTTTTAGGCCAATTGATTATGTGGATTTATATTGGCAAGGATATATTGAAGTTTAAAGGGATAAAAAAGTTTAATTCTATAAGACATATAAGACCAGTGCTTGCACTTTTTATACCTCAAATGGCAACTCAAGTATATATGGTTTTAGATAAAACAATGACAGGTAAATTATCTAATACATTACAAGTTGGATATTATGATCAATCTCAAAAAATAATAAGAGTTTTACTTACAGTCTTAACTTCATTAGGTATGGTTATGTTACCTAGAATAGCTAACTTACATAGTAAAGATGCACATGATGAAATTAAGTTATATTTAAAAAAAGCATTCTCATTAATAAGTTTTTTAGCAATTCCTATGGCTTTTGGAATTATGGGAGTAAGTGAAAGGTTTATACCATTATTTTTTGGAAGGCAATATGAAAGTGTTGTGCCATTAACTATTATATCATCTATAATGGTAATAATTATTGGGCTTGGGAATGTATTTGGAACACAATACATGTTAGCAACAGGAAAGAATTCTCAATATACGGTATCAGTTTGTGTTGGGGCTGCAATAAACTTTTATTTTAAATGTTATATTAATACCTAAGCTTTATGCTATGGGTGCAGTTATAGCTACTGTAACAGCAGAATTTTGTATTGCTCTTATACAATTATGGTATTCTAGAAATATAGTAGATAAGAGTTGGATAAAGGAAAACTATAAATATTGGGTTTCTGGTATTGTAATGTTAATACTAGTTAAAGTAATAGGAAATATTGAAGGCGCAAATGTATTTGTTTTAGCTATGCAGGTTATCATCGGAGGAATATCATATTTCAGTAGCTTATTAATTTTAAAGGATAAACTATTATTAAATTCTATAAAGGTAGTTTTGGATAAAGTTAAGGGGAGAATTAGCTAATATTAAGCTTAACTTAAAGATTTATTAAGAAAAATATAATTGTTTTCTTAAAATCATTAATGTATAATGTATTAGACAAAATAGTATTATAGAAATTGGAATTTAAAGATATGTAATTAAATACATAGAATAGGCAGTTGAGGTTTAAATATGATAAATAATATAAATCTATCTATTGTTATAGTAAATTATAAAAATTATACATTAACACAAAAATGTATAAAATCAGTATTAGAAACTGTAAAAAATATAAATTATGAAATTATAGTAATAGATAATAACTCACCAAATGATAGTTATGAGCAATTAAGCAGTGGTTTTAAGAAAGTTAGTAATATAAAAATTATTAAAAATGATAAAAACGTAGGGTTTGGCGGAGCTAATAACTTAGGGGTGGAGGCTTCAAAGGGAGAATATATTCTATTATTGAATCCAGATATAATCGTTTTAGATGATGCTATAGAAAAAATGTATAATAAGATTAATAGTGATAAGGAAATTGGATTAATATCAGGAAAATTATTAAATGATGATTATACTATCCAATATTCGTGTAGAAGAATATTACCTTTTAATAAATTTGTTGCATGCAGAACCCCATTGTCAAAAATAGTATCATCAGAGAAAAGAGAAAAAATAAACGATATTTATTTAATGAAGGATTTTGACCATAATTCTACAGCAGATGTTGAATGGGTTATGGGTGCATGTATGATGATGCACAAAGATGAATTTATAAAATTAGGGGGATTTAGTAAAGAGTATTTTATGTACTTTGAAGATGTTGATTTATGCTACAAGGTTAGAAAATATAATAAAACAGTAGTATATTTACATAATGCACAAATGATTCACTTACATAACCAAGAGAGCAAAAAAAGAATTAATAAAATGACATTTGTACATTTACAAAGTATGATAAAGTTTTATAAAAAGTACTATTTAAATAAATTTTAATTTAACTTAAACTAATTGCTTTAAGTAAATAAGTTAAATTTAGCAATTAAGTAGAAAAGGAAAGATATTATGATAAATACAATGAATAATGATATTACTCCAAAGGTGAAATTTTATCTATTTTCTAAAAGAGTTACTGATATTTTTCTGTCAGCTATAGGATTAATTTTATTAAGTCCGATATTATTAATTGTAGCTATTGCTATAAGAATTGATTCAAAGGGGCCTATAATTTTTAAACAAGATAGAGTTGGCAAAGATGGAAAGATTTTTAGTATGTATAAGTTTAGGTCAATGATAGTAAATGCAGAAGAGCTTAAAACAAAATTAGAAACTAAAAATGAAATGTCAGGACCAATGTTTAAGATGAAAAATGATCCGAGAATAACGAAGGTAGGAAGATTTATTAGAAAAACTAGTATTGATGAATTACCTCAATTAATTAATGTTATTAAGGGAGATATGAGTTTAGTAGGCCCTAGACCAAGCTTACCTAAGGAAGTTGAGCAATTTAGTCCTTGGATGTTAGAAAGGTTAAAGGTCAAGCCGGGAATAACTTGTTATTGGCAAGTTATGGGTAGGAACAATATAGCTTTTGAAGAATGGATGAAGCTAGATGTAAAGTATGTTCATGAAATGAATTATTGGTTAGACATTAAGCTTATATTTAAAACATTTTTTGTTTTATTTGGAGATGAAAGTGCTAGCTAAAATATAGAAATAAAGACTTTTATAGTTTATTACAGGAGGAAGATTTTATGAAGGGAATAATATTAGCTGGAGGTTCAGGTACAAGACTTTATCCAGTTACAAAGGCAATGTCAAAGCAAATGGTGCCAATTTATGATAAGCCAATGATATATTATCCAATGTCAGTATTAATGCTTGCAGGGATAAAGGATATATTAATAATATCTACACCGAGAGATATAGTTAATTTTAAAGAGTTATTTAAAGATGGCTCAGAATATGGGTTAAATATAGAGTATGCAATTCAAGAAGCACCAAATGGATTAGCAGAGGCATTTATTATAGGTGAAGAGTTTATAGGTAACGATAATGTTGCAATGATACTTGGAGATAATATATTCTATGGTCAAAACTTTAGTTCACATTTAAAAGAAGCTGCAGAGCTTGAAAAAGGAGCAATGGTATTTGGATATTATGTTCAAGATCCAAGAGCATTTGGAGTAGTTGGTTTTGATGAAAATGGAAAGGTAACATCTTTAGAAGAAAAACCTGAAAAGCCAAAATCAAAATATGCAGTTCCAGGACTTTATTTCTATGATAATTCAGTAATTGAAAAGGCTAAAGCTTTAAAACCTTCAGAAAGAGGAGAGCTTGAAATAACAGATTTAAATAGAGTATATATGGAAGAAGGTACTTTAAAAGTTGATTTACTTGGTAGAGGTATGGCATGGCTTGATACAGGAACTCACCAATCAATGCTTAAGGCATCTAACTTTGTTGAAGCAGTTCAAACAACTCAAGGAACATTCATAGCTTGTTTAGAAGAGATTGCATATAGACAAGGATGGATTTCTAAAGAACAGGTAAGAGAGTTAGCAGGACCTTTAATGAAGACTGAATATGGAAAATATTTAATTGATATTATTGAGGAGTAAGAGGTATGGTTGAAGTAGGAAATTTTAAGTTTATAGAAACTAAAATACCAGATTTATATATAATCGAACCTAAAGTATTTGGAGATGCTAGGGGGTATTTTATGGAAAGTTATAATAAACAAGCTTTTGATGCTGCAGGTTTAACTATGACTTTCGTTCAAGATAATGAATCAAGATCTAAAAAAGGTGTTTTAAGAGGATTACATTTCCAAACTAAGCATACACAAGGTAAGCTTGTAAGATGTACTGAAGGTGAAGTTTGGGATGTTGCTGTTGATTTAAGAAAAGGCTCGCCTACATACGGACAATGGGAAGGTGTTTACTTAAGTGCAGAAAATAAAAGACAATTCTATGTACCAGAAGGTTTTGCTCATGGGTTCGTAGTTTTATCTGAAACTGCAACATTTAATTATAAATGTACAGATTTCTATTCACCAGAACATGACGGTGGACTTTTATGGAATGATGAAGATGTAAAAGTTGAATGGCCTTTAGATGGAATAGAGGAAGTATTATTATCAGAAAAAGATAAGAAGCAAAAGAAATTTAAGGAATTAGATTTACCATTTGTATACGAAGGGTAGGAAGTAAGAAGATGAAAATTTTAATTACAGGATCTAATGGACAATTAGGTAATGAACTTCAAAAAATAGTAGCTACAGGTAGAGCTGAAATTGGAAGTGTTTCAGAACAAATTAAAAATTCTGAGGTTTTTGCTTTAGATGTAGATAAATTAGATATAACTAAACTAGAACAAGTTAAAACTGTTTTAAAAGAAATAAATCCAGATGTAGTTATAAACTGTGCAGCAGCAACTAATGTTGATGGTTGTGAAGCAAATAAGGATTTAGCTTTAAAAATAAATGCAATAGGTGCGAAAAATTTAGCTATAGTTTCAGAAGAAATAGGAGCTAAATTAGTTCAAGTTTCAACAGATTATGTTTTTAGTGGGGTAGGTGAAATACCACTAAATGAATCTGATTTAGTTGCACCATATAGTGTATATGGAAAAACTAAGCTTTTAGGAGAAGAATATGTAAGAGAATTTTCATCAAAGTACTACATTGTAAGAACTGCTTGGCTTTACGGATATGTAGGTCATAACTTTGTTTATACAATGATGAGACTTGGAAAAGAAAAAGAATCTTTAAGTGTAGTAAATGATCAACTTGGAAATCCAACAAGTGCTAATGATTTAGCGTATCACATATTAAAACTTATTGAAACTGATGAATATGGAGTATATCACTGTACAGGAAAAGGTGAATGTAGTTGGTATGATTTTGCAGCAGAAATAATGAAGCTTGCAGGAAGAAATTGTACAGTAAATCCATGTACTTCAGAAGAATATAAAGCAATGTATCCTAATTCCGCTAAGAGACCTGAGTATTCATCACTTGATAATATGATGCTTAGATGTACTGTTGGAGATGAAATGAGAGATTGGAAAGATGCTCTTAAAACATTTATGGATAATGTAGAAAAATAGAAAGAAATTAAGGAGTTAAGAAATTAAGCTTAGCTTCTTTAGTTTAATTTTTATATATAAGGAGAATTTTATATGAAAACTTATTTAGTAACTGGTGGAGCTGGGTTTATAGGCTCAAACTTTGTATTATACATGTTAAAGAAATATGAGGATATAAGAATAATAAATTTAGATAAGCTAACTTATGCAGGAAATTTAGAAAACTTAAAATCAATACAAGATGATCCAAGACATATATTTGTTCATGGAGATATTTGTGATAATGAATTAGTTAATTCTTTATTCGAAAAATATGAAATAGATTATGTTGCTCACTTTGCAGCTGAATCTCATGTTGATAGAAGTATAAGAGAGCCAGAAGTGTTTGCTAAGACAAACGTTATGGGAACAGTTAACCTTTTAAACTGTGCAAAAGCAGCTTGGGAAAATGAAGATGGAACTTGGAAAGAAGGAGTTAAATTCCTACACGTTTCAACAGATGAAGTTTATGGTTCATTAGGAGAAACAGGATACTTCATGGAAACTACTCCACTTGATCCTCATAGTCCATATTCATCAAGTAAGGCTGGTTCAGACCTAATGGTTAAGGCTTACCACGATACTTATAAGATGCCAATGAATATAACAAGATGCTCAAATAACTATGGACCATTCCAATTCCCAGAAAAGTTAATACCACTACTAATTAATAATTGTTTAGATCACAAAGATTTACCAGTTTACGGTGATGGTATGAATATAAGAGATTGGTTATTTGTAGAAGATCACGCTAAAGCTATCGATATGGTTATAAACAACGGTAGAGATGGTGAAGTATATAATGTTGGTGGTCACAACGAAAGAACTAACATAACAATAGTTAAGACAGTAATAGCTTACTTAAATGAAAATGTTGATAAGGAAGTTACTGAAAATTTAATTAAGTATGTTGAAGACAGAAAAGGTCACGATAGAAGATACGGAATAGACCCAACTAAGATTAAAGAAGAGCTAGGATGGTATCCTGAAACTACATTTGAAGTTGGAATTAAGAAAACTATACAATGGTATTTAGATAATCAAGAATGGATGAAGAATGTTACTTCAGGTGAGTATTTAAATTACTACAATGAAATGTATAAATAGAATTAATTAAAGTAGAGCTCCATTAGGTAAATGTTGTTAAAGCAACTTATCTAATGGAGATTTTTTATTAAAATAAAAAAAAACTAGTATTTTGAAATAAATATTAGAAGAATATGTAAAATAATAAAAACGAATCTTATTTACACATAAAAGTGGATATGTTAGAATCATTATGTAAATGAATGGGGGTGAAAAAGTGAAAAAAGGTAAAAAGATGTTGGGGTTTGTAATGAGTTTAGTATTGTTATTAAATTTAATTACTATAAATGTTCAAGCCTCGACAGAAAGTAATGAAAATTTTAAAGCTACTGCAATCGGAAATGTAAATATTATTTCTACTACAAATATTACTGTTGGACAAGCCCAGGATTGGGCTAGAAGTAAAGGCGCTACTGAAGAATTTATTGGTTTAGCTCCTTTATATGAAAAATATAGCCAATCAAGAGGTGGAGTAAACTGGGCTGTGGCTTATGTACAAGCAGCAAAGGAAACTGGTTATGGAAGATTTGGTGGTGTATTAGATTCATCATATCATAATCCTTGTGGGTTAAAAAACTCAGCAGGAGGAGAAGATGATGATCCAAATGCACATAAGAAGTTTGATAACTGGGAACAAGGAGTCATAGCACATTTAGATCATTTAGCTTTATATGCAGGAGCAGATGGGTATCCTAAGACTGAGTATGTAACAAGTTGGACAAGTCAACCTCTTGCAGACAATCAAACATATGATCCTAGACATTTAGGGTGGTACAATACAGCAGTTTATGGTAAGTGTAAAACTGTAAATGAGTTAGGTGGTAATTGGGCTCCAAGCAGCACATATGGTGTTGAGTTATTTAGATTATATTGCGATTTAACTAAGTCAGATTATTTAGAAGCAAGAAGTAATTTAGAAACTCCTATTAATAATGCAACTATAAACGAAAATAGTATAAATATAGTTGGATGGGCATTGCATGCATTCGGTGTTAAAGAGGTTAATGTATCAATAGATAATGTAAGTATTGGTAAGATAACTGAATTTTCAACAAGAAATGATGTTTCAGCAGCTTATCCAGGGTATTTTAATGGAAATCAATCAGGTTTTAATAAGACTATGGATATAAGTTCTATTCAAGATGGAACTAGAACTTTACTAGTTGAAATAGTAGCTAATAATGGAAGTGTTCAAGAAATATCTAGAACAATAAAAATTGCTAGAGCTAACGATCCCGTTGTGGAAAGTTTGCCAACAGTAGGAACAATACATGAGCCAGCAGAT
>NZ_KB291601.1 GCF_000320405.1 Clostridium celatum DSM 1785 | reverse complement strand
GTTTTAAAGGTTTTTTATTATGATTTTCCCTGTCTAAATTTACATCAATTTCTAGTGTTCCATGTTTCCTTAGGTGTTACTTGAACCTCAATTTTTTCAAAACTTACGCTTATTAGCGTTAGCTTTTATATGTGTTGGAGTCAGAGTAAAGAATTTTACCACCGACTAATCCCTTTTCAATAGCCTGAATAACTATATTATCGAATATTTTTTGTGGAATATCAGTACCTTTAAATCTTCTAATTCTATTTTGACTTATAGTAGATGCATCTTGAAATTTTCTCAGTGATAGAATATCCTAAAAACATCTATATGCTAAATTAACTTCTATATCTTTAACTAGTTGCCTTTCGGAGCGTATGGCAATAAAGATATCCGATAAATAGCATCTTAAATAAAACTACCGGATCAACTGCTGGTCGACCATTTGTATGACAATACAAATCACTATTAAATCTCTAATAAAAAAAAAAATCTATATATTTATCTATTTTTCTTAATAAATGGTCTTGGCGGAACTAATTGTTCTAGCATCACCACTTCCATTTCATTTTTGCTTCTCTTCTTTCCGTTTATCATTCGTAAACCTCTATGTAATTAAATTAATATATTTTAAAT
>NZ_KB291600.1 GCF_000320405.1 Clostridium celatum DSM 1785 | reverse complement strand
ATATTACACAAAATTATCTACAGTCTCTAGATAAACAATAAGTTCTACTGGATTTTTATTATTTTTCTAAATATCTAAAAGATTCTTTTTATATGATGAATACATGCTTCTTAATAAACTCATTTTATCTTCAAGTTCTAAATAAAGATCAGAAGCAAGTTCTAAATTGTTTTCTGAAATTGCATTTTTAAGTCGTGTGAATAGGCTCTCAGTTGAATTAGTATCTTTCATTATATAAAGTCTTAAGTCGTGAATTTGCATCCAATTAGTTAAATCTAAATCTAATGCTTTTTCACTATTATGAAGGCATTTACAGTTTCTTATTTCTGTAGTAAATTTATTAACTATTCTATGAGCAATTTCCATAGTCCATCTTTTCATAACTGCCATTCTAAAACTATTTATAAGTTGATCAGTTAATACACCGTTTCTTTTTAAAACTTCAACTTTTTCGGGATATTTATCTAAAGCCTTTATATTTTCATATATAGTTGCTGGAGCTTTGCTAAAGTACTTATTTCTTTCTTCTTCTGTAAAGTCTTCAAACACATCTTCTTCAGCTCTATATTTTCTATATTTTTCTAAATAGTCAGCTTCTTCACCATATTCTTTAGAAAGTTCAGCTAAAAGATCATCTTCTGATTTATTGTTTTTAATTGCATAAAGGATACCATCAAGCATTGCCATATAGCACACAGCTATAGTTATATATGCATTTGAGTGTGGATTTGGTGAACGAAGTTCAAATCTTGTAGCTAAAGGATTAGCTAAATCTCTTATAAGCCCAACTAATATTGATCTATTTCTAGATGGATTACTTGGAGATAATCCAAGAGAAGTAACTATGCAAACTGGAGCTTCAAATCCAGGTTTTAATCTTTTAAGAGAGTTATTAGTTGAAGATATAAATGGATTCATAACTTCATAATTTTTAAGTAATCCCATTAGAGAAGAGTAGCCAATAACACTTAGGAAATGGTCTTTAGTTGTATGGAATAAATTAATTCTCTTACCGTTTTTAAGTTTTAAGCTAATACCTAAATGAACATGCATACCAGAACCAGCAACTCCATCAAGTGGTTTAGCCATAAATGTAACGTCTAATCCATGCCTTCTATAAGTTTCTTGAACTAATATTTTAATAAATAATTCATTATCAGCTGCTTGAACAGCATCTGAATATTTCCAGTCAACTTCAATTTGTTCCATTACGTGATTGAAGTTACCAGAAGCATCAAGTTTAGCTCTAACTCCACCAACTTCTTTATGACCCATTTCAGGTTCAAATCCATAAGCTTCCATTAATAATAAACTTTCTTCTAATGCAGTACGAACCTTTCCTTTTGTTCTTGTCCAATATTGTTCATGAAGCACTTGAGAAGTAGATAATTCTTCAAGTTCAGCATCGCTATTTGGAGTTTTAACCCAAAATTCTAATTCCGTTGCAGAAGTTATAATTATTTCTTCAACCTCATCTTTAGTTAGGTCATATGCTTTTAAAACTTCAGGATGAGTGTCGAATATTTGCCATAACGTCTCTTTAAAAGTTTTAACTGCGTTGTTAAGAATATTTCTTGAATCTACAGGTTTATTATCATGATATAAAAAACAAGGAATTCTTAATGTTCCTACAGGTTTATTTGTTACAGTGTCTATAAAATCATAATTATAGTCAACAAACCATTTACAGTTTAAGTCTGCAACCATATCAACTTTTGCATTATTTAATGTTGCAATTCCAGGCAATACAACTGAAGAACCATCAGTTTGAACTGCAACTCCATGCATAAAAGAATCTAAATCACTTAGGAATAAGTTAACAGGAATCTTTTCATCAGTATCATTTCCAGAAAGATCTATTCCTACAAATGAAACAAATTTTATTTCGGGATGATTTAGTAGTATTTCTTTTACTTGCTCTTTTGTGTGATTTTCCTTTGGGATAGTATAAAGTAAGTTATTAATCATAAGCTTTAATCTCATAATATTACATCAGATAATGAATATATGAAATTTGGTCACATCCTTTCTTGTATAAAATTCGAATAAAATGGGTAAAAAGTAAGAAAATGTTCGTAATTTCCTTAAGGAAATTTTATTATATTAAACAGATACTGTCAATAAATTATTTTTCTAACAATCTATAGGTATAATATTAATAATATGATAAGGATTTAAAAAAAATTATACTAATTAAATGTATTTACAAATTATAACATAAATATTTATAATATAGATAGAATAATGTTTAAAAATGTATAAAAAAGTAAAATTTTAATGTGTTAAAGATAAATGGAAATATTTATTTTTGTATTAAGCATTAAATTAAGAATAATATTTAGTTTAAAAATGAAATAATTGGTAATAATAATCTATGTAATTAAATTATTAAAATATGGAAAGCCGAAAATATCTATACAGTAAATAATATCCATAGGTAAAAATAAATTGACAATGCAAAATGGAGGAGTATAAAATGGATAAAATCAGATGCCCAAAATGTGGAGAAATTATTACAGAAAATCCGGAGTGTGTTTCTACTGGGATTATAACTTGTGATGAATGTAAGGAAAAAGTAATTTGGAAGTGTGATGGTAAGGAAACTATAGCCAAGATATATACTTATTAATAAAATAAATATACCGTATATATAATTTGAATTTATTTGAGTTATATATATGGTATTTTTCTTTTTTAGTATAAAAGGAGAAATACTTATAAATAATTTTATAAATTCAAATTATATAACAGAAAATAAACTCTTTTTGATGGTGTATATTATAAAATATATGGCAGTAAAATATTAATATTGCAATTGATTTCTATTATATGGTAAAAATGATTTTGAAAGAATATAATAGATAGTAAACAGGTTAAATTTTTCGTTAATTAATTGGGGGATTAAAATGAGAAACAAAAATAACCAAGAAGATAAAGTGGTATTTTTACCTTTAGGAATAGCATTAGGAATCTCAACAGGTGTTTTCTTTAATGAGATATCTATTGGATTATGTTTTGGAATTTTAATTGGAGTTATAGCTGATTATGTAGTTAATCAAAATAGAAAAAAATAATTATTTAAAATTCTAAATGATTAGTAAAAATATTTAGGCAATAATCAAGAAATTTATAAGATGGGGGTAAAATAAAGATGAAAAAAGTGATGGCTTTATTAAGGTATGGGTTATATATATTGATTTGGACTATAATAGCTGGAGTTATTGCACTAATAATATCTAATAATTCTACATTAAATTATAAAGATGCAATATTTATAGAAGGAATATTATTAATTATAGTAGGCTTTTTTAGTTCTATGAGAGGAATATCTATAAGTTCAATAAATTTAATAGGACAAGATACTGGATCATCTTATAATAATTATACGAACCTTGAAGCTGCAAGGAGGGAGCAAGAAAAACCTGTAAATAAACTTAAGAAAAATTTAAGCATAGGGGTTAGTTACATCACGCTAATTATTGGGGGACTAATAACAATGCTAATAGGTTGTTTAATATAACTAAAAGTTAAAGTTAACCGAAAAAGTGCTGATATAATTTGACTATTATATCAGCACTTTTTCTAATCTAGCATTTAATATAATTTGATAGAAAATAGACTCTTAAGCGTTATTTCTAAAGGTGATATCGAAACTTTTTCCATATAATGTTGGATAGTAATATTACTTTATTGTTCGATAGTTATGTATTTTTCGTACCACATGTTAAATAATACTCTAATTGATGCTACAATTGGCACAGCAAGTAGCATTCCAAATAATCCACCTATATTTCCACCAATTAAAATTGCCATCATTGTAAATACTGGATGAAGTCCTACACTATTTCCTACTATCTTAGGAGCTAAGAAGTTATTATCAACTTGTTGAACAATAAGCATAGCAATAATAGCATAAAGTACTTTTATAGGTCTTCCGCTCAGTAACCCCATAATAGCGGCAAGAACAGTTCCAACAATAGGACCTACATAAGGAATAAGGTTGCATATACCGGCAATAATTCCTATTACCACAGCATAGTCTATTCTTACAATTGCAAGTGCAATAGAAGATAATGCACCAACAAAAAAGGCTTCTAATAATTGACCACGAATAAATTTTGAAAATACATCATTTATAACTTTAAATATTTTAATTATTTTATTTCCAAGAGAACTTCTTCTAAAAATTAGGTTATATAGTTTCTTCCACAAACCTATAAAATACTCGTAATCTTTTAAAATATATATACTTATAATTAAAGCTATGAAAAATGAAGCAATACTGCTACCAATAGACATTATATTTGATGTCATAGCACCTAAATTACTCATAATATAAGTTTGTAGTGCATTTACAATTTGAATAATATAAGGTTCAAGTGAATCAATAAAAGGAATATTTAAATTACGTAAAGTAGTTTCTATTGATGAAGTAGAAAATGAATTAGTGTTAAGATAGTTAGATATATCATCAATAATATTACTTATTGTTGGATTATTTGATAATTGTCCACCAATCATAAAGTAAATTCCCCAAAGAATTATTAAAATTACTCCTAAAACAAGGACGTAAGATGAAATAATAGATAATAATCTTCTATTATCATGCTTTTTTACTTTATAAAATGAATTTGTTCTTAAAAAGTTTTCTACAGCCTTAGTTAAAGGAAATAATAAGTATGCAATAATTAGAGCAATAATTAGAGGCTTTATTAAATTAAGACCATGGTGCAGAATATTTATAGTAGTAGTAAAAATCGTACCTATATTAGACATTATAGTAAGAGCTAAGTAGATAGCTATGGAAGTAAGACTAACATATAGGCAGTATTTAAGTAGCTTTTTATCATAATGTATTTTCATATTTTAAGTACCTCCTATTAAAAAATTTCCTAATTTTATAATATAAAATATAGTATAACATAAAGTTTGGAAAATTAGTTCTAAAACATATTTTTAATATAATTAATATAGCATTCATATTTACATAATTAGATAAACAGATATAATTATTACACTATATATCAGGTGGTTAATTTTTTAATATTATTAATTTTATTAAATTTAAAATATTAAGAAGGAGAAAATAAAGAAGTGTAGAATTAATAAAATATTGGAATATATAGAAAAAAATACAAATAAATTTTAAGTAAAGGTTACCAAAAAATTAATGAAATATGAATATTCTATAGAGTAACACATATAAAATACAAGGTAGAATATAAATTATAATATTGGAGATATTAAGTTTTATATTATTTTTAGGAGGATTATGGTATGGAAAATGTATATTCAAAGATTGATGTAAATGCTTATGTAGCAAAGTATATGGATGAGAATGGATGCAATTTAGATGAGGCATGTGAAGAATTAGGTATAGATCCATCAACAGTATTTACAAATGAAAAAAATGAAGAATTATCTTAAATAAAGATAGAATTTATTTTTAATAATAAAGTTATAATTGTAAGAAAATAATTACAATTATAACTTTATTTATTTATATTTACTTGAATAAATTTAATTGATATACTATAAGCGCCATAAGAAAAGAGTATCCCTCAATTATATACATAAGGAGAGAAAATAGTTGAAGAAAAAAACTAAAGAAACTATATTAATAGGTGCAGGATTGGTAATATTATCATTAGTATTACATTATATTCATATTTTACTTTTTAAAGATGTACATCACACACTAATATTTTTAGTAGCAGATATTGCATTTATACCAATGGAAGTATTCTTTACTACTATAGTAATTGATAGAATGCTTGAAAAGAGGGAAAAGGAGCATTTATTAGAAAAATTAAATATGCTTATAGGACTATTCTATACAGAACTTGGAACAAAACTACTTTCAGATATAGTGAAAGGTGATACACATGGAGTTATGGCTAATCATAGAACTATAACTGCAGATACTTGGTGTGGTAAATCTTTTTCTAAGTTACATAATGATATTTTAGAATATGATTATGAAATAGATATTAATAAAATTAATTTAAAAGATATAAGAAATAAATTAGATGAAAATAGGGATTTACTTATTAATTTAATTTCAAATGGAAATTTATTAGAGCATGAAACTTTTACAGAAATGCTAATGACTATAATGCATTTAAAGGAAGAATTAGATACTAGATATTCACCTGATATAGAAGAATATGAAATACAACATATAGAAAAAGACTTAATGGTTGTATATAAGTATTTAACTATAGAATGGGCTGAATATATGAAGTATCTAAGTAAAAATTATCCAAGTTTATATTGTAAGGCACTTATAAACAATCCATTTGATAATAGGGATAAAAAAGAAAAAGATAAGTGTTTTTTAGAAAATAATAAGTAAAATAAATTAAATATAAGACAAAAGCATAAAATAAATTTGTCTTATATTTTTTTGTGATAAAATATACATATAAAGTAAAATGATTAAAAAATAGTAAATAAGAAAAGGATAATATATGAGTATTAAAGTAATAGGAAAAATGTTATTTAAATTGTTAGTTGGAATAATTACATCAATTTCTATAGTTTCAATTGCAACAGTTATAGTTTTAAATTCTACATTTATGTACAAGATTATGATAAACAAATATAATTTAGTTGAAGAAACAGGTGTTTCAGCAGAAAATTTAATGAAAAATTATAATGGATTAGTTAAGTATCTTCAAAATCCTTTTATAGAAAAGCTTAGATTTGATGATTTTACTATGAGTTATGCTGGAGAAATTCATTTTATGGAAGTAAAACATATATTTATAAATTTAATATATATATCAATAATTTTTATCTTGGGTATGATAATTTACTTTTTTTTGCAGAAGTTGACTAAAAATAAGGAGACAATAAAAAGTTTAATTAATAATTTTAATTTAAGTGCAAATATTTTAATAAATTTTTTTATAGTGCTTGGCATTTTATTTAGTATTGATTTTTCTAAAGTATTTATTATATTTCATAAAATATTTTTTAGAAATGATTATTGGATTTTTGACTCTGCTACGGATCCTATAATTAATGCATTACCGCAAGAAGTATTTATGATATATGCAATAACTATACTGGCTATACTTGCAGTATTTTCAATTATAATAAAAATAGTTCATATAGGATATAATTCAAAAAAATTATATAGAATTAAATAATTAAAATATATACTATAAAATTAATTTATATAAAATAATTGAAGATATCTTAATTTAAGATATCTTCAATTGCTGTTTGAATAGCATTATATAGTGCAGTTGCACAAAGTTCTTGTCCACTTTCCGACAGTAAAAAGGCTTCATCATAATAATTGCTTAAAAAACCTAACTCTACAAGTACTGAAGGAATAATATTATGGTCTAAAACAGCTAAAGTATAATCAGCAGAATAACTTTTTATTCCTCTATCTTCTGTATATTCTAAACTAGCAAGTTCATCTTGAATTATGGTAGCAAATAATTCACTATTATAATCATTAGGATTATACCAAGTTTCTACACCATTATAATAAGAAGATTCATCAGAATTATTGCAATGTATAGAGATAAATAAATCAGAATTATTATTTTTAGAAATATTAACTCTTTCGTACAAATTTTCTATAGCATTATCAGACCAGTTTAGTGTATCAGAGTCTCGAGTATATACAACATTAACTCCTGAGTTTTCTAATTTTTCACCTAATTTTAATGCTACAGCTAAATTTATATCTTTTTCATATGAGCCAGTAATACCTTCGGCTCCAACATCCCAATCACCATGTCCTGCATCAATACATATTGTAATACTATCTTCTATACTTCGTAATAATGAATTAGAGGACAAAACGTAATTTGAATTATTAGTAGAAGTTGAAGTAGAATCAAGGAATATAGATGAAATTTTAAATATAAATGTTAAAATTGGAACACAACATATTAATAAGTATATAAATAATTTTCTTAAATTTTTACGTCTTTTTAATTTTTGTCTTTTTAAAGTTAAGTAATTAGTCAAATTTGTATTATTTTTTATATAAATCACTCCTTAGTGTATATAAAAGAAATTATCATTTGTTAAAATAGATAATATAAATTTTAATTATGTCATATGAATTTTATATGAGTATAGTTGAAAATTAACCTGAAAATTTATTTGCTAAAATTAATAATGAAAAAATTAAGTGATTATAAGTTTTGGAATATGTCTTTGGATATTAATTAAAAAGTATAGATATCTAAGTGAAATCTAGGGGGTATTATGAAGAGAGCAATAATATTTATAATTTTAATAATAGGAATAACGTTCTTTTGGAGTTGTAAAGACAATAATATAAATGATAATAATATTGATAACAAACAACTTGATTCAAAGGAAGAGAACATAGTGGATAAAAGTACCAAAGAGGAAAATGAAGATAAACTTCAAAAAAATATTGAGGAAATGTCTTTAAATGAAAAAATAGGTCAGATGCTTATTGTGGGATTTGATGGTCAAAATATTAATGAAAATATTAAGTCATTAATATTAGATAACCATGTTGGCGGAGTAATATTTTTTAGCAACAATGTAGAAAGTTTAGAGGGTGTTATAAATTTAACTAATGAATTTAAAAAAATAAATACAAGTAATAAATTCCCATTATTTATAGCAGTTGATGAAGAAGGGGGAAGTGTATCTAGAACACCAAATGAATTTTTAGCAATACCAAGCGCCCAGTATATAGGAGCGTTTGATGATGAAAATATAAATTATAATATAGGAAAAATAATTGCAGATGAATTAAAGCAACAAGGATATAATATGGATTTTGCACCATCATTAGATATATTAAGTAATCCATATAATACTGTAATTGGAGATAGGTCATATGGAGAAACTTCGGATATAGTAAGCAGGCTTGGAATAAAAACTATGGAAGGAATAAGAGATAGTTCAATTGTATCGGTAATAAAACATTTTCCAGGGCATGGGGATACTGATGTAGATTCACATTATGGATTACCCTTAGTAGAAAAATCTTTAGCTGAATTAAAAGAATTGGAGCTAATACCTTTTGAAAATGCTATTAAAGCTGGTGCTGATGCAATTATGATTTCACATATATTATTAACTAAGATTGATAGTGAAAATCCTGCAACTATGTCTAAGGAAGTTATAACTAATGTTTTAAGAGAAAATATGGAGTTTGATGGAGTGGTAATAACTGATGATATGACAATGGGAGCTATTATTGAAAATTATGATATTGGTGAAGCTTCAGTTAAATCAATTAATGCAGGTGCTGATATAATACTTGTTTGTCATGGATATGAAAATGAGTTAAATGTTATTAATTCAATAAAGAATGCTGTAAAAAATAATATTATTAGTGAAGAAAGAATAAATGAAAGTGTTTATAGAATATTAAAACTTAAGGAAAAATATAAGATTACTAATGAAAACATTGAAATAAATACAGATGTTTCTAATATTAATAAAAGAATAGAAAATATTTTTGATTAGATAAGTTATAAATTGCTGCTTTAAATTTCAAATATATAATTTTAATAGCAAATGGCAAATTCATTTATTAAATTTGCCATTTGTTATTTTAAAGTCTTGTGAAGTTTTTTAATGATATATCAAAAGCTCTAATGGAGTGAGTCAATTCACCAGATGAAATAAAATCAACTCCTGGTAAGGCATAATCTCTAACAGTATCTAAGGTTATGTTTCCAGAACATTCAATGATGGCTCGTCCATTGATTAACTTAACCATTTCTTTCACTTGGGATGGTGACATATTATCAAGCATTATAATATCAACACCAGCTTCAAGTGCTTCCAAAACATCGTTTTTAGATTCTGTTTCAACTTCTATTTTTCTAACAAAAGAGCTATTTTCTTTAACTAATTTAACAGCTGCACTTATACTACCTGCATATCCTATATGATTGTCTTTAATTAAAATTCCATCAGATAAAGAAAAGCGATGATTTTTTCCACCACCAATTTTAACAGCATATTTTTCTAAGATTCTAAGATTAGCAGTAGTTTTTCTGGTATCTAAAATTTTAGTGTTAAGGCCTTCGAGTTTTTTTACATATTTATTAGTTAAAGTAGCAATACCACTCATCCTTTGGAGTAAGTTTAATGCAACTCTTTCACCCATTAAAATATTGAGAGCATTACCGGTAACTTCACCAATTATATCCCCTTTTTTTATAAAAGATCCTTCGGAAATAAAGGAAGTAAATTTAACACCACCTAATATACTAAAAACTCTTTCAAATACGGATAATCCGCAAATTATTCCATCTTCTTTAGCTATAAGAGAAGCTTTAGCTTTAGAATCAGGTGTTACAACTGATGAAGCTGTAATATCACCGTAAGGAATATCTTCTTTTAATGCTTCTTTTATTATATTATCAACAATTAAATAGTTTAGCATATCTACTATCCACCTTTTCTTTTAAAAAGTTTATAAAATTATCATACGAATCTAATGCAAATTCTGTAGGAGTTTGTATAATTTCTTTAAATTGAATTTCATTTATTTTAGAATTAATATTTTCAGCAGCTTGATTTCCAAAAACTAAAGCTTCTAAAAGAGAATTACTAGCAAGCCTATTACTACCATGGACTCCGGTACAACTAGCTTCACCAACAGCATAAAGATTTTCCATAGATGTTTTTGAATATAAATCAACTTTAATTCCACCCATGCAGTAATGATGAGCAGGGGCTATAGGTAATAAATCTTTATCCATTTCATATCCTCTTTTTAAGCATTCATTATAAAGATAAGGAAATCTATCAGTTAAAAAATTTTTAGGTCTTTTAGTCATATCAAGATAAACATAAGGTTTATTTGGAGTTTTTGAAATTTCCTTTAGTATCGCAGAAGAAACTACCTCCCTAGGAAGTAAAGAATCAATGAACTCTTTTCTATGTTGATTTATAATTACGCCACCTTCGCCACGTAATGATTCAGAAAGCAAAAGCTTTTTGCCTTTAGCGTTAGGTTCATATAAAACTGTAGGGTGAAGTTGAAGATATTCCATATCTTTAATTTCAATGTTATTTTTAAGACTAATATTAATAGCATCACCTGTTAGATATTCTACGTTGGTAGTTGAGTTAAATATTCCACCAATACCACCAGTTGCAAGAATGGTAAATTTACTATTAACAGTAAAAGTTTTTTCTTTATTCTTAAGAACACCACCATAGCAAATATTATCTTTAGTAATTAAATCTAATAACTTTGTATCTTCAAGCATAGTTACATTTGACTTTTGAGATACCACATTTAACAATGATTCCATTACAGCTTTACCAGTTTCATCTTTAACATGGACAATTCTAAATTCACTGTGCCCCCCTTCACGGGTATATCGTAATTTATCTTCATTTCTATCAAAAGGAACTCCAATTTTTGACTAAGTTATCAATATTTTCAATAGATTTTTTTTCAAGAAGTTTAACAGCACTTTTATTATTACGATAGGTACCAGCTTTAAGAGTATCTTTAATATAATTTTCTTCATCAAAGGTACCAAGGGACGTAGAGATTCCCCCTTGTGCTAAATAGCTATTACAATCCCTAAATTTATTTTTTGTTATTATTAATATCCTAATATCTTCTCTTAAGTTAAGAGCAGTATAAAGGCCTGCAATTCCTGTACCAATTATTAAAACATCATAATTCATAATACTATACAGATAGAAGATGCATATTTTCTAAAGCTTTATGAGCTTTTACCCTAAGAGCTTCATCAATATGAATTTCATATTCTTCATTTTTTAAACAATTATATAAATCATTAAGAGAGATTTTTTTCATATTAGGACAAATCATACCTGTTTTTGTAGGGATAAAAATTTTATTAGGGCTTTTTAGTTTCATTTCATAAAATACACCTTCTTCAGTTACAACAATAAATCCGTCTGCATTAGAGGAAGTAGTAAAGCTTATAAGCTCTGATGTACTTCCGATAAAATTAGCTAAATCACGAACTTCTTTATTACATTCTGGATGAACTAATACAGGATAATTTGGATATTTTTCTTTTAGGTTTAGTATTTCATCTTTTTCAATTCTTTCATGTGTAGGGCAGAAGCCTTGATATAAAATGAAGTTCTTGTTAGGAAGTTGTTCTGCTAAGTAACTTCCTAAATTTCTATCTGGTAAGAAAATTATTTCTTCAGCATCTATATTATTTAATATGTCTATTGCTGATGATGAAGTAACACATACATCTGATAATGCTTTTATATCTAAGTTTGAATTAATATAGCTTACAACTTTAGCGTTAGGATGCTTGTCTATAATTTCTTCTAATCTATCAACTAATGCCATATCAGCCATTGGACATGTGGTTTTGTTAGAAGGAATAAGAATTTTTTTATTAGGAGAAAGAATTTTAGCACTTTCAGCCATAAATTTTACTCCGCAAAATATTATTAATTCTTTATCACTTTCCATTGCCTTTTTACTTAAAAAATAAGAATCACCAACTATATCAGCAATTTCTTGAATTTCATCACATTGATAAAGATGAGCAACTATTAATGCATTTTTTTCTTCTTTCAATTTAAGTATTTCTTCTTTTAAGCTCATGTTTACACCTCTTTAATATATATTTACTTGTGTATATACACTAGATTATCATAAAAGTATTCAAACATCAAATGGATTATATGTGCTAGAGATAAATTCATATTAGGAATTAATTTTATATTAGTATAATTTTAATTATTAAATATTAAAATAGAGTAGAATAAAATCGAATGGAACAATTTCCAGGGAAATATAGTCTAATAAATAATATAAAGATTAGTTATTGAATAGTACAAAGGAAAAGAGGGATAAATATGGTTTTTAGTAGTATTCTATTTATATTTAGATTTTTACCAATTGCTATGGGGATTTATTTTTTAACTCCTAAAAAATTTAAAAATCTAAGTTTATTAGTACTAAGTTTAGTATTTTACTCATGGGGAGAACCTAAATATTTTTTTATAATGATAATATCTATATTTATAGATTATTTTGTAAGTAGAGGAATTGAAAAATATAGAACAAATAAGAAGATTAGTATTGCACTTTTATGTACATCTATAACTTTTAATTTAGGAATGTTATTTTTCTTTAAATATTTTAATTTCTTTTTAGAAAATATAAATAATATTTTTAACCTTTCATTAAATTATGTAAAAATTACTTTACCTTTAGGAATAAGTTTTTACACTTTTCAAACTATGTCATATACAATAGATGTATTTTTAGGAAAGGTTAAAGCAGAAAAAAATATTATAAACTTTGGTGCGTTTGTATGTCTTTTCCCACAACTTATTGCAGGACCAATAGTTAAATATACGGATATAAATAAAGAATTAAAAAATAGAGAAGTAAACTTAAATCAAATTCAAGATGGCGTAGAACTTTTTATATTGGGAGTTGGAAGCAAAGTTCTTATTGCTAATAATATAGGTGCACTTTGGACAGAAATAGAAACTATAGGATTTAGTAATATAAGTACAATTTTAGCATGGATGGGAGTGCTAGCATTTGCTTTTCAGATATATTTTGATTTTAGTGGATATTCACTTATGGCAATAGGTCTTGGAAAAATGTTGGGGTTTAATTTCCCAAGAAATTTTAATTATCCTTATATATCAAGAAGTATAACTGAGTTTTGGAGAAGATGGCATATTACTTTAGGATCATGGTTTAGAGAGTATGTATATATACCACTTGGAGGAAATAGAGTGGGAAAGTACAGATTATATTTTAATCTTTTTGTAGTATGGTTTTTAACTGGTTTTTGGCATGGGGCCAGTTATAATTTTATATTGTGGGGACTATATTTCTTCGTATTAATAAGTATAGAAAAAGCAGGAATTTTAAAATTTTTAAATAGGCATAAAATATTTTCCCATATATATGCATTATTTTTTATAATTATGGGATGGGCATTATTTGCAGTTGTTGATTTAAATCAGCTTAAAATATTAATTCAAAGAATGTTTACCTTAAATAATAGCTTAGAATGGTTATATTACATAAGAAATTATGGAATTACATTTATAATTGCAGGGATTTTTTCAACACCATTAATATCTAATTTATACAAAAAGATAGTTAAAAGTGAAGTTATAAATACTATAGTTTTAATAATTATACTTTTATTATGCATAGCATATTTAGTTGATGCAAGTTATAATCCATTTTTATACTTTAGATTTTAGGAGGTGTAAATATTGAAAAAAAAATATTTATTACATAGTTTTATTGTTATAGTTTTAGGGTTGACAATAGTAAGCTTCATTATTGATAATAAAACATTTTCTGAATTAGAAAATAGAAATTTAAAAACTAAGGTAACTTTCAATTTAAAGGATTTTTTTAATGGAAGTTTTCAAAAAAATTATGAGACATATATTAATGATCAATTTCCCTTAAGAGATAAATGGATTAGTTTAAAATCAAGAAGTGAATATGTATTAGGAAAAGTAGAAAACAACGGAATAATATATGGAAATAATGATGAGTTATTTGAAAAATTTGATACTATAGATGAAGAAAAATTGAAAAATAATATTAATGCTATAAACTTATTTAGCAAAAAAAATTTAGATAAAGTATCATTAATAATTGCACCAAATTCTTATGAAATATATAGAGAAGATCTTCCTTTAGGATCAAGACAAATAAGACAAGATGTAATAATAAAAGAAATATATTCATCATTAAAATATACTAATAATATTGATGTTTTTAATGTATTAATGAAAAATAAGGGTAAATATATTTATTATAAGACAGATCATCACTGGACAACATATGGAGCATATTTAGCATACTTAGAATTTATAAAATCACTTGGATTACAACCAATAGATATAAATAGTCTTATAGAAGTAAATGTAAGTAACTTTTATGGAACATATTTTTCAAAGGCGAAACCCTTTAATATTAATGGTGACAATTTAATATATTATGAATTTGATAATTTAACAATGAATATTGTAGGAGATGCTGTATATGAATCTATATATGATTATTCCAAGTTAGAAATAAGAGACAAATACTCAATGTTTTTAAATGGAAATAATCCAATTACAATAATAAAAAATTCAGAACTTAAGAATGGAAAAAAACTTTTAGTTATCAAAGATTCTTTTGCAAATTCACTTGTGCCATTTTTAACACAAAATTATGAAGAAATACATGTTATTGATTTAAGAAGTTTTTCAAGTAAAATTAGTGAATATATTAAAGAAAACGCATTTGATAATATACTAATCCTATACAATTTTATAAATTTATCAACGGACAATAGCATAATAAAATTAAAGTATTAGTATAATACGGTTAAATTATTAGATAACTTGATATCGAAAAGGTTGCTTTTTAACGTAATTTTTATTCCAATGAAGATTAAATTCTAAGATTCATTATGAATATTTCTTGCGTTAAGATCACAACCTTTTCTTTATAATTTACTTCATGATTTAGTGAAATAACAAAGTAAAAAAGCAAATATTTCTTGCTATAAGATATTATATAAATGTAGCAAAATATTATCCTTAGTTCGTAATATAATTTTAAAGATAGGCAAGAATACTTATAGTTTTGGTGTCAATTATTTCCCCACTTTTAACCATTGATTTAACTTCTTCTAAAGTAAATGTCTTTACTTCTGTAAATTCATCTTCATCGCAAGATTTTTCTCCTATATAAAGGTCTGTAGCTTTATATAAGTGAATAAGTTCATTACAAAATCCAGGAGCAGTTGCAATAGCACCAAGATAGGTCATATTTTTAGCTTTATATCCTGTTTCCTCTTCAAGTTCTCTATGTGCGCAAGTAAGAGAATCTTCATTTTTATCAAGCTTTCCAGCTGGAATTTCTAGAATAGTTTTTTCAATTGCTTTTCTAAATTGCTCAACTAAAATTATTTTATTGTTATCTATAAAAGGTATTATTGCACATGCACCTGGATGTTTAATGATATCTCTATCACTAATATCACCATTAGGTAATTCTACAGAAATATTAGTAAAGGTTAAATAGTTACCTTCATAGATTATATTTTCACTTAGAGTTTTTTCATAAAATTTCATAACATCACTCCTAAACTTTCTAATAAATATACTAATACTAAAATAAAATATTTTCAAAAGTATTATTTTTATTTAATAGGTATTATATCTTTTGTATAAAAAATATAAAACAATTAAAAAAGTAAAGTTGAATAATGTAACAAAATAGTGAGTTTTTACATAAGATGAATTATAAATAAAACAAATGATTAGTTAAAGTGTAATAACAGGAGGATAAAAAAGTGAAAGAATACAACAATTTTTATGATGAAGAAAACTATGAAGAAAGCTACGAAGATAATTGGGAAGATTACCAAGAATCAAGCTTTGACAAACATGATGAATGTAAGAAAAATGATAAGTATGAAAAGCATGAGAAATGTGAAAAACATGAGAAATGTGAAAAGAATGACAAATGTGAATATGATAAATATGATGAATATGAATGTAAAAAAGAAGAATCAGTTTGTTGCGTATGTAAAGGACCAAGAGGACCAAGAGGACCAAGAGGACCAATGGGACCAAAAGGTTGCGATGGTGAAAGAGGACCAAGAGGACCAAGAGGAGAAAAAGGAGAAAAAGGAGATACAGGAGAAAGAGGACCAATAGGACCAGCAGGACCAACAGGAGCAACAGGGGCAACAGGAGCAACAGGAGCAACAGGAGCAACAGGAGCAGTAGGACCAGCAGGACCACAAGGTGAAACAGGACCAACAGGACCAAGAGGACCAATGGGATTAAGAGGAATAAAAGGTGATAAGGGAGATACAGGAGCAACAGGAGCAACAGGACCAGTAGGACCAGCAGGACCTGCAGGGCCTGCAGGACAAGATGGAGTTACTTCTATAGAGGAATATAGAGTTGAAAGTAGAGCTTATGGTGATGACTTAGCAGTAGCATATGCTGAACCTGTATCACTTCCAGACACTAATGTTGTTGGAGGAACTGGAGTTCGTTTTGCTAATGGAACAGATCTAATCTTAGAAGGTGGACACACTTATTTTATTAAGTATGCAGTATCATTTACTCATGCAACTGAAAAATGTGGATCTGCTACTAGAAAAGATGTAATTTTTGCTTTTACTGATCCTAATGGAAATGTATTAAGAGGAAGCAAGCATACAGCAAGTATATCAGATGATGTTAGAAATAATCACATTACTCTTGGTATGCTAGTTACAGCTAATTCAGATATGACATTAAGGTTAACTAATTTAACTAGATCTAAAGAAAAGATTACAGTTAGAGCTGCAACAGTTACAGCATTTCAAATTAAATAATATTAATTTGATTTTTATGTGTTAATATAAACAAAGTCCTAGCTCATATTTATATGTGCTAGGATTTTTTATGATCAATTAATATATTAGTTATTTATAAATTATGATAATATAGATAAAGATAAAGATAAATTGATTAACTAATAGAAAGGATGTAAAAGTAAGCAAATGTATAACTTAGCTTTAAAAATGGCTATATCGGCATCTATTACATTAATTATTGGGAATGTATTAGGTTTAGATTATGCAACAGTAGGTGCTGTAATTGCAAT
The DNA here is from genome assembly GCF_000320405.1 of Clostridium celatum DSM 1785. GTDB lineage: Bacteria > Bacillota > Clostridia > Clostridiales > Clostridiaceae > Clostridium > Clostridium celatum. The sequence goes on along the minus strand of NZ_KB291600.1, from coordinate 34,935 downwards.
ATTAAGCATTCAAGACACAAGAAGGCAAGCGTTGATAGTTGGAAAAAAAAGAGTAGTGGCATGTCTAATAGGTATATTAATCTCTATTATATTTTATGGAATATTAGGACAAGAACCAATAATATTTGGGATATTTTTATTAGTTCTAATACCAATAACTTATAAATTTAATATGCAGGAAGGCATGGTTCCAGCAGTTGTTTTATCAACACATTTTTTAGTTGCAGATAAAATTACTATAAATTTAATAGTAAATGAAATTATGATTATGATTATAGGAATAGGTGTAGCAGCTATAGCTAATGTATTTATGCCATCACTTGAAGATAAATTTAAAGAAGACAAAGAGTGGATAGAAGAAAATTATAGAATTTTAATATATAAGATGGCAAAGTCTTTAATGACATATACTGTAGATATTGATGAACAAAAATTAATTGATGATATAAGAAGTAAGTTGTATGAGAGTAAAGAAACAGCTTATAAAATAGTTAATAATAATTTTTTTAGAAGTTCATCATATTATACAGATTATATAAATATGAGAATAAATCAGTTTGATACTATAAATAGAATGAGATTACATTTTCATAAATTTAGCATACCAGTTGAGCAAATGAAAGTTATGGCAAAATTTACATACTGTGTATCAGAAAATATAAGGGAAATGAATGATTGCAAAGAATTATTAGGTGAGCTAGAAGATTTAAGATGTGAGTTTAAAAAGATGAGTTTACCTAAAACTAGAGAGGAGTTTGAGAATAGAGCAGAATTGCTACAATTTTTAAATGATATGGAAGAATTTTTAATGATAAAAAGAAATTTCTCAGAAACATTAAACAAATAAATTATTATTACGTGAAATAAAAAATAATGATATAACTACTATGTAATTTAATAGTTATATCATTATTTAGTTATAATTAATTTAATTTTATTGCATCCTCAGTATTTACAGTATAATATCCTTCAAGTAATTCACCTTTAAGACCTGTATAAAGAGTATCACCAAAATAAATTGCAACTTTATCAAGTCCATAATTATATCCATAAGTATTTACTATTGCTGATATTAGTCCACTTTCAGAAGAAGTTCCTAGTGGAAGTGCAGAAGTAAAATCCTCATTAAACACAACTTTTAAAACTCCAGTTTCTTCATCTATAGTTGCAGAATTAACACCAAATTCTTCTGGAATAACTATAAAATTATCACTAGAATCTGGGCTAGTATATAGTTTGTTAGTTAAAGCTGTTGTAAAGGCATTATCAGTTACAGGAACAGTTGTATCGATATAATAAGTTTTTAAATCAGATGTATTAAAATAAAAAACTCTACAATTTCTATTAACGGTATTAGAAGTAGTTGTATCATTAGTAGTTGTATTTGTTGTAGAAGTATAGTCAGTAGTTGTTAAAGTTGAACCATTTTTATCATCTATACTAGAAGTAGCATTAGTAAGATCTGTGCTAGTAGCTGTATCCATATTAGAATCAGTATTTTCAGCATTAGCATCATTGATGATAACAGATTTATTATCATTTTCATTTGTAGTGTTTTCATTTGTTGTTGTAGAAGTATCATTAGTATTTGCACCTGTTATTGCATCTTTTAAATTACAAGATATAAAAGTGCAACATAATAGTATAGAAGAACTTAATAATAAAAATTTCTTTTTCATAAAATTCACCTCAACCTATAGTATATAAATAATCACAAGAAAATATTACCATAAATTTACATAAAATAAAATATAAAATGTAAAATTTCACAAAAAAAATAGGTAATAATATACAAATGGATTTCATAAATGTATAATCTATATGTGTTTTATTAGGGAAAAAGGGGGAATTAATATGGATATAGCAAAGGAAACTAAATTAATTAGTAATTATATAATTGGGTTAAGAAAGTATTTTCACAGATATCCAGAATTAAGTATGCAAGAATACAATACATCAAAAAAAATAAAAGAAGAATTAGATAGAATAGGAATACGTTATGAAGAGGGGGTTAAAACAGAAGTTGTAGCAAGTATAGGAAAAGGTGAAGGAAGAACGATTGCATTAAGAGCAGATATGGATGCTTTAAGTATAGAGGAAAATACTGGAGTTAGATATTCGTCAGAAAATAAAGGGGTAATGCATGCCTGTGGCCATGATGCACATATGGCATCGTTAATCGGGGCAGCTATGATTTTAAAAAAGTATGAAGAAAACTTATTAGGTAAAATAATATTAATATTCCAACCATCAGAAGAAAATTCATTGGGAGCTAAATTAATATCAGAACAAGGATATTTAGATGATGTGGATGAAATCTTTGGATTACATGTTTTTGGAGATATAGAATGTGGTAAAATTTCAATAGAAGAAGGGCCAAGAATGGCAGCATCAAATAAATTTAGAATAAAAGTTACTGGAAAGGCAGGACATGCTGGTAAGCCACATCAATGTGTAGATGCAACCTTAGTGAGTGCAGCTATAGTAATGAATTTACAATCTATAGTAAGTAGGGAGATTGATCCAGTTGATTCTGCTGTTGTAACAGTAGGACATATAAAATCAGGAGATACACACAATATAATATCTGGTGAAGCTATAATTGAAGGAACAGTAAGATCATTTAAAGTTTCTACAGCTAAGCACATACAACAGTCAATAAAAAGAGTGGCTTATAGCACAGCTATAGCATATGGAGCCACTGCTACTGTTGAATATGATATATCAAATCATCCAGCTGTAATAAATGATTCAGAAGCTGTAAAAACAGCACTAGAAGGTGCTAAAAAAATATTTAAAGAAGAAGATATTATAAGTGTTCCGAGAATGATGCTAGGAGAAGATTTTTCTATTTATCAAAAAAGTATTCCAGGAGTGTTTGCATTTGTAGGGGCGAGCAATGAAGATATTGGAATAGACTATCCAAATCATAATGATAAGTTTAATATAGATGAAAAAGCAATTTTAATAAGTACAGAACTTTATGTAGCATATGCATTAGAGGCACTAAAAAAAGAAGTAAGAAGACATGTCTTTAGACATTAAAGATAAGTAGGAGGGTTCTATGGAGTTAGAAATTTTAAGAAATATTCAAAGTATAGCAAATCCTTTTTTAGATAAGCTATTTGAACTTATAACAATATGTGGAGAACAGTTAGTGTTAATATCAATTATGTGTATTATTTATTGGGCAATTGATAAAAAATTTGGAGAATATTTAGCTTATTCAGTTTTAACAAGTGTTCTTTTAAATAATTCAATAAAAGATATATTTAAAATGAAAAGACCTATAGGAGAAGAAGGAATACGAACATTGAGAGCAGAAACAGCTACAGGATATTCATTCCCTAGTGGGCATACACAAGGAGCAGCTTCTTTCTATGGAGCTATAGCAATATATTTGAAGAAAAGAATTTACTATATTATTAGTACAATAATAATATTATTAATAGGTTTTTCAAGATTATATTTAGGGGTACATTATCCCAAAGATGTTATAGTAGGAGCAATTTTAGGAGTTGCAGTATCGTTAATGTCTTATTATTTATTTAATAAGGTAAATAACAAAATATTATTATATATAATTACATTCATATTGTTTATACCTGCATTAACATTTGCTAATTCAGCAGATTTTATAAAGGGCCTTGGAACATATTTAGGGTTTATATTAGGTATAATAATTGAGAAAAAATATGTTGATTTTTCAGTTGAAGGTAAAGTAAAAAATAAAATATTAAGAGTTTTAATAGGTGTTTTAATATTAGTTATTTTAAAATTAACACTTAAATTTATATTACCGGATACTTTAATGTTTAAATTTATTTCATATGGCATAATAAGTTTTGTTGGAATTGGAGTATATCCAGCAATATTTAAAAAGATAAATTTATAAAAATTTTAATATAAGAAATCCTCTTAAAAATTTTTTAAGAGGATTTTTTGTTGAAAAAATGAAGAGAAAGATGTAAAAAAAGAAAATATATGGTAAAATATTCTATAAAAGGTATAAAGGGGATGGATGTTATGAAAACTGTAGCAATAATAGGGGCTGGCCAAAGAGGTCAAGATATATATGGTGAATTTATAAAAAATAACGGTCATTTAGGAAAAGTTGTAGCTGTAGTTGAGCCGAATGACTTTAAAAGAGAAAAAATGGCTATTGAACATAATATATTAAAAGAAAATGTTTTTGATAATTTAGATGATTTTTTTTCAAGAGAAAAATTAGCTGATGTAGTTATAATAGCAACATTAGACAGACAACATTATGAACCAGTTATGAAAGCTTTAGATAAAGGTTATAATATCTTACTTGAAAAGCCAATGTCAGTAAATAAGGATGAATGTATAGATATGGTTAATAAAGCTGAAGAAAAAGGATTATTACTTATGGTTTGTCATGTACTTAGATATACGAATTTCTTTAAGAAGCTTAAAGAAATAGTAGAAAGTGGAGAAATAGGAGACATAGTGACTATTCAACATAATGAAAATGTAGGGGCATTTCATATGGCTCATAGCTTTGTTAGAGGAAACTGGAGAAATTCAGATGAAACATCACCTATAATTCTTCAAAAAAGCTGTCATGACTTAGATATTTTATCTTGGATTGTTAATTCAAATTGTGAAAGTATAGCTTCTTTTGGGGAGTTAATATTTTTCAATAGTAAAAATAGACCAAATGGTGCTGCATCTAGATGTTTAGATTGCAACATTAGTGATTGTGCTTTTGATGGAAGAAAAATTTATTTAGATGTTATTGGAAAATGGCCTACTACAGTAATTAGTGATGTTCAAACAAGAGAAGGGGTTTTAGAAGCCTTATCAGAAAATAGATATGGAAAATGTGTTTTTGAATGCGATAATAATGTTTGTGATCATCAAAGTACAATTATTAAGTTTCAAAATGGTATTACAGCAACATTTAATTTATCAGGGTTTACAGATGAAATTTCAAGAACTATAAAAATTATGGGAACTAAAGGGGAAATAAGAGGTCATGAAGGTAAGAATGAAATAGAAGTTGTTACATTTAGATCAAACTTAAAACAAGAGAAGAATGTAAAAGTATATAAGATTGAACAAGCTGATAGCGGACATAATGGTGGAGATGGAGGATTAATGAATGAATTATTTAAGCTTTTAGAAGAAGGTGGAAATGATTCTCTTTCAAGTGGTAGAAGGTCTCTTCAAAGTCACTTAATGGCATTTGCAGCAGAAGAGTCTAGAATTAATAATAAGGTTGTTAAATTAGATGTATTTTAAATGAAAATAAAGACACTATATACTGAACTATTTGTATATAGTGTCTTTACTTTTATTTAAAAGCTGTTTCTAATGTTTTTAATCTAGAAATATATGCTTCTGTATTAGAAGCTGTATTTTGAGATATTTCTTTAACTAATTTACTTTTAGTACATTTATTATCTATTAAAGCAATGTCATGTGATGCTTGTAAAAGCGCAATTGCTTGCTTTATATAAGTTAATTCATTACTATCGGCAGATTTTACTTGAGCTAAATCTTTTACTATTTTATCAATAACTAGTTTATATTCTTTAATATACTCACTATCTTCCTTTAATGGTTCCTTATCTTTTAGAGTATCTATTAGTTTGGCAAGTTCTTCTCTCATTTCTCTTAATTCACCAGTATAATTATCGATAATCTCATCTGTAATATCTATTAGTTCAGGATTATTTGAATAACTTTGAATATTATGAGCAGTAAATAGTAATGCTCTATGTAATAATATTTCTTCTGATAAATAATCAATACAAACACTACCAGAACCAGGAAGTTTTACAAGCTTATCTCTTATTCCATTAAGATAATCAGATGTAACTTCATAATATGGATCAGCAACAAATTGAGAATAAGGGTTTTCAATAGATTTAGCTGATGCAAATAAATTAGAGAGAAGTAGTGATGATATTGTTAGTAGTGCTAATAGTAAACAAAGTTTTTGTGTAAATTTTTTCATTTGTTTCACTCCTTAAATTTAAATAATAATTATAAATGGCAAGTAATAAGTTTTAAAATAACTTTTTACTTGCCATTTGATACTTAGTACTTGAATAAAATTTATGAGATATATTAAATAATATCGCATTATCAAAAATGTTATTTTTTAACAAAGCTAGAGCAATCAGTACATTCAATACTACTTGCACAACTTGTATGGCTTACTACTTTTATATGATTTAAAGTGCAATAATTATCATCAGAACAATGAAATTTGCATTCAGTAACTGTACATTCAATACTTCCATTATGTCGCATAATAAAATACCTCCTTTAAATTACTATTAACTTTGAAAATAAATATATTTTTAAATTATAGTTACAATCAAGTTACTCTGTTATTTTATCCTTTTAAAAGTAGAATATTCATGAATTCTTAAATAAATTATGTAAAAAATAATATTTACAAGACTGAATTATAATATATAAACAAATATGATAAGATAAGCCATGTAAACGTTAAAATATACATAGCGTATTATATTATGGTTAAATAGGGGGAGAATTTATGTGTAGTAAAAAAATAAAGTTATTAGCTACATTAGTTGCTGTAACTTTAACAACGACTAATGTAGCTAATACTTTAATAGCTAATGCTTATCCTTTAGAAAAGGAAGCTTCAAGCTATTCAGATGAACAAAATTATACTATTATTGATGTAACCGAATTTGGTGCAGATCCAACAGGAAAAGTAGATTCAGTAGAGGCTGTTACTAAGGCATTAGAGTATGCTAAGGATATTGAAGGACCTAAAAAAATATATTTTCCACAAGGAGAATATACATTTTATCCAGAAAATGCACCAAAAAAGAGAATTATATGTTTCTAATACAGTAGGAACAAAGCAAAGTTACAAGATTAAAAATATTGGTATTTTAGTTGAAGATATGAATGATGTGGTTATTGATGGGGGAGGATCACATTTTTCATATCATGGATTTCAAACAGCATTTGCAGCTATAAGATCTGAAAATGTAAGATTTGAGAACTTCTCATTTGATTATGTTAATCCTAAGGTAGTAGATGTTACTGTAGAAGAGACAGGAGTAGAAAATGGAAGTGCTTATAGAGTTTTATATATCCCAGAAACATATGATTATGAAATAAACAATAATGGAATAAACTGGTATGGAGAAAAGAGCCCTATTACTGGTCAATATTATTGGACTGGTAGAAATGCATTTAACTATACGCAACATTATGATGCTAATACTGGTGAAACAAGAAGAAATGGTAGTTTATTTTCTAATATAACTAATATTGAACAATTAGAAGATAATAGAGTAAAGGTAACGTATAATTCATCTCAAGAGTATGCAGATTTAGGTAGAGTATATCAGATGAGAGAAACTACAAGAGATACTCCAGGTGCATTCTTCTGGGAAAGTAAAGATGTAGAAGTAAAGAATGTAGATGTACAATATTTACATGGATTTGGATTTGTAGGGCAATTCACTGAAAATATAACTATAGATGGAGTGAACTTCAAAGCAAGAGAAGGTTCAGGTAGAGTAACTGCTGGATTTGCTGATTTTATACAAATGTCTGGGACTAAGGGAAAAATAAAAATAACTAATAGTAGTTTTTCTAACCCTCATGATGACCCTATAAATATACATGGAACATATCTAGAAGTTGTAGAAAAGGTAGCCACTAATAAGGTTAAAGTAAGATATATGCATAATGAAACTGCTGGATTCCCTCAATTTTATATTGGTGATGAAGTAGAATTCTTTACAAAGACGACTATGTTAGCTGTAGAAGGTTCGAATGCCAAGGTTATTGATGTAGAAGGACCATCAGGAACAAGTTCTGAAGGAAGTTTAACAGATATAATTATAACCTTAGATCAGGATATTCCAGATGAAATAGTGGCAGGAAATACTCATGTTGTTGAAAATATAACTTATACTCCAGAGGTTGAAATAACAAATAATAAGTTTATTGAAACACCTACTAGAGGAATATTAGTTACAACTAGAAAGCCTGTTTTAATAGAAAATAACTACTTTGATGGAATGGGGATGTCTAGTATATTTATATCAAGTGATGCACATCAATGGTATGAATCAGGACCAACAAATGATGTTACCATAAGAAATAATGTTTTTGATAGATCAGAAGGACCGGTTATTTATTTTGGACCTACTAATCAAGTATTTGATGAAAATAATCCTATCCATAATAATATAGTTATTGAAGATAATATCTTTAATATAAAAGATACAACTGTATTAAATGGAAAGAGCGTCGGAAATCTAATATTCAGAAATAATATTGTAAATAGGTATAATAGTAATGCGCAAGTACAAATATCTTCAAGCTCAAATGAGTTAGAAGTTGGACAAACTTTAGATTTAACCGTTGATAAGCAAGGGGAAAACTTATCATCTCCAATGTTTGTTTTCTCAGGTGCAAATAATATAACTATTGAAGATAATAAATATGATAATGGACTAAACTTAAGAGTAAACACATCTAATATGAGTAATACAACTGAAAGTATTAATATAATTGGTGATGATTTAAAAATTAATGCTAATAACCAAAAAAGTGGACAAGGTGATGTTAAATATTATAGTAGTAATGAAAACGTAATAAAGATAAATGAAGATGGTGAATTAACTGCTGTTGGAAATGGACAAGCAGAAATTAAGGCATTTGTAATATCTGATACTCGTGTATATGAATCTAATAGTATTGTATTTAATGTTTCAGGTAATGGAAATATAAATGAAGGTGATGAGGAGGCTAATCTTGAGCTTTCTAACAAGTGGTCAATAGTAAGAGAGGATAATAATAAATGGGAATTATTAAGTGATAAATCTCTTAAGATTATGACAAGTGGGGGTTCACTATGGGCTACAGGAAACTCAGCAAATAATATATTCCTATCAGAAATAGTAGAATCTTCAAATGAATATACTGTTACTACAAAGATGAGTGGAAAAACTCAATCAGGTTATGAAGAAGCTGGAATTGTAATTTATAGTGATGATGATAATTATGTAGCAATACAAAGAAAGCATAATAATGGAAATCCAAGTATTAAAATAGTTACAGAAAATGCAGGACAACCAAATGAAAGCAGAGAAGTTGCAGAAATAGATGGAAATGATATTTACTTTAAGCTTGAAAGAAGTAGTGATTCATTTAAGGGATATTATTCAATAGATGGTGATGAGTGGATCCAAGTTGGAGATGAATTAAGTAATAGTGGTATTTCTAGTGATGCAAAAGTAGGGCTTTTAACAGCAAATCCAAATGCTTCACATGAGTTTATTTTTAGTGAATTTAAAGTAAATGATAAAGAAATAAGCTTTGGACAAGAAGTAGCTCGTGAAGGATTTGGTTTGTGGAACTTAGATATTAATGGGGCAGCTTTATTATTTGACTTTAATAACAATATTGAAAGCTATAATGCGGTAGTACATTCAGATATTGCAGATATTAACTTTGATTTAGAAGCAATAGAATCAGATACAAAAATAGAGATATATTCAGATGATGAAAAGATAGCAGAAGGAGTAGGAACTTTAAAGTCAGATCTTTCTATAGCTAGTGGAGAAAGTAAAAATATTTCTATTAAATTAATTTCTAATTCTGGAGAAACTAAGACTTATAGCATTAAATTAGATAGATTTAAAGAGAGTGAATCTAAATTAAGTAATATAATTGTTAATGGAATTGAAGAAATGCCAGCATTTAGTGAAAATAGATATTTCTATACTGCAAATGGTTCAACAACCAGTGATACTATGAATCTTACTTTAGAAAGTAAATCACCAAATAGCAAGCTAATAGTTTTAGTTAATGGAGAGGTTATTAGTAATAAAGAAGGAAACTCATTTAATGGAGATATAAAATTAGCAACAGGAATTAATTCGGTTCAAGTATATTCTATAGCTGAAGATGGAATATCAAAATCTATGTATAGATTATCGGTTATAAGAAGAGAAAGTAATGATGTTTCACTTTCTGGATTAAAAGTTAATGGTGCTTTATTAGATGGATTTGTTTCAGATAAATTAAATTATTCTTATAACGTAGATAAAAATATAGAAAGTATAAATGTTGAAGCAATAAAGAATAGTGAAAACTCAAAAGTAGAAATTTTCAATGGAAATGTAAAGTTTGAAGGAGAAAATACAGATATTCCACTAAATCTAGGAACAAATACTATAATAGTTAAAGTAACATCAGAGGATTACTCAAAAGTAAACTACTATAGAATATTAGTCAATAGACAATTTGAAGGTAATGCTGCATTAGAAAATCTTGAAGTAGAGGGAATAGAAATAACTCCAGAATTTGATCCTAATATAAATAGCTATTCAGCAGTTTTACCATCAGAAATGAATATAGCTAAAATAAAAGCAAAAGCTGTTGAAAATAATGCTAAAGTATCTATTTCATTAGAAGGAGAAGAAAAAGAATATAAATCTAATGAAGAAGAAGCATCTTTCTATATAGAAAGTGAAAATACTATAATAAATGTAAGCATACAAGCAGAAGATGGAACTATAAAAGAATATAAAATAAACTTAGGAGTTAGTTCAAGCTTACAAATTGATAAAAAGCAAATGAAAGTAACAGCTAGTAGTGAACATCCTAATGTGGGAACAGAAGGATTAGCTAGTTTTGCAATTGATGATAATATAAATACTATATGGCATACTAAATATTCACCAAATGATGTATTACCACAAAGTATAACATTAGAGTTAGGTGGAGAATATTTAATAGATAAATATGAATATTTACCAAGACAATCTGGTGGAACTAATGGAATTATTACACAATATGAACTGCAAGTAAGTACTGATGGTGATAATTTTGAAACTGTATCTGAAGGAACATGGAGTTCAGATTCAACTAAAAAGGTAGTAGAATTTGATGCAGTAACAGCTACACATGTTAGATTAGTAGCAATACAAGGTGTGGGGGGATTTGCATCAGCATCAGAGTTAAATGTATTTGAAAAAGATACTACTCCAAATTCACCAAGTAATTTACAATCTACAGAAAAAACAGATAATAGTGCAACAATAACTTGGGAAAAGCCAGAAGAGGATTATGGTGTTATTGGATATGTTATATTTAAGAATGGAAAAGTTGTAGATGAGGTTAGTGCAGATACTTTTGAATACCAATTAAACAACTTAGATAAAACTAGTGAATATAATATAGAAGTTGCAGCTAAAAATAGACAAGGAAAGCTTTCTGAAAAAGTAAATTTAAGTATTTCATTAGAAGAAAAGCTAATTGGAGATTTAAATAAAGATGGTAAAGTAACTATAGCTGACTTAGCAATAGCATCTAAATATTATAACCAAGAGAAAGCAGAGTATGATATGAATGGTGATGGTATTGTAGGTAAGTATGAATTAGATACTATTACTGAAAAAATATTTAATAATTAATTATTATATTAATTATTGAAGTTTAATATCTTTTAAGTAAGAGCATAAAGTAATGAGGTTGTATTAAAATTGAAATATTAATAAATAAATTGAAATAAATTTATTTTAATATATTAAAATTTTGATATAACCTCTTGTTTTTATGAAATAATTAAATATATAATAATAGTTAGATATATAACTATTAGAATTCTAATTAAAATAAAAGGAGATAGATTTATGAATGAAGGAGAATTACTTAAAAGTTTTATGAAGTTTAAAGGAATACACCGTAGGATGTGCCTTAATGAGTTCAGAAAGCTTGAAATTTCTAAAGGCCAACCAAAGATATTAAATTATTTAGCAGAAAATAATGGAAGTATACAAAAAGATATAGCACAAAATTGTAATATTGAGCCTGCTACAGTGACAAGTATTTTAGCAACAATGGAACGTGTTGGATTTGTTGAAAGAAGGCCTAATGCTGATGACAGAAGAATCCTTAATGTATATTTAACTGAAAAGGGAAAAATTACTCAGCTTAAGTTACAAAAGGCTATGTACAATATTGAAAAAAAATGTTTTAAAAATTTTAGTGAAGAAGAGAAGAAGCTTATAAAAAGCTTTTTTGAGAGAATGTATAATAATTTAAATGAAGGAGATGAAGCTACAAATGGGAAAACTACTTAAATATATTAAGGGTAGCTCAATTATTTATGCTATACTTGCACCTTTAATGATGTTTATAGAAGTTATTATGGATTTAAATCAACCTAAATTAATGGCTGATATTATTGATATTGGTGTTGCAAATGGTGATATTCAATATGTTTTAAATATCGGATTTAAAATGATAATTGTAGCCTTTATTGGTATTTTAGGTGGGATATTATGTGGAATATTTACAAGTATAGCAGCAATGACTATGGGAAAAAATTTAAGACAAGGATTATTTAATAAAATACAAAGTTTATCTTTTTTAGAGATAGATAAATTTAAAACATCATCTCTTATTACTAGATTAACAAACGATGTTACTCAGGTTCAAAATATGGTTATGATGGCACTTAGAGGGATGGTAAGATCACCACTTATTTGTTTAGGTGGAGTAATAATGGCTTTTTCTATAAGTAGTAAATTATCTATAATCTTTTTAGTAATAATACCATTAATAATAGTATCAGTAGTAGTTATTACATCTAAATCAATTCCGTTTTTTACTGATATGCAAAAAAAGATTGATAATGTAAATCTTGTTATGAGAGAAAATTTACTTGGAATTAGAGTTGTTAAAGCTTTTGCTATAGAAGGTAAAATAAGAGAAAAATTTAAAAATTCCAATGAAGAATTAATGGAGACAAGCATTGAAGCACAAAGTGTAACAGTTCTTCTTTGGCCACTTGTAACTTTAATAATGAATTTAAGTGTAGTTGCAGTATTATGGTTTGGAGGAAATCTTGTTAATACTGGATCATTAGAAATAGGAAAAATAATGGCTTTTATTAATTATTTAGTTCAGATAATGGGATCTTTAAATATGATGGTAATGATTATAATTAATTTCTCTAGGGCTAAGGTTTCAGCAACAAGAATTAATGAAGTGTTAGATATTGAACCTTCTATTGTTAATAAAGATGATTCAAAAGAAATAAATAATTTTGATATTGAATTTAAGGATGTTTACTTTAAGTATAATAAAGATAGTGATTATGTATTAAGTGGAATATCATTTAAGGCCAAAGAAGGAGAAAAAATAGGAATAATAGGGGCTACAGGTAGTGGAAAAAGTTCTTTAGTATCACTTATTCCAAGATTATATGATACTACAATGGGGAGTATAACCATTGGAAATGAAGATGTTAGGAACTTAAAAATAGATGAATTAAGAGAAATTATAGGCGTTGTGCTTCAAGATACAATTCTTTTTTCAGGAACTATCGACGATAATCTAAGATTTGGTAAAAAAGATGCTACTAAGGAAATGATGCATAGTGCAACAAAAGATGCTCAAGCCTTTGAATTTATAAACTCAGCTAAAGAAGGCTACGATAGAATAGTTGAACAAAGAGGAAAAAATTTATCGGGAGGACAAAAGCAAAGAGTATCAATTGCGAGAACTCTAATTAAGGAGCCTAAAATATTAATATTAGATGATTCAAGTAGTGCATTAGATATGGCAACAGAAGCTAAACTTCAAAAGGCTATAAAGAGAAGAATGCAAAACTCTACAGTATTTCTTATAGCTCAAAGAATTTCTGCTGTTATGGATTGTGATAAGATAATAGTTTTAGATGATGGAGAAATATCTGCTATTGGAACACATAGAGAATTGTTAAAAACTTCAGAAATATATAGAAGTATTGCAATATCACAATTTGGAGAGGAGGAAGTTATGAATGTCTAATAAAGGACCTATACCAATGAGACCAGGAGGAGGACCACATCAATTACATAGGGCTAAAGCTGAAAAAATAAAGGATTTTAAGGGTACAGTAAGAAGATTAATAGGATATTTAATAGAAAAGAAAATCAATATTATAATTGTATTTATTTTATGTTTTATAACTACACTAATTAGTGTTTTTGGTACAAGATTAAACGGATATACAATAGATAATTTTATAGAAACAGGTGATATGAGGGGACTAGCTTTTATTTGTATAGTGCTTTTAATAATGTATTTAGTAAATATATTTTCTACCTACTATCAAAATTTAGTTATGGTTAAAATATCACAGAAAGTTTCAGCAAATATAAGAAAAGACTTATTTAGTAATTTACAGGGATTGCCATTGAAATATTTTGATACTAATTCTAGTGGTGATTTAATGAGTAGACTTACAAATGATGTTGATAATATTAATACAACATTATCTCAAAGTGTAACTCAATTATTTTCAGGGGTAATAAATATAGGCGGTATGTTAATTGCAATGCTTATATTAAGCCCGATTCTTACCTTAATAGGATTAATAACAGTACCACTTACATTTTTAACTACAAAAACTTTAGCTAAAAAAACACAAAGATTTTTTGTAAAACAACAAAATGAACTTGGTATATTAAATGGTTATATAGAGGAAATGGTATCAGGACAAAAAGTTGTTTCATTATTTTCAGAAGAAGAAGAAGTTAAAGAAGAATTTGCTAAAATAAATGAGAAGCTAACTAAAAGTGCAATAATAGCACAGGGTGCATCATCTGTTATGGGACCTATAAATAATTTTATTAATAATATTTCATATTTAATTATTTCAGTAACAGGTGGATATCTTATATTAAAAGGTCATACAATTACCGTAGGTATAGTTTTTACATTTTTATTATATATGAGAAATTTTACTAGACCAATAAATGAAATAATGAATCTTTTTAATACTATTCAAAGTGCATTAGCAGGTGCTGAAAGAGTATTTGAAGTAATAGATGAAGTAAAAGAAAAGGATAAAATAGAAGCTAAGGATATTGAAAATATAGAAGGTAATGTAGTCTTAAAAAATGTAACTTTCTCTTATACTAAGGGAAAAGAAATATTAAAAAATATTTCTATTGAAGCTAATAAAGGTGAAGTTATAGCTATAGTTGGCCCAACAGGAGCTGGAAAAACAACAATAGTTAATTTACTTACTAAATTTTATGATATTGATAGCGGAGAAATATTTATAGATGGGAAAAATATAAATTATATAACTAGGGAAAGTTTAAGAAAATCAGTAGCAGTGGTATTACAGGATACTTATTTATTTTCTGAAACTGTTAGTGAAAATATAAGGTATGGAAGATTAAATGCAAGTGATGAAGAAATTGTTAAAGCTGCAAAAATGGCTAATGCTCACCAATTTATAAAACAGCTTCCTGATGGGTATAACACTATTTTATCTGATAATGGCGGGAATTTATCTCAAGGACAAAGACAGCTATTAGCAATAGCAAGAGCAATTTTATCTAATGCATCAATATTGATTTTAGATGAAGCAACTTCATCAATTGATACAAGAACTGAAGAGCATATTCAAGAAGCTATGCTTAATTTAATGAAAGGAAAGACTACATTTGTAATTGCGCATAGACTAAGTACTATAAAAAATGCCGATAAAATTTTAGCGTTAAAAGACGGTGAAATAGTAGAATGTGGAACTCATGATGAACTTATTAGTAAAAATGGATTTTATGCAAATTTATATAATAGCCAATTCAAAAAAGGAATAGAAATATAAAAGGTACAGTACTGATGCTGAAAGGCTACAATATATTAAAAACAATTTAAAGATATGCTAGGAAAAAAAGTGTGATATTTCTGAAAAGTTATATCATACCTTTTTTGAATTAGCTTACATATAAATATAATAATATTGCTAAAAAAAGTTAATATATTGCTTAAAAAAGTTAAAGTATAGAAAACGTTTTAGATAATAAATTAAAATAATATATATATACTTGTAATAATTTTGAATAAATTAGTTTTATTACATGAAAATTAATGATTATATAACATTCTTATTTTTATCTAAGAATGTTACAGAATATTTTATTATTAAAACGGGGGAAAGAAATTATGATAAAGAAAAAGTTACAGCGTCTTTTTGCTATTGTTGCTGCTACCACTGTATTAACTACAAATTTTGCTGGAGTACTTAAGGTTTCTGCAACGGAATTAGACTTACCAAAAGAGTATGAAATTTATCCTATACCTCAAAGTATAGAATATGAAAATAGTGCTTTTGAAGTTGGTACAGAAGTAAATATAGTATATGAAAGTGGAGTAGATATTTACACTAGAAATAGGGTAGAAGAAATTTTAAAAAATCAAAATATTAATTATACTATTTCAGATACTGTTGTTGAAGGAAAAACTGATATCTTAATTGGTATAAATGAATCAGGGGAATTTGTAGATCAGTATTTCAATACAAATGTATCTCATGATGAAGCATTCTTTAATAAAACAGACTCACATTTAGTTTCAGTTGATGATGGAATTATTGGTATATTAGGTAAAGATACTGATAGTGCTTTCTATGGAGTTACTACATTAAAGCATGTATTTAATCAATTAGAGGATGGAAGTATAAGTGAATTTAGAGTTGATGATTATTCTGATGTAGCTCAACGTGGATTTATTGAAGGGTATTATGGAAATCCGTGGTCAAATGAAGATAGAGCAGAGCTTATGAAATTTGGTGGAGATTATAAAATGAATCAATATATATTTGCACCAAAGGATGACCCATACCATAATTCAAAGTGGAGAGAATTATATCCTGAAGAAGATTTAGAATCAATAAAACAACTAGCTAAAGTAGGAAATGAGACTAAGAATAGATATGTATATGCATTACATCCATTTATGAGTAACGCAATTAGATTTAATAGTGAAGAAAATTATCAAGCAGATTTAGACATAATAAAAGCTAAGTTTAGTCAATTATTAGAAGCTGATGTTAGACAATTTGCTATATTAGCAGATGATGCAGGGGTACCAGCTCAAGGAGCTGCTTCATATGTAAAATTATTAAATGATTTAACAGTGTGGTTAAGAGAACAACAAGAAACATATCCAGATTTAAAAGATGAGATAGTTTTCTGTCCAAACGATTATATGGGAAATGGTTCTTCAGCTCAATTAAAAGAAGTAAATAAAGCAGGAGATAATGTTAGTATTATTGCTACTGGAGGAAGAATATGGGGAGAAGTTAGTGGATCTTTTGGAACAAATTATAAAAATAATATTGCATCAGAAGGCTATGAGGGCAGAGCACCATTCTATTGGATTAATTGGCCTTGTTCAGATAACTCTAAACAACATTTAATTATGGGAGGAAATTCCACATTCTTACATCCAGGAGTAGATCCTTCAACTATTAAAGGAATAGTATTAAATCCAATGCAACAAGCAGAAGCTAATAAATCAGCTTTATTTGCAAATGCAGGTTATGCATGGAATATTTGGGAAAATGAAGAGGAAGCAGATCAAAACTGGTATGATTCATTTAAATATATGGATCATGGAACAGCAGAAGAAACAGATACTTCAACAGCTCTAAGAGAATTAAGTAAGCATATGATTAATCAAAATATGGATAGTCGTGTTACGAAGTTAGAAGAGTCAGTTGAATTAGCTCCAAAGCTTAATACTTTTAAGGAAAAATATGCAAATGGGGAAAATGTTAAAGAAGAAGCCACTGAATTAATAGCTGAATTTAATAAATTAAAAGATGCGGCAACTCTTTATAAAAATGAAGGGCATGAAAGAGTAGTTAGTCAAATATCTTATTGGTTGAATTGTTGGGAAGATACAATGGAGGCAGCAATTTCTTATTTAGAAGCAATTATTGCTGTTGAAGATGGAGCATCAAATGATGTTATTTGGACTAAGTATTCAAATGGACAAACTGCTTTTGAAAAATCAAAGACTTATGGATTCCATTATGTAGATCACACTGAATATGCAGAAGTTGGAGTACAACATATAGTTCCATTTATAAAGAATATGGCTCAAAGCTTAGCAGAAGTAGTTACTTCAATTGTAGATCCAAGTAAGGTAATAACAACAGTAATAACTAATAGAACAGATACACCTACAGGAAGTTTAGAAAATTTATTAGATAATAATTCAGCAACTGAAGTTGTATATAAAACTCCAAATACTGTAGTTGCTGGGACTTATATTGGGGTAAAATATAATAAGAAAATAAAAGTTAAAGATATTCATATAGAAATGGGAGCAGCATCTAATCCAAGAGATACAATGCAAGAAGCTAAGCTTCAATATACAGAGGATGGTAGTACTTGGGTTGATTTAAATGACGAATTATATTCTATGCCAAATCAAATTACAGTTGAAGGCTTAGATTTAGATGTGATGGGTATTAGAGTAATTGCCACTCAAGATAAAACTAATACTTGGCTTGGTATTAAGGATATAACTATAAATAAAAATGATTTAAATCAAGGTGAAGGAGATAATTCTGAAATAAATGCTACTCTTATGAGAAGTGAAGGATGGAGTGTTTATAGTGGAAGTGAAGCTAACTTAACAGATGGTAATGATAGCAGTAGTGTTTGGTATAGAACTCATACTGGAGATATTACAAAAGTTGGAGATTACGTTGGGTTAGATTTAGGTGAAGTTACTAGTGTTGGAAATGTACATGTTGTAGTTGGAGCAGGGGATACAGATAAATGGACAGATTATAAATTAGAATATTCTACTGACAATGAAACTTGGACAACATTTAAGACATATTCAAGCACAGCTGGAAAAGATGTTATTGATGAAGATTTTGGCGGAATTGAAGCAAGATATGTAAGAATTACAAACTTAAAAGAGTTAAATAAGTGGGTTAAATTCTCTGAATTTAGAGTAGAGAAAAGTATGAACCTTCCATCAACTAATAATGTTTATTCAAATGTTAATTTAGGTATAAAATCTATGTATATAGATGAATCATTGACTAAACTAGTTCCACAAGAAAATATTACTTTAAATGAAGGTGAGTATATCGGTATTAAATTAAATCGTATTAAGGATTTAAGCAATATTGATTTAGAAGTTTCAAATATGGATGGAATAACATTACAAACTTCTATGAATACAATTGAGTGGAATGATGTTTTAGATAATGAGAACTTAGAGGATGCTCGTTATATTAGATTAATTGCTAATAAAGAAGTTACTTTTAGTTTAAACAAACTTGAAGTTACTTCCAATGAAGTTTATGAGCCATCATTAATAAGCTCATATGCTGATTATGATGCTGATCCAGCAGTTGTTTTTGATGGAAACTTTAATACTAGTGTTAAATATACAGCAGCACCACAAACAGGTAATACAATAGTTTATGATTTAGGACAAACAATTGATATTAATAATTTAAAATATGTTGTATTAGATACAGAAAAAGATCATATTAGAGATGGTAAAATTCAATTATCTTTAGATGGTGAAACTTGGACTGATGTTATAACTATTGAAAATAATATACCAAATACATCAGAAGATATGGATTCAAAGCCAACAGATAATGGATATACTCATGGTAGTGTATCAGGTGGAATAATTCCAATTTCTCATGCTTATATGGATAGTGGAGAAATAAATCAAGAAGCTAGATATTTAAGAGTTGTATTTACAGCACCATATTCATATCGTTGGGCTGTTATTAATGAATTTTTAATTAATAATGGTGAATATATACCAACAGTAAATGACCCAACATTTGTTTCAGACCCAATAGAAGTTAAAGGATTTGAACCAAGTAAGATAGTGGATGGTAATTTAACTACAGCATATAAACCAAATACTAATAATGGGGAAATAACAAGTGGAAGCTTCACATATCGTTTATCAGATAAGACTGATATTAAGAAAATTAATATTATTCAAAGTGGTAATGAAATTTCTAATGCTAAAGTAATGGCTAGAGTTGGAAAAGATGAAGCAGGAAATGATATATGGAAGCAGCTTGGAACTTTAGATAGGAGCTTAAATGAAATAGTAAATACTAAGTATGATAATATTTTTGAAATTAAGATTGAATGGAATGGAATAGCTCCAACAATTTATGAATTAATTACAATTAATGATTATGAAGTTCCTAATGTAAGTGATTTAGAAACACTTATTGATTCTTGTAATTATGTACAAGAAAATTATACGGTTAATAGCTGGAATTTATATAATGAAGCTTTAGAAAGTGCTAAGAAAATTTTAAATAATATTGGAAGTGCAACTCAAGAAGATATTGATAAGGCTAGAGAAACTTTAGTAAATGCTATTACTTCTTTAGTTGATATAAGAGAATTAAGCAATATTATTAATGAGGCAGATGGAAAAATTAATGGAGATGTTAACTATACAGATGAATCTCTAAATGATCTTAAGAAAGCTGTAATAACTGCAAAAGAAGTTTTAGCTAATGATGCTGCAACAGTAGAAGAAGTAAATAGTGCAACTGAAGGCGTAAGAAATGCTATTGATAATTTAGTAGAAAAGGAAGAAGAAAACAACCCAGTATTTAATGCACATTTACAAGTTGCTGTAGAAGAAGCTAAGAAAGTAACTGAAGAAGAACTTTCAAAAGTTGTTCCAGCAGTAGTAGAAGAATTTAAAGCGGCTCTTGCTGAAGCAGAAGTAATTTTAGCTGATGAAAATGCAACTCAAGTTTCAGTAGATCAATCTTTTGATAGATTAAGCAAAGCAATGCAAATGTTATCTTTTGAAAAGGGCAATAAAGAAAATTTAATTTCTCTTGTAGAAAGAATTAGTGCATTAACAGGAGATGATTATATTACTTCAACTTGGGATAAGTTAATGGTTGTTTTAGCAGAGGCTAATGGTGTAATATCTGATGTAAATGCTATGGAAGAAGAAGTTTCAGAATCGTATAATACATTATTAAGAGCATTCTTAGAATTAAGATTAAAGCCAAGCAAAGATAGACTAGAAGATTTAATTAATAAAGCAAAATCATTAGATTCTAGCAAATATACTGTAGCAAGCTTTAGAGCAGTTGAAAAGGCGTTAAATGAAGCTAATGAAGTTTTTGAAAATGAAGATTCAACTGAAGAAGAGATTGCAAAAGCTTCAGCAAACTTAAATAATGCTATAAATGGATTAGTTATAATTGCTGGAAGTAATAATAATAGTGGAAACAACAATAATAGTGGAAATAACAGCAGTAATAATGTTGGAAACAATATTAGTAGCGGAAATAGTAATACAAATAATATTGCAGGAAGCACTTCAAGCAATAGCCAAAGTAGCAACAGTAATAAACTTCCACAAACAGGAGGAACATCAGGAGCTGCCGTTGGATTATTTGGAACTATTATAGCTAGTATAGGAGCTTTAATATCAAGAAGAAAAAAATAATATAAAGCAAAAGAATAAGCTGTATAAAAATTAAGTGTATAAATAATTTAACTAAATTGTTAAAAAAATTAATTAAAAGTGGCAAATGAAAATTAAACTATTTATAATAGTTTCTTTGTTTGCCATTTTTAATTTATCGGCTATAGTAAAAATTAATACATATTCTCATTATTAATATTGAAATTTTATAGTTATATTTAATTTATATAAATTTATAATTACAGTAGGTTGATTTTTGTTTTAAAAGTAAGAAAAATAAAAGTATAGAATTTGGGGATAAGTATGGTGATAAAGTATTATAGTGGTAATATGAGAAGGTGTTCTAAAATGAAAAGAGAAGTTGAAAAATATATAAATATGTTTGAATACACAAATGAATCAAAATTAGATTTAAATAAAGCTGAAATTATAAGAAAAGAAATGGTTGAAAAATTAAATAGTGATATAAACTTAAATGATAGACGTTTAGCTAAAGCATATCACTTATTAGCTTTGACGAGTAGTAGAGTAAAAAGATATGAGGACAGCATAAAAGCAAGTAAAAAAGCTATAGAATATTTTAAAAATACAAAAAATGAATATTATTTAGCAAGAGCCTATAGTTTACTTGCAACTACATATTTAATATTAGACCAAGGAGAAGAATTTAAAAAAAATTATTTAATAGCAGAAAAAATATTAAAGGAATTAAATGAATATGAAGATTTAGCTTATTTAAATTCACGGGTAGGAGTATATATCTTTAGAAAAGGAAAAATAATACCTGAAATTAAAGTATATTTAGATAAAGCTTTAGAGAATCTTGGGAAATTCCAATCTCCATTATCACCACAAATGTATATAGCAATTGCTTCAACTTATGCGTTAGCATTTAATGATTTTGATACTTCAGTAGAGTTACTTAGAAAAGCTTTAAATATAGCTAAATACTATGGAGATATTCATTCAGAAATATTAATACTTTATTATATAGGGGTAGGATATGTTAAAGTAAATATGAAGGAAGAGGCTGTAGAACTATTTATTACTACTTTAAATGATAAAAAGTTTAAAGAGTTTACTGCAGTAAGGGTATCAATAATATTTGATTTAATAAAAGTAATTTTAGAAAATAAAATAAAATTAGAAATTATTGAAGAGTTATTTACAGAGTGTAAAAAAGAAATAGAGAACTTAGATTTTATAAAAATTAAACAATATAGTATGCAGTTAGATTTATTAATAGTTGAATATTATGTTAATATAAAAAAAGACAATTTAGATGAAAGCTTAATATTATTAAATAAAAGTCATGAATATTACAAACAAAATAAGGAAAACTGTATATTCACTGATATACAATATTTTATATATCAACTTTATGGAGATGTATATTTTAATAAAGAAAATTATAAAAAAGCTATAGAGTATCATAATATAGCTTTAGAAATAGCTACTAATACTAATAATAATTATATTGCAACAGTGTATAAGAGTTTAGCTATAGATTATGAAATGTTAGAAGATTATAAAGTATCATATGAGTATATGAAAAAGCTTAATAAATTGATTGTTGAAGTTGAACAAAATGACCTAGTAAGAAAATATATAAATGTACAAAAAGAATATGAAAAATTAAAGGCTATAGATAAAGATAGAGAGAGTTTTTTTGCCAATTTATCTCATGAATTAAAGACTCCTATAAATATAATATACTCATCAATACAACTTATGAATGTTTTTAGAGATAAAAGTGATAAACAATTTAAAGAGTATTATTTAAAACATGAAAAGAGTGTAAGAATTAATTGTCTACGTATGTTGAAAATAGTTCAAAATATGATAGATATAAATAAAATAGATTGTGGAAGTATAACTCCTAAATTTGGTAATTACAATATAGTAAGTTTAATAGAAGAAATAACCATTTCAGTTTTGTCATATGTAGAAATTAAAAAAAATAATATTTTGTTTGATACAGAAAAAGAGGAAATTTATGTTAAATGTGATCCATATATGATAGAAAGAATATTATTAAACTTATTATCTAATGCAATAAAATTTAGTAAAAATAATGGAGACATATTAGTTAATATATATAAAACAGGAAGATATGTTGTTATACAAGTAAAGGATAATGGTATAGGAATTCCAGATGAAATGAAAGAAAAAATATTTAGTAAATTTATACAAATAGATGCATCTTTAAATAGGACTAATGAGGGAAGTGGTATAGGTTTAACTTTGGTTAAGTCCTTTGTTGATATTCATAATGGATATATTGAATTAGAAAGCACTGAGGGAAAAGGTAGTGACTTTAAAGTATTTATTCCTAATATTAAAGCAAAAGATATTGATGAAAATGAAAGTATATATAAATATGATATAGATAGCGAAAGAGTAATTAGTGAATTATCGGATATATATGAATTGTATTAGAAGTAAAATAAAAATTTTATATTGAAAACTCTTAGGTAATTTATACACTATTAACCTAAGAGTTTTTATTTTATAAAATTTTATTTTAGAGTATAATTATAAAAAGTATTAATCAAAAGATATAAAATTAAGGAGAAGAGATATGATAGTAATTTGCCCAGGATGCTCAGGAATTGATTGTGAGGTAGTTAAAAGAGAATTTAAAGATGAAAAGATAGTATATGGATGTATAGGTGAGTGTGGGGGAAGAATGGATGATACAATAGTTGCCTTTGTTGATGGAACTTTTGTTGAAGCAAAAAGTGAAAAAGAATTTATATTCAAAGCAAAAAATATATTAAGACGATAGTTTAGCTGTATTGTTAAAAGTTATTATGTGAAAAGGTTAATGATATTGTCTTTAGGAAGCTGTATAATTTTACTGAGAATTTATATAATAATTTTTATAAAAAAATCTAAAGCTTTTAAATGTTTACACACTAATGGCTTTAGATTTTTTATTTAGATGATTAAAAATAATTTATACTTTATATATATTTATTTAAAAAACTTTGAATCGTATCCCAATATAGCTTGGGATTAACTTTAGCAGCTCTTGCATGGGCTGCACCTGAGATTATAAGCTTTTCCTTTGGAGCAGGGCAAGCTTCATATACTTCATTAAGCATATAAAAAGGTACAAAATTATCTTTATCTCCATGTATAAAAAGCATAGGAGTTGTAGATTTTTTTAATTGTTTTATTGAAGAAGCTTCGCTTATAAAGTATCCAGCACGAATTTTACATATTATACTTGCAGTATGCATCATAGGAAAGGCTGGGAGTTTAAATAATTTTTTTAAGTGGTAAGCAAATTGATCCCAAGTAGAGGTATAACCACAATCTTCAATTATAGCTTTAACATTGCTAGGAAGATTTTCACCGGAAACATTCATAACAGTAGCAGCACCCATTGATACACCTAAAAGAATTATTTCAGAATCAGAATAATTTTTAGTAATATAATTTATTAAATCAATTATATCTAAACGTTCATGCCAACCCATTCCAATATAGTTTCCTTCACTTTTACCATGACCTCTTAAATCAGGAAGGATAATATTATACCCCATACTATAAAATTTTTGAGCATAGGGTGCCATATACTTAGCTTCAGAAGTATAACCATGTACAGCAATTATCCATTTGTTTGATTTAATTTTATTTTTTATAAGATAATTATGAATTTTTAAATTATCTTTTGAAGTAATAAATAAATTTTCATAATTAGACTTTTCAAAAAGCCAAGTCTCACTATCAATAGTTGAAACACCACTAGTTTCATCTTGATTTACAGAGTTAGAATTAGTATCCTTATTACTAAAAACTAAGTCTTTTGGGAAGTTTGGATTAATTCCAAGGTTATATAGATAATTGCCACCATAAAGCACTATAAAAATTATAGCTAGTAATAGTATAACTAAAAAAATTAGTATTATTGTTTTCATAAATTTTCACCTCTTTGGCTAAATTCAATTTTAATTATAGCACTTAAATAAAATGTTATTAAGAGTAATTAATCATTATTATATTGTAATTAAAGAGGATTATTTTTTATGCCGAATAGTAATAAAATAAAGTTACTTTCAGTGGGATTATATAAAAAACTATACGGAGCTAAGTTGTAGCCCCGTATAGTTTTTATTTTCCACTATCACCATAATTTGAAAGTACCCTAGCACTTGGGTCGTTAACATTACAACCTTCCCAAGATTTATTTGGCATCCAGAAACCTTTAATCCACTTAGCATTTCCAGAATAATATCTTTCAAAAATATCTCTATAAAGAAGGGATTCCTTAGTGAATGGAGTACAGTATTTATATTTTTCTTTAGCTAACTCAAGGTCGGTATAAGTGTATTTCTCTTCTGCATATTCTTTTAAGTAATCAACTAAAGAGTGACCAACAGCATCACTAAAAGCAGCTTTTTCACGGTATAATAAGTCATTAGGTAAATAATCTTCACTATCAAATGCTTTTCTTAAAAGATATTTACCTTTATTGTAATTATTCATTTTTTTTGATGGATTAATGCTCATAACATAATTTACAAAATCAATATCAGCAAAGGGAACTCGTCCTTCTAAAGCATGAGCAGAAATGCATCTATCAGCTCTTAAAACATCATACATATAAAGTTCTTTAATTCTTTTTTGAGATTCTTTTTGAAAGTCATTTGCAGAAGGGGCAAAATCAGTATATTTATAACCAAATAATTCATCACTTACTTCGCCAGTTAAAATAACCTTTAAATCAGTATTTTCATGAATGTATTTACATAATAAATACATGCCAATGCTTGCTCTAATAGTAGTAATATCAAAGGTTTCTAAATGATAAATAACCTCTTCAAGGGAGTTTAATACATCGTCCTTAGTTATAATAACTTCAGTATGGTCAGTACCTAAAAATTCAGCAGCTTGTTTTGCATATTTTAAATCTATGGGATCAGTTTCCATTCCTATAGAAAAGGTTTTTATTGGTTTGTTTGTAATTTTTTGTGCGATAGAACATACAAGAGAAGAGTCTAAGCCACCACTTAATAAATAACCAATAGGTGCATCTGCATGAAGCCTTTTTTCTACGGCAGATATAAGTTTAGTTCTTATATTAGTAAATATAGTATTAAAATCATCATTGTTTATGAATTTTGATTCTGATAAGTCATTATAACAAATAAATTCACCATCTTTATAATAATGTCCTGGTGGAAATGGCATAATATCTTTACAGTAATCAATTAATGCCTTTGCTTCACTAGCAAAGGAAATTTTATGATCCTCTTTTGTATAACCATAAAACATAGGTCTAATCCCCATAGGATCTCTAGCTGCCATTATAGAATTAGTATCACTATCATATAGAACTAATGCAAATTCAGCATCAAGCATTTTGCACATTATTTCAATACCATATTTGTAATATAAAGGTATTAACACTTCACAATCACTATTGGAGTGAAATTTATATTCAGTAGATAATAATTCCTTTAATGATAGATAGTTATAAATCTCTCCATTACATACAAGCTCACACGAGTTATATTTAAATGGTTGATTTCCATTTGATGATAAATCCATTATTGATAAACGGTTAAAGCCCCAATATAAACCATTTTCAATAGCTGAATATTTATTATCAGGTCCTCTATGAAATACTTTTTTTAATGCTTTATCAAATTCTTCACTTTCTAATTTTGTAGATGAAAATACAACAAAACTACACATATAATAACCCCCTGTTTATTTTTTTATATTAAAACAACAAAGGCTCGCTTTTTAAAAGCGAGCCTTATAGCATTCCATTAATAAGCTTTTAATCTACAAGGCTCAAAGACATTAAATTAAAGATATACTTATAATTTCAAGCATACTTTCAAGTTAATATCTTATCATCGCCATTGATGATATAAAAAACTATTTGTTAAATTATATTATAAAAGTAATAAAAATGCAACAAGTTATATGAAAATATAGCTTGTGATATATAAGTGATGATATAAAAATATTAATATTGTAATTAGTAGAGACATAATTAAAAAAATATATATATTTTTAAATTAGCATAAAATATATACAAAAAATAAAAAGAATATACAATGGAAAAGTTTTGAAATTGATATTATATAATTAAGAGAATAATAAAATCTTTATTAAATATAGCAAATGATTTAAATAAAGGCGTAGTTTGAGGTGAGATAATTACTATGATAAAGAAAGCTTTAAGTGAAATTTTAGACAGAAGATTTTCAAAAACAATAGAAGCTGCAAGCAATGAACAAGTATATTTTGCATTATTAGAGTTAACTAAAAGTGTTATAAAAAATAAAGGGACAAATAAGGGAGATAAAAAGTTATACTATATTTCTGCTGAATTTTTAATTGGAAAGCTATTATCTAATAATTTGATAAACTTAGGACTTTATTCTGAAGTCAAAGAAGTTTTGAATGAAGCTGGTAAGGAGTTAGCTGAAATCGAGGAAGTTGAATTAGAACCTTCTCTTGGAAATGGTGGGCTTGGAAGACTTGCTGCATGTTTTTTAGATTCTATTGCAACCTTGGGATTAAATGGTGATGGTATAGGTTTAAACTATCATTATGGATTATTTAAGCAAGTATTTAAAAATAACAAGCAAACGGCAGAAAAGAATCCGTGGATAGAAAAAGAAAGCTGGCTTACTAAGTCAAATATTAAATTTGATGTTTTATTTGGTGGATTTAAAGTAACTTCAACATTATATGATATAGATGTTACAGGATATAATAAACCTTGTAATAAATTAAGACTGTTTGATATAGATACGGTTGATGAAAATTTAGTTAAAAAAGGGATTGAATTTGATAAGGAAAATATAAAGAAAAATTTAACATTATTCTTATATCCAGATGATAGTGATGAAGCAGGACAATTGTTAAGAGTATACCAACAATATTTTATGGTAAGTAATGCTGCTCAATTAATACTTCTAGAAGCAGAGGAAAATGGATATGATTTAAGTAAATTAAATGAGCATGTGGTAGTTCAAATTAATGATACACATCCATCAATGATAATACCTGAATTGATAAGATTATTAGGGGAAAAGGGTATAGCAACTAGTGAAGCTATAGATATAGTTACTAAGACTTGTGCATATACTAATCATACAATATTAGCAGAAGCATTAGAAAAATGGCCAATAGCATATATAGAAAAGGTTTCACCACAATTAATGCCAATAATTAGAGAGCTAGATAATAGAGTTAAGTTAAAATATTCAGATGAAAGGGTTCAAATAATAGATAAAGATTCTAGAGTACACATGGCTAATATGGATATTCATTATGGCTTTAGTGTAAATGGTGTAGCAGCACTTCATACTGAAATTTTAAAGAAGGAAGAATTAAAAGCATTTTATGATATATATCCAGAGAAGTTTAATAATAAGACTAATGGTATAACCTTTAGGAGATGGCTACTTCATTGTAATAATGAGTTAGCTAAGTATATTACTGAACTTATAGGTGATGGTTTTAAAACTGATGCTATGGAATTAGAGCGTTTGGGGAAATATGTAAATAATAAAGAGGTATTAGCTAAGCTTGAAGAAATAAAGAAGCAAAATAAGATTGAGTTAAAGAAGTATTTAAAAGAAACTCAAAATGTAGATATAGATGAAAATTCTATATTTGATATTCAAATAAAAAGACTTCATGAATATAAGAGACAACAAATGAATGTTTTATACATTATTAATAAATATCTAGAAATTAAAGAGGGTAAGATTCCTAAAACACCAATAACTATGATATTTGGAGCCAAAGCAGCACCAGCATATATAATAGCACAGGATATAATTCATGCTATTTTATGTTTACAAGAAATAATAAACAATGATCCTGAGGTTAATAAATATTTGAAGGTTGTTATGGTTGAAAACTATAATGTAACTAAGGCTTCTAAACTTATACCAGCTTGTGATGTTTCAGAACAAATTTCTTTAGCATCTAAGGAAGCATCAGGGACAGGTAATATGAAGTTTATGTTAAATGGTGCATTAACTTTAGGAACTGAAGATGGCGCTAATGTTGAAATTCATCAATTGGTTGGAGATGAAAATATATATATCTTTGGTAAGTCAAGTGAAGAAGTTATTGAACATTATAGAAGGTCTGATTATATTGCAAGAAGATATTATGATAAAGAATCAATTAAACCATTAGTTGATTTTTTAGTAAGCGACACTATGTTAGCTGTTGGAGATAAAATAAATTTACAAAGACTTCACAATGACTTAATAGGTAAGGATTGGTTTATGACTTTGCTTGATATTGAAGAATATATAAAAATTAAAGATAAAGTATTTGAGGACTATGAAGATAGGGAAGCTTGGAATAGAAAGGTACTTATAAATATTAGTAAAGCAGGATACTTTTCAGCAGATAGAACCATAGCTCAATATAATGAAGAAATTTGGAAGTTAAAATAATAGATAAATTTTAATATGTTATTATTTATAATTTTGGTATAGTTATAAATAGTAAAATAAATAATAGTGAGGAACAACTACCTCACTATTATTTTAATAAAATTTTGTTATATAATGATTTTTTGAAAGCTTTTAATTGAGATATATTATGAGTGTTGTATAACATTCCAACTAATATTAATACAAGTCCTAATCCAATACAAAGACCTTCTATAAAGTCTGGCAATAAATTAAATCTAGAGGATATTAACCAAATGAAATTTAGTAGTAATCCGAAATAAGTATAATTGTTAAATGTTTTCATAAATATCTCCTTTATAAATAGATTTAATAATTATATGCTTAAAAGCTCGTCCATTTTATTTTTATTTGTAGGAATAATTCTGCAGTTTGGAGAAGCATATGGTGTATAATATATGTCTAAATTTTTTTTTGGTGATAAATGTGCTTGGAAATTTTTTGATGATCTATCTACAGAAATATCACTTATTACACCATGTTCAATAAATTTCTTATTAGTAACGCAATATAATAAATATTCAATTGGCTCATCCTTTAAGTCGCTTAAAAATCTTTCAGCATTAATATTGTTAATATTAAAACTGTAACGGGTTGCTTCTTTTGCTGATTTGACATCATTTTCTCCTTGTGCTCTCAAAATGTAATACCTCATTAATAAAACCCCTTTCTAATATAAAAAATATAATAATTTTTATTTGCAATATAAATAAGATTAAAAGATCCTCATATTTATATATATTACCATTTATTGGAATATAAGTAAAGGAAGTTAAAAGATTTTTATAGAAAAAGAAGAGAATATATACTTGTAATTTATACAAGTATATATTCTCTTTTTTATTTAAATATTAAAATATTATCTTCTTAAATGTAATTTTAATAATTCGTTAACAGCCAATGGAATTATCGAAATTAAAAAAACTAAAATCCAATCAGTGAAACTTAATGAGTAAACCTTAAATAGATTTGAAAAGAAGGGAACTGTAATTATTACAACTTGAATAATTATTCCTAGTAATAAAGATAGTATTAAATATTTATTAGTGAATAGACCAATTTCAAATATAGATTTTTTAGTATTTCTCATATTTAATGCAAAGAATAGTTGAGATATACTTAAAACTACAAAAGCCATAGTTTGAGCATGAATTAGTGAATTTGGATATAATTTTTCACCAAGTTTGAATGCAAATAAAGTTAGAATTCCTATAAGAAGGCCATTTATTATAAGATAAATTTTCATATGACCAGCAAATAAGCTTTCATTTGAAGCTTTAGGAGGATCATTCATAACAGAAGGATCTTTAGGATCAAACCCTAATGATAGTGCAGGAAAACTATCTGTTATTAAATTTACCCAAAGTATATGAATTGGAAGTAGAGGGCTATCCCAATTTAGTAGAATAGCAACAAAGAGTGCTATAATTTCACCAAAATTGCAAGAAAGTAAAAATATTATAGCCTTTCGTATATTATTATAAATATTTCTACCTTCTTCAATGGCATTTACTATGGTAGAAAAATTATCATCAGTTAATATTATATCGGCAGCACCTTTAGCAACATCTGTACCTGTTATACCCATTGCTACACCTATATCAGCAGCTTTTAAAGAAGGAGCGTCATTTACTCCATCACCAGTCATTGAAACTATATTACCATTGGATTTAAATGCCTTAACTATTTTAACTTTATGCTCAGGTGATACTCTTGCAAAAACTTTATAATTATTAACTACTTTATTGAAATCTTCTTGATTATAATCATCAATTTCAAAACCAGAAATACATTCATTTATATTTTCTGAAATATTTAATTCATGAGCTATAGCAAAGGCTGTGTTTTTGTAATCACCAGTTATCATTATTGGTGTAATTCCAGCAGATTTACATTTTGCTATTGAATATTTTACTTCTTCTCTAGGGGGATCAATCATTGCCATTAAACCAAGAAAAATTTGTCCACTTTCTAAGGTGTTTTTATTAATATCATCAGTATTAATATCTTTATAAGATGCAGCTAATACTCTTAGGGCAGAATCACTCATTGAATTTGCAGCATTTAAAATTAGGTTTTTGTTATCACTAGATAGAGGTTTAATTTCACCATTTATTAAAATTTTATCGCAAATTTTAAAGATAGAGTCTAGTGCTCCTTTTGTAAATACTTTATAAGCATTATCATAAAAATTTATTGTAGTCATAAGTTTTCTATCGGAATCAAATGGAAGTTCTGATACTCTAGGATGAAGTTTGTTTAATGGTTCCTTGAAAATATTATTATTATTTCCTACATCTATTAATGCGATTTCTGTAGGATCACCAGTTTTTGAAGCTTTAGTAGAAGTTGCATCATTACAAAGAACCATAGCCTCTATCAATAAATTTTCTTCATTACAGTTAATATTAATATTTTCTATATTATTTAATTTATTATTTGTAAAATATTTTTTAACAGTCATTTTATTTAGGGTTAATGTACCGGTTTTATCAGAGCATATTATATTTATAGAACCTAAGGTTTCAACAGCAGGTAATTTTTTTACAATAGCATTAAGGCTTATCATTCTTTGAACTCCAAGTGCTAGAACTATTGCAACTATAGCAGTAAGTCCTTCCGGAATTGAAGCAACAGCAAGAGAAATAGCAGTTAGGAGCATTTGAAGCCAATCTCTTCCTTGAAAAATAGAAATTATAAAAATAAGCAAACATGTAGTTATTGCAATAATCCCTAGAAATTTACCAAGCTTATTAAGTCTCTTTTGAAGAGGAGTAATATTTTTTTCATCAGTATCTAAAAGTTTTGCTATTTTTCCTATTTCTGTATCCATTCCAGTAGAAACTACAATGCCTAAACCACGCCCATAGGTAGAAAGAGTAGACATATATGCCATATTAACTCTATCACCAATTGGTGATTTTTCATCTAAAATTATTTTATCAGCATTCTTTTCAGCTGGTATTGATTCACCTGTAAAAGCAGATTCATCTATTTTTAAGTTAACACTTTCTATAAGTCTTAAATCAGCAGGAATATATCTACCAGCATCAATAATTACAATATCACCAATAACAACCTCTTCTGATGGAATTTCTATTATAGTACCATCTCTTTTAACTAAAGCTTTAGGAGTACTTAATTTAGTTAATGATTCTAGAGCTTTCTCAGCTTTGGATTCTTGAACAACTCCAATTGTAGCATTAATTACAACTACAATAAGAATAATTATTGAGTCACTAGTTTCACCCATAATTATAGAAATAATAGCAGCTACAATTAGTATATAAATCATTACATCTTTAAGTTGAGATACAAATAATTGAAATATAGTTTGTTTTGGTTTTGAAATTAGTTTATTTTCGCCATACTTTTCTAATCTAGCTTTAGATTCAATAGAGGTAAGTCCATTTAGGGTATTAGAATTTAATTCTTGTATTGTTTCTTCGATGCTTTTATTAAACCACATTTTTTCACCTCATAAATTATATAAATCAATCTAGTATATAAATTTTAAAAGAAGTTTATGTTTTTTTGTAAAAATATTATTTATGTAAAATAGCGTTTTTTTATAAGTATATTGCGTTAAAAAGGCAATATCATAGAGTGAATTATTGATATATAGTATAATTAAATTAAATATAGCAAAAATTTAGCACTATATTTTGGAATAAACTCACAAGAAAAAGTAGAAATTTATGAGGTAGTTTATAGTTTATTTATGGGAAAGAGGGGAACGTTTTAATGAGCAAACCAAATATATTATTTTATTTTTCTGACCAGCAACGATGGGATACAATTGGTTGCTATGGTCAGGAATTAGATGTAACACCAAATTTAGATAGCTTAGCAAAAGAAGGGGTTATTTTTGAAGAGGCATACACTCCACAGCCATTATGTGGACCTTGTAGAGCTATTCTTCAAACTGGTAAATATCAAAAGGAAACAGGATGTTTTAAAGATGATATAGCATTACCTCTTAACATTAAAACTATTGCTGATTATTTTACAGAAAATAATTATGATACAGCATATATTGGTAAATGGAGTTTAGCAAGTGAAGTCGCGACAAAGCCTATTTGTAGAGATTATACTATAAGTGCAATACCATTAGAAAGAAGGGGTGGATATAAGGGATTTTGGCGTGCTGCTGATATTTTGGAATTTACCTCTCATGGATATGATGGATACGTTTTCGATGAAAAAATGAATAAATGTGAATTTAAAGGGTATCGTGCAGATTGTATTACTGATTTTGCTTTAGAGTATTTAAATAGTTATAATTATGAAAAACCATTTTTTATGACAATTTCACATATTGAACCACATCATCAAAATGATAGAAGATGTTATGAAGGACCAAAAGGTTCAAAGGAAAGATTTAAGAATTTTAAATTACCCATAGATTTAATTGCTTTAGGTGGAGGAAATGCTACAGAAGAATATGCAGATTATTTAGGATGTTGTAGAAGTTTAGATGATAATTTAGGTAGAGTTATAGATAAACTTAAAGATAAGGGACTATATGAGAATACAATTATAATTTACTCTTCAGATTACGGTTCTCATTTTAAAACTAGAAATAGAGATAGGAATTTAAATGGAGCAGATGATTATAAACGCTCTTGCCATTCAGCATGTCTTCATGTTCCTTTAATAATTTCAGGACCAGGCTTTAAAGGTGGAAAAAGAATAAAGGAGTTAGTAAGTATAGCAAGTCTTCCAAAAACTTTTTTAGCTATGGCAGACATTAAGGCAGAAGATGAAATTATAGGTGAAAATTTAAAAGATGTAGTAGATGGAAAATTTAAATATAGAAGTAATGAAATATTTGCACAAATAAGTGAAAGTAGAGTTGGTAGATGTATTCGTACTGCTGATTATTTGTATAGTGTATATGCACCAGATAAAAA
Source organism: Clostridium celatum DSM 1785 (assembly GCF_000320405.1). Classification (GTDB taxonomy): domain Bacteria; phylum Bacillota; class Clostridia; order Clostridiales; family Clostridiaceae; genus Clostridium; species Clostridium celatum. Next base: position 275 of record NZ_KB291600.1, on the reverse strand, counting down.
TGGATATGATTTTGCAGAAAGTGATATTTATGAAGAAGATTTTTTATATGACCTAAAAAAAGATCCTTATGAATTAAATAACTTAGTTAAAGATCCAGATTATGAAGAAGTAAGGGAAGAACTTGCAAACAAATTAAGACATTATATAGTTAAAGCTGGCGAAGAACTTCCAGAGATAATAAAAGCAAGATAATGATAAGCTATTTTAAAATATTAATTTATAGGTATAATATATAAAGAATAAATAGAATCTGTTAAGCTGATATGAAAAAATA
>NZ_KB291599.1 GCF_000320405.1 Clostridium celatum DSM 1785 | reverse complement strand
AATAAAATAATTATTTTCCTCCTACTCGATTTGTTCTAAAAAATTATTTAAAAGGCAAGAATTATGTTATATCTTTTAAAATTAAGTTATATTATAGAATTTTGACTTATATAAAATAGTTTTGTAAAATGAATATTAGCGAAAATAGGGCATAATAATTAAAAAGAATGGAAAATGGCAAAGATTAGCCATTTCTAGTTATCCATTGGTTAACGGAGGATTTTAATGAAAGAATTTGATACAATATGCGCAATAGCAACTGCTTTAGGAGAAGGTGGTATTGCAATTATAAGAATATCAGGAGATAAAGCATTAGATATAGTTTCAAAAATATTTAAACCTAAGAGTAATGATGATATTAAGAATATGAAATCTTACACAATGAAGTACGGACATATCTATGATGTAGAAACTAATGAACTTATTGATGAAGTTATAATTAGTTTTATGAAAGGACCAAGAAGTTTTACAGCAGAAGATGTAATAGAAATTAATTGCCATGGTGGAGTAGTTTCAACTAATAAGGTTTTAGAAACTGTAATTAAGGCTGGAGCTAGACTTGCAGAGCCTGGAGAATTTACAAAGAGAGCCTTTTTAAATGGAAGAATAGACTTATCACAAGCTGAAGCAGTTATGGATATAATAAAAGCTAAAACAGATTTAGCAATGAAATCTGCATTAATGCAAAGTACAGGACACTTATCTAAAGAGATTAATAAATTAAGAGAATATATGTTAAATGTATTAGCTTTAGTTGAATTTGCCGTAGATTTTACAGAAGATGATGAGGAAGTAGATCCAAGTATACCTTTAAGAGTTGGAGAAAGCTTAGAAAAAGCCATAAATGAAATGAAAGTACTTTTAAAAGGTGCAGACGAAGGAAAGCTTATTAGAGAAGGATTAAGCTTAGCTATAGTTGGTAAGCCTAATGTAGGTAAATCATCATTATTAAATGCTTTATTAAGAGAAAAGAGAGCAATAGTAACAGATATAGCAGGAACTACAAGAGATATAATTGAAGAGTACATAAATTTAGATGGTATTCCAGTTAAGATAATTGATACAGCAGGAATTAGAGAAACAGAAGATGTTGTTGAGAAAATTGGAGTAGAAAGATCAAAAGAAAAGATTGAAGAAGCTGACTTAGTATTATTAGTTCTTGATTCATCAAGAGAATTAGATGATGAAGATAGGGAGATTATTGATGCTGTTGGCGATAAAAAGTGCGTAGTAATATTAAATAAAATAGATTTAGAATCTAAAATAGATGAAAATATAATAAGTAATTTTGAAAATATAATTAAAATTTCTGCTAAAGAAGAGATTGGATTAGGAGATTTAAAAAATACAATAAAAGAACTATTCTTTAGTGGGAAAATTGATGCTGAAAGTTTAATAATATCTAATTCAAGACATAAGCAAGCGTTATTTAGAGCATTAGAAAATGCAGAGAATGCTTTAAGTAGAGTAAGAATGAATGAATATTTAGATTTAATATCTATTTTTGTTACTTCATCTTTAAGAGCTTTAAATGAGATTACAGGTGATGAATTAGAAGAGGATTTAGTAAATAAAATATTTGGAGATTTCTGTGTAGGAAAGTAGGAGTAGAAAATGAGATATAATGCAGGAGAATATGACGTAATTGTGGTTGGTGCAGGTCATGCCGGATGTGAAGCAGGGCTTGCATCAGCTAGAATGGGATTAAAGACATTAGTATGCACATTAAATCTTGATGCTATAGGTTTAATGCCTTGTAATCCTAATATAGGTGGTACAGCAAAAGGACATCTTGTAAGAGAAGTTGATGCACTAGGTGGAGAAATGGGAGTAAATATAGATAATACATTTATCCAATCAAGAATGCTTAATACTTCTAAAGGGCCAGCTGTACATTCTTTAAGAGCAAAGCTGATAGAAAAAAATATCAAAATAGAATGAAGAGTGTTTTAGAACATCAAGAAAATCTTGAAGTTAGACAATTAGAAGTTATTGACGTTGAAGTTGAAGATGGAAAAGTTGTTGGAGTTTTAACTAAAAATGGAGCATTTTTTAAGTGTAAAGCTGTAGTTCTAACAACAGGTACATATTTAAGAGCTAGAATAATAATTGGAGATGTAACTTATAATAGTGGTCCTAATGGTTTGGCTGCTGCTAATGAGTTAACACAACATTTAATGGATCTTGGAATAGAAATGAGAAGATTCAAGACTGGAACTCCAGCAAGAATTAACAAGAGATCAGTAGATTTTTCTAAAATGATAGAACAACCTGGTGATAAAAAGATAGTTCCATTTTCATTTATGCATGACAATATAGATAGAGAACAAGTTTCTTGTTGGTTAACGTACACAAATGAAGAAACTCACAATATTATAAGAGATAACATCGATAGATCACCTATGTACAATGGGAGCATTGAAGGGGTAGGGCCAAGATATTGTCCGTCTATAGAAGATAAAGTTATGAAATTCCCTGATAAGAATAGACACCAAATCTTCGTAGAACCTGAAGGTGAAGATACATTAGAAATGTACGTTGGAGGAATGTCTTCATCATTACCAGAAGATGTTCAAGTTAAAATGTATAGAACTTTAGAAGGTCTTGAAAATGTTGAACTTTTAAGAACTGCTTATGCAATTGAGTATGATTCAATAAACCCAATGCAATTAAAACCAACATTAGAATTTAAAACTATTGAGGGATTATATGGAGCAGGTCAATTAAATGGTAGTTCAGGATATGAAGAAGCTGCGGCACAAGGTATAGTTGCTGGTATAAATGCAGCATTAAAAGTTCAAGGGAAAGATCCTATGATTTTAACTCGTTCTGATGCATATATAGGGGTTTTAATTGATGATTTAGTAACAAAAGGTACTAATGAACCATACAGAATGATGACATCTAGAGCTGAGTATAGATTATTATTAAGACAGGATAATGCGGATTTCAGATTAACTGAAATAGGTAGAAATGTTGGATTAGTAACAGATGAAAGATATAACAGATTCCTAAATAGAAAAGCTAATATAGAGAATGAAGTTGAAAGATTAAAAGAATTACAAATAACTAATAAGAGAGAAAATAATGAATTCTTAGTATCTCTTAATTCTACTGAGCTTAAAAAACCTATTAGAATGTATGAATTAATAAAGAGACCAGAATTAGACTACTTCATGTTAGCACCATTAGACCCTGAAAGACCAGAATATACAGATGATATTGGTGAACAAGTTAATATTATAGCTAAATATGAAGGATATATAACAAGCCAATTAGAACAAGTAAATCAATTTAGAAAATTTGAAAAGAAAATATTACCTGAAGAGATAGATTATAATGATGTAAAAGGATTAAGAGTTGAAGCTATTCAAAAGTTAAGTGCAATTAGACCAGTAAGTATAGGTCAGGCTTCAAGAATATCAGGAGTATCTCCAGCAGATATATCAGTATTATTAATATACTTAGAGCACCAATATAAAAAGAAAAAACAGGAGGACTAATTGATGAAGTTTTTTGACTTAATGAAAGCAGCTGCAAATGATGTTAATTTAGAATTAACAGAAACTCAAATGAACAATTTATAAAATATATGAGACTTGTTCAAGAATGGAATGAAAAAATAAATTTAACAGCAATTATAGAAGATGAAGAGTTTATAAAGAAACATTTTATAGATTGTATGAAGGCTTTTAAATCTGACGCTATAAGAAATGCTAAGACAATAATTGATGTTGGAACTGGAGCAGGTTTCCCAGGAATGCCAATAGCAATATTACATCCAAATGCACATATAACTCTTTTAGATTCTCTTAATAAAAGAATTAACTTTTTAAATATTGTTGTTAGAGAATTAGGACTAAAGAATGTTACAACAATACATTCAAGAGCAGAAGATGGTGCGAGAAAACCAGAGCTGAGAGAAAAGTTTGATATAGCTACATCAAGAGCTGTTGCAAATATGGCAGTATTATCAGAGTTTTGTATGCCTTATGTAAAAAAAGGTGGTTATTTTGTAGCATTAAAAGGGCCTTCTATAGATGAAGAGCTAGAAAATGGTTCAAATGCAATAAAAATATTAGGTGGAGAATTAAAAGAAATTATTGAAGTATCAATTGAGGAAACTGATTTAAAGCATAATATTGTTGAAGTTAAGAAAGTAAAAGAATGTCCTAAAACTTATCCTAGAAAAGCTGGAACAGTTAACAAGAAGCCTCTAAAGTAATAACATATTTAAAGTAAAAAAATATAAAACAGTTATATCACCTCTTTTATTCAAAGTTTATACAAAAAGAATAAGGGGTGATATATAAGATAAATAGGATTGTAATCTTAAATAGAAACATAGAGAAAAATAGTGTAAAATATTAACGAATAGTAAGTAAATTTATCTTATGAAAGTAGTCTACATATGGAAGGAAATAAAAAAGAAAAAGCGAATTGTTAAAATATGAAATAATATGTTGATTAACAAATTATGAGGGATGGTCAGGCAGATGAAAAAAGAGATAGTAAACATAAAAGTGGAGAATATATTTCCGAACGCTTATCAACCAAGAAAGTTTTTTAATGAGGATGCATTAAATGAATTAAGTGAGTCTATTAAACAATACGGAATAATTCAACCTATTACAGTAAGAAAAATAGGGGAAAAATATGAATTAGTTGCAGGAGAAAGAAGATGGAGAGCTGCTAGAATGGCCAAATTTGATGTAGTTCCATGTAACATAATTGAAATAACAGACACACAATCAGCAGAAATTGCATTATTAGAAAATTTACAGAGAGAAGACTTGAATTTTATTGAAGAAGCTGAGGCTTACTACAATTTAATTAATGATCATAAATTTACACAAGAAGAATTAGCAAGAAGAATGGGGAAAAAACAATCTACTATTGCTAATAAATTAAGGTTACTTAAATTAGGTAAAAAAGTAAGGGAATTATGTTTAGAAAATAATCTTACAGAAAGACATGCAAGAGCCTTATTAACATTACCTGATGAAGAGTTACAATTAAAAGTTATAAAAAAAGTAATTAAAAATGGACTTAATGTAAAAAAGACAGAAGAATTAATTAATGCAGAATTATTAAAACTAGCTGGAGAGCAAATGAAAAAGAGAAAGGGTAAAGGCGTTTTACCAGGAAAGCTTTATGTTAATACGATTAAACAAGTATTAAGTAAATTCAATATTCCAGCTGAGTATAAACTTCAAGATAAAGAAGAATGTATTGAAATTACAGTTTCTATCCCTAAAAATAAATAAAAAAAAGCACCCTAACGGGTGCTTTTTAGTTAAATTGAGACTTAAAGTTAACAAAAAAAGTGATGATATAACATTTTAGAAATTAATATGATTTCAGTTATATCATCACTTTTTCTACTTTAACTTTTAGCTAATTTATTTTGGAGACAGATTTTTAAGTTAATGTTTCCTGCTAAAAGAAGATATTAATTTTTGACGAAATTATGACAATTCTTGAAGGCGACATTGCAATCTTTTTGGCACATCTTAGCTCGCAATATAACTCAATGTTTCACGTGAAACAATTTTAGAAGAAAAATGTGTGATTTTTACTTTAATTTTAATATGTATATCTTTAATTATATATAGAAAATCTATATAATAGATGTATGGGAAGGGGGTGAAGTCCTTAAATAGGGCTTTTATGAAAAAGATATGTATTTTTAATCAAAAAGGTGGAGTTGGTAAAACTACTACTAACATTAACTTATGTGCTTATTTAGCAATGGAAGGTTATAAAGTATTAACGATTGATATTGATCCGCAAGGAAATACTACTAGTGGATTGGGATTAGACAAAAGAAGCTTAGAGGTTTCTATGTATGATGTATTAACAGCTAATACTTCTTTAAAGGATGTAATTATAAAAAGTGAATTAATTCCTAATCTTTCTATTGCACCATCAACTATGGAGTTAGCAGGTGCAGAGGTTGAAATAATAAATGTTAAAGAAAGAGAAACAATATTATTAAGACAAATAGAAGAAGTACAAGATGATTTTGATTTCATTTTTATAGATTGTCCTCCATCCTTAGGAGTTTTAACAATTAATGCTCTTACAGCTGTAGATTCTGTATTAATACCAATACAATGTGAGTTCTATGCTTTAGAAGGGGTTGGTCAATTAATTAATACAATTCAATTAGTAAAAAAATCATTAAATAAGGCACTAGAAATTGAAGGTGTACTTATGACTATGTATGATTTTAGAACTAATTTAAAGTAATGAGGTATATGAAGAAGCCAAAAAGTTCTTTAATGATAAAGTATATAAAACAACTATTGCTAGAAATATAAGATTAGCTGAAGCACCAAGCTTTGGATTACCAATTATGTTATATGATGAAAAATGTAAAGGGGCAGCAGCCTATAAGCGTTTTGCAAAAGAATTCTTAAGTATGCAATAGAAAGGTGAATAAAAATGAGTAGTAAAAAATTTGGATTAGGTAAAGGTCTAAATGCTCTTATACCAGAGGATACTATGAAAAATAGTATTATAAGTAATGAAGCTAATAAATCTAATGGAGTTGAGTTGATTAATATAAACTTAATTAAAAGTACTGACAACCAACCAAGAAAATATTTTGATGATGAAAAGATAATGGAATTAGCTGAATCTATAAAACACAATGGAATAATACAACCAATTATTTTAAAAAAGGATAATTCAGAATTTGTAATTGTAGCAGGAGAAAGAAGATGGAGAGCAGCGAAATTAGCTCATATAAAAGAAGTACCAGCTATAATAATGGATTTAACAGATAAACAGGTTTTAGAGGTATCTTTAATAGAAAATATTCAAAGAGAAGATCTTAATTCCATTGAAGAAGCTGTTGCTTATAAAAAGTTAATAGAAGAATTTAATTTAACACAAGAAGAACTAAGCAAAAGATTAGGAAAATCACGTGTCTCAATAACTAATACAATGAGACTTTTAAACTTAAGTGAAAATGTTCAACAGTATTTAATCGAAGGTGTAATATCTGAAGGACATGGAAGAGCTTTATTAAGCATAATAGATAATAAAGTTCAATATGAATTAGCACAAAAGGTAATTGATGATAAATTATCGGTTAGAGAGCTTGAATTCTTAATTAAAAAAATGAAAAGTGAAAATGGAAAAACTACTAAGAGTACTAGAAGTGAAAGTAATCCATATTACAAGGAAATTATGAATCAGTTAGAAAGTTATTTTGTGACTAAGGTAAATATAAGCAATAAAAATAATAAGGGTAAAATAGAGATTGAATATTATTCAGAGGAAGATTTGCAAAGAATACTAGAGATAATTAATTTATAATGTTTCACGTGAAACATTTGAAGGGACGAAAGATAAATGGACAAAATAATAGAGCTAATTAATCAATATTCAGCCTTTATAATAATTGGATTAGCACTTATAACTTTTTTACTTTTAATAATTACAATAATATTGTTAGCATCAGTAAGTAAGCTAAAAAAGAGATATAGAAAAATGATGAGGGGAGTTAATAATAAGAATTTAGAAGAAGTTATTAACTTAAATTTAGATAATATTGAAAAAGCAATGAATAGTTCACAAGATGCTATTAATGAGTGTAAAAAACTTTCAGAAGAAATGAAAGGTTGCGTAAATAAAGTTGCTGTAATGAGATATAAGGCATTTGAAAATGTAGGAAGTGATTTAAGTTTTTCAATTGCTATATTAGATTCATATAATGATGGTGTTATTATAACTGGAATTTATTCGAGACAAGATAGTACTACATATGCTAAACCGATAGATAAAGGAATATCAAGATATGATTTATCTGAAGAAGAATTGCATGTATTAAATCAAGCTATAAATAGTTAATAGAAAGTTATAATTAAAAAGCTGTACTAAAATAATAATATAAATATATATTATTATTTTAATTACGGCTTTTTTTGTTTATTATAAATTAATATTCTACTGAATTAAGCTTTGAACTTTTCATAACAAAATGTTCAATGCCTTGAGCAATAGAATCAGCTAAAGACATAACAACAAACAATCTAGTGTTTTGTAAAAGCATAAATTCTAAATTTCCTGATATATTAACGACACCTTTTATACTCATTTCACCAACAGTAGGAAGAGATTTGTTAACAGCTAAACCAGGACGAAGAGGCAAATCCTCAATGAATATTTTACCGATATTTTGAACATTTCCTAAGGATGCATCTATTCCAATAATAAAGGGGTTAATAAAGTTATCGTTAATTTTATCTAAGATAGACTTTAAATTTATTGAATGAATAGGTGATTCTAATGAGCCGTAAATATGGATATTTTTATGTTTAAATTTTTAAGTTTATATCCAATTAAAGGGCCAAGGGAATCTCCAGTTGCTCTATCAGTACCTATACATAAGAAGATAATAGGTCTATTATCTATCACCATAGAACTTAATTTTTTATATAAATATTCTCCAATCTCGGAATTAGCTGTAGGAGAAAATGAGTCTACAGAAAAACAGTTTTCCATTGAAATAACCTCCTTATATTGAAGATTATGGCCAATAATGGATTAACATATTCAAAAATACGTGAATTATTTATATAGAGAATTTATTTTGTTTAATGAATCTAAAGTATATCTAATTTCTTCTTCTGTATTAAAGTAACCTAAACTAAGCCTTACTGTACCTTCAGGATAAGTTCCAATGGTTTTATGTGCTAAAGGAGCACAATGTAATCCACTTCTATTACTTATATTAAAATCAGAGTCTAGAATATAAGATAATTCACTTACATCTAATTTAGAATGAGTAATTGAAATACAAGATGTACTTTTATCACTAGAGATTTCACCATGTATTGAAAAATTTCCCAAATCTAAAATTCCATTAATTAAATATGAACGCAGGTAATTATTATGTTCATAGATTGTACTCAATCCTTGGGATTTAATAAATTTAATTGCTTCATATAATCCTATTATTCCAGGAATATTTAGAGTACCAGACTCAAATTTATCAGGTAAAAAGTCAGGTTGAGATAAAGAGTGAGATAGGCTTCCAGTTCCACCTAATATTGATGGATTACATATTTTATTTAATTCATCATCAATAATAAAACCACCTACTCCTTGGGGTCCTAAAAGACTTTTGTGACCAGTAAAAGCTAAGGCATTTAAAGATAAAGCTTTAAAATCTATATCAATAACGCCGGCACTTTGAGCACTATCTAATATGAAGTATATATTATTTTTTTTACATAGTTCTCCAATTTCTTTAATTGGTTGAATTGATCCTGTAACGTTTGAAGCGTGAGTTATGACAATTAATTTTGTATTTGGTTTGATTGCCTTTTGTATATTATCAACATTAATGATTCCGTTAGAATTTGCATTAACAATATCTAATTCTATATTAAGCGTTTGCTTTAAATTATAAAGTGGTCTAATAACAGAATTATGCTCCATAGATGAAGTAATAACATGATCTCCACTTTTTAATATTCCATTAATTAATATGTTTAAAGAAGATGTTATGTTATTAGTAAATATAACATTTTCTATTTTGTCATAGTTGAAAAAACTAGCGATTTCTTCTCTTGCCATATATAAATATCTATTTGACTCTAATGCATTTGAATGATTAGCTCTACCGGGGTTACCACCTATGTTTACTAAATAATTATAAATTGAATCAGCAACAACTTTTGGTTTAGGAAAAGATGTGCTACTGTTATCTAAATATACTCTCATATAAAACTCCTTTAAATTAATCTTTAATATAAGTTTAAAAATTAAATTTTATGAAAATTAACGTACATTTTCTACTTAAATAAAATAGAAGATGTTTTATATAAATATGATAAGATAAATATAAAAAAATGCAATGTATTTTGTATTAGATATAAAATAAAAGGAAAGTATTAATATATTTATTAAAATTCAAAAACAGTTATAATATAATTAAGAATAAATTAGATGGAGGAGAACGATGAATTATTATATTATAGTATTTAAAAATACTCACGACGCAATGTCAGGAGAGAAAAAATTAAAAGAGTTAAATTATGAATTAAGAATAATGCCAACTCCAACTTTAATAACTCAAAGTTGTGTAATTTGCATAAGAATAGAATCAGAAGAGAAAATAAAAAGAATAATAGATGGTAATATTATTGAGTTTAAAAATATATATAAAAAAGAAAATACAGAATATATATTAGTTAAATAGCAAGAAGGTGAAAGCTTATAAATGGATTTTAAAGGTTATGTATTTCAGAAAATAGAGTCTGTGCTTAGCTTTGCTTGGGTAGATGAAATATTAAAGAAGCTATTATCTATTATTCTTATATCTATAATAATGTATATAGTAATAAGAATAGGTAATAAGCTTATAAAAAAATTTGTTGATAGACAAGTTGCAAGTAAGACTAATTTTTCACTAGATCCACAGAAAGCAAAAACAATAGGAGAAGTTCTAAAGAGTGTATTAAAATATACTGTATATGTTGTTGGAATAGGGGCTATGCTTTCAGATATATTTGCTAAAATTCCAGTTGCAGTAGCTAGTGCAGGTGGTTTTGCAATTGGTCTTGGAGCACAGAGCTTAGTAAAAGACATAATTAATGGTTTTTTTGTATTATTTGAAGATCAATATGGAGTAGGAGATCATGTTACAATAGGTGCTTTTTCAGGAATAGTAGAAAGTATAGGAATTAGAACAACTGTATTAAGAGATTTTACAGGCGATTTACATTTAATACCTAATGGATCAGTTTTAGAAGTTACAAATCACTCTAGAGGAGATATAAGATTTATAGTTGATATAGAAATAGCATATGAAGAAAATGTTGATGCAACTATTGAATTAATGAAAAATGTATGTAAGAAATTTGAGGAAAAGCACCAAGCAAAGCTTAGAGGAGAAGTAGAAGTGAGGTGTTTTTTCATTAAATGCATCTGGAGTAACTATTAGGGTTATAGGAAGAGCAGAACCATTAAGTCAATGGGAAATGGAAAGAGAGTTGAGAAAAGATATAAAACTTGCTTTAGATAAAGCTGGAATAGAAATTCCATATCCAAAGACTAAAATTATAAAATAATAAAGTAAAGTATTAAAATTAAGGAAAGTAGGGGGAATAAATATGATTGAAACTTTTGATTTAGGAGATATTGTTGAAATGAAAAAGCAACATCCTTGTGGAAGTAAGGAGTTTGAGGTTATTAGACTAGGTGCTGATATTAAAATTAAATGTGTTGGTTGCGGAAGAATAGTTATGATTCCACGTATTAAATTCCAAAAAGATGCAAAAAAGGTCGTTAAATCTAATTAATGAAATAAAAATACTTGAAATAGAATGAATAAAGTGATAAAATTTAAAATTGTAATCCCTGCTGCATTGATATTTTAATGCAGCCGTTAGTCCAAAGGAGGTGAAAATGATGAGAAAGTACGAAACTATATTTATATTACACCCATCATTAGACGAAGAAGCTGTTAAGGCTAATATCGAAAAATTCCAAGGTGTTATAGTAAATGGTGGAGGAAAAGTTGAAAATGTTGATTTCTGGGGTAAGAGAAAGCTTGCTTACGAAATAAACAAAGTTAATGAAGGTTACTACACTTTAGTTAACTTCGAAGCTAATCCTGAATTACCAAAAGAGTTAGACAGAGTATTCAGAATCACTGATGGTGTTATAAGACATATCATTGTTAAACAAGAAAACTAATAAGGTTGGTGTATAAATGAATAAGGTAATACTTATAGGCAGACTTACAAAAGATCCTGAGCTAAAATATACTCCAGGAAACGGAACTGCAGTAACCACCTTAACTTTAGCAGTTGATAATTATAACAGCAAATCTGGTGAGAAAAGTGCTGACTTTATCCCTGTAGTAATATGGGGTAAGCAAGCTGAAAACACTGCTCAATATATGAGTAAGGGTAGTCAAATTGCTATAAGCGGTAGAATTTCCACTAGATCATATGATGCAAAAGACGGTACTAAAAGATATGTAACAGAAGTCGTTGCTGATACCTTCAATGGTGTAAGCTTCTTATCAAGAGGTAATGGAGCTGGTAATGGCGGAAATTCATACAATGGTGGCGGAGCTGATTATTCACATTCATCAAATGATGTATTTGGTGGAATGAATTTCGATGAAGACATGACACCAGTAGATGATGGAGATATGCCATTCTAGAAAAAAAGTCTAATTATTTTATAAGGAGGGAACGTCATGAGAGAAATGAAAAGATCTGGAAAAATGAGAAGATCTAAGAGAAAAGTATGTGCTTTCTGTGTAGATAAAGCTGAATCAATAGATTACAAAGATATCAACAAATTAAGAAAATTTGTTACAGAAAGAGGTAAGATTCTTCCAAGAAGAATTTCTGGTACTTGCGCTAAGCATCAAAGACAATTAACTGATGCTATCAAGAGATCAAGAAACATAGCTTTATTACCATTCACAACTGAATAGTAATAAATTTATTAGCCCCTGAGTTTCAGGGGCTTTTATTTTTATATAGAAAAATAATTACATAAATTGTAATTACAATGCTATTTAGTTGCATAAATAATGAAAAATAATTAAAATATAAATACAAGGTATTAAAGGGGTGAAGAGGGTGAAGAAGAAAGAAGAATTAAATATTATGGCAAATATAAAAATAATTGAAGAGCTAAAGGCAAATTTACTATGTATAATAGGAGAGTTTTTTTCACTTTTAACGAAGGGAACTAATATTGCTCAAGATGCTATATTAAATTGTATATCTGGTGCCATTTTAATTTTATATGTATTAGCTCAAAAATTAGGTTATAGTTGTGCTGAAGTTGATGATGATATGAGAAAAAAATAAAAATTAGGAATAGCTGAAGAGCATGAGTATGAAAAGGAAGGTAAGAGCCTAAGTAAGCTTCAAAAACATATTCGAGAACGCTATTAATAATTAATTAGGAGGCTTTTATGAAAGAAAAGCTCGAAAGGCATAAATCTTTAATTATAACAGGTATATCTATAATAATTATTATACTATTATATTATGCTGACCAATTTTATTTAGCTAGTATTTTATTATTAACTTATATAGTATCAAGAGAGTATTTATATAATGAATATTTAGAAACCAAAATAGCAAATGATATAATTTTACGAATTAAGAATAATATAAATGACAATATTTCTAATGCGTCATTTCCTATATCTTTAATTGATGGTTATGGTAATATTTTATGGGCAAATAAAAGGTTAAAGGAAGAACTGTTTTTATTAGATTTAAAAGATGAAAATATATTAGCTATAGCAAGAAACTTAGATTTGCATAAGCTATTAAAATGTGATAGGGATTTAAGCCAAAGAGTAAAAATAAAAGATTCATTTTATAGTATATATGCTAATAAAATTAGTGAAGAAAATGAAGATGAAAAATATGTAGTATATTTTAATGAGGTAAGTAATTTAAGAGATATAAATTCTACTAAAGAAAGTATTATGCTAATTGAAGTAGATAATTTATCAGAAGCCCTAGAAGGTACAGATGAAATAAATAGACCAATGCTAGCAGCAGAGGTTGAAAAAATGATTAATTCTTATAGTAAGAAGCTAAAATCAATGAGTATTAAATATGAGTTTAATAAGTATGCTTTATCAGTACAAGATAAGTATATAAATGATGAAATTAATTCTAAATTCAATATATTAGAAAGTATATCTAAGATTGATAGAGGAAATAAATTAGAAGTAACCCTGAGTATTGGTATTGGAAGAGGGGGAAGTAGCCCAGAGGAAAACTATCATAATGCCGTTACAGCAAAAGAATTAGCTCTAGGTAGAGGTGGAGATCAAGTTGTTATTAAAAATAATGAAAAGATAACCTTTTTTGGTGGAAATACTCGTGAACTTGAAAAACGAACTAGGGTTAGAGCAAGGGTTATATCTCAAGCATTAAGAGAATTGATTTTTGAAAGTAGCAATATTTATATAATGGGTCATAAGAGTCCAGATATGGATTGCTTAGGTGCATCTATTGGAATATGGTCAGCAGTAAAACAGCTAGGTAAAAATTGCAATATTATTATGGATAATGATACAAATGCCGTTGAATATTATATGTCTAAACTACAAGAAGACTCAAAATATGATAATTTATTTATATCTAGTGAAGATGCTGAAAAAAATATAAATGAAAAAACGTTATTAATAATAGTAGATGTGCATAATAAGGGATATGTAAATAATTTATCTATAGTAGAAAAAATAAATAGAAAAATAATAATAGACCATCATAGAAGAAGTGCTGATATTATTGAAGGTACTTTATTAAATTATATTGAAGTATATTCTTCATCAACATCTGAAATGGTAACAGAATTGATCCAATATATGTTACAAAAACCTAGAATCAATAAGCTAGAGGCAGAAGGTCTTTTAGCAGGTATATTTATGGATACGAAAGGTTTCCAATTTAAAGCCGGTGTTAGAACTTTTGATGCAGCAGCATTTTTAAGATCCTTAGGTGCAGATACTGTAGCCGTTAAAAAAATGTTTACTGATAGTTTAGAAGATTATCTAGTTATAGCAGAAATTATAAGAAGTGCAGAAGTATATGATAACTTAGCAATAGCAATATCACCTCCTACTAATAAAAATACTGTGATAGTAGCTAGGGCAGCAGATGAGTTATTAGGTATTTCGGGAATAGATGTATGTTTTGTTTTATGTGAGATAAATAATGCTATAATAATAAGTGGTAGATCATCAGGAGATGTTAATGTTCAAGTTATATTAGAAGAGCTTGGTGGAGGAGGTCATATGAATATGGCTGGAGCTAAATTAAATGTTAATATCGATGATGCAGTAAGTTTATTAAAAGAGGCAATAAATAAACATTATAAGATAAAGGATAAAAAATAAAATATTAAAGGATAGGTGTAAAGCAATGAAGGTAATTTTATTACAAGACGTTAAGAAGATGGGGAAAAAAGGTGATGTTATAGAAGCATCAGATGGATATGCAAGAAACTATTTATTTCCTAGAAAATTAGCTGAAGAAGCAACAGCAAATGCATTACATGTTGTTAACGCTAAGAAAGAAAATGAAAGAAAGAAAAAGCTTGCAGAATTAGAAGCAGCTCAAAAATTAGCAGCTGAATTAAAGGGAAAAGAAGTTAGTATAGAAGCGAAAGCTGGAGAAAGTGGAAGATTATTTGGAGCAATAACTAACAAAGATATAGCAGAAGTAATTAATAGCAAATTCAACTTATCAATAGATAAAAAGAAAATAGTTATGGATACTATAAAAGTGGCTGGTGGATATGAAATAGAAGTTAAATTATATCCAGAAGTATCAACAAAGATGAAGGTTATTATTGTTCCTAAACAATAAGGAGGATTAACATTGAATTTAATTAAAGAAGGAATCAACTTAGAAGAATTAGTAAAAAGTGATTTACCTTTAGAAGTAAAAGTTAACGTATTATTTGATGTTCTTAAGAATGTTCTTGATGAAGGTGCTATAAGAGCTAGAACTGTAAGATTTAAATTACAAAAGTATGTTAACTCAACAGAGGTAAATGATAGAATTTATGCATTAAATGTTATAGCATCAGATGGGAACGGGGCTAAGGTGGTTCCAAATGATGATACAGCCACTGAGGTTTTAGAGGATGTTATTTATTGGATATCTGAAAATATAGCTAAAAAATATGTTCAAAATAAAATAGAATCTGAAGTAGAAAAAGCTTTAGTTGAAAGACAAGATAAGTTTATGGATGAACTTAGATTATCTATCATAAAAAAGCAAAAAGGAACTGAAAATACTAAGACAGCAGCAAAGTTAGAAAGGCTTGAAAAGTTAGATTCAAAGCGTATAAATAAAAATGTAATGACTCTTTTAAGACCTGAGAACTTTGATGAAATAGTAGGGCAAGAAAGAGCTGTAAAATCATTAATTTCAAAAATGTCATCACCATATCCACAACATATAATACTTTACGGGCCACCAGGGGTTGGTAAAACTTCAGCTGCTAGACTGGCATTAGAAGCAGCAAAGAAGCTTAAATTTACACCTTTTGATGAAGACTCAAAGTTTGTTGAAGTAGATGGTACAACACTTAGATGGGATCCAAGAGAAATTACAAATCCTTTATTAGGTTCAGTACATGATCCTATATATCAAGGAAGTAAAAGAGATTTAGCTGAAATCGGAGTTCCTGAGCCAAAGACTGGATTAGTTACAGAGGCTCATGGTGGAGTATTATTCATTGATGAGATTGGTGAATTAGATGAAATACTTCAAAATAAATTATTAAAGGTTTTAGAAGATAAGAGGGTTGAATTCTCATCATCTTACTACGATCCAGATGATGAAAATATACCTGCATATATAAAATATTTATTTGATAACGGAGCACCAGCTGATTTTGTATTAATTGGTGCAACAACTAAAGACCCGAGTCAAATAAATCCAGCATTAAGATCAAGATGTACAGAAGTATATTTTGAACCATTATCTTCAAAAGATATAGAAGGTATAGTTAATAATGCTTCTGAGAAGTTAAACGTAACTTTAGAGGATGGAGTTGCACATTTAATAAGTCAATATACTATAGAAGGTAGAAAGGCTGTAAATATTTTATCAGATGCTTATGGTTATTCATTATATAGCTTAGAAAATGAAGAAAGTCATAATATGATATCTGTTAAAGATGTTGAAGAAGTAATTTCAATTGGTAGATACTCACCTTTTGAAAGAATAGATAATTTAGATAAATATGAAGTTGGTCATGTATACGGATTAGGTGTAAGTGGTTTCTTAGGATCTACTATAGAAATTGAAGCAGCAGCATTTCCTGCTAAGAAAAAAGGAAATGGAACTATAAAATTTAATGATACAGCTGGTTCTATGGCAAAAGATTCTGTATTTAATGCTGCATCTGTAATAAGAAAAATAACAGATAAAGATATTAAAGATTATGATGTTCATGTAAATGTAATTGGAGGAGGTCAAATTGATGGACCTTCAGCAGGAGCAGCTATTACAGTTTGTATAATTAGTGCTCTTACTAATAAGCCAATACGTCAAGATGTTGCAATAACAGGGGAAATTTCTTTAAGAGGTAAGGTAAAACCAGTAGGCGGTATATTTGAAAAAATATATGGAGCTAGAAGAAAAGGAATTAAACTTGTAGCTGTACCAAAGGATAACGAAAAAGAAGTTCCTCTTGGACTTGAAGATATTGAAGTAAAATCAATAAGTCATATAGAGGAACTTATGGAGATAGTATTTGAGAAGTAATGTAGATTAAGCTTCCTTTTATAGGAAGCTTAATTTTATTATGTGAAAAAGGATATTTATTATACAAAGTAATATTAATTTCTTATTATTTTGTTATAATAACTTTATGATAAAAAATACGTTAAAATAAAAAACTTTGGAGGGAGGGTTACTTATGGAAGCACCTATGATGAGAAGTTTACCACAAAGTATTGAAGCTGAGCAGTCAGTTATAGGGGCAATGATAATAGATAAGAGTGCCATTGCTCAGGTTTTAGAAAAATTGCAAGAAGAAGATTTTTATAGAGATGGTCATAAAGCTATATATAAGGCAATAAGAGAAATGTATTCAAAAGATATGGCTGTAGATTTAGTAACTTTGTTGGAATATTTAAAAACTACAGATACGCTTGATAAAGCTGGTGGTGTTACTTATATATCGGAGTTAAGTGCATCAGTACCAACTACAGCGAACTTAAGCTCATATATAAGAATAGTTGAAGAGAAATCTACTCTAAGAAAATTAATAAAATCGTCAACAGCAATTATTGAAGAAAGTTATAATTCTGGTGGAGATGTAGAGAAAGTAATTGATTTAGCTCAAAAAAAGATTTTTGATATAGCAGAAAAGAAAGATTCTAAGGAATATGAACCACTTTCTAATGTTCTTGAAAGAGGGTTTCAAGAAATAGAAAGATTATTTAATAATAAAGGTGAAATAACTGGAGTAGGGTCTGGAATAAAAGATTTAGATGCTAAAACATCAGGATTCCAAAAAGGAGATATGGTTCTTATTGCAGCAAGACCTTCAATGGGAAAAACTACGTTCTCTTTAAATATTGCAGAAAATGCAGCATTAAAGGAAGGAAAAAGTGTAGTTATATTCTCTCTGGAAATGTCAAAAGAGCAATTAGCTTATAAGTTATTATGCTCTCAAGCAAATGTTGATATGTTAAAGCTTAGAACAGGTAATTTAGAGGATGATGATTGGGATAGAATAGCAAGAGCAACAGGACCATTAGCAAAAGCTAAAATTTATATTGATGATACTGCTGGTATAAGTGTTATGGATATGAGATCTAAGTGCAGAAAGATAAAAATGGAGCACGGTATAGATATGATACTTATAGATTACTTACAGCTTATGTCTGGGAGTGCAGGTAGTGATAATAGACAACAAGAAGTATCAGAGATATCAAGATCTATTAAGGCATTAGCAAAGGAAATGGAATGTCCAGTAATAGCATTATCACAGTTATCTAGAGCTCCTGAACAAAGAGCAGACCATAGACCTATGCTATCTGACCTTAGAGAATCAGGTTCAATAGAACAGGATGCCGATGTTGTTATGTTCTTATATAGAGATGAGTATTATAACAAGGAAACAGAAGAAAAAGGTATTGGTGAGTGTATTATAGCTAAGCAAAGAAACGGCCCAGTTGGGACTGTAAAAATGGCTTGGGTTGGAGCTCACTCTAAGTTTGCTGATTTAGATTTAGTTCATAAAGAATAAATAAGAATACTCTAAAGTTTTAATAAATTAGGAACTTTAGGGTATTTTTTATAAATAAAAATTGTGGATAACTTTAAAATAATATTTTTTAAATATAGTTTTATTTTCTGTGGAAAACTTTTAAAAAGTATAGCTGTGGATAAGTTTTTATTTTTAAGTTAGGAATATGTTGTAGAAGTAAATATATTTAACTATAAAGATTATTAGTATATGTTAATAATAAGAAAGGTGGAAATATAAATGAAAAAAAGAATTGGATTTATTGGTTGTGGAAATATGGGTAAGGCTATGCTTGGCGCTATGGTTAAGTCTAATGAGATTGCACTAGGAGATTTAATTGTATCAACAAAGAGTAAAGCATCAGCTGAAAAAATTAGTGATGATTTTGAAGTTAAAACAACTACTGATAATAAAGAAGTTGTTAGAAATTCAGATATATTATTTTTAGCTGTAAAGCCTTATTTCTTTAAGGAGGTCATTGAAGAAATAAAGGATTTAGTTACAGAAAATACAATAATAATATCAATAGCAGCAGGAATTACTATAGCACAAATTGAAGAATGGTTTGGTAAGAATATTAAAGTGGTAAGAACTATGCCAAATACACCTGCATTAGTAGGGGAAGGTATGTCTGCTATTTGTCCTAATAAAAATATAACTGAAGAGGAATTACAATATGTAGGAAGATTATATGATTTATTTGGTAAATATGAAGTTTTAGAAGAAAAAGATTTTCATGCATTTATTGCACTTTGTGGTTCATCACCGGCTTATGTATTTATGTTTATAGAAGCAATGGCAGATGCAGGAGTTAAGCTTGGACTACCTAGAGTTAAAGCATATAAATTAGCAGAGCAAGCTATATTAGGATCAGCAAAGCTTGCATTTGAAACAGGAAAGCACCCTGGTGTACTAAAAGATGAGGTTTGTTCACCAGGAGGAACTACTATAGAAGCTGTAATAGATCTTGAAAAGAATGGTTTTAGAAATACAGTTATGAGTGCAGTAGAAAAGTGTGCAGATAAATCAAAGAATATGTAGTGCATTTATGAAAGTAATAAGGATATAAAAAATAGAACCTTGCTGTAGGTTCTATTTTTTATAGAATTAAATAGTTGAAACACCACTTTTAATTGCAGCTCCTTTAACTGCTTCTGCAACTTTCTTTTGAACTTCTAAGTTAAATGCTTTTGGAATAATATAATTTGGATTTAATTCTTCTTTTGAAACAGAATTTGCAATTGCATGAGCTGCGGCTATTTTCATTTCCTCATTAATTTCAGTAGCTCTAACGTCTAAAGCACCTCTAAATATTCCAGGGAAGGCTAAAACGTTATTTATTTGGTTAGGGAAATCAGAACGCCCAGTACCAATAACTTTAGCTCCAGCTTCTTTTGCATCATCAGGGAATATTTCTGGTGTTGGATTAGCCATAGCAAATAAGATTGCATCAGAATTCATAGATTTAACCATTTCTTTAGAAACTATATTAGGTGCAGAAACTCCTATAAATACATCAGCATTTTTAATAACGTCTTTTAATATTCCTGATTCATTATTTGGATTTGTTATATTAGCAAGTTCTTCAAAATATTTATTTGAATATTCAATATCTCTATTTAAAGCACCATCTCTATCACAAACAACTATGTTTTTTGCACCATATGATAATAAAAGTTTAGTTATTGCAGTACCAGCGGAACCAGCACCATTAACAACTATTTTTAAATCTTCTATGTTCTTATTAACTATTTTAAGTGCATTTATTAAACCAGATAAAACTATAATAGCAGTTCCATGTTGGTCATCATGGAATACAGGAATATTTAATCTTTCTTTTAATTTTTTTTCTATTTCAAAGCATCTAGGTGCAGATATATCTTCTAAATTTATTCCACCTAAAGTAGGAGCAATTCTAACTACAGTTTCAACAATTTCATCAACATCTTTAGTATCAAGAACTATAGGAAAAGCATCTACATCAGCAAATTCCTTAAATAATACAGATTTTCCTTCCATAACAGGTAATGAAGCTAAGGGACCAATGTCTCCAAGACCTAAAACAGCAGTACCGTCAGAAATAACAGCAACAGTATTCCATTTTCTTGTGTACATATATGCTGCAGATGGATCTTTGTGTATTGCTCTGCAAGGTTCAGCAACACCAGGTGTATAGGCAAGAGATAAGTCTTGTGAATTTTCCACCTTAACTCTAGATTTTATTTCAAGTTTACCTTTATATTTTTCGTGAAAAATTAGTGATTCCTCATATATACTCATAAAAAACATCCTTTCAAATAACTTATAAGTATATTATACGAATTATATAAAATAAAATCAAAAAAATATTCGAATTTAATCTTGAAAAAGATTTGTTGTTTTGATAGTATGAGATGTAGAGAAATTTTAATAAAATATAAATTTAATATATATAAAGTCTTAGAGGAGGCGTATAAAATGTCAGCATTTATTGTTTTAGGGGCACAGTGGGGCGATGAAGGTAAAGGTAAAATGACAGATTACTTAGCAGAAGAAGCTGAAGTAGTTGTAAGATTCCAAGGTGGAAATAATGCAGGTCATACTGTAGAGGTTGGAGATAAACAATATAAGCTTCACTTAATACCATCAGGTATATTACATGATGAAAAACTTAATGTAATAGGAAATGGTGTAGTTGTTGATCCGATAGCTCTTTTTTCTGAAATAGAATATTTAGAAAGAGAAGGAGTTAAAGTAACTCCAGAAAAGCTAATAGTAAGTGATAGAGCTCATGTTATAATGCCATACCATAAGATTTTAGATAAGTTAAAAGAACAAGCTAGAGGGAAAAATGATATAGGAACTACAGGTAAGGGAATAGGGCCTTGTTATACTGATAAGTTTGAAAGATGTGGTATAAGAGTTTGTGATCTTATCAATAAAGAGGTATTTAAAGAAAAATTAATTTCTAATATAGAACTAAAAAATGATTATATAACTAAAATACTTGGTGGAGAAGCCTTAAACTTTGATGAAATATATGAAGAATACTCAAAGTATGCAGAAAAGTTAAAACCATTTGTTAAGGATACTTCAGTAAGGGTTTATGAAGATATAAAGAAGGATAAGACTGTTTTATTTGAAGGAGCTCAAGGAATGCTTCTTGATATAGATTATGGAACTTATCCATATGTAACATCATCTAATACTACTGCAGGGGGAGTTGCTAGTGGTGTTGGTATAGGACCAAATATGATTACTAATGCTGTAGGTATAGCTAAGGCTTATACAACAAGAGTAGGAAAAGGACCATTCCCAACAGAGCTTGAAGATGAAACTGGAGAATGGATTAGAGAAAAAGGACATGAATACGGAGTAACTACAGGTAGATCAAGAAGATGTGGTTGGCTTGATATAGTTATCTTAAAGACTTCTGTAAGAGTTAGTGGATTAACTTCATTAGCAGTTACAAAGATAGATACATTAGCTGGATTAGATAAGGTAATGATGTGTGTTGGGTATAAATTTAATGATGAAGTAATAGATTATTTCCCAGCAAGTTTAGAAGATTTAGCTAAATGTGAGCCTATATATGAAGAGTTTGATGGTTGGGATGAAAGTGTAGCAGATGCTAGAAGCTATGAAGAATTACATCCAAATGCAAGAAAATACTTAGAAAGAATTGAAGAATTAACAGACACAAGAATTTCTATAGTATCAGTAGGACCAAGAAGAGACCAAACAATGAGAGTTAAACCTCTATAATTAAAATTAATATAATAATATATCTGTTTAAAAATAAGAGTTTATATATTTAATATTAAGCTCTTATTTTTATATGAAAATATGGTTATATATTTTAAGTATATTAATGATTTTAAGAATATTATTTAAATTTGTGAACAAACTACTAATAAATATAAAGATAGTAGGAGTGTTAGTTATGATAGATAAATATACAAGTTTAAATGATGCAATATATCAAGATCCTAGAGTTGCAGATATATTAATGAGTTATGGAGTACCATGTTATGGGAATACAGAAAATCAATTATCGAGCTTAGAGGATGTAGGGATAAGATATGGAATAGATATAAATTCTGTAATTAGTAAAATTAATAGCACTACAAGTAGTTTATATTGAAATATATTTCTAAATATATATAATTTATTTAGAAATATATTTCAATAGTTTTTAATAGGAGATTAATATAATATGATTACTAAGGATATGACAATAGGAGAAGTAATAAAGGCAAATTCTAATAAGGCTGATATTTTAATGAGCTTTGGTATGGGATGTGTAGGATGTCCATCAGCTCAAGCAGAAACTATAGAAGAAGCAGCATATGTTCATGGAATAAATTTAGATGAATTATTAGAAGCATTAAATAAATAGTAAAAGGATCCATAAAATTTGGGTCCTTTTATTTTTAATATGATTTTAATATATGATAAAATATAAGTTAAATATAAGTTATTTTACTTTTAGAGAGGTGAGGTTTTATGGGAATTATAACAGAAAAAGAGTATGAAGTTCATTATTATGAGGCTAATTATAAATTAGATTGTAAAATATCATCTATAATTAATTACTTTTGTGATATTGGTGGTAAACAATCAGAAGAATTAGGTGTTGGAATTAATTATTTAACAGAAAAAAGATTAGCATGGGTATTTTATAAATATGATATAAAGGTAAATAGATATCCTAAATATGGAGAGAAAATAAAAGTTATAACAATGGCAAAGAGTTTTAAGAAGTTTTATGCATCAAGGGGATACGAAATATATGATGAAAATAATGAGAAGATAGTAGAGGGTGAAGGGATATTTCTTTTAATAAATATCGATAAAAGAAGAGCTGTAAGGATTCCAGAAGAGCAATATATAGCATATGGTGTTGAGTTAGAAAATTGTGAGGATATTAAACCAACAAAATTAGAAAAATTAACAGAAGAAATGCATCATGCTAATTTTAAAGTAAGATATGGTGACATAGACTCTAATATGCATGTAAATAATGTTAGATATGTTGAATGGGCTATAGAGTCGCTACCGCTAGATATTGTATTAAATTATGAGATGAAAGAAATTAGCGTAATATTTGAAAAAGAATGTAAATATGGAGCAGAAATAACAGCAGCTTGTCAAATTATTGAACAAGAAGAGAAATTAACTATTCTTCATAAAATTTCAGATCAAGAAGGTAAAGAGTTAACAATATTAACTAGTAGATGGGAAAAATTAAAATAAAAAACTAAGTTGCTACGCAACTTAGTTTTTTTCTGCAATTGATTTTGCAGCTGTATAGCCTGAACTCCATGCCCATTGAAGATTAAATCCACCGCAATCACCATGAACATCTAATATTTCACCGGTAAAGTATAGATTTTCAACAAGTTTTGATTCTAAAGTTTCTGAATTTACATCTTTAGTATCAACGCCACCGATTGTAACTTGTGCTTGGTTAAAATCATTAGTACCAGTACATGTGAATTTCCAAGACTTTAAGGTATTAATTAATTGTTTCTTTTCCTTCCAGGTTAATTCATAACAAGGCAATTGAAGATTTGTTATACCACATTCCTTTAATAATATAGGAATTATTTTTTTATTAACAACACCAATTAAAGCATTAATAATTGGTCTATGACCAAAGAGTGCAAAATGACACTCTATAAAGTTTTCAAGTTCCTCATAAGTATAGCTTGGAAGTAAATCAACGATTACCTCTGTCTTTTTGTTATTATAAGTGCCTTGAGATGCTAATGCTGAAATTTGAAGTATTGGAGGACCAGAAATTCCGTAGTCAGTAAATAAAATTTCACCAAAATCTTTTTTTACTTCTTTATCGTCAACCAAAAGGGTAGCGTAACCATCAAATTTTACACCAGACAAAGCTTTTAGTTGCGGATAATCTAATTTTAATTGAACTATTCCAGGTAATAATGAAGTTATCTTATGACCAAAACTTTTTGCTAAAGAATGACCACTGCCGTCAGAACCTGTTTTTGGAGCAGTTTTTCCTCCGCAAGCTAAAATTATTTTATTGGCTGTGAATAACTTATAATCTTCATTGGTTGTGGATAACTTAAAGATTTTATCCTTGTGGATAGTTTTTATTTTACAAGCTGTGTATAAAGGTACATTTCTATCTTCTATTGCTATTTTTAAAATATCAACAACAGAAGAGGCTTGTAATGATTGGGGATACAGCTTACCTGTTGGCATAGCTGTAATAGGTAGACCAAGAGTCATAAAAAGGTCTAGAGTATCTTTAAGTGATAATGTTTCTAGCGCTGAAAATTTAAAATTAGAATTAGAGCTATGATAATTAATAAATGGTGGTTTAATGCAGTTATTTGAGATATTACATCTACCATTACCTGTAGTTAAAATCTTTTTACCAATTCTATCAGTACTTTCAACAATTGCAACGTCTATTCCAAAATCCTTAGCAGTAATTGCAGCCATTAATCCAGATGCACCACCACCAACGATTATTAAATCATGATGTATCAAAATAAACACCCCTTTTTTATAAGTTAAGAATTAAAATTTAAAAATTATAAATGATATAAATATAATTTATAATAAAATATTAAATTCATAATTAAATAAATTTAATATGCCACTAATAAATTATTTAAATTCTAACATAATAAAATAATTCTAACATAGTAATATAACTAATTAAACTAAGGAATACTATTGTAGAGGTGATTATTTAATGATAGCTAAAGTTATTAATTCTAACTTAGAGGATTATGGAAAGGAGTTTAAAGTTAGAAGATTAAATTATGAGCAAGCGGTAGTTAACTATCCTGGTAATAAGGGAATAAAGGTATTTTCTAAAAGTGATATAGAATTTATTACAGAGGGAGAAGTTGATGAATTTCTAATAAAGTATGATGATTTTTTAAAGATAAAATTAAATAGGGGAATTTCAGTTGCACTATATAAAGTTATTTTAGAAACAGTAGAAGAACAATTTAATAATAAATTTGAATGCTTAAATTTATTAAGAGATAAATACATAGTAAATAAAAGAGGAATATGGGAAAAAGAAATTTTATGTGTTATAAATAATAATATTCCTATAAAGATTGTAGCATCAGGACAAAATTTTAAAAAAAGTGGATTTAATATAAGTATTAATGAAATAGATAAAGAAGAATTTTTTGAAATATGTTCTTTTGAAATAAAAAAAATAAATAAAGAAATTAAAGAAAAGGAAGAAATATTAGCTAGATATGGCCTAGCAATAGAAAAAATTAAAAACCCTAAAAACCCAGTAAAAATGCTGCTTTAGGCGTTATTTAAAATAAGTTGTAAAAAAAAATAAAAAAAAGTTTTAAAAAAGTGTTGACACATTATTTAATTTTCGGTATTATAGGTAATGTGCTCGGGAGAGCGCAACGAAATGAATGAAACTTAGGCCCCTTGGTCAAGCGGTCAAGACACCAC
>NZ_KB291598.1 GCF_000320405.1 Clostridium celatum DSM 1785 | reverse complement strand
TTGTTGCCCATGCTGGGCACACACAAAAAAGAAATTAAGCAATATTTATTGCCTAATTTCTTTTCTTGATAGCTTCAACTATATCAATATCTGCTGGAATCCACTTTTGATTATCTAATTCAGCTATAGTAACCCATTTTGCATCATTATGAACCTTTAAATTTAATGTTCCTCCACATATTTCACAAGTATAACAATGCATCGTTAAATAAAATGTTTTATAATCATACTCTACTGTTGTTAAGTATTCCAAATTGTTAATGTCTAATTCTAACTCTTCCTTTATCTCTCTTATTAAAGCCTCTTCTTTAGATTCACCTATTTCTATCTTTCCACCAGGGAATTCCCACATATCAATAAATTCACCATAATTTCTTTTACTTATAAATATCTTTTCATCCTTTTTTATTACAGCTGCAACTACTTCTATTTTTTTCATTTGTTTCTCCTTAAAAGTCACTCTTTTCAATATCATTATTATACTAATAATACTTTAATACGATATATTTTACTCCTATTTAGGGAATTATTTATTAATATTATACACCCTTTTAATTATACTTTCATTCCTCTGATTTCTTGATAAAGATATGCTGCATAGGAATCTGTCATACCACAAATAAAATCAGTAACCAATAATAACCTTGAATACTCTTCACTACACTCTTTTTGATCTATATTATTCTCACAAACAAATCTATAATTTTTAGAAATTAAAGAATATAACTTTCCATCATACCCTTTATACGGTTTAACATTTTTATTTAAAGTAGCTGGAATAAATATATCTAATAAACTATGAATTATGTTATATCCTACAATTTCATTAGCAACTATTTTTTCATTTGTATAAACATACTCTTTAGATATATTTCTTAAAAACATAGAAATGTTTTTAGCTTTTGAATTTCCTATTAAATCTCCTTGATAATTTCCATTCATAATATCATCATAAGAAGCAAGAAACTCTTCTACAACTGAATCTTTTAAATATCTATTTAAC
This sequence comes from Clostridium celatum DSM 1785, assembly GCF_000320405.1. Classification (GTDB taxonomy): domain Bacteria; phylum Bacillota; class Clostridia; order Clostridiales; family Clostridiaceae; genus Clostridium; species Clostridium celatum. The sequence continues at coordinate 51,567 of NZ_KB291598.1, read as the reverse complement.
TTGATTATAAATGATTTTAATGCATATTCGCCTGGATCTTCATACCCATATTCTTCTTTTGCTATATCATAGTTTTTTGATAAATAATATGAAAGACTTTCTTCTAATGTTTTCTCTTCATATCCTTCCGCTTTAATAAACTCCTCATATTTTGCTTTAAAAATATCATGTGATATTATCTTTTTATTAAATGAATCTTCTAAATCTCCTAAAAGGTAAGCTATATCATCAGCCGCTTCTAAAATATACACTAAAGGATTTCTACTACCCCATATATTAGTTTCATCTGCTATTTCTTTAAAAACTGAACTTTCTGATTTATAATAACCTATCTTATTTAACTTACTATTTTCTAATTCTAAAGATGAAATTGGATATTTTATAACGGAACTTAATACTCCTGTTGTTAAATTCATACCATATCTATCTATAACAAAATGAAGCTTTGTTAAAATTCTTAACCCCTGTGCATTACCTTCAAAATTCAATAAATCTAATGCTTCTTGATTATCTAAATTAAATTTATATTTATCATAGCTAAAAGTATAAGTATTATCATCATTTTTAAACAACTTTTCTTCAAACCACTCTCTAATAGCAACTTCTCCAAAATGTCCAAAAGGAGGATTCCCTAAATCATGTATAAGCCCTGCACATGCTAAGATATTACTCATATCTTCTACCATTGCAGCATTAACTTTGTCATCTGATTTAGCTGTAATTTCAATTAATTTATATCCAATACTTATAGCAAGAGACTTTGCAATAGAAGATACCTCTAAAGAATGTGTAAGCCTTGTTCTAACAAAATCCAATTTCTCTAAGGGAAATACTTGAGCCTTATCTTGAAGTCTTCTAAATGATGCACTAAATAAAATTCTATCATAATCATTTTCAAATTCATCTCTACAGTCTAATGCTTTTTTAGTACTTTTATAATCCCTAATACGGTTTTTATTTAATATTTGTTTCCATGTAAATCTAGCCATAACTAAACTTTCCTTTAACTATATATTTTTCTATATAGTTAATTTCGACTATATTTAATATTTTTATTCTCAAACTTTAATTTTCCTTATTCTAAACATAAATAAACTTAAACTAAATAATATTAAAGATATAGCTATCATATAAAAAATATATTGATATATAGAGCTTAAGCTACCATATATCTGTAAATTTTCTATACATATATATACCCATCTCTGTGGCATTAGATTTCCTATCTTTTGCATATAATTAGGCATAACTTCAAAATCCCAAAACACTCCTGATAACATACAAGTTGGTATAACAATTAATATATTAACTGTAATAGCAACATATCTACTTCTAGTAAAGCTAACGATACACAAGTTTAAAGATATAGCTACTAAATTAAGTAACAACATAACTACTAAAAAATTATTAGTATTACTCATATTAAAATTCAAATTTAATAATTTGCAAAGTCCATAATATATAATACTACTTATAGAAGATAGTAAATAAAATACTATAATCAAAGCTATATAATATTTATATTGTTTTATACCACTAATAAAAACTCTTTCTTTAGTATTATTCTCCTCATCGTCAATTAAAAAATTAACTATAGCAACACCACTTATTAATATCATCATTATAACTATTCCTATAGAATTTTCTATTGATGGTCTACCATCATTAGCTTCATTCAAATTATATTTAATTAAATTTTCTTTATAGGCTTCATTTTTTTCTTTAAATTTTCCTATATCTTTATCACTTATTTTAGCTATCAAATTTAAATTGTTTACTTTCGATTTTATAATTGATATTAAAGTTTCTTTAACATCACTATTTGAAATTGATTTAATGGTAATTTTATCCTCTTTTAAGTTTAGAATATTATAACTAAAATTATCTTCTATTATAACTGCTATTTGTATTTGGTGAGATGCAAGTAACATTTCATAATTATCCTTACTTATATCTACCACATCTACATCTTCTATATTATTTATAGTTTCTATTATCTCATTTGATATATAATTATTATCTGTATCAACTATTCCTACTTTATAAGTTATATCATTTCCAAAGGCAAAACTAAAAAATATTAGAACAATTGCAGGAGCTAATATCCCCATAACAATAAAACTTTTTTTCTTTAGTAATAACTTTATGGTATTTAATATTATCTCAAGCAATATTATCACCTGCCTTTAAGTTACTGCTAATAATAGATATTGCTAATAATATTAAAGATAATTCTAAAGATATAACTATTGATATAATTGAATAATTGGTACTAATTCCAGAACTTAAGCTTAATAATGATATGTTTGCCCAATAGGTAGGTGTCATTTGACATAATATATTAGTTATTTCATTTGCTCTTATTAATGATATTGGAACATATGCTCCACCTAAAAATCCTAAAATTATTAATAGTGTATTTATTACACTAGCTGCAGTCTTACTATCTTTAAATACCAAACTAATAGTTACTCCTAAAATTGAACTAAAGACTATTAGAGATATTAATACTATTATTATTTCTCTTATATTTTCACCCCAATTAATATGTAGAAAAAATGTGCTAACAAAATAAACTACAACTATTTGAATTATTCCTACTATTAATCCTAATGTAATTTTTGATAATATAATGCTAAAATCGCTTGCTTTAGATACCTTTAATCTCGTTAATGTATTTTCAAAGCTTTCATTATAAGCTGACACGCTAGTTATTTGTGATATATAAAGTATTATCAATACAAGCTCTGCAAAAGTATAATAAGTAAATGAGTTTATCCCTTTGCTATCTATTCCTTCTTCACTTACTATAATATTACCTTCCTCTTTTATCACATCATTTATAATGCTAGGATCTTCTTTTACTACAGTATCTATCACTGCATACCTTTCTAAATATTCATCAAAGACACTTCTAAATATTTTTTGAGCTGTACTTTCCTTTTTTTCACTTCTATAAAAATTATATTTATCTTCATATATACTAATAAAAGCTAGTCCTAAAGAGTTATTAACATTATTTTTACCTTCACTTTCATTTAATATCTCTTCAAATTCTATTTTCATATTTTTTTCACTATTTTCCTTGAAGCTCTTAAAAATCTGTAAATATCTATTTTCCTCACTTACATCATTAACTTTATAATAAACTTTTTCATTTTCAAATATATTCTTATCAACATTCATAAGACCATTTAATGAAAATCCCATTACAACTATGAGCACTACTGGAAATATAAACATTGTAGCTACATTAGATTTGTCTCTAAAAAAATGTAAAATTTCTTTCTTTATTAAACTAATTAATATCATATTTAACCTCAGTTACATCAATCTCTTAATTGCTTTCCTGTTAATGTTAAAAATACATTTTCTAATGTTGGAACTTCACTTTTTATATTTTCTATAACTCCACTATTATTAGATATTATATTTATTATATATGGAATCACATTTACCCCTTTTGAATAATAACATTTTATTTCCTTATCATTTACTTCTACTTTTTCAATACCATCTATTTTACTTATATGTTTTTTTATATTATAAATTTCTTTTCGCAGATGTATTGTACATATATTTTGCTTAATTATACTTGATTTTAAATGCTCCTTAGTTCCCCTTGCTATTATCTTTCCATTGTCCATAATTGAAATATTATTGCATAGATCATCTATTTCTTCCATATAGTGAGATGTATATATTATTGTAGCTCCTTCTTCATTTAACTTTTTCACTGATTCTAAAATATGATTTCTTGACTGTGGGTCTATACCAACAGTTGGCTCATCCATTATTATTAATTTAGGACTATGCGCTATTGCACATGCCATATTTAATCTTCTCTTCATTCCACCTGAAAATTCATTAGATTTTTTATTTTCAATATCTAAAAGTCCAACAAATTCTAATGCTTTATTTACTCTTCTTTTAAGCTCCTTTCCCCTATAGCCATATAAAGAGCAAAAAAATGATACATTTTCTCTTGCTGTAAAATCATGATATATGGCAATATCTTGTGGTAATAATCCAATATTTTTTTTATATTTATTTATATTTGTTTCTCTTTCTTCAAATATTATTTTTCCAGAAGTTATTTTTTCAAGTCCTGATATAACCTTTATTAAGGTACTTTTACCTGCTCCATTAGGACCTAATAATCCATATATTTCTCCTGTATTTATTGATAAATTTATACCTTTTATTGCCTCAAAGTCATTATACTTTTTATGCAAATTTTCAATCTGAAGGATGTACATAATATAACTCCTAAAGCTTACTATTTATTTCCCTTATACTTACTTCTTTTGCAAAACCTTTTCTAACACAATGATTTTCACATTCTTTACTTTCACAATTTAAACATGGATTAATATCATAATCCTTTAATAAATTTTTAGCTCCATAAAAATTTCCTACTGCAACTCTTCTATTTATATCTCTTATAGGCATGTTATATTTACATGATTTTTCACAAGATGGCTTCTCACAAAATTGACATTTTAACGCTAATTTAGCTAACTTATCTTCCTCTTCATTTTTTCCTATTTTTATTTGATTATATTCAAAAGGCTTTTTAACTATATTCACATAGTTTTTCATATTTTCTTTATACTCAAACTCCTCCATGCCTAACTCCCTTAGTATAAGGTTTGCAGCACTAATTCCTGAAATAGTAACAGCTGGTGTTCCAGTACCCATAACTGTTGATTCTCCACAATTAAAAAGACTATCTACTTCACTCTTGCTTTTTAATCTTTTCATCATATGCTGTCCTAGCTTTTGTTTAGGTCCTGCTACACTTCCCTTCTCCTTTAATGCATATCTATTTAAAGTAGTAGGCGTACTAATTTCTACATGGCATAAATTTTCTTTAAAACCTGGAAATCTTTTTTCTAAAACATCTAATACTCTATTTTTTTCAACTTCCTTCATTTCTCTATATTTTTCAGTACTATAATTATTTTTAAACCCCTTTGGCCATTCTTTAAAAGTAGGGCCTATTGCCATAATAGTATGATATCCTTTTTTACATAAAGTTTTATCATCTATACTTAAAATATAAACAGTTATTTCATCTTCATCTAACTTAGTTTTATCACCAATTAACATTTCAATTGGTAGTGTTCCTTTTGGAATTGCTTCTTCTTTTACAAGTGCAAATAATACTACAGATGGATATGATGGTTCTAAAGAATTTACCCAATTTTTAATATCTTCACTTACATTCTCTTTTAATAACTTATTATATAAATTCCATACAGTACCTGAATTAACAATATACTTAGCACTTATATTAGTTTCATTATCTAATTTGACTTTAATTGCTCTATTATCTTCTACTATTATTTCTTCTACCTCTGTGTTGTAGATCATATGACCATTATTTTCTTCTATTACTTTTTCTAATTTTCCAATTAAATTTAATGTTGAACCTGCTGGATAATAGCTACCACCAAAATGATTATCTACAAACATTATAGAAGATAATATTGCTGGAGTTTCTTCAACATTTGTATAACAATATGTTGATGTTAATTTGTCAAAGAAATCAAATACATTTTTATCTTTAAAATATTTTTTTAATATACTTTTAGTGTTTTTATTCATATATCCTAGAAATCGTATATACTCAATTGGGTGTTTTAAAAGTGATTTTAACCCCTTTTCTTTTTTCATTGCATCTGGTGATATAAAGGCTGGATTTTCTGCTATTATTTTAATATATTGATTTGATAAGTCTGTATAAAATCTTTTAAAATTCTCTTTTTCATTAGGAAAAACTTTTACAAGTTCTTCTATGAACATATCTATATCTTCATAAAAAACTATTCTATGTTCTCCAAAATTAATAGCATAAAGTTCATCATGCTTTATTATGTCTATGGGTTCTTCTAATGCATTAAATACAAATCTATGTGGACTAAAGCCCCTATCATTAAATCCATATATCATTGCTGCTCCCTGCTCAAAGACTACATCTTTTCTTTTAAATATTCCACAAGAACCACCTGGCTTATATTGTGCTTCTACTACACACACCTTTAAACTTCGTTTTGCTAATAAAGAAGCTGCTGTAAGACCTGATAACCCTGCCCCTATTACAATAACATCATACTCCATATAATACCCCTAATTATTTATAATATAGATTATTCTCTTATTTAAATTTATTCAGAGTATAAAAAAATATTAATTATTATTATTAACTTTGGTTAAAATTATAAAATTAAATAATATACAAAAAAGCTGATAGAATTAACTATCAGCTTTTGATTTTATCTTTGATTCATAAATTTAATTACCTAATATTTTATCTGTTAATAATTTCATATCTTCAGTGTTTATTTCATTATCTACATTTAAATCATACACTTTTAAAGATTGCCATTCTTCACTATTGTTTACATTATTTTTACCATAATGTTTTGATAAAATAGCTAAATCACCAATATTTACTTTCCCATCATTATTCAAATCATAATTAGGCTCAGTAGAAATATCTTCTTTAACCTTAGTAACTAGTATATCTTTTATTTCAATATAACTATTAGTTGCTTCTTCCCTCTTTCCCTCATGACTTATCTCTAAAGTATATGTTGCTAAGTCTAGGTCTTGCCAGTTGATTAATTGAGCATTCCAATCCCGCCCTGTTTCATAGCAATCTATAATTTCTTCCTTTTGAACTAAACCATCCTTTTTAAGTGTAAGTTTCATTATTCCATGATCACTATTTTTTACCCCATATAGCTTAATCCCTACTCCTGTAAACTCATATACTAATTTACTCCCCTTTGTTGTTGAGTAATAATTTCCTGAATTAGTTTCACTTGCAGGAACAACACGCCAGCTACCACTTTCTATTACACCATCACTTAATTGTATTGATTCTGTATAATATTTTTCCTCTAACAATTTTATAGCCTCATTTAAATTTTTAATCATTTCATTAATTTCAGGTTGTTTTGCATCATTATTTTCAGCTAATTCTTTTGCTTTCATTAAAACTGCATTTAATCTTTTTATACTCTCATCAGTGTATCTTCCTGAATCAATTGCTTTACTTGCCTGCTCAATAGCTAAAAGTAATTCTGTTTTGTCACCCTCTCCAAATCCTAAACGACTTAAATATTTCTTTAAGAACACAGTTCTCGAATCCATAACTGATTGTTTAGCATCAGTTACTCCCTTAGCATTTTCTAAAGAATAATCAAAGGCTTTTCTTAATATTTCTTCTGCATTTACGTATAATGGATCATTTTTATCTATACTACTTGCTTCTTCAATAACTTTATTTAATTCTTCTGAATCTCCCTTTTCATTAATTTCTTCCGCTAAGAAATTATAAGCATCTATACTATAATAAGATGGATTACTGCAATTTTTCATTGAAATAATAATAGAACTTGTAGAAACGGGATTAAAGTTTACTAATTTAATTGCACGATCTCCCCCGTTCCCTTGACTTTGATCTCCTAGCTTATCTCCTTCAGCTACTGTTACATACTCATCATTTACTAAAACCTTTATCTCATAAGTATCTGTCCAATTTCTATAAGATACAAACTGCTCAAATTTTAATGCACTTATAGTTTCAATATCTTCAAAAGTAAGCGTTATATCTACACTATTTGTATTATCATTAGTAGCCCAACGTGTATATTTATCTGAATCTATTGCTTTATCTGGTGAATAATTATTGTTATTATTATAATAATTATCACTATGAGCTGATTTAAAACTTATCTTTTCATTTACATACTTTTCAGAAAAAATCTCACTTACTTTTTGTTCTCCTTTGAATAATGCAGCTTTAATAATATTATCATTGTCTTTATTTAAGTTTATCGGATTTTCATATATGGTGGATGTTTTTATTGGGTCAGTACCATCAAGCGTATATCTTATAGTATAATTATTATCTTCGCTTGTAGATAAACTCAGATTTGCATCATTTATATCTACTTCACCAGAATCTTTACTAAATATAACTACATTGTTTTTCAATATAGAATTAAATTTGCTTAACATTGCCTCAGCTTTACTTTTATCCATTAGATATATATCAATATTAGAATCATTTTTTAACATCCTATTCTTTATTTCATAAATATCTATATAACTTTGATCTATTTGATTCTGAGTTAATTCATTATCCTTTGTAATCATATATACTTTTTCATCACAATCAATAACTTTTGGATATGCTGAATTAATAATATTAGCTTTTTGTATACAATCACTTAATAATTTTACATTATCATCATCTGCCCCAAGCTTTACATCTTCTGATAACATAATTAATTCTTCCTTTAAGTTAATTAAATCTTTATGAATATTATTAATTAACTCTTGTGCAATTTCTATAATTCTTTCAACATTTACATTAGAAAAATCTATTTTATATGTTGCACCCTTCTTCATAGAAAATGTTATTCTATCGTTATTATCATCTTTTTCAACATCTATTATCTTTCCATTTTCATATACTTTTGCATTCTTTATATCTTTATATTCTCCAGTAAATTCAGCTAATTTTTCATCACCATTATACTGAACAGTAAATTCTGTTGCTAATCCATTTTGCCATTTTTCAGACACTACAAAATTTCCTCTTGCTACTAAACCCTTAACCTCTCCATCACTCCATTCATCAGGAATTGTTGGAAGGAACTGAACATAACCTAATTGACTTTGAAGAAGCATCTCTGCAATACCTGATGTATATCCAAAGTTTCCTTCAATTTGAAAACCTGGACTTTGTTCATGATCTGTTCCAAATCCATGTGAATCAAATAAATTATCCATAATACCAGCATAGTTTGTTGAAAGCATTGATTGAACTACTTTATAAGTATTTTCTGAATCTAAAGTTCTTGCCCATAAATTAAGCTTATGGCCTTTAGACCACCCTGTAGCTTTAAAGCCTCTTTCTAATAAAGACACCTTTGCAGCTTCAATTTCTTCTGTATTATCTTTATTAATTAAAGTTCCTGGAAATAGTCCTACCAAATGTGAAATATGTCTATGTGACTCTCCACCATAATCTCTATTAAAAGATGGTATATTAGTTGTCACTCCATTATTTAAATATTTCCCTGCAGTTGTCTCTTGATACCATTCTTTTATCTGTCCACCTTCCCCAATAATAACAGGGTCTAATTTAGATTGCATTTCTGTCCATATTTTTATTTCATCAGAATCTTTTTCTAATATATTTGCGGCTTTTATTGCTTTCTCAAAAATTTCCCATACCAATGATTGATCATAAGTTGTTCCTACAGTCATTGGTCCCTGTTCTGCAGATGTAGATGGGGCAACTACTAATCTTTGTTCTTCAGTTGAACCTATTTTTTGAACTTTACTTTCAATTAATGAGTTAGTCCACATATTAGCAACTTCTTTTACCATAGGATAAATAGTTGACTCTAGATACTCCTTATCCTTTGTAAATTCATAATAATCAAATGCATTTTGCAATGCCCAAGTTGCCCCATTAGGATTCCATCCATAATATTCTTCACCATTAGGACATGTTTTTCCAAAGGGATTATTTGCTGTATGGATCATAAATCCATTTCCTTCTCCAATTGGAGTAGTCTCAAAGTCATCAGTTTTAGCACCTATACTCATTTCTGCTGATTTTCTGCCTGGTATAACTAAACTACTCATATAGTCTGCAAAAACTTTACCACATTCAGCTAAATTTGTAGAAAATGCTGGCCAATAATTCATTTGAACGTTTACATTAAAATGATAATCTCCTGACCATAAAGGTGAGCCAATACTCCATAAACCAGCCAAATTACTTGGTAATGAGCCTTCCCTTGAAGACGCAATAGTTAAATATCTTCCATATTGAAAAACTAAAGCCTCTAAAGCTTTGCTATATATTCCATTACGATAATTTTCAATTAACTCATCTGTTGGAACATTAGGTGCAATTTCATTTAAATCTAATGATACTCTATCAAAAAGCTCTTTATAATCACTTACATGGTTTTCTAATAATGTATTGTAACCTTTTTTAGCTGCATCATTAATTACCTTATTTACCCTATTAGTTACTTCTTCACTTGTTTCCCCTGTACGATATCCAGGATATATATTTTTATAGTCAGTTCCTGTAGAAAAAATTAATACTACCTCATCAGCATTTCTTACTTTAATAGTACTATTTCCATTTGGTTCTACAGTACTTTCTTTACCATCTACAATTACCTTTAATGAAGCACTATATTTCATTTTATTTCCATTTAATGTTCCTATTAACTTAATAGTAGTATTGTTATCATCAATAGAGGTAGTTGCATCATTTGAACTTAATGCTGAAGATTTCTTAAGTTCAACATCAAAATCTAATTTTCCATCTCCATCTTTAGATAATCTTGTTACTAACACATTGTCAGGATAACTTACAAAGTGCTCTCTTAAATAAGTCGTTTCATTATAATCATATATTACCTCTGAAATAGCATTTTTTATATCCAAACTTCTTTCATAATTATCAACATTTTTTGAATTACTCCCCATTTCGCTAAAATCAAGATATATATCACCAAAATCCTGCCACGAACCTAAATTAGGCCGATTGGAAAATAATGTACTAGATACTCCTGTATTTCCTGTTGGTACTAAAGGGTCATTTGAATCAAACTTACTTATAAGATTGTTATATCCCTCTTCATTAAATTCAAACAATCTATTTCCACCTTGATATTGTGTACCATCATTCATCGTTCCATCTGGATTATCTGGCCCCCCTGTCCACAATGTTTTATCATTAAAGTGGATTCTTTCCTTTTCCACTCCTCCAAAAACACTACTTCCCAAATTTCCATTTCCTAAAGGTAATAACTTACTTTCTAACATTCTATTATCCCCTGAAATTGGTGCCGGTTCATCATACCATAAAGTTAAATCCTTATCAGTATTACCTTTACCTTCTTGAATGTTCTCTTTTGTTACTGTCGCAAATACTGACATTTCAAATATCATACAAGAACACAGCATCGCACAGCATATTGTCTTTAATATCTTTTTATTCTTTCCCCTTAACATTTAACTCTCCCCCTAAAATAGCTATATTTTTTACTAATATCCTCCTTAATTTATTATTTTCTAAAATAATAAAAAATCTAAATTTTTAATTATTTTAGATTAAGCACTTCCCCTTTTATAATAATAGTTGCAAGTATTATACATATATTAACATAACTTTCTTTTATTGTAAATGTTTGCATTAGTCGTGTATTCATTATCTTACTGTGAAAAACTCTAATGATTTTACAATAAAAAAAGATTACAGAAAAAACCAAAAGGTGTGGCTCCTCTTGAATATAGGCGCCACACCTTAGTATCATAATTTTCTTATACCTTATATTATAATACTTTTATTTGCTTTATTAATCATACTTGCTGGAATCTCTTCTTGAAGTTTCCATACAAAACTAATTGGCTTATTACCACTATGACTTCTATATTCACATGTACCAAGATAAGTGAATGGAGATGTAAGTCCATCTCTAGCTTTATGCTTCCTAACAAAAAGAGCTATTTTATTGCCATTCTTTAAATGATTAATATATCTTTGTCCTGTTGCACTTTGTATTGAAGTTTTACTTTGAGTTTGCCAATGAAATAACCTTTCATTTATTGCATAATCTTCATATAATGTTGATGGTGAAAAATCTTTATCACTTTTATTTAAAGTAATAAAGAATATGTCTGTTTTCTTATCTTCAAAATACTTAACACCTTCCCTAAAAGCTGGTTTCTTTTCTTCATTATAATAACCAAAAGCAGACATAATAACATCTGTTGAGTAATCACAATGTAAGTCTAAAGGACAATCATATCCTAAATCTACCTTTTTATCTATAAAGTCAAGATGCTTATAATTATAATCTAATATATCACAAACCTCATTCATCATAACCTTATTATTAAGAAGTTTATTAATTCCTTCTTTTAATGATTTTAAACCTATCTTTTGCGGTGCATCATTATAGAAAATATAATACATCATATTTAACATTAAGCCTTCTTCATTACTAAAGTGGACATTAGAAATATCATCATAACTTCTTATTAAACTAACTACAAATTCTATAAATCTTCTTGAATTAATAAAAAATAAATTACATAGCTTCTTTGTAATTATATCTTCATTTTCATCATTAAAATCAGTTCTTTGCTCTGCCATTACACACATTTTAGCAAAGCTTCTATCTTTACTTTTTCCATAAAAGTCTACTAAAGATAAATTATGATAATTCAAGAAGTTTTCTAAAGTTAATTCAAGTTCTGTATCACCTTTAAAAGTTCTAAGCTTATTTAATAAATTACTCTTTGTGTTTGCTGCAGATTTTATATTTCTTAAAATATATTCTTTAGCTTCTTTTTCTAATTGAATATAACATCCCTTTGGTAAACTTAAAAATCCATTTTCAATACAATTCTTTACTGAATTGTTAGTTTTACCTATTAATGCTCTAAACTTTTCTTCAAAGTTATAATTTACATGAGCTTGCCCTACATAATCAAGAACTGTTAAACATTCTTTTCCTTCGCTAAGTCTTAATCCCCTTCCGAGTTGTTGCAGAAATACTGTTAAACTTTCAGTAGGGCTTAAGAATAAAATAGTATTGACCTCTGGAATATCCATCCCTTCATTATATATATCCACAACAAAAATAAACTTTAATTCTCCATTAACTAACTTTTCCTTTGCACTATTTCTATCGTCCTTTTTACTTTCATCAGTTAATGCTAAAGATTCAATTCCAGCTTCATTAAACCTTTGTGCCATAAATTTAGCATGTTCTTTACTTACACAAAACCCTAAACCTACTACTTCATTTATATCTGTAATATACTTATTTAAACTTGTTAATATATTATTTACTCTTATATCATTTCCTGTATAAACTTTATCTAATTCACTTATATTATAGCCTTTTCTTAGCCACTTAAGCTTTGATAAATCTACCGAATCAGATACTGCAAAATATTGAAATGGACTTAATAGTTTTCTATCAATAGCTTCTGGTAATCTTATCTCCCCCGATATTCTATCTTCAAAATATTTAAATATATCTTTATTATCATTTCTTTCAGGAGTTGCAGTTAACCCAAGTAATACCTTTGGTTTATAATAACTTAATAATCTTTGATATGATGGCGCTGCCGCATGATGAAATTCATCTACAATAATAAAATCATAATAATTCTCTGATGTTATTTCACATAAATCCCTACTATTTAAACTTTGAATAGATACAAATAAATACTCTAAGCTTTCAGGAGTTCTTCCTCCTACCATCAATTCACCAAAATTATTATTTTTTAATATTGCCCTAAAAGTATCTCTTGCTTGTTTTAATATTTCTTCACGATTAACTACAAACAATATCCTATTAGCCTTGCCCCTATTTTCTTTACAAAAATCTTTATAATCAAAAGCAGAAATTACTGTTTTACCAACACCTGTTGCTGCAATTACTAAGTTTTTATTTTTATTAAATATTTTTCTTTCAACTTTAAGCTTTTCTAATATTTCTTTTTGATAAGCATATGGTCTTATATCAAAGCTGAAATTTAATTCATTATCACTATCTTTTTGCTCTTTTCTTAAAGATACTTGTAATCTTTTTTTATCTTCTTCTGTTCCATTATAAGAAACAAACTCTAAATCATTCCAGTAGCTTTCAAATGTAGCTTCAAACTTCTTTATAATATCAAAAGAATCTTGCTCCGTAATCTTTAAATTCCATTCTAATCCTGAAGTTAATGCAACATTAGAAAGATTTGATGAACCTATGTATGCAGTTGTAAAGCCCGTATCTCTTTTAAACATATAAGCCTTTGCATGAAGTCTTGTTCTTTCTGTGTCATAAGAAATCTTTATTTCTGTATTAGGTAACTTACTTAATTCTTCAACAGCTTTAATATCTGTAGCTCCCATATATGAAGTTGTAATTATTCTAAGTTTTTTGTTATTACTTTGCGTTGCTTCTCTTAAACTTTCAATAATACATCTAATTCCACTCCATTTTACAAAAGAAACTAATAAATCTATAGAATCACATGATAATATTTCTTTATTAAGCTCCCCTAACATATTCGGCTCTTGCCCTGAACCTGTGAATAATGAACTTTGCGATAATGGAGTTACTGGCCTTATTGCCTGTTTTTTAGTTAGTGCTCTTTTATTATTTACCTTAGAATATAAAGCATTTAACATTTCTCCATTTTTATCTATTTCATATTTTTTAATATCCTCTTCATTTGACACTTCACTTAATATGTTAATTATGTTATTACAAGCTTCTATTTGTTTTATAAGTTTTTCACTATCTTCTTTTTCTTTATCTCTTATATAGTTTAGTGATTTTCTTATCACTCTTGATATATATTGTGAAAGAATTACTTTTGCCTCTTCTTTATCTATTTTATCTTTATCTATAATAAAATTTTCTTGTTCTAATTTGTTTAGTTGTTCTAGTATTTCTTTGTTTATTACTTGCTCATATATTCCCTCTTTCAATATTACTCCCCCATTATAATTTCTTTACTTATTAATTTTATCATATTTAGGTATAATGCTTATATTAGAGTATAATATAATACTCTCTTTTAAAAACTCATTTTCAATAGCATTTATATATTTAAATGTATCTTCTGAAAGTACCTCTTCCCTAGTCGCTCTATAAGGATCTAATGATATAAGTTCTACTTCAATTATCTTTTTTGATAAGTCCTTCATTTATAAATTGCACCACCTTATTGTTATACTTATGAAACTCTATTTTTCTTCTATGATATTACATATGCAATTCTGAGAATTTTTTTAATTTATCCCCTATCAGCTTCAAAGAAATTCTAGGTACAAATACACTCTCTTCAATTAACTAACCTTCCATTATTTTAACATAAAATGTTCTATTTCTAGGTCCATCAAACTCACAAAAGTATACATCTTGCCAGCGTCCTAAAATCAATCTTCCTTCATTTATAATTAGTGTTTGAGATGCACCTATAGTTGAAGATTTCATATGTGCATGTGAATTACCTTCAAAGTGTTTATAATTTTTATCATTTGTTGGATATACCTTTTCAAAGCCATAAATTAAATCCCTAACAACATCAGGGTCAGCATTTTCATTTATAGTAATTCCAGCTGTTGTATGCGGACAATATATAATTGCTATTCCCTCTTCAACACCACTATTTTTAATATCTTCTTCAATAATACTTGTAATATCAATCATTGTTTGTCTGTTATCAATTTTCAAAGAATGTTTATATAACTTATTCATATCATACCTCAATTAATAATAATATTTTTGTCTCTATTATAAGTTAAATCTTAACCTATATCCCATATTATCTGTCTTTGAAATCTAGCTAAATACTTAATACATGCTAATTCAAATTTTAATTTTCCTCCATAAACTTCATGATAAATAAATGTTCCATTATAAGTGTCTTCATCTTCCCATCTAAGTTCTTCTATTCTTATACTATGAAATATCTCATTTAGTCTATTCTCATATTTAACATTAAAACACTTTTCAAAATCAGTCTTATTTTCAAAGTATAGCTCTGTTACTAAGTAATCTTCCTTTACCATAATATTTAGTAATTTCATTAATGGTTCTAAATCAGTAATATTATCATTTTTTCTTATTCTGATTTCATAATCCTCATTCTTTAATTCCACCTTACCTTCTGAAATCATATTTTTTATATCCTTCATTAATTTTAATAAATTAATTTCCTCTATTTTTTGTAACATAATTATCTCCTTATCTTATTATTAATAAGATAATATTTCCCTAGCTTAATAATATTATTCTAGAAAGTAAATTATATTCAACTCACTAGGCCATCCATAATTCTAAATTTACTATGACAATTTTTGTTACTTATATGAAATCATTGAACTTAGCTCAAAAAAGTGTTAATCTATCAATATTAAACTAAAAAATATCTTTATCAAGTGTAAAATTTTCATTGATAAAATAATAATATTAAAGAGCTTATTTTTATTAAATATAGGCTCTTTTTTAGCGATAAAGAGAGGTACTACTATGCTAAAAATTGAAAACTTATCCTACTCCTTTCCACAAAAAAATCTATATAATAATATTTCCTTTACATTAGAAGAAGGTCAACACTGTGCCTTTATAGGAACAAATGGTAGTGGAAAAAGTACGCTTATAGATATAATTATGGATCCAGAAAAATATATGTTTGATGGATCATTAGAAATGGAGCCAAATTGTAGAATTGGATATGTGCGTCAATTCCAAGAGCTAGATAAAACAAAAAATATTACAGTTTTTGAATATCTTGCAGAAGACTTTATTAAACTACAAAATGAAATAACATCTATATGTGCTGAAATGGAGACATCATCAGATATAGATACTTTACTTGAAAAATATCAACAAGCTCTAGATGCATTTGAAGCAATTAATGGTGATGATTTTGAAAATATTATTGATAGAAAATTAAATCTTATAGAATTAATTAAATATAAAGATTTATTAATATCTGAGCTTAGTGGTGGAGAATTCAAGCTTATTCAAGTAATTAAATCAATGCTAACTAGTCCTGACTTACTTATTATGGATGAACCAGACGTATTTTTAGATTTTAAAAATCTTAATTCTCTTAAGGATCTAATCAATTCACACAAAGGAACAACATTAATTATTACCCATAATAGATACTTATTAAATCATTGTTTCAATAAAATTATTCATCTTGAAAACATGGAAATACAGGAGTTTGATGGTAGCTATATTGATTATAATTTCTCATTACTTCAAACTAAAATTGAATTGCAAGAATTAGCAACTGCTGATACTGAAGAAATTGAGAGAAATGAAATCTTAATAGATAAATTAAGAGAACTAGCAACAGAGAATGCTGAACAATTTAGAGGAAAAACTTTAAGGGCTAGAGTTAAATTCCAAGAAAGATTAGAAAAACGTAGGATTAAAGCTCCATTTGTAGATATTAAAGAACCTAATATTATTTTCGTTACAACTAATGAAGTAGAAGAAAAAACAGCTTTAAAAGTTAATGACTATAGTGTTGCTTTTGATGAAGTGCTTTTAGAAAATGTTAGCTTTCATATTAAATCAACTGATAAAGTAGCTATTGTTGGTTCAAATGGTACAGGTAAATCTACACTTTTCCAAGAAATCTTTAAAAATAATAATTCTTCTATTGAAATAGATAAAGATATTAATATAGGTTATTTATCTCAGCTTCAAGGTCAAACATTAAATTATTCTAATACAATACTTGAAGAGTTCTTTGATCTTGGTTTTAAAACTCGTGATGATATTAAAGAATATCTGGAAGGTTATAATTTTAATGAAGAATTACTTAATCAAAAGATAGGAACTTTATCTGGTGGAGAAAAAAATCTGCTTCAGCTAGCTAAAATTGGTGAAATTAGAACTGACCTTCTACTTCTTGATGAACCTACAAGTCACTTAGATACATATTCACAAATAGCATTAGAAAAAGCTATTAAAAACTATAAAGGCGCTATTTTAATGGTTTCTCATGATTACTATACTATAACAAACTGTATAGATTATGTTTTAATCATTGAAGATAAAAAAATTAGAAAAATTAGTATTAAAGAATTTAAAGAGATGATTTATGCTAATCATTTTAACAAGGACTATTTAGAAATTGAACAAAAGAAAAAATTAGTTGAAACAAAAATAGAACTAGCTTTAAGAGATAATAATTTTATTCTTGCAAAATCTTTATCTGAAGAGTTGGAAGAGATATTAAGTTAATCTAATACTAATTGAATAATTAATAATTTGTATGCAAATATAATGATAAAAAATGGGGAAACTAACGGTTTCCCTATTTTATATTTTATTTTTTAAATTTTCATAAATTATACCTTCTCTAAGTCCCACAGCACTTATAATAAGCTTTTCCGAATTTAAATATTGAAGTATTGATAAAATAGCCCCAACTGGTGCTGCAAATATCTCAGCTCTCTTTTTTGATAACCCTTTAACTTTACTTCTTTCATTTATAGGTAATTTTAAAAAATCATTATATATTTTAGAGATTTCATCTATTGTCATACTATAATTGTGAAGTAATTCTTTAGGATAATCTTTATCTTCCTTATATACTCTGGCTATATGTTTTGCAATACCACCAATTCCAATTACATTCATTTTATCATTTTTTATTAACCATGATATTTCATTAATAGTATCATAAATAAATGTATTAAGCTTAATCCTTTCATCTTCAGTTTCAATATTATTAAATCTTTTAGTAAGAGGAATACATCCTAATGGTAAACTTATAGTTTCTTTTAATTCTCCATTTTTCATAAGCGTAATCTCCATACTTGAGCCACCTAAATCCAATAAAATAGCGTCCTTTTCTCTCATTGAATTTTTAATTGCTAAATATCCATATCTAGCTTCCTCTTCTCCTGATAAAATATTTATTTTTAATCCTAAATCTACTTGAACTTTATTACAAATATCATCTCTATTTATAGACCTTCTAATAGCTTCTGTTGCAACAACACAAATATCTGTAACTTCATATCTTTTACATATAAATTTAAACTCTTTTAGTACATTAATAAGTGTATCTATTCCCTGATCAGCTAAATAATTATCTTCTGTTAAATAACTTCCTAATCTAATTGTTCTTTTTTCTTCATTAATTACTTTAAATGTTGAGTCTTCTTGTATTTTATAAATTATTAATCTTACAGAGTTTGATCCAATATCTATTACTGCTCTTCTTTCCACCTTACTCACCTATTACTTCATTTTCAATTTAATATTTTATCAATACCTTAATTTATATCTACTGCCTTTTCCATTATATATTCATTATGTCCTGAGTCTTCATTTACTTGTTCTTTTATTATTTTAAATCCTCTATTAATATAAAATTCCACTGATTTTTTATTTTCCTTATATACTGCTAAATTTAACTTTTTATATCTATCCATTACATAATCTATTAACTTTTTACCAATACCACTACCTTGATAATCTATATCCACAAATAATGCGCCTATAAATTCATTATTTATTATACTTATAAAACCTTTTATATCCTCTTCATCTTCATATACAACTGTTTCAGCCATAGGTATGTATATATTTCTTACATCATTATAGTTGTCTTCCCAATATTCTTTAGATATAAAATCATGAGCTTTTATAGTACTTCTTAACCAAATTCCCATTATTCTATCTATATCTTTACTTTTTATATTTCTTATCATATCAACTTATGTCTCCCTAATATCTTATATGTTTATATCTTATCATTTTTTATTAATTAATTTCTCTTTATTAAATTTTTATGTTTTATTAAAAAATTTTAGTCATCTTAAGTGAATTTTTAATAATGAATTTCAAATAGTACTTTTAAAATACTATTTATTAGTAGTAAAATTTTCACCTTCTAGTATATATTAAAAAAATACACACCTTTTATTAGATGTATATTTTCTATATTTCTATTATTTATTTTATTTCCCAAACAAATGTTGCAGTATCACTTAGTTCTATATCATCTGGTTCAATATTAGGTGCATATGCTTCTTCCATAACAAGGCTTTTATTCTCCATTTCATATGTTGTTTTAGAATAAATACCTACTTCACTCCAGTTATAATTTATAGTTACTAATTTACCAAGATTCACTTTAGATGCCTTAGCTAAAACTTCTGCCTTTCTTCTTGCATTTTCTGTTGCGTTAATAAGAAGTTCTTCATTTACTTTATCTTTATCTTTCACAGAAAATCTTATATTTAATCTAGGTTCCACTTCTGACTTTGTAATTGCTGTAAGTACCTTTGATAATACTTGCATATCCAAATCAAATTGAAGCTTTAAACCTTGCTCACAAATATAACCATCAAATTTGTTTTTGTAATTCTTATTTTCATCATAATAACTCTTATAACTTGTTCTAATATTAAAGCTTGTTGTTTTTAATTCTTTCTTATTAAATCCAGCTTCTTCTATAGCTTTTTCTAATTTACTTACTGAATCTGTAGCTAACTTCATAGTTTCTTCATAATCATATTTATGTGATACTAACTCCATATTTATAATTATTAAATCTGGCTTAACATTTACATTACCAATTCCCTTAACTGTAATTAACCTCTCCACTTATACTTACCCCTTTATTTAATAAATTACTTTAACTACCTATATTTTATCATATTATAAATAATAATTACTTCTTAATTTATCTTTCATGTTAATTTGCCATCCAATTTTTTATTCTTTTGCTTTTTATATAAAAAAGTAAAAGTTGATAACTTCAATTATCAACTTTTACTATAATATAATCTTATTAATATTTATTTAGCTGTAACTCTGATGTAAAATAATCTAAATATAATATAATTAGTACTTCAATAGCTATTCTTCTAAATATTTTCCAATTGGTGACTGATTATACTGTTTCTTAATCTCTATTATAACAGATCCATCCTCTTGCTCTGTTTCAGATAGAATTCTATACTTCATTTTAGATTTTTCAAGACTTTTTTTATACTTATCTACTTCGTCTTTAATCATTTTCACTGCATACTCATGATCTAAATCCTCCTTTAATTGAAAATGTAATGTCTGTATAATACAGGCAGCCTTTACTCTTTTCATTTCTGAATTCCTCCTTAAATTATTAATTTATATTAATGCTACTATGCATCAATATGAAAAAAAGGACTTGTTAAACTCAGTGAATTAGAGCGAAACAAATCCTTTTCGTTTACCCAGTAATTACTAGATCTTCCTATATATATATTATATCAATTTCAAATTTTTTTCGTAAGTTTTTTCTTAACAAAAAAATAATTTTTAATTATTTTTTATCCTTGAGAAAGTTCAACTCTCTTCTCTTGTGATTCATGTAATTTTAACATTACAAATCTAGCAATAGGTTGTGCTATAAAAATTTCTACAGCAAATGCAATTGCAAAGTTTCTTGGCCATTTATAAAAAAACTTATAAATAGGCTCCATAGTTATTTTTCCTATACCAATCCATGTTCCAATTACAGTTAATAAAATTGACATTAAAAATACTGTCCATAATGTATTTACTATAATATGTGCATTAAACTATCTTCTTCTTTTATTATTTTTCTTGTTAACCATTCTGCTGGCTTATGAGTAAGTAAAACAATTATAATAACACTAATCCATATAAAGGGCACACTTTTCATAGCTTGTTCCCACACTGTCATATTAAATCCAACTTCAAAACATGTTATTAATGGTGCAATTATACATACAGATATAACTGAAATTATACCTATAAAAACTGCCATCTCTTTCTTATTTCTTGGTAACTTCATATAAAATTCCATTTCTATTTTCTCTCCCTAATTGAACTTACTCCTATGAATTAACGTCAGTAGTAAGTTTTATTTTTATTTAACAAAAAAATAAGCGTGGAACCAAACACTTGATTCCACGCTGAACAATTATACGCGCATAAATTTCTTTTTTTATTATATATAAAATCTATATTTATTTCAAGAATAATTTTATTACATTTATAACAATAATAACCGTACTTTCACATTAGAATTTATATACTGTCTATACTTTTACCCATATTTAGTTGCAAATTTTAAACTAAATATTATATTAAAAAAATTCATATATTATTCAAAAGGATATACTAATGCTATTTGTTCTCTAATTTCATCCATTATTGCTGCTAAATCTAAAGTTAAATTATGTGATGCTACATTGCTTTCTAGCTTCTTATCACTTATACAGCTATTAGCCTCTATAATCTCATACTTATAACCTGCTTCATTATATTCATCTTTAAACTTTTCTTCATTATTCTCACTATATAAATAAGCTTCCTTTGCCATCCAAAAAGTAGGTATAACTATCTTTCCTTTTTCTCCATAAATAACTGCTGTATTATCAGTTTCAGTTGAAATAGAACATGTTAATGATGCTACTTCTCCATCAGTATATTTAAAACTAATAGCATCAGTTTCATCAACATTAGTTCTAGTCATTGTTGCATTAGCTTTTATTTCAATTGGTTTATCTCCAATTATATAATTAGAAAATAATATTGGGTATATTCCAACATCCAATAATGCTCCTCCAGCTAAATTTGGATTATATAACCTCGAGTTAATATCTTCTTCACTCTTGAAACCAAAATTTGCTGTTATTAATTTTACTTTTCCTATTTTATTTTCTTCAATCCATTTTTTAGCTTGCTTTATTGCTGGTAAAAATAAAGTCCATAATGCTTCCATTATAAATATATTATTTTCCTTTGCTAACTCTAATACTTCTTTACTAGTTTTATAATTATATGAAAATGGCTTCTCACACAATATATGCTTCTTTGCTCTAATACACTTTATAGCATACTCCATATGATAATTATGCGGAGTAGCTATATATACTGCATCTATATTATCATCATTTAAAAATTCATTTATATCACTATAATAGTTGTCTATATTATATTTCTCTGAAAATCTTTTAGCCTTATCTAAATTCCTTCCATATACTGCTACAAGTTTTCCATCTTGTGAATTATTTATTTCTTTAGCAAAAGCATTTGCAATAGTTCCTGGTGCTATTATCCCCCATTTAATCATAGTTTGTAATTATATTAGCTATGAAAGCTAATATATCTCCTTTCTTAAATTTAATATATTTATATATTTCATTTAACTCATATAGCTTATACTATAGGAGCCATAAGAATTTTTCCTGTTCCACGATATACATTTACAAACCCTTCTCCTGAAACAGCAGATCCCATTAAACTTTTACTTGATTTTTCAACTCTAAAATCTAAAGACTTAGACCATGCAATTGCATAATTACCATCAATTCTAACCTCATCATTTTGTAAATCAAATTCAATAAGTTCATCTCTTGGTACTGGACTTTCTAACACTGCAATCCCATTACCTTCAAGACATAAGTTAAATAAGCCCTCATTTCCAAGCATTGCAGAAGAAAGATTTGTTCTTGCAACTACTTTTTGTTTTATTTTAGATTCACATGCAAGAAAAAGACCATCATCAAGAACTAAGCCATTCCATTCTGAAACATCTTCAAGCAGTATATGTTTATATGTTGGCTCTAACATCAATAGTCCTTTACCCTCATACTTAGGCTTAATTGCTGATTCTTTTGTCACCTTTGAAGATATTGCTTTACCAAAAAAATCTCCAATTCCTTTAACATCTGCTACCATTTTCACAGCACCTGCAGTCCATTGCATTGCTCCTGCACTTATTGTGTATGCATCTCCATTTAATTCAATTAGCACTTGTCTCTTTCTTACATTCATTTCTGATGCAAAGTATGCATTTATTGCACTTTGAGTATCTACACTTAAATCTCTCTTATACTCAAGGACCTTGACTCCACCTTTACTTGCTATAACTTCAATGTTCTTATTATCATATAAATTTTTATATGTAATCATTATAATTCCTCCAATATACATTATTAAATTTCATAAACCAGACTAATTTTATAATAATATTATACTATATTTTTATTTATTAAATTTAATATTGATTATATTTATTGATTTATGTCTATAATGAATATATAATATTAATTAATAATAATTATTAACATCGGAGGTTTATTATGGATATTAAAGAAACTATTTTAAATGTTATGAGAGAATCTGGAAAGCCAATTAGTGCTGGTGAAGTTGAAAAATTATCAGGACTTGATCGTAAAGATATAGATAAAGCTTTTAAAGAACTTAAGAAGGATGAAGCTATTGTTTCACCAGTTCGTTGTAAATGGGAACCAGCTAAATAAAATTTATTTTTGCTACGTTTTTTAATGATTTTTTATATTGTTGTATCATATTAATTATGATATAATTTCTCGTTGTAAATAGTAAACTTTCAGATTAATTCTGTTTGTTTACTTGTGATTTTAAAACAGTTCCTTTCTGTTTTAAGTTTGTTTTCTGTTCGAAGCTGATGGATTTATTTCCATCAGCTTTTTCTTTGCCTCAGGAGTATTTTTGGGAAAGCTACCATAACCATATTTATAAGCCATTTAAACCTAAACACAAAAAAGAAAGCGCAAATATATCTGGATTTACGCTTTCTTGCTACTCGACTAAATTTAGTTTATATTATAAAAAATATTTGTCAAACAAATATTTTTTTATAAATCTATATCAACCATCATTGTATCAATTTTTTCTTCAGCTTTTTTTATAGCATTTTCTCTTTCCTCTTCAGTTGTACCTGTTCCATCTATTTTAAGCTCTTGAACATGCTTAATACCAATAGTCTTCATTATTTTAGCTATATAATTTTCTCCTTTATCCATTATCGGATCTAGCGCCCATGGTATATTACCACCTGAAGATTGTATATAAACTAAAGCTCTCTTTTTATCATCTAATAATCCCTTTGGTTTTTTACCTTTTTCAAAAGAAATAGTCTTATTAGCTTGAACTATACAATCTATGTATTCCTTTAATGGTGCAGGAAATGATAAACTCCACATTGGAGATGCTATAACATACATTTCTGCACTTATAAATTGGTCACATAACTCTCTTATTCTTCGTATTTCCTTTTGATCTTTTTCTGGTAATTTCTTCGCAGCTTCTTCACTAATTACACAATTTCTATCTTCAAAATATTGATATTCTAACCTTGGAATATGTTCCTTATATAAATCTACTTCCTCAACTTTAAAGTCATTATGCTTTTCTAAAAAGCTATTTATAAATTTTCTTGCTACAGTTTTAGAAGCTGATAATTCTTCCGGCTTTGAATTAACACTTATATATAATAATTTTCTCTCCATCATGCACCTCTTAGTCTTTATTTAATTTACTATTCATTAGTTATTGTTTCCTAAAAAAAACATGATATAATATACAAATCATATATTATAAAAATTTTAAAAAAGGTGTTTATTATGAATAAATTATTTATATTGGTTGGGCCATCTGCTGCAGGAAAAAGCTTAATTTCTAACTTTCTAGTTCATAAGGATATTACTATCTTAAATAATCTAATTAACCAAGTTGATGATTCTTCTAAATTAGCAATGTTAGAAAATTTAAATTTAGTTATTGACAATTTAAATAAATCTCCATTTAGAAAAATTATTACTTCTACTTCAAGAAATCCAAGAGAAAACGAAACCCATGGCACTGATTACTACTTCTATGATAGAGTTGATTTTGAATCAAAAATCAATAACGGAGATTTTTTAGAGTATGTTGAGAACTTCGGAAACTACTATGGAACTTGCTTAAACTCTATAAACTCATCTTTACTTAATGGTAACTCAATTATTGTTTTAGATGATAAAGGAGCCATTAAAATGAAAGAACTTTTAAATACTCAAGCAATTACCATTTATCTTGATGTTCCTGTAGATGTCATGGAAAAACGAATGAGTTTTAGAAATGATGATACTCTATCAATGATAACAAGAACAACTAATTTACATATTATGAGTTATAAAGATAAATCCGATTTTGTTATTAATGCTAATAATAGAATTGATTTTGTATTATTAGATTTAGTTGAGATTATAAAAAATACTATTTCCAAATAAACTTCTCTTTGGAAATAGTATTTTTATTCTACTTATTAATATTTTTAAGTTTTCATTTTTTTAATTTAACTACAAATTTAGTATCACTTCTTACTAGTTATATGAAGAATAAAATCTACATATTATTTATTACTTTAATTTTAATAATTTTCTATAACAATATCTGAATTTACCATCCTAACTTTTGTTCTTTTACTGTAAAATGGCTATTATCATTTTTATACTCTATATGAAAATTATTATTTTCATCTATATTTATTTTAGTTAAAGTTGCTTGTCCCATAACTTCATCATTTACTTCATCATCTTTGAAATAATACATCAAAGCCTTAAGAGTTATTCCATGAGCTACTATTAAAATAGTTTTACCCCTATTTTCTTCTATAATTCTATCCATAGTTTTTGATACTCTATCCCTAACTTCTGCTAAATTTTCTCCATTAGGTGCAGATAATATAGTATTACCTTTCATAATAAGACCTATATCCCAACTAGGATTTTCTTTCATAACTTCATCTGTTCTTCTTCCTTCATAATCACCAAAGCACATCTCCATAAGACCATCATCAGTTATTACTTCTATATTTTTATCACCCTTAATTATATTTGCAGTATTAAGTGCTCTTTCTATTGGACTTGAATATATAACATCTATATTCATTCCTTTAATTCTATCTCTCAGTTCTTTAGCTCTTTCTATTCCATCTTCTGTTAATGGTGAATTTCCTCTTCCTTGCAATCTTTTCTCTATATTCCATAAAGTTTGTCCATGTCTAGTTAAATATATTATTGTATTCATCAAAATCCCTCTCCAAGTCTCTATATTTTCAGTTGTTTTATCACTTAATTTATCTGTATTTTAATATTTATTATTGCATTTAAATACTACATCCCTAATACTTAAGTAATTTTAATATTATTTTAACATAAAACTTTATATTTATATGTCACATAAAATTTTTCTATCATTAATTTAAAATATAAATATATATATGACTATATTTTAATATTTTTGATATAATACAAAGAGTAAAAGAAGGAGGTAACCTATGAATATAATTGTTTGTTTAGATGATAAAAATGGAATGATGTTTAACAAAAGAAGACAAAGTCAAGATAAGATACTTAGAAATAGTATAAAGGATATAGTTAAAGACACTAATCTTTTTATGAATGAATATTCCTACAAATTATATAAAGATATTGATACTGGAAATATTAAAGTTTGTGAGGATTTTCTTAATGAATGTGATGAAACTAGCTTCTGTTTAGTTGAAAACAAATCATTATTTAATTATGAAAATAAAATTAATACTTTAGTTATTTATAAATGGAATAGACTTTATCCTTCAGATTTATACTTTGATATTGATTTAAAAAATAATTCTTGGCAATTAATAAATTCTGAAGATTTTGTAGGTTCATCTCATGAAAAAATAACAAAAGAAACTTATAGGAGAATATAATAATGAAAAATTTATTTAAACTAAAAAATTTAACAATTGTTCTTTTAGGCGTATTCCTATGCCTAAATACATTTATTGGTTGTTCTACAATTGATATTCCTTCTACTACAAATGGTGGACAAGTAGTTGAAGACTCTTCTTCTAATAATGTACCTTCATCTAATTCTAATGAAAATGGTAATAAACTTAATACGGATATTGCTGATATTCCAGCATACTCTGGAAATGACTATGTAGTTTTAAATGATAATGTTCCTAACTTTTCTGACTCTGATTTAACAACTACTTCCTTTGAAGAATATAGCCCATTAGATAGTTTAGGAAGATGTGGTGTTGCCTTTGCAAATATAGGAACTGATTTAATGCCTACTGAAAACAGAGAATCTATAAGTTCAGTTAAACCTAGCGGTTGGCAATCAGTTAAATATGATATCATAAGTGGAAAATACCTATATAATAGATCTCATTTAATTGGTTTCCAATTAACTGCTGAAAATGCAAATAAAGAAAACTTAATTACTGGTACAAGATACTTTAATGTTGAAGGAATGTTACCATTTGAAAATATGGTTGCTGACTATATAAAAGAAACAAATAATCATGTCTTATATAGAGTTACACCAGTATTTGAAGGAAATAATCTTGTTGCTACAGGCGTTCAAATGGAAGCAAAATCTGTAGAAGATGATGGTGAAGGTATTGAATTCAACGTATTTGTTTATAACATACAACCTGGAATTACAATAGATTATGCAACTGGTAATAGTGCCCTTAGTGGTGAAGAAATAATAAATACTGATTCATCAACTGATTCAACTAATGATTCAAGTACTTCTAATAGCACTAGTTCAAATATTAATAATGATTCTGATAATAATTCTGATGTAGCAACTGTCATAAGAGGAAATTCTAAATCTAAAATTTATCACTGTCCTGGCCAAAGAGATTATGAAAATATGGCTGATTCTAACTATCTTGTTATTTTTAATAGTGAAGATGAAGCTATTGCTGCTGGATATAGAAAAGCCTCAAGGTAAGCATATAGCTATATTTAAATAATCTTATACCTAATATAAATTAAATACTATAATAAGAGCACCTAGTAAGAATATTTAATCTTGCTAGGTGCTCTTTACTTTAAATACATAAGAATAACTACTAAATTATAATTTAAATTAAACCATTTTCTAATTACTTGATATAATATTTTCGTTATGCTAAACTATGCTTCATACCTATTATAAAATCTTGGAGGCGAGTTAATTTGTCAAATCAAAAAAAATTTTTAATAAGAGTTTTTATAACTTTTATTTGTGTAGTTTTCCTTTCTTCTACCTCTATTAATTGTAGTATAAATTTAAATTCTATAAAAAATATTGAAGATAATCCTATTCCTCCGGAAATAGAATCTGATGATTTTTCATCCAAAACTCCTTCAAATTATGATGCCTTAACTAACTTTAAAATAGCAAGATATTATTTATTAAGTTCCAAATCTTTCACGTCTGAAAGTACAGGTTATATAAAAGCATCTGGATTTTCTCAAAGTATTAAGGGAAGTAAAAAGTATGATGGTGAAAATTATTTTTCTGAAGCTATAAGCTATAGTATTTTTAAACAACTAGCTAATAGAATTTTTTATAATGGTAATGATATTACTATTTTACAAGGAACTCATATTTCTAAGGACACTGCCTCTTGGAATGGTAAGTCTGAAATAATATCTAAAGATGAATATAGAAAACGATATGGTGGATTGCCCACTGCTTTTATTAGATATATAGTTGATTCTAATACTATTCTTTCTAAACATATTGAAAAGAAAGATAATAACTTATATACACTTTCATTCTCTTTAAATCCTCTTCTTGCTACAAAAGCATATGTTAATGAGATAATGACATCCTCTGGTAGTGTTGAGACACCTATTTTTAATAGTATAATAATGTATGTAACTATTGATAATAACTGGATTATACAAGAAATGACCATAGTTGAAAATTATGATATAAAATTATCATTTTTACCTGGAACCCAAAATGCTACTAGTAAAATAACAGAAACTTTTTCTAATATTAATGGAACTGTTATTTTATCCACTGATGAATTATTAAAGGGGTGATTATATCACCCCTTTACAATTGAACTCTTAAATCTTTTATATTTTATCATTATCAAATATATAATTATCTGAATAATTTTTAGCTTTTAGTTTTTTATCTTCACTTTGTATTGTCCATGATATTATTGTATATCCCGTCTTTCTTAAATCTTGAATTCTTTTGTCTTCTAAACTATTTATGTTAATTGATATAAAATCTGCTTTATCATAAGTATTAGAAATAATTTTCTTATAACTTTTCAAAGATCCTTCATCATTAATATCATTTATTAAAATACCTTTTTTAACTTCTGGTACATTTTTTGAGTACCATGTAATAACGCTACTATCAAAGGATTGAATTGCAAAGTCTCCCTTATACCCCTGAAGTATATTATTAACTTCACAACAAAGAGCACTGATATTTTCACAGCCTTTTATCTCTATTAATATAGGTACTTTCCCATCTACAAGCCTTAGGACATCCTTAAATAATGGAATACTTTGCTCTGTATTTAATATCTTTAAATTTTTTAATTCATTATATGTAACATCTTTAACCTTTTTAGAAACTCCAGTTAATCTCTCTAGATTATTATCATGAATAACTACTACATTCATATCTTTTGTAAAATTAACATCTAATTCTATTGGATATCCATTTTTTATTGCATTATTAAAAGCTGCCATTGAATTTTCTGGATATATCTTATTATGTAAACCTCTATGTGCTATTGGTTTATCAGTTATCCAAGTTGTATCTACTTTATAACTATTAATTTTCTCTGCATTATATATTTTAGATGTTGTAGAAGTAAAGCTAATTATTAAAATAATAACTAATATTATTATGAGATTTAATCGTCTTGATATTTTATTTAACACTAATATCACCTCATGTAACTCAAATTCTAATTTTATGTAAATTTAAAGTATTAATTTATTTAGTAGTAAATTTTAATTTATATATTTAGTATATATAAGTTCCATAATATTACTCATAATACATGAAAAAACTATATTTTAAATCTACAAACATCACTGCTATTGGACTTACTAATCATACTTTGTTATATCTTAAAATAGTTACTAAAACAAATATACATTTTTAATTTGTAAATAAAATTCAAATAATAAAGTATTTTAAATATAAAAAATGTACTTACAAAACTCTGTAAGTACATTTTATTACTCTTAATATTAAACAGGTAATAATAAACCTGATTTCTTTAAAATTGGTCTTATTGCATTATAAATAATTGCAACTAATATTACAGATACTACCGCATTTACAAATGTAGTTACTGCACTTAATTTTGCTAAAATAACAGCAGCATCTTGTGGTTGTCCTAAAACATATTGCTTATAAAAAAATCCAACAATAGGATCTGCAATTACATTAAAAGCTAATCCTCCAATTGATGAAATAATACTCCACTTTAAAATATATTTCTTATCATCACTTTCACTAATCTTAGCAATTTTATGTGCAATTAATCCTGTTATTAAACCAATACATAATTTTAATACAAATGTTTTTGGTGCTACTGTTATATATACTGGGTCAAGTAAATCTGCAATTGTCATACCTATTGCTCCAGCAAGTCCACCATACCATCCCCCAAGTAGTAAAGCTGCTAAAACACAAAAAGCATTTCCAATGTGAAGTGAAGTTGCATCTCCACCTGGCATAGGAATTTTAATTTGTAAATAAGTAAATGATACAAAGCACAATGCTGCAAGTAATGCTGTTTGAATTAATTTTTTAAATCTTATTTGTGCATTCATAATAATTACCCCCTTTTAATTATAAAACTTCAAATAAATTTTATACCTAAAATGGTATTTTATGCAATTGTATCCATACACATATTCACAAATTAAATATTTAAAACATTTTTTTATATTTTTCTAAATTTCTTATACCATCAAGTTCCTCATCTTTTTTCATATAGTCTTCAAAAAAATCATTTAATTCTATAGATTTAAGAACATCTTCTAAAGCTAAATCTAGCTCATTAATAGCTACATAAAAACACGCTCTATTATAGTATAAAAAACCTTCATCTTCATTTTCTTCTATACCTTTATTTATTATTTCGATAGCTCTTTTATAATCTTCTTTTGCTCTATACATTACAGCATAATTTAAATAACTATATGGATAATATGGATTTTCTTCTATTGATTTTTTATAATATTCTTCTGCTAAATCTAAATTACCTAACTTTTTGTTAAATACCCCCATATTAAATAAAATTCTAAAGTGTTTACTATCTATTTCAAGTGCATTTTTCATATATTATAAAGCAAGCTTTGTATCTTCTAATTCATCATAAATACATCCTAAATTAGCATTTGCCCATAAATCTTTTGGATTTAGTTTTAAAACTTCTTTATAATTTTTTATAGCCTCTTTCTTATTACCTAATTCATCATAAGCATTAGCTAAAAAGAAATATGCCTTTTCATATTTATTATCATTCTCTATTGCTTTTTTATAATACTCAATTGCTTCTTCATACATTTCATCATCATCATAAATAATTCCTAAGCCATAATACGCAATAGCGTTAGTATCATCAAGTTCTAGTACTCTTCTATACATTTTTTCAGCTAAATCAAAATGTGCTATTTTATCATATAAAAATGCTAAATCTAAAATTAAATCTATATCTTCTTTTCCGTCTTTACATTCATATGCTTTCTTAAAAAATTTCAAAGCCTTTAAATAGTTTTTTTCAGTCATAAAATTACGTCCTATTGATATATAGTTATCAAACATGTATGTCTTATCCAAAGTAAATCCTCCAAATTAAATAAGATTGCACCTTAATTGGTACAATCTTATTTTTACACTAATTTCATTATATCTAACTTACATTATATTAAATTACAGTAGCTCCATCAACTGATAATACTACTCCACTTATATAACTTACTCCTCTTTTCCTTTTATATTTTATTATTAAAAAATTGGTTCTTGATTATTCATTGAATATCCATCAGTTCTAACATCTTTCATATCTACCGTAGTATCTTTTATTTCAACTTTACTTAACTTTTTAATAGCACCATATGGTTCTTTTAAGGAAAGTGTATCTCCTCTACCTGAAATAACCCATAACGTCTTATATCCTCTAGGTATTACCCTTAATTTATCTTCACCTTTTCCATCAGTAAAATATATTAGTAAATTTATATTTTTATTATTAGCATATTCAAAGACAGGAGTAAATCTAGTTCCACCACCTGATGATATCCTATCCTTTACATCTTTCATAGACTTAGCTTTATAGGCACGCTTAATTTCTTTATCACATTCTATAATTGTAATTTCATGATTATAATTTTTCACTATAGAAAGTACTTCCTTAATTGCTTGCTTAAATTCTTCATCACTTATACTACCACTTATATCAATAGCAACTGCTATTTCTGCTTTGTGATTTCTAAGTTCTCCCCTTAAATCTAGTCTATTAGGTTGTCTTCTATTCCTTCTTGTTATAGTTTTCTTTTTATTAACTTTCCACTGTTCCCATTAACCTTTTAAGATATAGGTTCCAAGGTAGTTCACTATTACTTTTTCTAAGAGATGCTATCATACCTTCTATGTGAAGAGGAATTTGTCCTTTTTCTGCATTACTAATAAATTTATCTGTAAAGTCTTTAAGAGTTTTTTCATCTAGCACACTATTTTCTTCCCAAATATCATGAGTGTTTTCTGGATTATACTGATTTTCTATATTTTCATCTATCCTAGTATCATCTTCTTCACCTTCATCATCATCCTCTAACAAATCTAATTCATTTTGAATTTTGTTCTGCATAATATTCAAAAGTATTATATGGCTCCAGATTCAATGAATATTTTGTATTTACACCTCTTAATGTAGTTGCATATGGTGGCAAATTATTTAAATATTGATTCACTACTATGTCCATAGCTAAATTAATTGCTAATGTGCTGTATTTTCCCTTTAATTCCTTTGCTCTTACTAAATGCATAGATAATATATGATGAATTTCATGTTTAATTGTACTTTCCATTTGTTTTATATCAAGTTGCAAAAATATTATTGGGTTAAAATATATAACATACTTAGCATTTTTAAAGTTAACACCAGTAGGACTACTTATATCAAATCTTATCTCTTTTTCCATCTGGAATAAAAAATACCCATAAAAGTTATCCTTATCTTCCATTAAACTTAAATTAACTTTACTTATAAGGCTAAAAAATTTCTCTTTAAACTCTTGTGGTACATCAGCATCAAAGCTTTCTCTATTACGCTTTGCTTTAAACATAGCTGCACTGCTAACAATTTCATTTATATTTTCATAAAGTTCCTTTTTTTGCTTTTCAAAATAACTTTCCATATACTATCCCCTTATTTGACTATAGGATTCAAAATATGCTTCTACAAACTTTTCATTTTCTAAAGCTACTTTATAAGTTTCAGGATAACTATTTTTCATATCTTTCATTATTCCAACCATTAAATCTATAGGATACTTCTTTATAAATTCTATGAATCTATTAATATAATAACTTTTTTCATCATTATAACCTTGAATATTATTTTCTAAAGCTTTTAAAGTATTCATCGCAGTTAAATAAAGCCTTGTATGACTTTCACCTTTAATTTTTTCTATAACTTCTTCGCTAAGAACATCTCCTGAAAAAATATCTTCAAAGGATATTAACGGTTTTTGATTTGCTTCAACAAAACTTATAAATTCTTCTGCAATTAGCTTTCCTACATTTCCTTTTATGACATTTACAAATACTTCTCTTGGGATTTCATCTATTTTATCTTTATAAATCTTAAAAGTCTTTGAAAGTCTTTCGTAGCTTCTTGGTGTAGCTCTTACATCATCTTCATTTACTTTATGTAAATATTCAGGGAATGTAGAAATAAACTCTATAACCTTTTGTTCTATTCCAATGTCCATTGCCCATTTTAACCAAGCTGTATGATCGCTTTCCATATTAAGCCATACAAATCTATTTTCTTGAGCCGCATCCATATCTACAACTTGATAATTAAAATCTGAACCATATTTACTTGATGGATTCATTGCAGCTAATATTTTTACGTCTTTATGTAGCTTATATCCATTTATCTCTCTATTTAATATTAAGTTCATAAGCTCTTGTTGTACTGTATGCTCACAACGATTTATTTCATCAATAAATAAAAGCACACTTTTTCCTTTAGCTATTTCTTCATCTATTTCCCTTAATTTTGTATGAACTGCATATATTGTTGTCTTTTTTTCAACCTTATTACCTATAGAGTCCACTGCAACATAAGATTCTACTGTAGGTAGTCCCCCTATCTCTCCTTCTTTAAGTAAATTTCCATCAATAACAACAAAGCTCCAAGAATTTTTTCTTGCTATATCCCTTGCTAATGCTGTTTTTCCTATTCCACTTTCCCCTACTACTAATGGAACTTCTCCAGTAGCTAATACTAATTCAACACTTTTTAACGTATCTATAAAATTCATTTCTTTTCCTCCATAAGTTTAAGGTTTATTAAACTATACCATCTATATTTCGCTTGATTTTTAGACTCTATTTTTACATGCTATTTAATATCTAACCATATATAATTACTTTTATATTATCTTTAGTTTCTCATCTACAGCTATCTTTTTCGCCTTTTTACTTCCATATTCATAAATAAACATCATCTTATCTATAGGTATATACTCACTATCTACACTTATAAGATTACAATTTAAAAAATCTCTAACATATTTTTCTTCAATATCATCTTTTGATAATACTTCTTTTAATGCTTCCTTTATTTCTTCTTTAGGTATTTCTTTTAACACACTTTTAGATATATATTTAATTACTAAAATATTCTCCTTAAAGAAATTTAATATTTTTTCCTTATTTAAATTATTTACAAATCTAACTGCTGATTCATTATTTTTAATAGCAATAATTTCTGCATTGTAGCTAGGTGATTTTATATATCTTAATGCATCATAACTTATCTTTACTGCTTCTTCTTGTACACTTTCATAAGGATTTTTTATATACTTTATTGAATCATAATCTTGCCTTATTGCCATTAATTGCAATTCTTCACTTGGATCTTTTGCATATTGAATTGCCCATCCTCTTTGCTTTATTCCTATTTTAATTACGTCTTCACTTGGATTTTTAATATAACTCAAATTAGTCCATCCAGCTTCAACTGCTCTTATCATCATTTCTTCTGTAGGTTCATTTATATATTCAATTGCTCTAACATTCCTCTTCATAGCCAACTCTTGCATTTCTTTTGTTGGATTAGTTATATATCTTAATAAAAGACCATTCTTGTCTAAGGCTATTAATTTCATTTCATTAGTAGGATTATTTATATTTCTTATTCCCATAGGGTTTGTTTTTATCATTTCAATTATTTTAGCTTCATCCATAATATTCCCTCTATTTACATAACCGATTTAAACTATTATTTAATAATTATTATTATCTATTTAAATTATAATACTTTTGAAATTATTTTAAAGTAGATAAATATAGTAGGATTTATTATATTTACTAAATATATTAATTCTTCAGCATTATACTCTTCCTTACTTTAATATTCTCTACTTATTATATTTAAGTTGAATATGTAGTTAAAAGCTAAAAAGTTTATTGCTGGTTACTTTCTAGCTTTTATTTTTTTACCTTAATATATATTAATTTAATTATTTGCTATTTTATATTATTAAACTATCTATTTCTTCCTCGTTATTTGCCGTTATAACTAATATATCTCCATCAAGAATTACTGTGCTTCCATTTGGTATTATTACCTCTCCATTACGTTTTATCATTACTATAAGAACATCATCTGGTATATTAGCCTCTTTTATTGATTTATCAACTATATCATTGCTTTTCTCTACTGCAACCTCTGTTAAAGTCGTACTCTTTCCCTCTTTATATTCATTAAAATGTTTAAGTTTATTACCTGATAGCACTAATGTATCACCTGGAAGAATTTCTGTTGAACCATTTGGTACAAAGACATCCCCCTTACGCTTTATCATAACAACAAGAATATCTTCTGGTATATTGGCATCCATAATAGTCTTATTGGCAATACTATTATGTTCATCAATTGTAAACTCTATTAACTTTGTACTCTTATCTTCCTTATAATCATTAAATGTTTTTAAAACAGACTCTTCATTATCTATCAAATCAAGTTTTTTAGCCAATCTAGGTATAACCGTTCCTTGTACTGCTACTGAAAATAAAGCTATAAAAAATATTATATGAAAAATATCATTATCTATTAACACTCCATAAGTTTCAGCAAATATTGCAAAAACTATTGATGCTGCTCCCCTTATACCTACCCATGATATAAAAAGTTGTTGTTTTTTAGGTATCTTAAACCAACTTAAAATGCTAAATGTTGCAATTGGTCTTGCTACTAAAATCATAAATATTGAAATTGATATACCTTTAATCATTACTGATGGTATCCTTGATGGGAAAGCCAATAATCCAAGTAAAAAGAACAACATTATTTGCATAAGCCATGATATACCATCGAAAAATTGAAATATACTCTTTTTATGTGGTATTTTACTATTACCTATAATAATTCCTGCTATATAAACACTTAAATATCCATTGCCCATAAAATATTCACTTAATGAATAAGACAGTATTGCTATAGCTGTTATAAATATAGTATAAAAACTTTCTATTTCAAACTTTGAATGTCTTAAAAAATAAACAGATAATTTTGCTAATATAACAGCTACTAATATTGCTACTATAATTTGTCCTAACACCATTGGAATAATATTTCCATAATTCCCACTAGACATTAATTCTAATATTATTATTGTAAGCATGTATGCACATGGATCATTACTTCCACTTTCTATTTCTAATATAGAAGCAATTGATCCCTTAAGATTTAATCTCTGAGATCTTAATATAGCAAAAACAGAAGCCGCATCTGTAGACCCAACTATGGAGCCTATAAGTAATCCCTCTAAAAGCGTTGTTTTAAATACTAAAAAACAAAATATTCCCGTTAGTCCAGCTGTAAAAATCACTCCTATTGATGACATAAATATAGATGGAATAGCCACTGGTTTAGCCATGTTCCAATTAGTACCGAATCCACCATAAAACATAATAAATATCAATGCTATAGAGCAAATCTTATTGGCTAAATCATAATTATCAAAATATATACCAACAACGCCATCAGATCCAAAAATCATTCCAAGAACTATAAATATTAAAAGAATGGGCACTCCAAATTTATATAATATCTTTGTAGAAGTAACACATATTAATAATACTAATGCACTAATAATCATTAATTTAATCATAAATTACCCCCTTTATTAATAATATCTACGTATATTGCTATGAATAAATTAAATAGTGTTACTTTATACTATTCGAAACATTGGTCTACTGAATCTAAAACTAATAAAATTTTTCTAATTTAATATAGTATTAAAAGCTTATAAAAATATTGCATATTCTTATTTAATAAAAAAAGAAATGCATACAAAAATTAATTATATACATTTCCTTTTTTATTAAAGTTTAATTTTAACTATTTATTACATTCTTTATTTCTATTTCTTACTGGTACAAATTCTGAAGTAGTATCATTTGGGTCAATATAAACATAATTACCATTATTATCTTTCTTAAGTCCTAAAGATGCCATTTTCTTTTTAGTATTTTTATATTTTGTACTCATTATATTCACCTCTTAAATCTTATTAATATAATTCATTTTTATATTACCCAATTTAATTCTCTATAATAAGTAATTTAATTTACTAATATTACTTTAATAAATAATAAATTTATTTATATAAATTAGATTATTTTTCACTAAATATATTAATTTGTACCACTTTATCCATATAACTTATCTTTTTTTCTTTGCTTTGCTCAACCATTTTTATTATAAATAAAACTACTATAGTAGATATTAACATTACATAAAGTTTAATATTAACTATACCTTCATATACTGCTAAATTAGCTATTGCACCTGTACAGCCTCCCATAATAGGCGCTATTATTGGTATCCATGAATATTTAAAGTTTGAAGTTCCCTTGCCTGGTATTGGTAATAAAAAGTGAGCTAAACGTGGTCCAAAATCTCTAGCTGGATTTAATGCAGCTCCAGTTACTCCACCAAAACATACTCCTAATGAAAATATTAATCCACCTATAACTAAAGGCTTTGTTCCCACTGAAAATTCATTTCTATCTAAAGTAAAAATTAAAAATACTAATATAAAAGTAATTAAATATTCACTTATGAAATTAGTAATATTATTTTTTATTGCTGGTGCTGTAGCAAATATACTTAATTTCACCTCAGCATCTTCTGTTTTATCCCAATGTGGTAAAAACTGAATATATACTAATAAACTTCCAAACATAGCTCCTAAAACCTGAGCCAATATATAACCTGGAACTAATCTCCACTGAAAGTCTCCAATTAGTGCCTTAGCTATTGTTATTGCTGGATTTAAATGGGCTCCACTTATATCTCCTACAGCATAAACCGCCATTGCAACAGCAAATCACCATGCTAAATTTATAGCTACACTTCCAATTTTAAATGTCCCTGATTTTTTTAATGAATTTCCCGCTAATATACCACAACCTAAAAATATTAATATTGTTACTCCTATAAATTCTGCTAAAAATACATTCATTAATTTCACCCGCTTTAAAATAATTTTTGCTACTAATTATTTTTGATTTATTCACTTTAAAATTTAATTTTTATTTTTGTTATATATCTCTATGAAATATCTACATAAATTAAGGAATCACTCTGATTTATATCAAAGTGATTCCTTCTTCTGTCTTGGGTCAGTTTTAAAAATATATTAATCTATATTTAAATTCTAAATTTATTCAGCAATCTTTTCTCCATTTGATTGAATAACATCTTTATACCAGTAATATGAATCTTTGCATAATCTCTTCATACTTCCGTTACCTTCATTATCACGATCTACATAAATCATTCCATATCTCTTTTTCATTTCTCCTGTAGTGAATGATACTAAATCTATTATTCCCCATGGAGTATATCCCATTAATTCTACACCGTCATAGTTTACAGCTTTCTTCATTTCTTCTATATGCTTTCCTAGGTAATCTATACGATATGAATCATGGATTTCTTCATTTTCTTCAACTGTATCATGTGCTCCAAAACCATTTTCAACTATAAATAATGGTAATTCATATCTATCATACATACGGTTTAAAGTATATCTTAATCCTACTGGGTCTATTGGCCATCCCCAATCACTAGACTTGATATATGGATTTTCTACAGAGTTTTCTAATGATCCATTTACAGAAACTTCTCCATTATCATTAGTTACACCTGACTTTACTACATTTGACATATAGTAACTAAATCCAATGTAATCTACAGTTCCAGCTTTTAATATTTCTGCATCACCTTCTTGCATTCCTATATCATAGCCTTTTCTTTCAAATTCCTTTAATGCATATCTTGGATAATGTCCTCTTACATGTACATCTAAGAAGAAGAATCTTTCACCATAGCTTCTTCAGCTGCCATTATATCTTCTGGATTACAAGAGTATGGGTATATTGGAACATGAGAAACCATACAACCAATTTTAAATTCTGGATTTATTTCTCTACCTTTTATAACAGCCTTTGCACTTGCTAATAATTCATTATGTGCTACCTTATATAAAACTGCTCTTGGATCTTCACCTTCTTTAAGAGTTACACCAGAGTTTGTCCATAAGAATAATGGGTTATTAGTATCCATTTGATTATTTATTTCATTAAAAGTCATCCAATACTTAACTTTATTCTTATATCTTTTAAAACAAACTTCAGCAAATCTTTCAAAGAAATCTACAAGTTTTCTATTTCTAAATCCACCATATTCTCTTGCTAAATGTAATGGTAATTCAAAATGAGATAAAGTTATAACTGGCTCTATTCCATACTTTAATAACTCATCAAACACATTATCATAGAATTTAAGCCCTTCTTCATTAGGAGTTAATTCATCACCCTTAGGGAATATTCTTGACCATGCAATTGAAGTTCTTAAACATTTAATTCCCATTCCGGCAAGTAAAGCTATATCTTCTTTATATCTACCATAAAAATCTATTGCTTCATGATTTGGATAAAAAGTATCTTCCATAATTGTTTCAGTTATTTGTCTTGGAACACCATGTGCACCAGCTGTCATTACATCAACAACGCTTGGCCCCTTTCCTCCAGCGTTCCATCCGCCTTCAAATTGATGAGCAGCAAAAGCTCCTCCCCATAAAAAGTCATTTGGTAACTTATTCATAATTATTCTCCTTTATTTCGTATATTTTGTACTTCGTTTTTTACTATGATTGTATACTTAATTCTTTTAGATTAATTATTGCTTTTCCATTTTTAACTTCTTGATCTACACATAATGTGTTGTGATCATAAGAATCACTATTAGTTATTACAACAGGTGTAATTAAAGAATATCCTTCTTTTTCTATAGCACTTCTATCAAACTCTAATAGTAAATCTCCTGCTTTAACTTTTGAATTTGCTGCTATTTTAACATCAAATCCTCTTCCATTCATTTTTACAGTATCCATTCCAACATGAATTAATACTTCTACTCCATCCTCTGATTTTAAACCTATAGCATGTTTTGTTTCTGCAACAAATTCTACAGTTCCATTAAATGGCGCATATACTTTATTATCATTTGGTTCTATTGCTATACCTTTACCCATAGCTCCTGATGAAAATACTGGATCATTAACTTTTGCTAATTCTATTACTTTACCTGCTAAAGGACTTTTTATTTCTCTATTTCCAGCAGTTAAAACTGGATTAACTTCTTCACTCTTAACATTTTTAGCTTCTTTTTGAACATCCTCTACCTTTTCTCCAATACCTACTACTTGAACTAGTATTATTGCACCAAAGAATGATATAGCTGCTCCTAATAACATTCCTATAAATGAACTTGAATTATCTGGAGTAATAGCATTTACAACTGTTAATAATCCTGGAAGACCTGCATAAGCATAGTAAGCTATATTAAAGAATGAACCTACAACTGCACCTACAGCCCCTGCTATACATCCACATATAAACGGTTTCTTAAATCTTAAGTTTACTCCATATATTGCTGGTTCTGTGATACCAAATAATCCTGTAATACCAGCTGATAAAGATATATTCTTTGTTGCCATACTTTTAGCTTTTATAAATACTCCTAAAACTGCTCCTGTTTGAGCTATAACTGCCATAGTTTGGAACGCTTGGAATGTATCTCTTCCGTACATATCATAGTTTGCTAAACACATTGGTGTAACTCCCCAGTGCACTCCAAAAATTACTACTACTTGCCATAATCCACCGATAACTGCTGCTGCAACTGCTGGTGCTAAATCATATAAATAGTTATATCCATTTGCAATTGCTGTAGCTAATCCATCTGATAAAGGTCCTATTGCTAATATAGTAAGTGGAACCATAACTACAAAACAAATTAATGGTGTAAATAAAGATTTAACTACCTCTGGTAATTTCTTTTCTACAAATCTTTCAACATAAGATAATATCCATACTAAGAATAATGGTGGTAATACTGATGATGTATAAGTTGTTTCTGCTAAACTAATACCTAAGAATCTAATACTTTCTCCATCTGCTATTCTTCCTGCTATTGCTGCCCAATCTGGACTTACTAATGCTGCACAACATGCTATTGCAATAAACATATTAGTTTTAAAATGTTTAGATGCTGTAACAGCTATGAATATTGGTAAGAATGTAAATGGTGCCCATGACATAAAGCTTAATACTTCATAAGTACCTGTATTTGAAAATGATGGGTTTACCATATTAATTAATATCAATGTACCTTGTAATATACCAGCAGCTGCTAGGATATATATAAATGGCGCAAACACAGCTGACATTGTTGCAATTATTCTATTTAAAACACTTGCCTTTGGAGCATCTTCTTCTATAGCATTACTATCTAAGTTAAGCTCACTTGCAACCTTATCAAATACTTTTCCTACATGAGTTCCTATAACAACTTGGAATTGTCCTCCATTTTCAACTACTGTTATTACTCCAGTAAGTCCGGAAACCTTTTCTTT
Source organism: Clostridium celatum DSM 1785 (assembly GCF_000320405.1). GTDB lineage: Bacteria > Bacillota > Clostridia > Clostridiales > Clostridiaceae > Clostridium > Clostridium celatum. Next base: position 9,164 of record NZ_KB291598.1, on the reverse strand, counting down.
TGCTTCATTAGTTGTTTCTTTTAAGACTAATCTAAGTCTTGTGGCACATCTTGATGCTTTAATAATATTATTTTTTCCTCCAACGGCTTCTATTATATCTACCGCTAGTTTTTCATAATCACGAATTGTTTTTGACATTTTTCCAATCCCCCACAACAATATTTTTATACCTTAATAATTAAATTGTATATTCACATTATAATTATACCAGTACAATTTGTCAACAGTTTTTTTGAAAACATTTTCTCATATTTAATTTAAATATTGTTTATGCTATACTGAAAATATAAATATGTTAAGTAGACAAGGGAGTAAAAATGCTAAAATATCAACAAATTGCAAACGAAATAGAAAACTATATTTATAGTAATGATTTTCCACAAGGAACAAAATTGCCTACAGTAGAAAACTTTGCTTCCGACTATAAAGTAAGTAAAAGTACCATTGTTAAAGCTATAGAATCTTTAGTATCTAAAGGAATAGTTTATCAAGTGCAAGGAAGTGGAATTTTTGTTAGAAGAAGAAATCGTAGTGGCTATATAGACCTAAATACAACGCAAGGCTTTACCAGTACATTAAAAGAATTTACTATAACAGCAAAAGTATTAGAATTTGATCTTATACATGCTGATGAAGAAATTGCTGAACTGCTTGAATGTAATATTATTGATGAGGTTTATCTTGTTAAAAGACTTAGATATATAGATGGTAAAATTATGTGCTATGAAGAAGCTTATTATAAAAAAAGCATAGTTCCATATCTTACTAAGGAAATTGCTAAAGGATCAATTTTCGAATATCTAGAAACTGCGCTAAACTTAAACCTAGGATTTTCTGATAGATATTTACACTTGGAAAAATTAGATACTAATATTGCTAATCTATTAGAATTAAATACTGGGGATCCAGCAATGTTTATATTAGAACAAATATATCTATCTTCTGGAGTATTATTTAATGTTTCAAAATTAATTTATAATTACGAAAACACTCAATTTTTCCTTCAATCTTCAACAATGAAATAACAAGTAAATGATTTATTATTACTCAATTACATAAAAATAACCTATAGAATAAGTTATTACTAAACTTTTCTCTATAGGTTATTTTTATTATATATTTAGTTTTATAATGATATTAAGATTATTACTATAAAGTGTTTGGCTATTAATTAAAACTAATAAAAAGTATTTTTATAGATAATCTTTAAATCTTTTTCTACTTAAATAAGTTAAGAATTTTCTCCCATAGTGTTAAACTTTCTTCTGCTGTTTCTGTATATTCAACTTCTTCCTTTTGAATTTCTGGTGTCTTAATAACAAATTGAACAGATTTTACATTTGTATTTTTATTTGATACAAATGATATAACCTCATCTGAATTTCCTGATAATTCATCAACCATATTATTAATTTTATCTGTAACCTGTGTATCTAAATCGCTTGTTTGATTATTTAATTCAGTAGTTCCCTCTGATAATTCAGTAGTTTTATCAGCTAAAGTTTCTGTACCTGAAACTAGTGTCTCTGCTCCACTTTTTAATTCTGAAGTACCATTTACTAATGTTGTTGCTCCATTTACAACTTGTGAATATCCATTAAGTAATGCTTGTACCCCATTTGTATAATCATTAATTCCTTGGTCTAATGCACTATATTCTGTAACTAATGTATTTATAGCAGAAGATAATGTAGACATGTTGTACACTAATCCATTTAATGTAGTTGTAAGATTTTCTATAGCTTTATTAAATTCAGCATATTTTACTTGTAATTCAGTTGCTCCATTTAATAAGTTAGATGTTCCATTAGAAATGGAATTTAAATAACTCTCTGTTCCATACATTACTGCATTATTTCCTTGTAATAATGTTATTAATTGAGTAAATAATTCAATTTGAGTATCAATAGTAATAATTTGTTGGTCTGCTGCTTCTACTCCAGCTGCTAATAATTGTTCTTTATTTGCTTGTAACATAGCAATTTGGTTCTTAAGTGCTTCACTTGTAGAAGCATTACTATTTTGTAATAAGTCAATATCTGCGCCATTTGATAACATTAAATTTTTATACGCTTCATAATTAGCGCTTGCTTGTAAATCAGCTATTCCTTGGACTAAGCTATCAATTCCACCTTGTATAGAAGATGATGCTTCAACTAAAGCTGATATATTTTCTGAAGATACATTAACATCATTTAATGCATCTGAAATTTGATTTAATGCATTTGAAACTTCGCTTGATCCTGATACTAATGATTCTGATTTACTATTTAATGTTTTAAGTGCATCTTCTACTTGTGTGATTCCTGTGTTTAAAGAATTTATTTCTGAATCAAGAGAAGTAATTCCATTATTTAATTCTCCTGCTCCATCCTTTAACGTTACTGTTCCATCACTTAATAAACTCGCTCCTGAATTTACCTCTGATATTGCATTTTGCAGTTCTGTAATATTGTCCATTAATTCTTTATTATCCACATCAACATTAAGATTAAGTTTAACTCCGTTTATAGCTATAGAATCCATTTCAAAATCTTCTACATCTGCTTTTATACTAATTTCTGCACCTTTTCCTGCCAGAATTATATATGATAATTGTTTATCACTACCTACATTTGCAATAGTCGCTCCATCTGTTTTAATATTTTTACATTTATCAGAATCCAACAAAAGTGTTGTTTGTAATGCATAATTCTCAAAAAAGCTTGAATCACATTTTTTATTTTCGCTAATATCTAACTTTATTTCTAAAGCACCACTTTTACCAGCAATTTCATTTGATGTTACTTCTTTACCATCCAAATAATATTTAAGTTCTATATTCCAAGGGATTTCTATATTTTCTAATACTCCTTCATAATATAATTTATCTGCAGAATTAGTTCCTGTAACTTGTCCGTCATTATATTCTAATTCATCAACAGTATTCATATTTCTTATTGAAACATAGTCTCCATAATCCACTACATTTTCATTGTCAAATATATTAACTGCATATGCTCCCTCAACAGTTCCATCATTATTTAAATTTATATATATAACTTCCTCTTTATCTGTATTTACCTTATTTAAATTGTTAGTATCTGCAAAGGCCCATATAGGTGCAATGCTATTACTAGCAATAGTTGCTGCTAAAATCATAGTTATTATTTTTTTCTTTTTCATATAAAAAACTCCCTTCTTACATTTCCTTAACTAGTATTTCTTCATTTACATTTTCATTATTTACATCTTTTTTACCATTTTTAAAATTAGCTTTTATTGTTGTCATTTGAATTGGTTTATCTAATAAATATAAAAGTCCTGGGATTACAAATAAAACTATAACTGTTGATAAAATAGTTCCTTTTGCAATTAATGAACCTAATTGACTTATAATGCCATGTGTTGATATTACACCTAGCAATAAACCTGCTAATGTTAAAATTGTAGCTGAAGTAATAATAGATAAAGAAACAGCTGAAACTGTATTTAATAATGCTTCTTTCTTATTAACCTCTCTTCTATATTCCATATATCTATTAGAAAGTAATATTGCATAATCAACTGTAGCTCCTAGCTGAACAGAACTTATAATTAAATAAGCTATATAATGAAGGTTATTTCCTGCAAAATAAGGTATTCCTAAATTAATCCATATTGCTGTTTCAATAGCTAATACTAAAATTATCGGAATTAGAAGTGACTTAAATGCTATTAAAAGAACAATAAATATAACTCCAATAGCAATTGCATTAACCCTCACATTATCTGCAGTAACAGTGTCCATTAAATCATAAGTACTAACACTTTCCCCTGCCAAGTAATATTTATCTGAATAATATTTTTTAGCTATTTCTCTTATTTCTTCTACTGTATTGAAAGCCACATCACCTTCAAAATCTGTTGATACTGTAATAACCATACGACTATAATTATCTGAAAGTAACTTGCTTAATATGCTTTCATTAACATATTCTGTAGGAACCTCTGCTCCAGCATTATCTACATAAGATATAATTGAAGAAACTTCTTTAATTTCTCTTAGTTCATTACTTAATTTTGTCTCTGTTGCAAAATCACCTCTTGGTACCATTAAAACTAACGTATTTGATTTACCAAATTTATCTTCAATTTTTACTGTGTCGCTCCCTAATTTAGTAGTTTCATTAAATATTTTTGAAGACCCATAATCAAAACTATTTTCAGCTTGTGCTAATCTAAAAGGCACTATAGTAATACTAAATAATATAATCATTGGAATCATAAGTTTATATACAACTTTGGCAAATCCATTAAATTCAGGCACTAAAGATTTATGCGTTGTCTTATCAATAAGTTTGCAAGCATATAAAGTTATTACTGGTAATAAAACTAAAACTGTAATCAAACTAAATACTATTGCCTTAGCCATAACTATTCCCATATCAGGTCCTATTTTAAATCTCATTAATATAAGAGCTGCAAATCCTATAACAGTTGTTATACCACTTGAAAAAATAGAACCTACAGAATTAACACATGCTTTTACCATTGCTTCTTCATTTTCAAATCCCTCTTTTCTGTAATCAGAAAATCTGTGTAATAAGAAAATTGCATAGTCCATTGAAACTGCAAGTTGTAGAACATTTCCTGCTGCATTTGTTACAAATGAAACTTCTCCAAATAAAAGGTTTGTCCCTCTATTTAACATTATTGCTACGCCTATTGTTAACATAAACAGTATTGGTTCTATCCATGATGTAGTAGTAATTAATAAGATACCTAAACAAATAGGAATTATAAATAATATTATTTTACTTACCTCTTTTGTTGTTGATTGTGTTGCTGTAGCAGTATTTACTGCTGCACCAGACATAGAGTTATCATCACCAATTAATTCTCTAATTTCATTTACAGCACTAATTCTTTTATCTTCGCTAATTGTAACTGAAAATAATGCTGAATTATCTTTATAATAATCTTCTACGGTCTTTGAATCTAATGTTTGTATTGGTTTGGTTATATCTACTGCATCATCAAGCCATGTAACTTCTTGTACACCATCGATACTACTTAATTCATCTTTTAACTCTAATGCTTTTGGTATACTTATATCTGATACCATTACTCTAGCATTAGGTATTCCACTTCCAAACTCCTCTTCCATAACTTCTAATGAAGTAGTTGATGCAGAACCATCTGGAAGGTAATCATTCATATCATAATTTACAGATACAAATTTGCTACAAATTGCACATACTATAACTGCAATTGAAAAGATACTAATAATTATTTTTTTATGCTTTACTATTTGTTTAAATAATGCTTCCATTTTGTATCCCCCTTTTTAACTATTTTCTGAATAAATTATATTTTTCAAACTGTTTATTTTCAATTGCCATTCTTTGTATGCTAGTGGTATAATACACACATTAATCATGAATGAGTATTACTTAATAAAAAGTTTAAATTTAAGGGAGTTTTTATGGATAGACGTGTAAAAAGAACAAAAAAAATATTATATGAAGCTTTGCTTACACTTATGCAAAATAAAGCCATTAATAAAATAACTGTAAAAGAATTAACAGAACTTGCTGATATAAATAGAAAAACCTTTTATCTCCACTATACTGATATATTTGACATGATTGATCAGATTAAAGAAAATATACTTTTAGAATTTAATGATATAATATCAAAACATAAATTCACTTCTGAAACCAAAGAAGATTTATATTTACTATTAAATGAAATTATAATTTTTATAGATACCAATTATGACATCCTATCTATATTATTAGGACCTCATATAAATGCTGATTCTAACTTTATATATAAACTTAAGATAATAATGAAAGAACGATGCATTGATATTTGGAGTAATATATTCCCTAATGGAAACTTAAAAAATTATGATTATTTTTACTCCTTTGCCTTTTCTGGCTTTATTGGATTAATTCAAAATTGGATTTCTTTAGAACGACAAGACTCTATAGAATACTTAACTAAGCTATCTAATGGAATTCTTAATACTTGTAGTATTATTTTAAATCAACCAGAATTGGACTAGTTAAATTCAAACAAAAAGTGATGATATTACTATAAAGTTATATCATCACTTTTTATATAAAAATTAATTTAAAATCATAAAAAACTAATTAGTTATACTCTTATTTTTTTTTAAACATTATTTCTATTTTAATTTCTTTAATCCTTTTAATCTTTTTGTAAATTTACTTAAGTAAGCAGTTACCCAATATGGTACAAATAAATATACTATAAATACTATAACTGTATATGCCCAAGGCATTGACTTATATAATGTATAAGCAAGTGGAATTGGTATATTAGCTGGCTTTTTAAGCATCATCAGATTACTTCCACAATAGTTATTTAATACAAATGCTATTAGTGCAAAAAATAAAAAATATTTAACATAACTTTTATATAATTGCTTATTTAATTTTATATCCAACTTATAAAAATACAATATTCCTATATAAATCATCATAGTATGAAAAAACATGCTATATATAGAAAGATAATGTCATGTAGGATATATTGTTAATGCTGTTGCTGGGAAAACTAAGTATGTTGCTCCTGCTATCATTGATGCTCCTGCAAGAAAACTATCACCCATTCTTCTCCATTTTCCCTTTCCGTAACCACTTAACCATAATGAGTAAATAAATATACCACAATACCACATTGGAAACCATGCATTTATCCAAGTATAACCAAAGTAAAAATTAAAACCTATCTGTATACCTTCAAGAATTGTAATAATAATTGCAGATACTCGAGTTATTTTTTTTACTTGTTTTTCATCAACATTCCTAGAAATAACCAATAATCCTATCAATAAAATTATACTTAATCCTAATAAAATCATGTGTCCATATGTGAACATACCACAAGGCTCATAAACTTTTCTTGGTGTCCAAAATTGATTTAATATATTCTCACCCTCAAATTACATTTCTACAAAATAGCTTATCTTATATACGTAGCTCAAGGTAAAAACTATTTTTTCATATTAATTATAGTATGTTTAACAATACTTCTTTGATATAAGGTATTACAAAAAATAATAATATGCAATTTGAAGTATTTTATATGACATCATCTAGGAGATAGTTCATATTTTACATTTTATTGCTTTATTAAATTCAATATTATTTTATTCCCCTACAACTATATTCTCATTTTTTGCATTGCTTATTAATGTTAAGTTATGTTTTTCTCTTATAATATTTTCTATTTTTAGGGCCACCTCTGGATTTTCCTTTAAGTAAACTTTAGAATTTTCCCTACCTTGCCCCAATCTTATATCTTCATATGCAAACCATGCTCCACTCTTTTGAATTATTCCTGCTTCAACAGCTATATCTATTAAATTACCTTCTCTAGAAATTCCTTCATTATACATTATATCAAATTCAGCTTGTTTAAATGGTGGAGCTACTTTATTCTTTATTACTTTTATTCTAGTTCTACTTCCTAAAACAGTATCTCCAACTTTTATTGTATCAATTTTTCTTATATCTAATCTTACAGATGAATAAAACTTAAGGGCTCTTCCTCCTGCTGTCGTTTCTGGATTTCCAAACATAATTCCTATTTTCTCTCTCAATTGATTTATAAATATTACTACGCATTTAGACTTATTAATTGCCCCAGTAAGCTTTCTTAATGCTTGTGACATCAATCTAGCTTGTAATCCAATATGTGAATCTCCCATTTCACCTTCTATTTCCGCTCTTGGAACTAATGCTGCAACAGAGTCAACTACTATTACATCTATTGCATTCGATCTTACAAGAGCTTCTACTATCTCTAGTGCTTGCTCTCCCGTATCAGGTTGACTAACTATTAATTCATCTGTATTAACGCCTATCTTTCTTGCATATGATGGATCTAATGCATGTTCAGCATCCACAAAAGCTGCTACTCCACCTAATTTTTGTGCTTCTGCCACTATACTCAATGTAACAGTTGTTTTTCCTGAAGACTCAGGTCAATATATTTCTATTATTCTCCCCCTTGGAACTCCACCAATCCCTAATGCTATATCTACTGCTAAGCAACCAGTTGATATAGCTTCTATATTCATTATTGTATTTGATCCAAGTCTAACAATAGATCCTTTTCCATACTGCTTTTCTATCTGGTTCATAACTAATTCTATTGCTGCAATCTTATTATTATCAATACCCATTTATTATCATCTCCATTTTGATTGATTTTTTAATTATGCTCATTTTTATTTAAATAAAAAATGCGTTGAACCAACGGCAAGTGGTATGACCGTTGGTACAACGCATTGACTTTTAAAGTATAGCATATTTTTTTCAATTGATGTAATACCATAATTTTAGTTTTAATCTTTTTATTGTTTTTAGATTGTTTATATCTTAACTTTATTCTAAGTATCAATAAGAAATATCTACTCATACATATTTTCAGGTATAAGTTTCACTCACCAAATCAATATTTGGAGTCTTGCTTACTAAAGATTCATTTTAATATATTAAATATTTACACTATATACTTTCTAGTACATCTGGAATTCCTATAGTGAATCTACTACCTTTATTAATCTCACTTTCAAGTCTAATATATCCATGATGTAGTTCAACTATATATTTAACAAGAGTAAGACCTATACCACTACTACTTGTCTTCATAACTTCTGTACCTTCAACTTGTGAAAATCGTTTGAATATAAACTCTTGATCTTCTTGTGATATTCCTATACCTGTATCTTCAATTGTTATCTCAATATTATTTTTAAGTTCCTTAATATAGACTCTAATTTCTCCACCTTTATCAGTAAACTTAACTGCATTACCTAATAAATTGATTATGCATCGTTCTATTTCAACTTCATCACAGGATATAATTTTCTCCTCCATATCTGGATCAATTATAAGAGATACTCCTTTTTCTTCTATAAATTTACTCATATTAAGAGCAGCTTCTTCAACTATATATACTATATCATTATTTTTTTTATTTATTTTATATTTTCCACTTTCTATCTTTGAAGTATCTATAATATCATTTATTATTTTTAATAAATTATCACAATTTTTACTTATAATATTCATATAATCTTTAAGTTTATCATATGCAATATTTTTACTAAGTGAATTTATTAATTGTACAGTTGTGGTCTTATGTCAATATTTTGGACACAAAAA
>NZ_KB291597.1 GCF_000320405.1 Clostridium celatum DSM 1785 | reverse complement strand
GATAGTTAACTATCCTCTTATTTTTTAATTTTTACCAATCTAGCAATCATTCACTCTATTTGATAACCTTAAAAAACTTACTTACCCTAATTCTCAAATTCCCAAATTCCCAATATATTACCTATACCTAATTGAATGTGTACCCATTTCTAAACAATCGCCACTGGTAAACGTTATCAAATCATAATGCCATTATATCATATTTTTTCTATTATTTCAAACTTTTTTGCATAAAATAAAAAAACAGCTAATTAGCTGTTTTCTTATTTACAACTTTCTCTTTGTATTAGCTTATAATCTAATACATATTGATCCTGTTCTAAAGGTTTATTATTTAACATTTTAATAAGCATTCTCATAGCTACTGATCCCATGTCATAGCTAGGTTGCTTTACTGTTGTTAACTTAGGATAAAAATATGATGCAACTACATTGTCATTAAATCCAATTACACTAACATCAGTTGGTACATTAATATTGTTTTCTCTTAACGCATTTATAACCCCAATGGCAATTTCATCACTTGCACATACTACACCATCAAATTTCTTACCACTAGCTAAGAATTTTTCTACTGCATTATATCCACTCTTTGCTTTTAAATCCTTTAAAAATACTAAATCTTCATCTATAGAAATATTATTTTCACTTAATGCCTTTTCATATCCTACATGTCTATCTCCCCATGCATTTACAGAGTTTTTATTAACTCCAACAAAAGGATATTTTTTAATCCTTTATCAATTAAAGTCTTAGTAGAATCATATGTAGCTTTAACATTATCTATTATTACACTTGGTAATCTTCCTTCTTTGTCTTTAGATTCTGCTAAAACTGTTTTTAAATCTAATTCATTTATTATATCAAATGTCTCATCTTCTAATGAAGAGCTCATATATATAACACCATCAACCATTTTTTCTTTAAGAACTCTTAAATAATCTTTTTCTTTCTCATAATCAAAGTCAGAATTACATAATATTACATTATAATCATATATATTTGCAACATCTTCTGCACCTCTAACTATTTCTGGATAAAATCCACTTGAAATATCAGGAACTAAAATTCCTACTGTTTTAGTTCTTTGCGTTTTTAAACTTCTAGCCACAATATTCGGTCTATATCCAAGTTTTTTTATTGCATCTAATACCTTTTTCTTAGTATCTTCATTAACAACATCTATATCATTTAGAACTCTAGACACAGTAGCTATTGAAACGCCAGCTTCCCTAGCAACATCCTTTATAGAAGTAGCCATATCAACATCACTCCATTTTCTATTTTAATTATTAATTATACCTTTTTTTCCTATTTAATACAATAATTTTAATCATTTTTTGCATTTATAGATTAAGCACGTATACTTATATTACTATTCTTTGAAAAAAGGATAGGAATTATTACTTAATCCCTACCCTTTATTAACAAATCTATTAGTTATTTAACAACTTCTACAGTCATATTTAGCTTTTCGCCATTTATAACTGTTTCAGTGTAATCAACTTCTCCATTGTAAACTATTTCTTGGGTTAAGGTTTCTCTCTTAATAACATCTGCAAACTTTTTAATTACTTCTAATAGCATTTCATTGTCTGCTACATATAAATTAATTTTATCTGCTACCTCAAACCCTTTATCTTTTCTCATATTTTGAATCTTAGAAACTATTTCTCTTACATGACCTTCTTCTCTAAGTTCTTCTGAAACATGAGTATCTAAAACAACACCAATTGAACCTTCACCAGCAAACGCATAACCCTCTAGCCCTTGCATAGTAACTAATAAGTTTTCCTTATTTAATTCAATTTCAGTTCCATCAACATTAATAACTACTACTCCACCATTTTGAATAGTTTGAGCCAATTCCATTTGGTTTCTTGCAGCTATTTCTTTTCTTATTCCTGGTATTAACTTACCATAAGCTCTTCCTAGTACTGGTAGGTTAGGCTTAATTTCAAAGTTAACATACTTAGAAAGGTCTGCTCCAAATTCTACAGCTTTGATATTTAACTCATCAGTTATGATATCACCATAATATTCTGGAAGTGAATCTGTTGAAATAAGCATCTTAGAAAGTGGCTGTCTATTCTTAATATTAGCACCATTTCTTGCACTTCTTCCAAGTTTAACTATTGTGTAAGCTAAATCCATCTCTTTTTCTAAGTCTTTATCTATAGCTGTTTCATTAACTTCTGGCCATTTGCATAAGTGAATACTTTCTGGAGCATTTTCATCTAATCCAACTACTAAGTTTTGGTAGATGCTTTCTGTAATAAATGGTACAAATGGAGCTGATACTTTAATTAAAGTAGTTAATACTCTATATAAAGTTACATAAGCACCAATCTTATCATCTGTTAATTCTTCAGACCAGTATCTTCCTCTATTTCTTCTTACATACCAGTTTGATAACTCATCTGTAAAGTCTTCAATTGCTAAAGCAGCTTGAGTTATTTGATATGAAGCAAGCATATTGTCTACATCCTTAACTAATGAATTAAGTTTAGACATTACCCACTTATCCATTACGTTATCTGATACAAAATCAGTATATTGTAATGGGTTGAATTTATCTAATTCAGCATATAATACGTAGAATGAATAAACATTCCATAAAGTTCCCATAAACTTTCTTCCAGCTTCACCAACATCATCTATTGAGAATCTAGTAGGTAGCCATGGAGCACTTGCAGTATAGAAATGCCATCTTGTAGCATCTGCACCTTGTGCATCTAACACATCAAATGGATCTACAACATTTCCTTTTGATTTTGACATCTTTAAGCCCTTCTTATCAAGAACGTGACCTAAAACTATACAATTTTCAAATGGATTTCTATCAAATATTGCAGTTGATATTGCAAGTAAAGTATAGAACCATCCTCTTGTTTGGTCAACAGCTTCTGATATAAATTGAGCTGGATAATTTTGTTCAAATAATTCCTTATTTTCAAATGGATAGTGTAATTGTGCAAATGGCATTGAACCCGAGTCAAACCAACAGTCAATAACTTCGTTAGTTCTAGTCATTTCCTTTCCACATTTTTCACATTTTAAATGAACATTATCTATATAAGGTTTGTGTAATTCAATATCCTCTGGAACGTTAATTCCCTTTTCCTTTAATTCTGCAATGCTTCCGATACATTCTTTATGTCCGCATTCACATCCCCAAATTGGAAGTGGGGTTCCCCAGTATCTATCTCTTGAAATACCCCAGTCAATAACATTTTCTAAGAACTTACCAAATCTACCTGTTCTAATGTTATCTGGATACCAGTTAATCTTATTATTGTTTTCTAAAAGCTTATCTCTTAATGTTGTCATTGCAACAAACCAGCTTTCCTTTGGATAGTAAAGAAGTGGTGTGTCACATCTCCAACAATGTGGATATGAGTGTAAGTGCTTTTCTGATTTAAATAACTTATTATTTTCTTCAAGCCACTTACAAATGCTTTCATCACATTTCTTAACAAACTTACCTGCCCATGGAGTAACTTCTTCTACAAATCTACCTTCTCTATCAACTAAGTTGATGAAAGTAATTCCATTAGCCTTAGCTACTAAGCTATCATCCTCACCATAAGCTGGAGCTATATGAACTACACCAGTACCATCTGATAAAGTTACATAATCACCATGGATTACTTCAAAAGCTTTTCCTTCAACTTTACCAAAAGGCATTAATTGTTCATATTTAGTTCCTAAAAGTTCTGTTCCTGGGAATTCTCTAACTACTTCATAGTCTTCCCCTAAAACTTTAGCTGCTAAATCCTTAGCTAATATTAATATTTCTTCTCCAACCTTTGCTTCTATATATGTATAAGCTTTATTTATACATAAAGCTAAGTTTGAAGGTAATGTCCAAGGAGTTGTTGTCCAAGCTAATATATACTTGTTTTCCTCTCCAGTAACTTTAAATTTAGCAATACATGTTAAGTCCTTAACATCTTTATATCCTTGTGCAACTTCATGAGATGATAATGCAGTACCACATCTTGGACAGTATGGCATTACTTTGTGTCCTTCATATAAAAGACCTTTATCCCACATTTGTTTTAATGCCCACCAAACTGATTCTATATATGGATTATGATAAGTTACATATGGATTTTCCATATCAACCCAATATCCAATTTGGTTAGTCATTTTTTCCCACATACTTACATAAGTAAATACGCTTTCTTTACATTCTTTAACGAACTTTTCTACTCCGTATTCTTCGATTTGCTCTTTACCTGAAATACCAAGTTTCTTTTCGATTTCAAGTTCAACAGGAAGTCCGTGAGTATCCCATCCAGCTTTTCTTATTACTTTATATCCCTTCATAACTTTATATCTTGGGATAATATCTTTCATAACTCTTGTTAGTACGTGTCCAACGTGTGGTTTACCATTTGCAGTTGGAGGTCCATCATAAAAAGTGAAATATTCACCATCTTGATTCATATCAAAATTCTTTTTAATAACATTTCTTGCAGTCCAAAGGTTTGCTATTTCTTTTTCAAGACCAACAAAACCATTTGGCAATTCTACTTTTTTGTACATAAGAATTCTCCTTTCTCTACAGATATCAACTATTAAAATTATTCTCTTAAAGACATATTTTAATCCTTTGTTTTTAAAAATAAAAAAACTTCATCCCAAAAGGACGAAGTGAATTCGCTATACCACCTAAGGTTAATAAACTCATAACTATACTATGAGCCAAATTTCAGATACTTTCATATCCTATCCCTTAACGCGGGCTAACGTGACAGCTTAATTGCATAGCTTTCAGCCTCCAACTCCTAGGTGATTTTCCTTAAATAATCTTATGATTTCACACCAACCAATCACTCTCTTAAAAAATTAATAAAAGTACTTTTCCTAATCATAGTCTTTAATGAATTTATTATATATTATGCATTATTCCTTGTCAATTGCGCCCAAAAGTATTATTTATAAATTTCTTCTAAACTTCTTTTTATAAATATTAAACAATAATAATTATTATTTGATATTAATTTAATTTTATTGTTGACTTTTTTACTCTGATATGATTTAATAAATATCGTTGAAACACTTAATTGTTATTATATAATTTGAATTAATTTTAATAACTCATTAATTTCTTTGTATTTTTAAAATACTACCCAAAATCCCATTTCCCTATAAATTTAACGATTCAAACTACTTACATTTTGTAAGTAGTTTTTTGTGCTAAAAAATAAAGATGAATCAGTAGTTTTGGGTTACTGATTCATCTTCAGTAGCTTAGCTTCAAACTTCATCCACCTTGCTACAATAATAGTATGTGTAATTTATTTTTTTATATACACTAAATTAAATTTTATTTTTGAATTATATACTTTATTCTATAAAATAATAATTTCTTTTCATCTCTATAATACTAATTCCTAATTCGTGACATTATAAACTCATCTTCATATTTTCCATTTCTAATAGCTGCGCACCTTTTTGTTCCTTCAACTTCAAATCCAAAGCTCTTATATAACTTTATAGCTCTATCATTGTCTACAAATACTCCAAGTTCTATTCTCTTTAACATAAGCCAATTATCAGCTAAGTCAATTATAGTTTTCATTAATTTTTTTCCTATCCCCATTCCTTGATAATCTTTATGAACCATAATCCCCAAACTTGCACAATGCCTAACTCTAGGATTTACAGATACATTTAATCCTATGGTACCTATTATTACTTTCTTTCCATTTTCATTAATTTCAGCAACATATTGATAATCATTAGGTCCTAAGCTTTCTATAAATGCTTTACTTCTAGCTATCCTTTCACTAGTTATACCTAATATATTTTCTCGTACTCCATCCATTACCCTTATTGCATTGATCCCTTCTGCATCTTCAGTTCTTATTGCTCTTATATTTATCTCCATAATTTTGCCCCCAACACTTTAATTTTTTATTATCAAATTTACTTAAATAATCTTTACAATTTTTATATAATAATTTTCATCTAATTAAATTTCTCTATTAATATTAATTTTTCCTTCCTAGTAAGTTGCTTAATTACGTACTCTCTTCTCATTGCTTCAATTTTATCTTCAAACTCTTCAAAATAAACAAGTTCTATAGGCAATCTAGCTTTAGTATATTTTGCTCCCTTACCAGAAGCATGTACTTTTAATCTTTTCTCTAAATTGTTTGTCCATCCAGTATATAAACTATTATCATTACATCTTAATATATAAACATAATTCATTTAAAAACCTCTTAAATTAACTTATTAATTTCCACATATTTATAATTATATCGTATGGTAAACTATATTTTCTATTATTATTGTCAATACTGAATAATAAAGTACAATAGTTATGTTATAATCTTATGAGAATTAATAAAAAAGGAGCAATTAATATATGGCATGTAAATTTTTCTTACACCAAGGTAAAAATAAAAAAGCAGAAAATGGGCGTCCTTGGATATACATAGATGAAATAAATGAATATGATGGTGACTATGAAAATGGTGATATCGTTGAAGTTTATAATCACAAGAACTACTTTATCGGTAAAGGTTATATAAACGATAGAAGCAAAATAACTATAAGAATAATGACTAGAGACATAAATGAAGAAATTGATTATGAATTCTTTAAAAGAAGATTTGCTGCTGCTTGGGATTATAGAAAAACCGTAATTGATACATCTTCTTGCAGATTTATATTTGGAGAAGCAGACTTTTTACCAGGTCTTACAGTAGATAAATTTGAAGATTACTATGTAATTCAAATTTCAACTTTAGGTATGGATAAATACAGAGATATAATTGTTAAGATTTTAGTAGAAGAATATGGTGCTAAAGGTGTTTATGAAAGAAGTGATATAAAAACTAGAGAAATAGAAGGTTTAGAACAAACTAAAGGCTTCTTAACTGAACCATTTAATACTGATGTTGAAATTATTGAAAATGGTGTTAAGTATATAGTAGATTTAGAAAATGGTCAAAAAACTGGTTTCTTCCTAGATCAAAAAGAAAATAGAGCTGCAATTCATAGAATTTGTAAGGGTAGAGATGTTTTAGACAGTTTTACTCATACTGGATCTTTTGCTTTAAACGCTGGTATTGCTGGTGCTAAATCAGTTCTTGGAATTGATGTTTCTCAACATGCTGTTGATTGTGCAACTAGAAATGCTGAATTAAATAACTTACAAGATACAGTTAAATTTGAGTGCCACAATGCATTTGATGTTCTTGGAGATTGGTCAAGAGAAGGTAGACAATATGATGTTGTTATATTAGATCCACCAGCTTTCACTAAATCAAGAAATACAGTTAATGCTGCAATTAGAGGTTATAAAGAAATAAACCTTAGAGGATTAAAAATGGTTAAACCAGGTGGATATTTTGCAACTTGCTCTTGTTCACATTATATGAGTGAAGAACAATTAAAGAAAACTGTTCTTGAAGCTGCACATGATGCTAGAAGAACTTTAAGACAAATTGAGGTTAGAACTCAAAGTTCCGATCATCCAATTCTTTGGAATTCAGATGAATCATACTACTTAAAATTCTTTATCTTCCAAGTAGTTTAAAAATCGCAATTAATTAAAAGGTAGCAAATTAACTTGCTACCTTTTTAGTTTATATTATTTCTAATCAATAAACTTTTCTTCATAATTTAAGTTATTATATAATTCATTTAGTTCACTAATTTCTTTTTCTACCGTTCTATAATAAATACCATCTACACCCATTATATCATCATTAAAACTATAAATATGATCTGTTACTCCATGTATCTTTATAGAGTATTGTACTGAATTTATGTTTTCATTTATAACTTCATAAATAGGCATTGTATTTATGAAATTTACTATATTATTTATATCTTCTTTTTTAGTAACTTCCTTGTATTTAGTTTGTGTTGATATAGATTCTATAGTTATATTATAAATGTCATCTGCCCTTAGCACCTGACTATCCTCTATATTATCTAAATCACTTTCTTTTAAACCATATGATTCAATATCATGAGTAACATTACTTTCATTTTCTCTTACACCAGCAGACTTCATCATAGATTCCTCACTAGCCACTGTAGTTTGTTTTTTTTCATTTTTTCCTAAATGTATTTGTTTAGATAGTCCCATTCCAGCTAAACATATGAATGCAAAACATGCGGCTGTAGTCCAAAGCTTTTTATTTTTATACCATTTATTATTTTCCTTTTTTAATTCAGAATCTAAATTTAATAATATAACTTCTACTTCTCTATCAAAGGATTGAGGCAAAACAAACTTTTCTTTTTCACATTTACTTTGTTTTTCTAAATAATCATCAAATTTATCCATAAAGCTCCTCCTTTAACATATGATATAATTTTTCCTTTGCTCTTGATAATCTAGATTTTACAGTGCCTTCTTTTATATTTAATAATTTTGCTATATCTTTATATTTCATATCCTCAAAATAAAATAATATAGTAGTCATTCTTAAATCTTCCTCTAAAGAATTAATGGCATCATATAAAGTTAAATCCTTATAAGTATCTTTAGTTTTAATATTAATAAAATTATCCTTATCTACAGTGATTTCTTTGCTTCTTTTTTTATATAATGTATTACTTTCATTTATAACTATTCTTATTAACCAAGTTTTAAAAAGCGACTCATCTTTTAATGATTTTATATTCTTATAAGCCTTTAGTATTGCTTCACTAACGGCATCTTCTACATCCTCTTCTTTACTTAATATAGATTTTGAAACTCTATACATAGCTATTTTATTTATTCTAATTAGGTTACAAAAAGCTTCCTTATTACCACCCTTTGCTCTTTTAACCTCCAGTAATAACTCATCCTTACTCTGTTTTTTTATTGAAGCCTCCAATTAATTCGCTCCTTTCGTCTATTAGACTAGCTCTCATCCCATTTTGTTCCATAACATAATTATAAATAAAAAAAGAGCTAATGCAAAATCAAATTGCAATGCTCTTTATTTTATTTAACCTCTTTATCTTTAACTATTTAAAGTCTTTTCCTTGCCAAATATCATTCTCTACCAAGGCTCTATCTATATCATTTAAAACTTCCCACTTTTTTAAGCTCCACATTGGACCAATTAAACTTGCTCTAGGTGCATCTCCTGTTAATCTATGAACTACCATTTCCTCTGGAATCATGGCAACACCTTTACAAATTAAGTCTATATAATCTTCTTTGCTTAATAGCTCAAACTCTTCTCTTTCATATTGCTCTGCCATCTTTGTATTTTTCATTAAGTGTAACAAATGAAACTTAATACCTTGAGCTCCTGAATGTGCTACATAATTTATAGTTTTAAGCATATCTTCCTTGCTTTCTCCTGGTAACCCAAAGATAGTATGTACTACAACTTCAATTCCTCTTTCTTGAAGTTTTTTTATACTCCTATCAAATACTTCGAAGTCATAGCCTCTATTAAAGTTATTAGCTGTTTCGTCATTGATTGTTTGTAATCCTAATTCCACCCATAAATATGTCTTCTTATTTAATTCTTCAAGAAAATCTAAAACATCATCATCTAAACAATCTGGTCTTGTTGCTATAGATAATGCTACTACATTTTCTTGTGCTAAAGCTTCTTCATATTTTCTTTTCAATTCTTCAACTGGAGCATATGTATTAGTATAAGCTTGAAAATATGCAATATACTTTCCGTCCTTCCACTTTTTCTCCATCATCTTTTTTCTATCTTCAAACTGTTCAGTTATTGATAAAATTCTACTTCCTGCATAATCTCCTGAACCTCTTGCACTACAAAATGTACATCCACCTTTTGCTACTCTTCCATCTCTATTTGGGCAAGTAAATCCACCATCTAATGATATTTTATATATTTTTTCATTAAATTTATTTCTTAGGAAATAATTTAAGCTATGATATCTTTTTCCATTCCACTCTTTAGACATTTTCTATTTTCACCTACTCTTTATCTTAAAATATAAAATAGAGGTCTGTATATTACATACAAGCCTCTTTTATTAATTTACTCTATTATAAATTAGTTATTTCACAATTACAATTTAGTTATTTCTAAACTTTTTATATTAATATCATATACTCCTGTTAAATTATCCTTACTATTATCATTCTTATAAACGGTAAAATTAAGGTTTTCATCTTCAAAATAGTTTGCCTTAACATTATATACTTCTTTAGAGAATTTACCATCTAAATTACTCTCTATAAGTTCTCCGTCTTCAGTTTTATAAATATTAAGTCTATTTATACCTGCTTCGTTTTTATAGTTTACAGCTAAATTATCATCTTCTTTTGAAAATATAAAATCCTCTATTTTACAATTATTCAACAAATCATCTGATACTACTTTTCTTGATACTGGCTTCTCCATAATATCTTCTATTTCTGCTAATGAAGCACTTTCTGAAGGAGTACCTGGTGAAATTTCATCTGTTCCACTCTCCATTAAAGTATCATCTATATATACCACACAAATATATGCATCTTTTTCATTAATTGTTGAATAGCGACCTTTTGACCTGTAAAGCCTAAAACAACCTTACCAAAGTTATCATTAGGTACCTTTTCTTTATAAAGCATTACTTTATTATTTCTCAAATAAGTATCTTTAGGAATATTATTTAAGCTAATAACTAAACTACTTTTCCCTCCCTTTTCACCAATTATTCTAAGCGCCTTATTTTTTGTATATAATTCTCTTTTAGATGTTGCTTTTACACTACTTATTGTATATTTATCACCAGCCCTATTTACCCTTATAATATAATTCTCTAAATCACTCTTAGGTTCAACATTAGAATCTCTTATTACATTAAAGATAAAGTATGAAAAATCATTTCCTGAAATTGTTTCATCTAATTGAAATGAAGCTAATTTTGAAACTCCTTCTGATAAATTAACATTATTGCTAATAAGTTCATTATCACATAATTCATTAGCACTAGTAATATCACCTTTACTTATATTTAGTAAATACTCTTTTGCTAATGTTCTCCCCTTTAAAACATCAAATAAATCTAACATTGCTTCTTCATTTTTTTCCATTTTGGTACAACTAATTAATATACTTGTAGTTAAAATCAACATAATGCTAATTATCTTTTTTAAACCCATCATATTATCTCCTTATAACTTATATCATTATAAACAATACTTAAATTTATTTTTCCTAATTAAATTTAGCTTATTCATAAATAAAGAATAATTGTACTGTAACTTTTATATATTGATATTAGAAATATAATGGAGGGATATGGTTGAAAAAAGATTTAATTAAAATTTTTGAAATTGCCGCTGTATTCATTGGCACTATTGTAGGAGCTGGTCTTGCATCCGGTAAAGAGATAACTGAATTTTTTACATCATTTGGGCCAATTAGCTTCTTTGGAATATTATTTTGTGGCGCATTTTATATTTTAATGGGCACTATATTATCTAAAATAAGTATAAGATATGAACTTAATTCTTATAGCGATGTTTTGAAAATAATAAGTCCAAATTTATTAGGTAAAATAACAGGTGTTATTACTACATTTTATTTAATATCTAGTGCTTCAATAATACTTGCAGGTAGTGGAGCATTACTAAATCAATTTTTTGGAATACCTAAAATACTTGGTTCTTTAATTATGTTAGGAATTGCTTGCATATTTTTATTAAGAGGAACTAATGGACTAATAGAAGTAAACTCATTTATTGTTCCATCATTACTTTTTACAATTACATTAATTACTTTACTATATCTTTTATTTTGTAAAGATATAGTTTCTTTAGAATACATAGCTAAATTTACGCCACCTAAAACTGGAATAGCTGTGTCTACAATACTTTATGCTGGATATAATGTACTTTGCTGCTCTGGTGTATTAGTTCCTTTAAGCAACGAAACTAAAAACTCAAAAAATGTTATTTATGGTGTTGCAATTGGAGCCTTAGGTCTTACATTACTATCAAGTGCTATAAATTTATTACTACTAGTAAATCAACCCTATATATTTGAACTTGAAATACCATTACTTTTAGTTTCTCAAAGATTTGGAACTGTAATTCAAGCTATGCTTTTAGTTATTATTTGGCTTGAAATGTTCTCTACTGAAGTTTCAGATGTATATTCTATAAGCAAAACCCTTGAACAATCATTTAATATAAAATTTAAAAATGGTATTTTTATAGTTCTTGCTATTGCACTACCAATATCTCAAATTGGTTTCTCAAATTTAATTTCAACACTCTATCCACTATTTGGAGTGCTTAGCTTAATATTTATATCTCAATGTATTTATTTTTACTTCAAACATAAAAGTGAATTTAATTAAAATTAAAAATGATGATATAACAAAAATAAATTAAAATGCTATATCATCATTTTTTAAGTTAGATTTATCATATTATTAGTCGTCAAAGTAATTAATTCGGGGTATATCTTTAGATTTTAAAAGATCAAATGAAACTGGTGGTGTAAATATTCTTTGTGTCTTAGCACAACCTCTTAATTCTGCTATCCTTGTTACACCAACATAAATATCTGATATTTTATACCAAGTAGCATAATCTACAACACCTGTTTGAGGTAAATTAAATACTCCTTGGAACACCTTAACAGCTTCTTGAGTTTTTTCTCCATATACTCCATCTAAAGCTGATTTAGGTATTAGTGGATAATTTTGTGCTATTCTATTTAATTGTTCTTGGATTACTTTAACTTCATCTCCACTAGACCCTAAAGTCAAATCATAACCTGGATAAGAACTTGGACTTCCTTCGACAACTTCAGCTGTAACAAGCTCAATATCACTACCATAAAAAGCCGTTAGTATTTCATATGGTGTTTTTCCCTCATCACCCATATACTTACTTCCCCATTGGGTCATCCATCCTGGGCATTGAACGTTTTTCCCGTCACAATATTGTGTTAATAACGGTTGTTTTCTACCGACCCTTCGTACATAAGTAGAAAATATATCATCTACAATTACACTTATACTTTCATATAAATTTCTTCCATAATTAAATGCATGGTCATAAGCTGTTGAATTAGTTATATCAAAGTTCTTTCCTTTTCCCCTATACCACTCCGTATAAATTCTATTTAGTGTAAATGATATAATTGCATATACATTACTCCTAATAGTATTTTCGGACCATGTTGAGTATATCTCGCATGAAGCTACATTTTTAATATAATCTTTATAAGGTACTGTGTAATTTGGTGCTGATGTATTATTAGGTCCTCCTGCATGAACTACAATAAATTCAGGAACAACAGGCTTTGGCAAAACAACTCCACTAGTAGGTGCTGGTAATGGTTTATCAACCTCTTCTGGAATTTTTGCTGGATAATTTCCATTCAATGTATTAGGTTGAATATTTATTACATCCGCTCTGCTACCAATATTTCTCATCTCTTTAATTAAATTGCATTGTTGAATTGCTATTTCATCAGGAAATATCTGTATACCATTAACTACTAATGATTGAAAGCCTTCTCTCTCAATTTTTAAATCATAAAGACTATATGGTATATTTCCTGTTGGTTGTTCTGAATATGCTAATGGCGGTGCTGATAGTTCTATTACTTGTGATTCTCCAGAAGAATTAGTTGTAAGCTCTATCTCTTTATTTCCACCTGTTGATCCTTGAGAAGATACTAATGTAGCCTTTATTCCATCTATGGGAATATACGTATCTCCAACAAAACATTGCAACTTTAAGCCACCCTTTTCTGCCATATATTACTCCTATATAAATTAATTCATTATATTAATATGCTTTTTAATTATATTTAGTGATTATTATAAATCTTTAGGCTTTCTAATAAACAAATTATTAACCTTATATTCTTCATATTCATCTGATCTAGGTGAATATGTTTCTCTTATTCTATCAAATATGCCTTGTAAATCAAACATACCATATCCCCAATCTCTATTAGGATAAACATCACCTGGTCTTCCTTTAGCACCACTTATAATATAAGATTTTATCTGTGATGAATATATATCTGGATAGTTTCCATCACTAACTGCCCATTGTAGAATAAGCGCACAACATCCTGCAACAACAGCTCCTGCAACTGAAGAACCACTCATTAATGAAGTATTTCCTCCTGGATTAGTAACTAAAGCCTTAACTCCGCCTGCTGCTATATCTGGCTTTATTTCTCCATTTCTTGTATAGCCTCTACCTGATTCTGATACAACTGCGTTATTATCTTGATTATAATATGCCACTGAAATTGCTCCCCTTGATGTGCTTGGTAATGTAAGAGTTGTATATTCAACAGGATTTAAAAATTTAGTTTCATCATCTAAAAGCTCCCTTTGTGGTATCCAAGCACTATACTTACCTTCCACTATATATTGCCCTGTTAATCTAAACTTCCAAATTCCTGCTCTTAATTTATATGCTCTTATAAAAATAAGTGAATCTCCTGTTGTCAATTCTGGAGAAGTAAAATTCACTATCATTTCAGTTCCTTCATATAAAAATTTAATTCTTTCATTGTTTGTATTTTTAGATTCAAGGTTATCTATTACCTCTCCTGCAGGTGATATAATGGACAGTTTAACTCTATCTGGCTTACCTATCCATATTTCTATCGGTAGATTTTTTTGTTTTTCACCAACTCTTATCTCTATCTCCTCTATATCACCAACTTTTTCTATTTTTCCTTCAGTATGAGTATCTGTATTTCCCTCATTACCTACAGGTACAATAATTACAGTTCCTGCTTGACTTGAAAAATTTTCTATAGATGATTCAATAATTCCATTTCCTGTATGAGACCCCATACTACTTCCAAGTGGTATAAATACTACCACCGGTTTCTTTAACATTCTAGCAGTAGAAATCGCATATCTTAGCCCTAATAATACACTCCACGGACTATATGAAGGTACATCTGTTTTATCAATAAGTGCTAAATCAAGTTCTACCTTAGTTGCTCTAGCCAATTTAACAATAATAAATTGACAATCAGGAGCAGCTCCTTTTAACTCTGGATTTATTCCTCTTCCCCCTATAATTCCACTTAATTTAGTTCCATGACCTATATCATCCTTAGATTGAACTATACTATATGGGTCTCCACCTGAAGTTTGTAAATTTATTGCTTGATTTATTTGTTCTTCAGTATATTCAATTCCGTATTTTAATCCATTTACTTCTTTATCACCTTGTATAGTTTGATCCCATATTCTTAAGATTCTTGTAGTATCATCTTCTTTTTGAAACTCTTTATTAAGATAATCTATTCCAGTATCTATTACAGCTACTAACACATCTTTTCCATTAAGTCTTAAATACGGATTATTGTTAAATGTAGGAGCACCACTAGCTTCTACTGGAGAAAGTTCATTCAATGTTAATATAGTTGAAACTTCAATATTAACTACTCTTACAACAAATTTAGTTATTTCATTAATAATATTAGCCGGTGCAATTATTATTGCAAAATTTGTTGATATCATTACACCTGCAACTCCAGGTATTTTTAATATATTTTCTAGGGCTTCTTCACCTGGTACCTCTACCAAAATAAATATTTTATCTTTACTATCTGTAGTATAATCAACACCAATTCCAGACACTTCACTAACATTTTTGCTTTCCTGTCTATCTTTAATGTAAAAATTCCTAAATCCTAACCCTAATGTTTGAGAAACTAAATTAATACTATTTCTTAAACAAAGTTCTCCATATCCCCATGCTGGATCCGGATATTGTATATCACGTCTTCCTTTTTTTGCTCCTATAATCAAAAAATATTTTAACCGTTCTCCATATAAGTATGGATCATTTCCCTTAACTATACCCCATTGCATCATAAGTGCAGAAGCTCCAGTAACTTGTGGTGCTGCCATAGACGTACCTGTTTTTTTATCAAATCCTCTATTAGGTATAGTTGAGTAAATTCCTTCTCCTGGCGCAACTATATCTGGTTTTATATATTGTCCATTATATATTTCTCCTCTACCACTAAATGGTGAAATAATATTAACCAAATAATTATAACTACCAACAGATATTATATTTCTAACTGTAGCTGGAATTCCTATCGTATTATAAACAACTGGGTTTAAAAACTTAGTATTAATATTTAAACCTTCGGAAATAGGTAACCACATGTCAAAATTCCCATCATATTCATTCAATTTTTTTAGAGTTATCTTCCATTGACCTGATGATACAAACTCATTAACACCAGTTAACACAATTCCAATTTCACCACTTACATCAAAAGGTTTAGGACCCGTTAAATATATAGAATACCTTGTATTTCCTATAGTTCCTTCATTAAATCCCTGCTGTAATATTATTTCTCCAGTACTAAATCCACATGGACAAAGTAATTCTATACTTACTTCTGGTAATATTGATTTGTATAAATTTATTACAACTATAGATTCATCTGATGAAATATTAAAATATACTTCATTTATTCCTTCTAATGTTCCTCCAACATGATGTGCAGCTTCACCTTCATTACCTGCTGCAATAACTATAGATACCCTCTCTGTAGCAGATACTGTAGATATATATTGTTCAAGTAAACTACTTCCATTATGTGCTCCATCATTAGTACTTAAACTCATATTTATTGCTAAAGGCATATTTAGCTCTTTTCCTTTATCAATAAGAAACTTTATTCCTTTCATTATTTGAGTACTCAATGCAAATCTACTTCTAGCAACTTTAACCATTGCTATTGAACTTTCAGGAGCTACTCCATAATATTTAGAATCTATGTTTCCTCCAGCGCAAGCTATTCCTGCAACGTGTGTTCCATGTCCAGTAACATCAGTAGAATCAACTATTGAATACGGATTAGATGATTTAAGTGCTTCATTAATTTGAGATTTATTATATACTTTTCCGCCTTCATCTAAATCATATATATATTCTATTCTAGTTGTTCCATCAGCATTTCTAAATGCAGGATGAGTATAATCTATTCCTGTATCAATAAATCCAACTAAAACACCTTTGCCCTTCAGCTCACCTGAATTTATTTGAGTTATACAAGAGGCCCTGTTACTTTCATAATCATTAGTATATAAACTTTTTGGCAATTCAATATATTGAATTTGAGGACTAGTTGCTAAATTAACAATATTTTCTACAGGAATCAAAACTATTCCATACCCATATCCTAAATCTGTATATTTTCCTCCTAAACTATCTACAAGTTGAGAAATCTCAATTGGAGAACTACCTGAAATTATACTTACTTCAATTTCAGTATCACTGTTACTAGCTAAAAAATTGTTTGATATACTAAACTTTGCTAATATTGATTTCGGTATATTTTTTAATAACCCCAAACCAACTTTATTATTTTCTATATTTATCACCTCATGATAATTCCTATTATCAATATATGTATAACTCTTTATATTTGAACTAATCACAGTAAAAAAGTATACCTACTAACTATTTCATTAATAATCTAAAACTAAATTAATATAATTTAATTAGCACTAACTACAAAAGTTATCCACAGTTTTGATGATTTTATCCACATTGTCCCCAACGTACTATTTATATTTATTCAATTAAATAGATTTTAAATATTTACATAATAAAAAAGTGCCTATTGGCACTTTTTCTATAATCTTATTTCAATTCTCTCTAATTTTGCAATAACTGAAATTTCTCTACTTTCAACAGTTTCAGTCATTAGGCTTCCCCCGTTACTTACTAACAGTAGCTTAGAATTTCCAAGGCTTTTTATTTGTCTTATCTTTCTCTTTCCTTTATAGTCCACTAAAAATATACCATTATTGCTTATTTCCTTAACTAAATGAGAAAATGCTAAATCACCTTCCATTATTCTAAAACCAGACATTTCGTTATCTTGAATTTCTAAATACATTACTTTATCTTGTGGAAAACCTTCCACTTTATTTGAATGAATAGGTAATTCTATTTTCCCTTTAACATTTTTTAAATTATAATCATAAATTGGTACATTTTTAAGTACCGAAGAAAAAGCATTATCCCAAACTTCTTCTGTTTGAATCTTTTCTGGTTTCTTATTAATTGCTACATAGTTTTTTCTTTCTTCCATTAAGGCTTCATCTGTTACTACCATACTAACATCATTTAAATCAGCATTTAAAACTTTTGCTGCCTTGTCTATAAATGATTCTTGTACTATTCTTCTTCCAGTTTCAACTTCATTAATAAACTTTTCTGCAACGCCTAGCTTTTTTGCTAAAGCTTTTTGTGTCATACCTGATTTTTCTCTTGCCTCTTTAATCTTTAATCCAACTCTACTCATTTCTCTATTCCTTTCTATTCTTTAAATACCATTCTCTTTCTTCTATAAGATGCTTTATTAAATAATTAAATTTCCAATTAATAGACGTTGGAGTTACCATTGCTAAAACACCTTTTTTAACAATACTTCTAGTTTCTCTTATAACATCGCTCATTTCAAATTCTAAAAAATTATTATATATTATAGCTTTTTCTTTAATTGGATTTCCATTTATAACATTTAATCTTATTCCTGATAATATATCATTTAGTGTCATTTCACACATTTCTGGAGTTACTTCTATTACTTTAAACTTTAGTTCTCTTAACTTTTCTAACTCTAAATCAGACAATCCATAAGCCAAAATGCACTTATTATTTTCAAGCATCACTCAATACCTCTCTTAAATATAATAAACTTTTACTTTTAAAATTTATACTTATTTTAGTTTTTCTATATCAACATCCTTTATATATTGTGAATATAGTACTTATATTATTATAAGTTAAAATAAGCAATAAATTCCATAATAATCAAAAAGTTAAGATATTAAAAATTAACTTTTATTATGAATTAACCTTTCTAAGATTCATAATATACATTAACTCTTAATTCTTAACCTTTTATCTTTAACTAAAAATTAGTCTTCTATAATTTCTGGCTCTTCTATCTTTTCTCCAAAAGTATCAACTGTTACTTTTTTCATAACTTGATCTTCATATGGCTTATCGCTATAATCAGTTTTTGTGCTAACTATCTTATCTGCAACATCTTGACCTTCTATAAGCTTACCAAATGCAGCATATTGTCCATCTAAATGTGGTGCATTTTCAACCATGATAAAGAATTGACTTCCTGCTGAATCTGGATGCATAGCTCTAGCCATTGATAAAACACCTTTTGTGTGTTTTAATTCATTCTTAAATCCATTTCTTGAGAATTCACCTTTTATGCTATATCCAGGTCCTCCAATTCCCATTCCTTCTGGGCATCCGCCTTGTATCATAAATCCAGGTATTACTCTGTGGAATATTAATCCATCATAGAATCCTCTATTTACTAAATCAACAAAATTCTTTACTGTATTTGGAGCTATTTCAGGATATAACTCAGCTTTCATTATATCTCCGTTTTCCATTTCTATAGTTACTATAGGATTTTTCATTTAAGTTACCTCACTTTCATTTTTGGTATAATTTATTATTATCATATTTACCTATAGTAATTCAACGATTTATATAAATTTTATTAAAATAATTTGGTAAATAAAAAGCTTCTAACTTAAAAATTTAGAAGCTTTTATTATATATTATTTATTTATTGAAAAGCAGTTCCTAATACTACTCTTGAGTAATCACTATAATTTGATAAATTTTTAACATCAATATGCTTAAAAATGTAATCTCTTCCAAACTTATTTATTAAATCACTGAATAAGCAGTTTAGAAAAGTAGTTGGAATGCTAGTCATGCCTTGGAAATCTAAAACTACACCTAACTCTAAGTTATTCTTAACTATCTCTCTTAGTAATATAGCATCTTCTACTGAGTACTTTTCCCCTAAGAATTCTTTTACCTTTATAATCATATCCATATCTAAACCCCCCTTATTTTTGTAGTTTTCAGAAAATTCATCCTTTAATAATAATATATACTACTCTTTATTAATTGTCAACTATTTAACAATATTTATTTAAAAATAAAAAAACGCCTACTTGGCGTCTTTTTTTATTTTTATCTTTATGACAATAATTTCCAACTTAAATCTATTATCTTATCTTCTCCTAAAGAATTATATATTTCTATCTTTCCTTTAGTTGTATTAGTATTAAGTAGGTTCTTTTCAGCTAATCTTCTTTTTATTTCCCTAGCCGTTCCTTCACCACCATCAATAACTTCAACGTTTTTTCCTAATATTTTAGATATTGAATCTTTTACAAATGGATAATGTGTACATCCTAATACTACTGAACTAACATTTTCTGAAGAATAATCACTTAATTTTTCCTTTAAATAATATTCTAATTCTATTCCATCCAATACTCCACTTTCTATAAATTCCATAAGTCCCGCACATGGTATTGGTACTATTTCAGCTTTATCTTTATATTTATCTAGTAGTAATTTAAATTTATCTTGTTTTATTGTCATAGGTGTTGCCATTATAAGTATTTTTCCGTCTCTTCCTAATTCTACTGCTGGCTTTATAGCTGGCTCTATCCCTACTAATGGCATATCTGGGTAAACAGTTCTAAGTTCTCTTACTGCCGCACTTGTTGCTGTATTGCAAGCTACTACAAGTCCCTTTATACCTTTACTTATTAAGAATTCTACTGCTTTAAATGTTAAATCTCTAATTTCCTTTGTTGATTTTACTCCATAGGGAGCATTCTTTGAATCTCCAAAATATATGTAATTTTCATTTGGCATTATTTTTATTGCTTCCTTCATTACACTTAATCCACCAACTCCAGAATCTAAAAAACCTATTGGCTTATTATTATTATCCAAGTAATCTCACTCCAATTTATAATTTATAAACTTATTATATATCCTAATATATATTAATTTATTTAGGCATATTACTATATATAAATTATATACTATTTTTTTAACGAGAAACAACTTTTGCCTATATTTCTAACTTATTTATAAATTCACTTATCCAAATATTATCTAGCTTAATATTATAAGTACAATTATTATTATTTATATGTATAGTTAATTATTTGACATCCAAGCTGGTATTAAAACTCTTTCATTGTCTATAATAGATGAATTCATTAACTGTTCTCTTCTATTTAATTCTCTTCTAGCACTATTTCTACTTAATAATTCTTCTGCCTCATTAATATTTTTAGCTTTAAATACTATTGTCCACCCGTTTTTATCATATTTTCCAGCACACATAACATATTTATCTTCATTTTTATTTTTTCCATTATGCTGTTATAAATAAAGCTATTTAACTCTCCAATATTTTTATAATTCATTTTTACAAATATATCTCCATTTCCTTTCATACCGCACCTCCGAACAAGCGTTCTTTATATTTTAAATATAACAGAACATTAGTTCTTAGTCAATAGCTTTTTTATCTTGTACTGGACTTTTTTCATTAATTTTGAATTATATTCTTATAACATATAATTCACTATTTTATAAGAATATATTTTTAGTATCTAATTATAAAATTTAAAAGCAAAGGATTATGTACAATTTACATAACCCTTTGCTTATTTTTATTACTCAGCTATATTAAATACCTCTAAATTCATTTTATCAATTTCTGACACCTTAACATCTGCAATTGCTCTTAATGTGTCTAGAGCTGTTATTACTCCAATATTTCTTTCAATGGCAGCTCTTCTAATTAAGAATCCATCTCTCTTAGAATCATTCCCTTTAGTTGGAGTATTAACTACTAAATCTACCTCTTTGTTTTTAACAACATCTAAAATATTTGGATTTTCTTCATTAAGTCTTCTAATTTCTTCACAATCAATTCCCTCTGCTCTTAAAAGCTTACAAGTTCCTTCTGTTGCTATAAATCTATATCCAGCCTTAGCCAAATCTTTAGCTATTGGTAAAAATTCAGCCTTATCATGCTTATTTATAGTTGCTAAAATCTTTCCTTTTTCCATTGATGGATACATTCCACCACCAACAAATCCTTTATATAAAGCTTCTTTAATATTTCTACCGACACCTAAAACTTCTCCTGTAGATTTCATTTCAGGCCCTAAAGATACTTCAACCTTTGGTAACTTTTGAGTTGAGAATACTGGAACCTTAACTGATACTAGTTCTGGTTCTGGATAAACATCTACTCCATATCCTAAATCTGCTAACTTTTCTCCAAGCATAACTTTCGTAGCTAAATCTACTATTGGAACCCCACTTACCTTACTGATATAAGGAACTGTTCTTGAAGCTCTTGGATTAACTTCTATTACATATAGATTTCCTTCAAATTCTATGAATTGAATGTTTATCATTCCCTTTATTCCTATAGCTAAAGCTAACTTTTTAGTATAATCTAAAACTTTTGCTTTTATTTCATCACTAATATTTTGACTTGGATACATTGTTACAGAGTCTCCTGAGTGAACTCCAGCTCTTTCTAAATGTTCCATTATTCCTGGTATTAAAATATTTTCTCCATCAGATATAGCATCTACTTCGATTTCTCTACCCATTAAGTATTTATCTATAAGAATTGGATTCTTTTTATCCTTCATAAATGCATTCTTTAAGTAGTAAGTTAACTCTTCCTCATCATGAGTTATTTCCATACCTTGCCCACCTAAAACATATGAAGGTCTAACAAGTACTGGGAACTTTAATCTTCTAGCTTCTTCTATACCTTCTTCTAAAGTCCAAACACCTTTACCCTTAGGTCTAGCTATATCAAATTTTTCAAGTAATTCCTCAAATTTTTCTCTATCTTCGGCCATATCAATTTGATCTGCTGTAGTTCCTAAAGTTTTAATTCCTTTTTCCTTTAAGAAGTTTGCAAGCTTAATTGCTGTTTGACCACCGAATTGAAGAATTACTCCATATGGATTTTCTTTTTCAATAATATTTAATACATCTTCTTCTGTTAATGGTTCAAAGTAAAGTTTATCTGATATATTAAAATCTGTACTTACTGTTTCAGGGTTATTATTAACTATTATAGTTTCAATTCCCATCTTTTTTAATGCCATTACACAATGAACTGATGCATAGTCAAATTCTATACCTTGACCTATTCTTATTGGTCCTGAACCTATTACTATAACTTTTTTCTTATCTGATACTTCAACTTCATCATATTGCTCATAAGTTGAGTAGTAGTATGGTGATAATGCTTCAAATTCTCCACCACAAGTATCAACCATCTTATATGCCGGTTTTATATTCCAAATACTTCTTAATCTATAAATATCATCTGGACTAACCTTTAACATATCAGCTATAGCCTTATCCGAGAATCCCTTTCTCTTAAGATTTAATAACCATTCCTTATCTAGATCATCTATTTTGCTTAACTTTAATCTAGTTTCTTCATGTACTATCCACTTAAATTTTTCTAAGAAGAATATATCTATTCCAGTAATCTTAGCAATACTTTCAATTCTGTAATCTCTTCTTATCATTTCTGTAAGAGCAAATAATCTTTCATCATCAGGTTTCATTACAGCTTCTTTTAATTCTTGTATACTCATTTCTTTAAACTTTGGATGGTCTAAAGAATATTTTCCTATTTCTAAGCTTCTAATCCCCTTTAATAATGCTGACTCTAAGTTAGCACCTATAGCCATTATTTCTCCAGTTGCCATCATCTTTGTTCCTAAAGCTCTATCAGCTGTAAAGAATTTATCGAAAGGCCATTTAGGAATCTTAACTACTACATAGTCTAATGTTGGTTCAAAACATGCATATGTTTTTTGAGTTACTGCATTTTTAATTTCATCTAATCCATATCCTAAAGCTATCTTAGCTGCAAGCTTTGCTATTGGGTATCCAGTAGCCTTTGATGCAAGAGCTGAAGATCTTGAAACTCTAGGATTAATTTCAATAACTGCATATTCAAATGAATTTGGATTTAAAGCAAATTGTACGTTACATCCACCTTCAATTCCAACTGCATTAATAATATTAATTGATGCAGTTCTAAGCATCTGATATTCTTTATCCGATAAAGTTTGAGATGGAGCTACAACTATACTGTCTCCTGTATGGATACCTACTGGATCAATATTTTCCATATTACATACAGTAATACAGTTTCCGTAAGAGTCTCTCATCACTTCGTACTCTACTTCTTTCCAACCTTTAACTGACTTTTCTAATAAAACTTGCCCTATTGTACTTAATTGTAATCCTGATGCAAGAATAGTTCTTAGTTCTTCTTCATTTTCAGCTATTCCTCCACCAGTTCCTCCTAATGTATAAGCAGGTCTTACTATAACTGGATATCCAATTTTATTTGCGAAAGCCATACCTGCTTCCATATCAGTTACTATTTCAGATGTAATAACTGGTTCATTGATTCTGTGCATCATATCTCTAAATAATTCTCTATCTTCGCCTTCTTTGATAGAAGCTATTGATGTTC
Source organism: Clostridium celatum DSM 1785 (assembly GCF_000320405.1). Classification (GTDB taxonomy): domain Bacteria; phylum Bacillota; class Clostridia; order Clostridiales; family Clostridiaceae; genus Clostridium; species Clostridium celatum. Next base: position 8,327 of record NZ_KB291597.1, on the reverse strand, counting down.
CTATAACCTTAACATCATATTTTTCTAATATTCCAGCATCATGTAAATCAACTGCTAAGTTAAGTCCTGTTTGACCTCCCATACCTGCAAGTAAGCTATCTGGTCTTTCTTTTGCTATTACTTTTTCAACGAATTCTAATGTTAATGGCTCTATATAAATTTTATCTGCTACTTCTCTATCAGTCATAATAGTAGCTGGATTAGAATTAACTAATACAACTTCTATTCCTTCTTCCTTTAATGCTTGACATGCTTGAGTTCCTGAATAATCAAATTCTGCCGCCTGTCCTATAACTATTGGTCCTGATCCTATAACTAAAACTTTTTTAATATCTTTATTTAATGGCATTTTCTAAACCCTCCTATAGTGCATATTCCATAAATCTGTCAAATATATATTCGCTATCCTTTGGACCTGCTGCTGCCTCTGGATGGAATTGAACTGAATAAATTGGTAATGTAGTATGCTTCATCCCCTCTATTGTTCCATCATTTATATTCATATGAGTTGCTACAACTCCTTCAGGCAATTCATCAACTACGTATCCATGATTTTGAGATGTAATATGAACTCTATTTTTTTCTAAATCTTTCACTGGGTGATTACATCCTCTATGTCCAAACTTCAATTTAGTAGTTTTTCCTCCTAAGGTTAATGCTAATAATTGATGTCCTAAGCAAATTCCTACTATTGGTTTAATTCCGACTATCTTCTTAATATTTTCTATTACACTTTCTAAGTCTTCTGGATCCCCAGGGCCATTTGATAAAAATACTAAATCAGGATTTACTGATAATACTTCTTCAGCTGTAGCAGTCATCGGAAAAACTGTTATTTTACAATTTCTTTTTTTAAAATTTCTAATTATATTAGTCTTTATACCGAAATCCATTATTGCAACATGCTTACCAGTTCCTTCAATTGTATAAGCTTCTTTAGTTGAAACTATACTAACAGCTTCTTTATTTGAGAAAGCTTTAATTTTTTCTTCTACTTCGTCTAAGCTACTATGTTCTAATGAAATTATTCCTCTCATTGTTCCATTATTTCTTAAAATCTTAGTTAAGGCTCTTGTATCTATACCTTCTAATCCAATTATTTTATTTTGTTTTAAATAATCTTCTAATCCAATTTCACATCTAAAGTTGTTAGGGAAATTACACTTTTCTCTTACTATAAATCCCTTTACCTTTGGAGTTTCAGATTCATTGTCTTCTAAATTTATACCATAATTCCCTATTAGCGGATATGTCATAGTTACAATTTGACCGTAGTAAGATGGATCTGTTAATACCTCTTGATAACCTGTCATCCCTGTTGTAAATACAACTTCTCCTACGCTATCTTTTAAATATCCAAATGCCTTACCTTCAAAAGTCATTCCATTTTCTAATATAAGCCTTGCTTTCATTCCTAGCCCTCCTAAATTTTATGTATTGAAATATATATTTTAGGTTTTAAAACTTCTATTGTTCTAATTTTATTTATATATACTCCCTTAATATACGTCTTGCTAAAAATACACCCCATAAAAGCTTCTTGTAATTTTAAATAAAGAAACTACTTCTCTTAACATTAAATGAATACACATTGTGTAACTTCAACTAACCAAATTAAAGTTTTGAGTTTCATTCAAATTCGATTAACTAAATCATAGATTTAGAATCTTATTTAAAACAAAAGGATAGTAAGGAGATGATTATTTGGTAAATCTCTCCATACTATCCTTATAATATTTAAAATCATTTTTAGAAAACTCTTTTGATAATTTTACTATGTAACTATTGTTATTTAAATTTACGTATAACATACCTACATACTCCTTTCTGGCCTCTCTGGACCAATTTAAAGTGTACTTTTTAACTTAAAATTTTTTAGTTTAATATCTATTTGATATTATTCTATATTCTCCCCCAATATCTGTCAAGAGCAAAATTAACATAGTTTTTCTTTTCTTTATTATGGGAATAGTACGAATTTTGTTTTATTTTACATAAATTTACTTTATAATATTCTTATCCAAATTATACATCTATTTGTATAATTATTCAATGCATTTGAATTTTTATTCATATTTTTATAAAAATAAAGGGGGACATTTATATGCTTGTATTAAATAATGTAAGTAAAAAATTCAAAAAGACTACTGCTGTAGATTCTATTTCTTTTACTGTTTCTCCCGGTGAAATTGTTGGCCTTTTAGGTGAAAATGGAGCCGGTAAAACTACAACTTTAAGAATGATTTCTACCATGTTAAAAATATCTAGTGGCGAAATTATAGTAAATAATATAAATGCTGCTAAAGATCCTGAAAAGGTTAGAAAAGAAATTGGAATTCTTTTTGGTGGTGATGTTGGTCTTTATGAAAGATTAAGCGGAAAAGAAAATATAAAATACTTTGCAGACTTATATGGAATGACTAAAGAAGAATCTAATAAAAAAATCCATGAATTATCTAAAAGTTTTGGTATGGAGGAATATATAAATAATCCTGTTGGAAAATATTCTAGGGGAATGAAGCAAAAAATTTCAATAGCTAGATCTATAGTTCATACTCCATCTGTAATGTTATTTGATGAACCAACTACAGGTCTTGATGTAAGTGCTAGCAGAATAGTTCAAGATTTTATTTTAAAATGCAAAGAAGAAAATAAGACAATATTATTTTCAAGCCATTCTATGAAAGAAGTAGAAAAACTTTGCGATAGGGTTGTTATTATTAATAAAGGTAAGCTTTTAGAAAATTGTACTATTTCAGAATTAAAACTTAAATACAACAATGACGATTTAGAAGAAGTTTTCTTACAACTAATAGGAGGTAATGTTAATGAATAATTTTTTGACTGTTCTAAAAAAAGAACTATTAGATATTTTTAGAGATAGAAAAGCTATACTATTCACAATATTGCTTCCAATAATATTATATCCTGTAATGTTTAAATTTATTTCATCTGCGGTAACTGACATGGAAAATGATGTTCAAAAAGAAATTAATATTGTTATTGAAGGAGATTTAGACTCTGATATAGCTTTATTATTATTAAATGAACCTAATATTAAAACTCCTAATGTTAATAACAATAAAGATGCTTTAAAAAATGGAGATATTCAAGCTATTATAGTAATTCCTGAAAACTTCCCTGAAAACTCCTCAAATAATAGCTTATCTACAATTCAAATATTATATGATGAAGAATCAAATAAATCACTTATGGCAAGTCAATTACTATCCAGTATTTTTGAAAATTATAAATACTCACTAGTAGAATCTAAACTGATAGCTAATGGTCTTGATGCTTCAGTTTTAAATCCATTTCAAATTGAAGTTAAATCCGGAATTAATACTGATTCTAGTGAAAATAATGGATTTGGAACTATTATGTTAAGTATGCTTCCAAGCTTATTGGTAATATTTATGGTATCTTCAACTTTAGCAATGGCAGCAGATTTAGGAGCTGGAGAAAAAGAAAGATGTACTTTTGAACCACTCTTATCTACACCAGCTATACGAAGTTCTATTCTTTGGGGTAAAATTGTAGCTCTTTGTTCTATCTCATTCTTAACCCTTATTGTTAATATGATTGCAATGGTATTTTCAATGAATAGTTTTATGAATTATGGGGGTAGTCTTGAAATTTCTCTTACTCCAACAGCAATCTTAGGTATTATAGGAATATCCTTATTCTTATTAGTAACATTATCTGCATTACAAATGGCCATAAGTCTTTATGCTCGTTCATCAAAAGAAGCTGGAACTTATCTTTCAGGAGTTATGATCCCAACAATGCTTTTATCGTACCTTCCAATGATGATGGATGCTAAAAGTATAAAACTTGTATTCTTCAATATTCCCGTAGCAAATGCAGTTTGTTTAATGAAAGAGTTCATGGTTGGAATTTTTAATGTTCAACATATTTTAATAGTTGTTATATGGCATATATTATATGTAGTTTCATCTATTCTTTTTGCTAAGTATATGTTCTCAAAAGAAGAAGTTATTTTTAGAAATTAGTCCTTATATGTAATAATACAATTATTTATATAAAAAAAGAAAACCTCTATTTCATTTTATGATTTAGAGGTTTTACTTTTAAAATATATTATGAGATCTTAATTAAATTATTACCTATTACCTATATTATTATATTTTAATTGATTTTCTATCCATCTTATTATAAATTCAATAGCATGTTCATCATTACTTGGAGTTATATATTTTGTTTTTTTCTTTAACTCTTCGCTTCCATTACCTATGCAAAATCCATAATGTGCCACTTCTATAAGCTCCACATCATTCATATTATCTCCAGCGGTTACTATCTTAAAATTTTCTATTTCCTTGAATTTTATTAACTCTTGAAGTGCTTGTCCTTTAGATATATTTCTTGGTATTACTTCTAAATATATAGAAGAACTTCTTACAATATCTTTATCACCATAAACTTCTTTTAAATAATTTTCTACAAAATCTAACTCTTTCTTATCTCCTACTACTAATACCTTAGTCCACTTTTTTTCAAAAATACTTTCATCAACTTCATAAATTACATTATAGCCTAAATTAGTAAATCTCTCAGTTTGTTTACATGATTTATAAATATAAACTACTTCATCACTATATATTTCAATTCCAACATTAGAATTTATCTTAGCAACAACTTCTATAATTTCTTTTCTTTCTTCTTCTAAAAACTTCTCATAAATTACTTCATCATTACTAAAATCATATATCTTAGTTCCATTATACATAATAACAGGTAGTGTGACCTTTAGTTTATGAATATGCCTTTTTACAGAAGGTAACATACGTCCAGTTGCTAAGGTAAATTGTCCACCATTATCTACAAAGTATTCAATAGCACGCTTATTTTCTTCTGATAATTTTCCTTTGCTATTTAAAAGTGTTCCATCCATATCAGAAACTAATAAATATCCATCAAAATGTCCCATAAAATCCTCCATTATTTTTTATTAGTTTTCATTATTATTTTTCTTGAAATACTTCTTGGTAAGAACTTATTTCCCATTACCAATAATTTATTCTTAATCCCAGGAATTATAATAAGTTTACCTTTTTTAAATTCTTTATATGAAATTTTTGCAACCTCTTCTGCATCCATTAAATACTTTTTAGCACTTTCACTTTTATTAATTCCTGCCTTGCTTTGAAAAGACGTTTTTACAGGACCAGGACAAAGACATGAAACTTTAATTCCATATTCTTTACACTCTTCATATATAGCTTCTGTTAAATTAAGTACATATGCTTTTGAAGCATAATAAGCTGCCATCCTAGGTCCAGAGCAAAAAGCAGCAGTTGAAGCCACATTTAAAATTCCTCCATCCTTTACCCCTATTATTTTCGGTAAAAAATATTTTGTTAATCTAGTTAAAGATTTTATATTTATGTCTATTAAGGCCTCTTCATTTTCCCAATTAATATCTTTAAAATCTCCAAATGACCCAATTCCAGCATTATTTATTAAAATCCTAACTATTATTTTATTTATTTCAATATAATTAATTAATTTTTTTATATCTGAATCCTTTGATATATCTAAACTTAAAGTTTTTATTTCTATATTGTATTGACTTAATTCATTTTCTACAGCTTTTAGCTTTTCAATATTTCTAGCAATCAATATTAGATTATATCCATCACTCGCATATAGCTTTGCTATTTCATATCCTATGCCAGAGCTAGCACCTGTAATTAATACATACCCTTCTTTATTAAGCTCTATCATGTTTCCTCCAAAATTTATAATAAACTCTTCATTAATACTTATTATAACAAATATTTAAATTTTTTTATTTTCTATAATAAAAAGTACCTAAATTAAAATTACATATTGTATTTAATAACGACAAAAGAGATAAATCTAAAAAAATATAAAACTAATTATTATTTAGAAATATAAAAACTTATAAAAATTTTATATTTTTTTAAAAAAGGTCCCTAAATCAAATTTAAATATTGTATTTAATAACGACAACATTAATAAAGTCTATAAATAAAAAAGCACCTAAAATCGAAATAACAATTGTATTTAGTAATATAAAAAAGTGGAGGAATTTAAATTATGAAAAAATTAATAATAGGTTTAGTATTAGCTGCAGTATGCGGTGGAGTTGGCATAACAGCTTGGGCTAAAACAAGTAACGGTAAATTAACTACAAAAACTATAGGTGTACAACCTGCAAATAACAATATTAATAACAATATTAAATCAGAAATAGAAAACTATTTAAATAACAAATATGGTTCGGATTGGGCAATAAATTTATATAATAAAAACGGTGAAAAATGGGATGATATTTTAGAAAACGAATTGGAAACTCAATTTGGACATATTTATGAAGATATAATAGATCATATTATCGATGCAAAAGAATCACACTCTGGATTAGATATAGATATTGACCATAATTATGATTACTACGATGATGATCAGTACGATGATAATGATAGATATGATGATTAAATAAAAAATCATAGTACTCAAAATATACTATTAAAATTAAAAATAAAAACTTAGTTCTAATTTATAGGAGGATATTATGGAAAACATAAAAGCAAAAAAAATTAATGAAGTTTTTAATAAATACGGAAGTACTTTAAATTTACATGAGATTAAATCTATAACTGGAGCTGGAAATGGATATAAACATACTACTATTCATTCCGATAACAATATTGTTAATGCTGTAGCTAATAATTCAAATAAATTTAAAAAAATATATAATGCAATAACAAATATAAAAGGAAAAATTAATCTTCATCAAATAAAAGCACAAACAGGTGCTGGAAATGGGTATAGAAATTAATTGTAATATAAAAGTCTATTTATAAATATGTATAGAGGGAGTATATATGTTTTTCATAAAACAATATATATTCCCTCTAAAAATATATTATTTATTTATCTTTATAAGGCATAAAAAAAAATCTTTAACTTGCGCTAATTTTTCTCTTCTTTTATATTTTTTCATCCTATCATATTGCCTTAAATCTGATGGCACACCATATGCTTCAATACCAAACCTCTTAGCAATATAAATAGCTCTCGGTAAGTGATATCTATTGGTTGAAATGATTGCTTTTTTAACATTAAAAATATTTTTTGCCCTATTCATACTATCATAAGTACAAAACCCCATATTATCTATGAGCAATTTCTCTTCTGGAATATTATAATTTTTTATTATCCAATTTTTCATAACTGCAAGTTCATTGTAAGCTTCACCACTATTATCTCCAGTTAATAAAATTTTTTTACAATATCCAAGTAAATAAGTTTTTACTCCTGTTTGTAATCTATCAGCCAATAAATCACATGGATTTCCATCTGGTCTAACTCCTGCACCTAAAATAATAACTACATCACAATCTTTAGGTAGTTCATTAAGCTTACGTATATGCCTATTTCCATATCTATTTACTATAACTAGTATTCCTAAAGTTATTAATGCTATAATTAGACAACAGCCTATAATATATATCATTTTTAGCCCCTTACATATACTACTTTAATACTATAGGATATGTACTTTTTCCTTTATTGTATACTTTATTTTATAATTCTATTTTCATTTTAACATGTGGAATATTAACTTCATTATAAATCTCTGAAATAACCTTAAATCCTACACTACTATACATATCTTTAACATATTCTTGTGCCGATAAAACTACTATATTTTCATCTAAATTATTTTTAATAAAATCTAAGGCAAATTTCATCATTTTTTGAGCTATCCCTTTTCTTCTATGACTTTCAAGGACTAAGACTCTTCCAATAGAAGTATATTCGTATGCTAAACCTTTAGGTACAATTCTACTATATGCAACAATTCTTCCATTTTCCTTTAACATTATATGATAACATTCTTTATCCTTATCATCAAAATCTTGTTCTTCAGTAATTCCTTGCTCACAAACAAAAACTTCAAATCTAGATTTTGCAATTTCATACATATCATCAACTGATAATTCATTGAATTTTACTATCTCAAATTTCATAAATATTCATACCTTTCTTATACTATTTAATAGTGTAAAATATAATATCTTTTATTTTTTCTTATGTTAAGTGAAATTTATAAAATCCTTAATTGTCACTAATATGACACAATTAAGGATTATTATATTACTTGTAGATAGTTAATTTTTTCGTTTCACCTATCCTAGAGTTATTTGTCCCCCAATAAAAATAACTCTAGGCTTTTTTTTATTTTATAAGAAACTCCTTCTCCTTACGTCGAATGAGTACACTGTGTGTAACTTCAACTTGCCAAATTAAAATTTGGAATTTCAGTCAAGTTC
>NZ_KB291596.1 GCF_000320405.1 Clostridium celatum DSM 1785 | reverse complement strand
TTGTTTTTTACACAAATCTATCTACTCTCCCGTATAAAACAATAACATTATTTTATATATTTATTGAACAATTTTAATATATTGCAATCCAAAAAGGATGTCCAGATGGACATCCTTTTATGTTATACTAATTTCAACATGATTTTAAAACAAAGCCTTTTATAATTAAACTACTTTAGTAATCCTCTTTTATCAACCCAACCTGCAATATTTCTTTGCTTAGCTCTTGCTACTGCAAGCTCACCTTCTTTTACATCATTAGTTATAGTTGAACCTGCTGCAATATAAGTATTATCTTCAACTGTTACAGGTGAAATTAAGTTTGTATTACATCCTATAAAGCTATTGTTTCCAATTATAGTTTTATTTTTATTCTTACCATCATAGTTAACAGTAACTGTACCACATCCAAAGTTACAACCTTCTCCAACTTCAGCATCACCTACATATGTTAAGTGTGATACTTTAGTATTATCTCCAATAGTTGATTTTTTAATTTCAACAAAATCACCTATTCTACAGTGATTTCCTATAGCAGATTCTGGTCTTACATAAGCAAATGGACCAACTGTAGTACCTTCTCCAATAGTACTATCTAAAATTACTGAGCTTTGTATTTCAACATTATTTCCAATTTTAGAATTATTTATTCTTGAGTTTGGATATAACATAACTCCTTCTCCAATAACAGTATTACCTTCAATAACGTTTCCTGGATATATTATAGTATCTCTTCCAATAATAACATCATCACCAATATATGTATTTGATGGATCAATTAGTGTTACCCCATTATCCATATGTCTTAAGTTAATTCTTTTTCTTAATATATTTTCAACTTGAGCAAGTTGTGCTCTTGAGTTAACACCTAATGTTTCTTCAAATTCTGCAGTAACTGCCCCAACTCTTTCGCCTTGTTCTTTTAATATTCCAATAACATCAGTTAAGTAATATTCTCCTTGAGAGTTGTTGTTTGATAATTTGTTTAAAGCATCTAATAATGAAACTATATCAAAACAATAAACTCCTGCATTCATTTCATTAACCTTTAACTCTTCTTCATTACAATCTTTATGCTCAACAATCTTTAAAACTTCGTCTCCATTTCTTATGATTCTTCCATAACCTGTTGCATCATCTAAGATTGAGCTTAAAAGTGTTGCCTTATTGTTATTTGCTTTATGTTCTTCAAAAATTTTAGCAATTGTTTCTTCAGTTATTAATGGAGCATCTCCACAGAAAACAGCAACTGTTCCAGTCTTACCTTCTAAGAAATCTATAGCACACTTAACTGCATGCCCAGTTCCTAATTGCTCTTCTTGCACAGAATAACTAACATTTCTACTTTCAGTTTTAGCCTTAACTAATTCTGCACCTTTTCCTATTATTACATTAACATCTTCAATTTTTGCTCTTCTTAATGTGTCTATAACATGGTTTACCATTTCCTTACCACATACCTTATGTAATACCTTTGGTAAATCTGATTTAATTCTTGTTCCTTGACCTGCAGCCAATATTAAAGCACAATTATACATACTAATTCTCCTATTACTTAATTTTAATTACGCCTCAGGGGAAAATTATAATGCCCTTACCATAAGTCATATATTATATTTACCTGTGGCTAAATATACAAAAGTTATTATATCATAGTATATTACTTTATGTTCATTATATATACGAGTTATTTCAACATTGAAAAAACTTTTTTTGGATAAGTTATCTATTTTTTCATTTAGACTTTATAATATTATTAAATTGAAAGTCATATAAAACAAAAATAAACTATGCTTAAGCATAGTCTATTAATTAAAATTCAATATTTTTATTCTCTATTCTCTCCAAAACAAACTTGTTACATTCACTACTTATCCCTAATTTATTCATAAATGCCTCTACTTCACTAAATAATTCTTCTTCATCAGTTTTCATAGTTAAATAATCTGTAACTACCTTACTTATTTCAAGAAATACCTCACAACATTTTGATTGAAGCTCTTCATTTACTAATTTTAATACTACTGTTCTATAAATTATATACCCATAAATTGCACTTAATTTTAAGCAATCAGTAACTTCTTGTTTATCTATTTTTTCTATTTTGTATTTGATTCTCATAAGATCAAATTCTTTAAATAACTCTTCATTTATTACAAAATGAATTGCAGCATTAATAAATTCATCTCTTATTTCTTCTGTTACACTTTCTTCTATGTAGTTAATTATTATTTCTTCTATATCATTTGTTATGATTCTTCCCGTAGTTTCTGTCATTCTTTTTCCCCTTCTATTATACTGTAAAGTGCATTTTGTCTTTAATGTTTTAAAAAATATAAAACTTATACTGATTTATATAATCTAAATATAATTTTATCATATTTTCACATATTATAACAATTATATTATCCAAATATTTGCTTATTAACATAATTATATATGCTCCTCAACAATTCCCATTTAATATTATAATTTCACTAAATATTATATTAATATAACATTAATATAATATTATATTATTCCAATCTGATTTTTGATTTCACCTTATAAATATATAAAAATACCTAGCAAGGTTAAATTTCCTTGCTAGGTATTTCTGTAATTTTATGATATTTTATTTTTTTCTTTTATTCATTACAGCACCAACAGTAGCTATAATAGTACCAAATAATCCAACTGCTACAGCTGATGTTCCTCCTGTTTGAGGTAATTTGTTACCTCCTGTATTATTACCATTTCCATTTCCACTTCCATTTCCACTTCCGTTTCCATCACCATTTCCGTCTCCGTTTCCATCGCCATTTCCGTCTCCACTTCCATCGCCATTTCCGTCTCCGTCTTTATCTGCTTCAACTAATCCTTCAAGGGCATCTTTTAAGTTATTATAAGCTTCATCAACCTCTTCTTGAGTTGCATCCTTATCTTCTAATACCTTCTTAGCCTCTTCTAAGACTTCCTCTAATTTATTCCAAGTATCCTCTGTATAATCATCTTTATTTAATTCTTCTATTGAATCTACTAATTCTTCTAGTTTTGATTTATCTACTTTATTAGTATCTTCAACTTTTTCTAATTTTTGAATTGCATCATATAGCTTATTATAAGCAGCATCAACTTGTGCTTGAGTTGCAGATTCATTTGCTAATACTTTATTAGCTTCACCTAATGCTTCTTCAAATTTACTCCAACTATCTGATGTATAATCATCCTTCTTTAAATTATCTGTTGAGTTAACTAATTCTTGTAATTTTGATTTATCTACCTTATTAGTGTCCTCAACTTTTTCTAATGTATCAACTGCAGTTTTTAAACTATTATAAGCTTCATTAACTTCATTTTGTAAAGCATTTTCATCTGATACTACTGAATTAGCTTCTGATAAAGCTGCTACTACCCTACCCCAACTGTCCGCAGTATATTCCTTTGAATTTAAATTCTTAACTTGTTCTACTAAATTTATTAATTCAGTTTTATCCCCTTTATAAAATTCTAATCTTTGCATAACATTGCTTAACCTATCAAAAGCTCCATCAATTTGATCTTGAGTCGCTGCTTCATTATTCAAAATAGCCTTAGCTTCAGCTAAAGCTGCTTTAAATTCATTAGCAACTACTGGAACAACCATTTCAAGTTGATCTTCAGTAATTTCTTCAGCTTTTTCAATAGCAATTGATAAATGTAAATTAAATACACCTTCAGCTTTTTCAGCTTTAGCTTCTCTTATAATTGCTTCAGCTCCATTACCCGTATTTGCTAAAGCTGAAACTGGAATTTGTCCTAAAGTTACAGCTATAGCTATAACTAAAGAAATATTCTTGTTCATTACATTTCTTCTTCTCATAAAAACTCCCCCATAGCTAAAAATCTTAAAGAACTTAATTTTAATTATGTTTACACTTCTTAATTCAAAATTATACCATTTGTTTCATTTGGTTACAATTATTTTATAATAACGTTTTCATTAATTTGTTAGTATTTATCCTAAAATATTAATAACTTCTCATAATTTTTTCTTATTAATCTTATAAAAATATTAAATTAAACTATCCAATCTAAAACAAAAACTGATTTTCCCAAAATTCAAATAACACTTATAAAAAAATAAACATCTAATAAAAATAATCAATTCTTATCAGATGTTATTTATTTTGAAAATAATAAATATAATTGGTTAACTTTACCTTCTAATATATTATCTTGAATCCCCTTAATTATATATCCTCATAATTAACTAATTGCACTTTATTTTCTGATATTCTATAAATTTTATGACACATACTTAAAACACTTAACCTATGAGTAGTTACTATACATGTCTTATTAAGATTCTCCGACATAATATTTTTTAATACTCGTTTTTCAGTATCCATATCTAATGCAGAAGTTGCTTCATCCAGTAAAAGTACTGGAGCATTTCTAAGTAAAGCTCTTGCAATAGATAGCCTCTGATTTTGTCCTTCTGAAAAACTTCTTCCCTTTTCTAGAACGCTACTATTTATTCCTTCAGGTAGCTTTTCTACAAATTCATATGCACAAGCATATTTTAAAGCTCTTATAATTTCTTCATCAGTTGCATCAGCTTTTACCATTCTCATATTTTCAGCTATAGTTCCTGTAAACATAGTTTTTTCTTGTGGCACATAAGCCATAAGCTTTCTAGTACTTGCAGATATTTTACATTTAACATCCTTACTATTATAAATAACTCCATCACCCTCTGTAATATTCAATAATCCTAATAAAATTCTCATAGTAGTAGTTTTACCTTCACCAGATGGACCAATAAGAGCTATAATTTCTCCAGGGTTTGCAATAATATTAGCGTTTTCCAATACATTTTTGCCTGATTTCTCATATTTAAACTTAATATTATCTAACTTTATAGAAACACCATTTTCTTCACAAGTGGCTGCTATTTCATTTGCAATTTCCTCATCTAATACTTTCTCTCTTGGTAATTTAATAACCTCCATAATTCTTCCAGCAGAAGTAGTTGCAGAAATAGCTGATGGTACTAATCCTATTAACGCAGAAAATGATGACGATAATGATGATGATAACTGTAAAAATAAAGTCATTGTTCCATATGTAATATGTCCTGTCCAAAGCCTATAAACACCCCAACCAAAACAAGAATAAGTTACAATCATTCCAACTAAAGACATAAATGACGATGTATATATAGTAAACTTATTATACTCTAAAGTAGTTTCCTTAAATTTTTCTTGTATTTTTCTAAGTCTATCAGAAAAAACATCATTTAAACTAAATGCTTTTATAGATTGTAAGTTTGTAAATGTTTCTTCATTAAAAGACATCATTTCGCTACTTATTTCTCTAACTTCCTTATTTCTATTTCTCATTTTTTTCATAAGAACTTTAGAAACGCAAAGAGCTATTGGTGCACTTAATAATGCTAAAACAGCCATTGTAGGATCATAATAAAGAATAACTACTAATATAGAACAAAATTGAACTGTCTTTGTAATTAAACTTGGTACCCAACCTAAAATACTATTAGAAACTGTTGTTGCATCAGAAGTTAATCTATTAAGCAAATCACCACTTCTATAATAAGACATAGATTCCCAATCAGTATTAATTATCCTATCATAAATATCTGCTCTTATTTCATTTCCAATTTTAATACTAATCCTAGTTGATATTCTATTAGTAACTGCATTAATTACTAAATTTCCAATTGCCATTACTACCATTACAAAAGCTATAAATCCAATTCCTCCAGAATCATATCCAGTTACAGCATCAATTAAGTACTTAGAAGCAACACTTCCCCCTAAGCCCATGACAACTCCAAGTATTCCTAAAAATACATAAAATATAATAGCAAGTTTATATGATTTTACATAGCTATATATCCACTTTGCTTCCATATACATTTCACTTAGCATACCATCGTCTATTTTCTTCTTAATCTTTTTAATAAATCCAATCATACCTTGTCCCCTTACTAAATCCAACTACTACCACATCTATAAAGTCTTTCATAATAAAATTGGGGCTGTATTAAAACCAGCCCCACCTTTACATATTAAACTTATTTCTCAGCTATATATTTTTATATTTTATTCCCCATAATACTTATAGTACCCATATTTCTTTTCAAGTTTATAGTCATTTAAAACTGTTCCTATTATATTTGCATTAACTCTACTTAATTCACTACAGCTTCTCTTCAATACTTTTTCCTTAGTCTTATTTGACCTTACTACTAATATTGTTCCATCACACTTTGTTGATAATACTTGAGCATCTGAAACTGCAAGAACTGGTGGTGAATCAATAATTATATAATCATAGATTTCTGCCATATTATCTATTAAGTTTGTAAGAGCATTTGAGCCCACAACTTCTGACGGATTAGGAACTTTTGTACCACAAGTTAATAAATCTACATATTTATTAACTTTTCTAATGACTTCTTGTGGTTCACGTTTATCTATTAAAATATCTGTTAACCCCTCATTTTTAGAAACCTTAAATAATTTATGAAGAGCTGGTTTTCTTAAATCACAATCAATTACTAAAACTCTTTCCTCATTTTCCGCTAACACAAAAGCTAAATTTCCAGCTGTTGTACTTTTACCTTCTCCTGGTAGGCTACTAGTTACTAATATTGTTTTTGTTTTCTTATCAACAGAAGAATATTTTATATTAGTTTTTACATTTCTATAAGCCTCAGCTGATACCGATAGTGGCATTTTTTCTGCTATGAACATATCTTTTCCCTGCCTTTCCAAATTCCTTTTCTTGAGTTGGTATAGCACCTAAAACTGGTATATCTAATATTTTCTCTAATCTTTCTCTACTCTTAATTCTGTCATCTAAATAATCTACTACAAATATTATTCCTATTCCCGCAATTAATCCTACTATAAATCCAATGATTATAATCCTTCTCTTATTAGGATATGCAGTACTAACAACTGCACTATTAACAATATTAGGACTAGAATCTATAACAACTTCTTTATATCTTTCTACAAATTCTAATGCTACTGCATCTAATATTTTATCTATATTTTCCTTCTTTAAACTTTTATATTGAATGTACATAATAGGTGTTTCTTCTGCATATGAAAATGATACACAGCTTGCTATTTCACTAGGAGAAACATTAAATTTATTCTTTTCAACAACATCTTCATAGAAATCCTCTGTAACTATCATATCTTTGAAAAGTCCCATATTATTCTTATAAAAATACACTTGTTGAACAGTAGAATAATCCATAGTTTGACTATTCATTCCTAAAAAAATACTAACCTTGGAAGAATAGCTTGGTTGCATTTTATTAGCCTTATATGCACTTAGACCTGTTGTAATGCAAACACAAAGTATTATTATCCACCATAACTTTTTAAAAATTTGAAATAACTCTTCAAAATCTAATAATTTCTCATCCATCTTCTTTTTCTCCTCTATACTTAATAACAAATTACATACGCTTAAATATAATAGTTAAAATCTAAATATACTTAATTATTCCAACAGTAATCAAAAAAGCAGATATACCCATACATAATATTCCTATGGATAATTTTAAATTTTTTCTTTTTTGTCTTACTCTTATCTCTCTAATTTTTATTCTTTTTAACCCTTCTAAAGAAATAACATTGTTCTCAAAATTATTCTCTACTCTTTTATTATCCATATTTACACCCCTATCTCTTCCCTTTGAAAAAATGATATCATTTTACATAATTTCTTTCAAATATTATACATTTATTACAAAATACAATAATCTCTCTTTTATGACATAAAAAATTCCTTCTATATGTGATATTTTTTTAAATTAATTTAATTTATTTAATGCTGTTATTTAAGAAAATTAACCTAAAATAACTTTAATTTGTTTTTAAATAAAATAAATTATTTTTCTTGAAAATTTATTGCCTTTGTCGTTATTTTGGTTACGATATTTTAAATGTTTTAATTTTATAAAAAATTAAAACATTTAAAATACTAATATAGTTATTTAAGGAAAATATTTATTTATTATGTATTTTTTATAAAACAAATAAATCTCAATATATAAGCTAATAGCTTATATATTGAGATTTTAATACTCTAATTTATTCTTTTATTCTTTTATTCTTATAAAAAAAGTAGCCTATTCCACCTAAAATACTAATTCCAACACAAGCTAAAATTAAATATATCCATGTATTATTCACATTATTAGTTAATAAATTTTCATTTTTAACTTCTACTTTTTCATTGCCAACATTCAACTTATTATCGTCATTGACATTGTTATCATCATTATCTATATTGCTTGAACTTTCACTTTCATTACTATTATTTTCACTTTGTAATTTATTATTTTTATCTTCTTTCTTATTCACATTAGAGTTGCTAGAAGTATTGTTTGGCTTTATTTGAGAACCATTGTTATTATTTGAGGAACTACTGTTATTTGTATTACCTTGAGAATTATTATTGTTGCTTTGAGAATTGTTCCCGTTTGACCCTGTGCTTCCTTGAGATCCATTTCCACCTGATGCATTATTATTTTCAGATCCGTTATTTCCTACATTATTAGACCCATCATTATTTGTATTGTTATTTGATTCATCATTACCTGTATTATTATTTGAACTGTTAGTCTTTATTTCACAGCCAATAAAATTAAACTTATAGTTTTCAACATCATTTCCTATACGTTGAACTAATTTAACCTTCATGGCATCTTGCCCGATAGATATATTTATATCATTAATCACTTTAGCATTAATGGATACTAACGTTCCACTGCCTTTAATTCCTTCATTCTCTCCTAAAAATGTAAATGAATATGAAGCAGTGTTTCCATTCTTATTGGTTTCTCCACCAAGCTCCATTATATTATCTATATTCTTAGTTATAAGCTCACTTCCATTAATACTTTCAATACTTAATAAATTTGTATCATAAGTAAAATCTACAGATGCAGCATAAAGTTTTTCTACGTTTTTAACATTTACTAATATCTCAATATTAGATCCTTTTTCAATTTTTCCATTAACCTTTATTTCTACAGATGTATCGTTAGCATAGGCATTTATAGGCATTACACATACTACTAATACTAGTAAAGTAGTTATTATTTTTATTATTGACTTATCCATCAGTCTCTGCTTTTTATTCATAAATTATCATCCCCCATATATAAATAATATATATTACTATTTATATTATTTCTGCAGCTTTTAACTTATTTAAAAACTCATTTAAATCTTCTCTTGCTATATTCTCTTCAACTTCATATTCATCTAATATTAGCTTTAAAATATCCTCTTCTGAATTCACCTTTTCTATGTTATTCCAAATAAAAGCACCTAATTCATTAACTGTTATAAGTCCATTAAAATTAAGAGTTGTTTCTCCTGTTGGCACTAATATATATTCTCCTGCTATTTCTCTTAATATAAATTCCTTCTTTAACTTCATAACTTTTCTCCCCTTATCATTTTAAAAATTCCCCTGAGGTAGCTTGTCTTTACTTACTTTCCTAAGTAATATAGTAATTTATCTTATATTATTTCGCCCCTGGGGCAATTAACTTATATGCTTTTTCTGTTTCTTCTAAAATCTTCTCTGTCATTTTACAAATATATTTAGGAGCTTTTTCAAAATCTCCTGTTTCTGTTACAACAGATGCTCCACATACAGTACATGCAAACTTCTTTTCGCACTTTGTACATTTCTTAGGCATTCTTAATTTATCTGTTTCATCAATAATTTTATACCATGCTGGTATTAAACCCTCTTTAAATGGATAAGCTACCGGCCAATTCATCATTCCACAAGCTGTCATTTCGCCTTTCCAATTAATCCAAAAAGAACTTTTTCCTGCTCTACATTTTAATTTTTCTCTAGTTTCTTCATTATCTATAATATTTTTATTTTCTATATTATCAGAATCCTCTGCGGAACTATCAAGGCTTTCACATTCTTCTAACTCACTTTTAAATTTAATTAGGCCTTCTCTCATTGCTATAGCTCTTTTTGAAAATTCATCTTTTTCTAATCTTAGCTGATCTATTTTTACTGAATAATGTGCAGCTTCTTGTGGTGTAAATCTATCCCCAATTCCTATGGCTTCTTCATTTCTTCTTGTTGGTGGGAACATATATGATGTAGCTTGCACATACACATTGTTTTCTTTAGCAAATTCATATATCTTATCTAAATCTTCAATATTATATTGAGTCATACTAGCATTTATTTTTATTGCAATTCCTGCTTCTTTTAACATTTTTATTGCTTTAGTTGTTTTATCAAAGCCCTTATTATCTCTACATAATCTTTCATATGTTTCATTAGAGCCACCATAAAGTGTTATTTGCATTCTATATGGTGGATTTTTTGATAACCAGCTTACTACTTCTTCATCAATTAAAGTTCCGTTTGTATTTATAGAAATCATAAAGCCCATCTTTTTAAGCTCTAAATATAATCTTTTAAAATCCTTATATAAGAACGGTTCTCCACCTGTTAATAATAAAAATAACATTCCAGCATCTCTACATTCTCTTGCAAGCTCTAACCATTCTTCTACAGTCTTTTCTCCACCTAATTCATTTACCTCTTGTTTTGTTTTTCTAACATAGCACATCCTGCAATCCAGATTACAACATGGAGAAAGTTCAAAAGTTCCACTTAGTGGAATCTTACTTTTTGATGCCTTTGCAAATAAATATTTTGATATTCTTGGTTCTACTGCCATACCTATAAAGCTCCTCTCATTTTTATCCCTTGTCTATATAAATTCCCCTTACGAGGTATTACTTTCAAATTTAATTTACTATATATTTTTATACGAATAAATTTATTCTCTTATCTATAATTCATTATTTAAATAATCATTTAATACATCAGTTGCTTCTTTATCTGGTCTACAAGAAAGCATTACTACTGGAACCTTTTCTATTAATTCTTCAATTAAAGTCATAGCAAGCTCCATATCTTTTTTATTCCATCTATTAATAGCAACTTGTCCTAATAATATCTTAAAAGCTTCTATCTTGGATAATCTTCTAACTGAATTTTCTTTTGCTTGCTTCAAAACTACTATTGCCTTAAGTGGTGCTTCTTTATTCTTACATATATTTGATGAACCACAGAAAGGTAACCCATATGCAAAATATTCACCATTTCTAGTTCCAATGGCAGACCTATCACCATTAATTATTTCTGCACCTTTATATTTCTCCCAAAGACTTGCTTGAGTAGACTTTCCAGTACCAGATGGTGCTGTGAATAATATGCTTTCATTATTATGTATTATAAATGATGAATGAAGTATCATTACTTCTTTACTTAATAAAATTCCTTGAATATTTAATCTACTAATTAAATATTCTATATTCTCGTAATATTTTATATATATTGGATTTATTGTAACATTACTAAATTTATTTTCTTCCTCACAACATATTTCCCACATCTTGCTAGTAGGTATTTTATAATACCAATAATATTTATTATTTTTATAATATACCTTCTTAACTTCATTTTTAAAAACAATATATTTTTCTTCATTATCTTTTAATTTATTTACTTCTATATTAAATTTAAATTGTTCTTTATTATCCTCATTATTATAAATCTCAAATAAATTAATGTCTTGTCCTCCATTTAAATCAAACGGCGTTACTATATTTAATTTTATATCTGCAATTTTAAAAATTCTCTTCATATATTGTACCTAATTTCTATACATTTATTTAAAATGGCCATGCTATTGCATGACCATCTTATTTAATTAAATTTTATGAACCAAAATATCCTGCCCCATCTACAGGGATATGATAGCAACCTTTATCATTATTTTCTGCATCATCCCATAGTGAATCACATACTGATAAACTATTAAATATAGTCATTGCTCCACCAAAGTCTGGATCTGGGTAAGCACAAAGATTTATAGCCCCTGTATCTCCAAAGTTAACATCAATAGTACAACTTCCTGCTATAAATTCTGATACTTCAAAACTTTCTATAAATATTTCTGGTTTTCTATATATCTTTTTCATTAATACCCTCCCTCTGTTTTAGCTTCTGTTCCAATTTAACTATAATTTTTTACTTAAAGTTGTTAAATCAAATAAATCTATTACTCCATCAAATATAATGTCAGATTTATAAATATTATCTTCTTCTCCTATAACAACTCTACTATTATAGTTTTTAGCTACTATTGCTAAATCAACAATATCTACAACACCATCATTATTTACATCCTCTGACATTCCATTTACTCTACCTTCTGTTAAAATTTTTGCTACCTCTAAAGTATCTTCATCAGAAGTAATTTCTATTGTAGATGTTTGTTTTTTGCTAAATGTCATTTTTAAATTAGTGATTGATATAATGTTGTCTGTATTATTAGTTATAACAACTATATATTTATCTCCACTTAAAGTTAAAGTACCTGTAATATCATAATACATATCAGTAGCAGTCTTTATTGTTATATCTTTAGCTGCTGATGTTGTAGTTCCTCCAACTTTAACATTAGTTTCACCATTTGGAGCCTTCATTCCAACTTGGACTGTTTCAAGATCCGCATTATATGGAATATTAAATGCTATAGATTGTCCCTTTGCTAAATAAACTTCATTATTAGGACCTACATTTTTATACTCTTCAATTCCAGCACTACTATTTTTATCAACAAAAACAACTCCTGGATTTGTTGAATTTACATCAAAATCATTTGCCTTAATAAGCATATTTCTAACTTCTTGAATTACCGCATTAGCTTCCTTATCAGCAGCATATTGCTTATTAGCTTCATCAAAATCTTTATTATCTTCATTAGATAATCCTAATGGATTATAAATTCTTATAGCATCAAGATAGAATGTTGCTGCTTCCATAGATTGACCTACTATAATTTTCACTTCATAATTTCCATAAGGTAAATCTGTTACCTTGTGTACTGGTATTTGATATAGTATTCCTGAAGCATAATAATTATTAAGCTTTTTACTACTAACTAATTTATTATTATCTAAGTCTCTTACTTGAATTATAATACTTGTTGAATTAGTATCTGTACGACTTATTAAATCAAATCCAGTTCCCTTAAATGTAAATGATGCTGTTGTATCTGCATTTTTAGTTCCAACTACTACATGTGATGTTCCACCACTAAATTTATTATCACCAGTATAACTACTATCATAGCCATATGGGTGTCCATCAATAAATACTGTTCCATTATCTTGGTTTGTATTTGATGTATTAGTCGCTTCATCTGTAACAGTTGTCCAAGCTCCACTAAATGCAATTCCACCACCATTTTTCTCATTTTGAGCAAAATTATCTTCATAGTAAACAGTTGTTGCAGGAATTACTGTTAATTCTTGATATTGATAGAACTTAGTTTCACTACCATCTTGTGCAATAGTAGCTACCTCAGCTGAATAATAGAATTTGTCTATACTATCCATCATTTTTGTTGGAGTATATTTAACTATTCCATCAACTATTTCAGCTCTACCATTGTTATTTGTTACAGTTGTAGTGTTAAATTTACCGCTTGCTGTTTGACCACTTCCTAAAACAACATCATCTAAATTAGTTTCATTTTTATTAGCAATTGAATATAATTTAGCATTTTGTGTTAAATCATTCTTAATTACATCAATATTAACTGACTTACCATAATCTAATACTATAGTATCTGGAATTAATTTAGCACTATATACAACACCAAAAGCAACTGCTGAATGTGTAAATTGAGCATCATAACTTCCTGAAATTAATTTAGTACTTTGTACTTGACCTTCTGGTAATGTACCTATTATTTCGTAACTACCTGTTCCTGAACTTACAGCATGTACTGTATATGCTGCATCATCAATATGAAGATCATATCCTGCTGGAACTAAATCTTTAGCAACTACTTCTCCAGTTACAGTTGTTCCATTATTCCAATTAAATTTAAGTGATCTTGGATCAGAAACCTTCACACGATATTCAAAAGGTATTACTATTCCTTGAGCATTAACAGGTTCTCCCTTTTCATTAACTAAATAGAATTCATAAGTTACTTGAGCTGCTCCCCAAGGCATTTTAGGTTTTTCAAATGTTTTGTTAGAATCATTACCTAAGTAGTTTGTGTAGTTTAATTTAGCATACTCATTTGTATCATATAAACCATCACTACAGTCACCTTCCATAGAACCTTCTAAATAAACATAGTAATTTAATGTTATTTCTTTTTGAGTTATATCACCAATAGTCCAAGTAAATGTTTCATCAGAAATATTGTAAGTAAACTTTTCAGCTACTATATTTCCATTACTATCTTTAATATTTCCATCTTTTAAAGTCGAGCTTACTGTTCCATCTGCATTAAATGTAACCTTCTCAACTATAGTTGGAGTAGTTGATTTACGTGAACCAATTTGATCAAATGTACATGTTCCATTATTGTAATCAACTTTAGTATATAAATCATATTCTAAAACTTCTATCGTTGGATCAAATCCAAGAGGTTTTGTTCCACCTTCGCCATTATTATTTGGTATTGTATTTGTTGTTTGAAGATTAAATGAAGCTCCTAATTTATCAGTTACTACTGCATTAGTTCCAGCCTTTCTTATTTGCATTGCTATATTAGAAAATGCTGTATTTATTTCTGTTTGACTATCAGCTGATACATAATAATTAGTTCCAGATGATATCTTGTTTAATATTGCCTTAGCTTCATTAGGCGTAAATCCATTGTTATTATTAGAAGTTGCATTAGTTAATCCAAATCCTATAGAATATACTTTTGCACCACTTGTCTTTGCATCTTCTGCACCTTTTAATAGATTATTATTAGCACCATTAACAAGATTTGAAGTATTAGAACTACTCCAAACATAACGTGTTCCATTTGTTCCTGTATATTCTGAAGGTGCTCCATCAGTCATAAATACTACATACGTTTCTCTATTTGAATCTGCAGTAGCTAAAATTTCATTTGCCTTTTCAAAAGCATAATCATAATCTGTACCACTATAAGTATTAGTAATTGAATTAATAGTTGACTTAATACTATTCTTAGCTTCAGCATTCTTTAATCCATATAATACTTCATTTCCAGCCTCATTTTCCCATCCTGCAAATGTTACTAAAGCAAGACGGTTATTAGATTTTGTTCCATCATCGTTATCACCTAATAATATATCTACGAACTGAGTCGCTGCATCCTTTGCTGCTTTAAGCTTAGTTGTTGAATCATTAGCACTAACTGGATCCTTCATACTAGTAGATACATCAAATAAAAGTACTACATCTACACCTTTTTTAACAGGTACACCAGTTACCCCAAGTTCAACTTTAGCAACACCTGTACCATTAAAATCAGTGCTTGTAGCACCTTTATTAATCTTTACCGAACCTTCATTAGGGTATTGTGGATAATCTCCACCATTAGTAGTATCGTCTGGATATAATTTATCATCTGCTGCAACTACCTTCTTATAAAGTCTAACTGTACTACTGCTATCACTTGCTGTAAATCCTTTACTACTACTATAGCTTAAATAATAATCTTCATAGCTTATTGTATAGTTTCCATTGTTATTACTTACGTTTAAAGTTCTATAGTTATTTCTACTACTTAAATTAATATTATAAGAATTCCAACCACTTTTTAATCTTAAATAATAATTTCCATTTTTTACAGTATAACCATTATTACTACTAGTAAATGTCCATAAAGAAGCTCCATTAGCATTAGTTACTTTGTTTTCAGAAACAGTAACCACAGTACTTGCTATCTTTCCATCATTATTAGTTAATGCATTAGCACTATCTGCTGCAACTATTAAGTATTCTGCACCTGAATCAACTCCATCAGTATCAAGTACATACTCATAAGTAGTTGTAGTTTCTGCTAATGTTGATATACCTTCTTCTGTTAATGTAGTAGCAACTTCTTCTGTTGTATCTTCTGCTACTTCTTCAGAATCTTCTGTAGCAACATTATCTGAATCAGCTACTACCTCTTCTTCAACACCTTCTGTTGTGTTTGTTGTAGCCTCATCATTATTCACTTCAGAAACTTTTACTTCATAATAAGTAATTGCTTCATTGGCATTGCTATCAAATAACCACTTTTCTTCGTTGTAACTTAAATAGTTAGTTGTAGTTTCATTTTCTCCCTCTACTGCATAAGAGATATTGTTTTCACCAAACTTAACTATCACTCCATTTTCATCTACTAAGTTTAATTCACTATCTAAATACTTTCCTGCTTCAGATAGAAGATGATTTTCTTCATCAACTGTCCATATCATGCTACTATCTACATTAGATATAGCTTCATCTGTAACTTCTACAGATTTTCCAACTACCTTGTTTTCATTGTTAGATAATGCGGTCTTATTATCATAAACAATAACGTACTTTTCTCCAACTTTTACTTCGTTAGTTTTTTCATAAGTTAATTCTTGAACGTTAGCTTTTTCATTGCCATCTTTTTCTTCAGCTAATACATTACTTGGTAAAAAACCTGTAACCATCATTGCTGACATAACCATAGCTAAAAGCTTTTTAGTTGATTTTTTCATTTTGCTCCTCCCCCCTAAATACTTATCTTTGCCTCTTAATATTTTTAAGAAATATTAAATTGACATTTATATATTTTAAATTATAGGCATCTTCCTAAATTTATATTTGATACCTATAATAAAAACCAATTATCTAAACTAGCTAATTAACTTATATTCTTTAAGCAACTCTATTCTTTTATTTCCTATAATAATAGTGCTATTAACTGAATCTTTAAGCCTATGATTATTTTTTATATACTCAAATATTCTCTGAATCCAAGCTATAGGAAGTAAAATTGGATATTTTCTTAAATAAACATATTTATTATTAATTCTATCTACACTTGGAAAAACAGCTTTTAAACTTGAAAACTTACTTAGCTTTGAAGTGTTTTCCATAGCTCCTAGTGTCATAAGTGCTGAATGTTGTCTTTCCGAAGTACTTGTCCCATATATTCCTGCGTACATAATATCAGATAATAACTCATCACTCTTTACATAATATTCATTAACATTGTTAGGATACTCTATATTTCTATTCTTTAACCCTAAATACTTAACACCTATATCCATTAAATTTAATACAAAAGTCATCAAATTTAATCTTTCTAAATTGATCCAAATATACTCCCAATTAATCTCTTTCCCATAACAATTTACAAACATCACCAAATCACATAGTTGTCTTATTCCAAAACCACTAGCTAAAAAATGCTTAGTACTATGGCAAATAAGATATAATAAATGTTCATCATAAGAAAAAGTTTTTACTTTTACCCCATTAATTTCTACTGAAATACTATTTTTAAAAACATTCTTAAATATTTTCTCTAAATAATTGTATTTATAACTATTCTCTGAAAATAATTGCCTATGAAGTTCAATATGAAGTCCTGTTTTTTTACAAATATAAACTTGAACCATATCATCTTCATTTTCTGTTGTTTTAACAAGACCAAATTTTAAAAATATATCCTCACACCTTTTAAAATCTTCCTCTTTAATTAAAATATCCTCATCTGAAGAAATTCTTTGGTCTGGATTTGGATAAATGCTTCTGCATATTATTCCTTTAACTACTAAAGCATCTATATTAGCTTCTAATAATTCCTTATATAACTTTAAAAATGCATCACTTTTTACCATTTGATTTATAGTAATGGCAATAGATCTTTTTCTCCATTTCATTTGTAATTCATTACTTATATTCTTAAATTCATTAAGCTTATATACCGCTTCATAAACCATAGGAACTATCTTATGTATTTCACATAAATCATATAGCTTTTTCCAATAATCTTCTTCATTTATTTCACCATACTTTACTACATTTAAAACTTCTTTTTTATTCCCTAAGCTATATTTTAAAAATCTTAAAGTATCACTATAAATATTTTCCAAAGCCATCACCCCTTAACTACAACTAATACTAAAATTCCTATTTTAATTAATATAATCAACCATAAGAATTACACTTGTATCCTTGGAAAAATGATTTGCATCTACTTCTATAGTTGCTCCAGCTTCCACGTTTTCAAATTTACTTCTATATGTTATTCCGCCTAAATATAATCCACCTTGCTGAGCATATTTATAGTACACATACACTGTACCTAAGTTTTCATTGCTCTTATTTTTAATAGCTAATTTTTTATCATCTTTTATTATTTCTACCTTATTTTCCATTAATGAAGCTTCATTTAAATATGTATAAATAGAATCAACATATCTATAGTTATCATTATCATTAAACTCAAACTTTCCTGTAGATTCTAAAACTAGAGCTGATGTTCCTGCTGGTAATGTTGATACTTTAAATGTAATTATTTCATCATTAACACTTAAGTTAATTTCTGCATATTGAAGTAACTGACTAGACTTATTTTTAACTACTATAGATGCAACATTATCCTTTGGCACATCGCTTCCATCTTCAACAAAAGGTCCTGTATATTGACCAATACTTTCAATTACCAAGCTTGTCCCAGGTATTTCATATGGCACCTTTACTGAAAAAATATCAGTAGTAGTATCTGTTTCTCCCTGTTTTTCTTCTAATAATTCATCATTTATACTTCGTGGATTAAATCCTAATATCTTATCTATTTCTAAAGAATCTGCTGTAGGTGCTTCAATTTTTTCCTCTAAAACTTCTGTGTTGTTTTCTATTAACATTTCATTATTAATAGCATCTTCACTTTTATTTAAATTTCTTACTATAAATACTGTTCCAACAACAATTACTATAGCTGTAATTACAAATAATAAACTTCGTTTTTTCATACTTCTATTTATTCCTTATCCTTTTAATTTAAATTAGCAATTTTCTTTAAAAGTGAATATCCTTTAAAAATATTTCTTCTAAACTTTCTACATTTCATCCATAATAAAATCTTTAATTTATATATACTATCGTCACAATAAATCTCCTTATCCTTATCATCATTATTATTATGCAAAATAGTTTTAACTACCCCTATTACTTGATCAAACCTAACAACCTCTACCCATTCTTGGGCATCACCATTCATAATAAACTTGTTATTATCTATAATTTTATATACTCTATGTAATATATATTCTCCAGAATCCCTTTGAATAAAAACTATCTCCCCTTTTTTTACCTTTCTTTTATTAAGTGAAGTAAGTATTACACTACTTTCTTTATTCTTTAATGTTGGAAACATACTATTTCCTGTAACTACAAGCTTACATTCTCCGCCTTTATCTAATATTTCCTTCATTATAGGAACTATTTTTTCCCCCTTAAAAACCTTATTATTTCTGTATAAATTATTATCCAAAATAGTCCATTCCTTCCTCATCAAATTATATCATTCACATATTTCCATTTCAATTTTTTCCACATACTAAATATTAACATATTTCTCGCTGATTATTGGCTATTTTTTTAATTAAAATAATTTTTAAATTAAACTTATATACATTTACTTCATAAATAAATTTTTTTAAAATCATATTATAAAAATATAGAATACTTTTCTTAAAACCTCTAATTATAAGAGTGATTTGATTTTTATTAGTTATTTTATTCCAAATATTTCGCCATTAATTTTATTTTTATCAAAATATAGACAGTAAAATTGTTATTAAATTGTATTCCCTCTATTACATCTCATAAAATTTAAATAAAAATAAATAAAAAGTTACAAGAAATTTTTATAGATTCTTGTAACTTTTTATTTATTTTCTTTATATCATCATACCTGTTTTTAACTAGCAAAAAATGTAGCAAAAAAACCACAACCTAACAATACTATTACAAAGTAAATGTACCTTATTGAATTTTTGAGCTTGTTTACATCAAAACTACTTTCTACGAAGACTACATTATTCTTCATGTTCTATCCTCCATATACAAATCTTATACTTATATATGTATTCATAATCAAAGGATTTGTTACAAGTTTATATTTTTAGATACATTTTATTGACTATATGTTATTTTTCTTTGTAAACATTTACTAAATTGTAATTTTTTATAATTATTTTATTTTTTAAACCTCTTTATAAAATATACTTGTATATTTCTTCAAAGTTCATTGGTTTAGCAAAGAAGTATCCTTGGAAATAATCACATCCAATATTACTTAAAGCTTCAAATTGCTTCTCCGTTTCTACTCCCTCAATTACTATCTCCATATTTAATATATGGGCAATATTTCTTATATTATAGATGATGCTATAATCAACTTTTGTTTCATCTCCAATAAAACTCTTATCAATTTTAAGAATATCTAAATTAAGTTTTCTTAAATAACTAAAAGAAGAATAGCCTGTCCCAAAATCATCTAAAGCAATACTTGCTCCAAACCTATGTAATAAATGAATATTATCATAAACAATAATATTTTCATCAATAACTACAGACTCTGTTATTTCAAAGCATAAATTTTTCATATTAACATTATATTTATCTGTAATTTCTTTAACTTTCTCTGCAAAATCAAATTCTATAAGCTGAATAGGAGAAACATTTACACTTACTTGGAAGGCTGACTTACACTTAAATAATTCGCTAAATTTTATACATATTTCTTCAATAATCCAATATCCTATCCTTACTATTTCACCATTTTCTTCAGCATAAGATATAAAATCTAGTGGTGAAATAAATCCTAACTGTTTACTGTTCCATCTTATTAATGCTTCAAACTTTTTAACATCTTTATTCTTATCAATAATTGGTTGATAATATAAAATTAATTCATTATTATCTATTGAATATTTAAGTAACTCTTTAATCTTTTCAATATTAATCATCTTATTATAAATAGCATCATTAAAAAATAGCAATTTAACATTATCTACAGACTTTTTACTAGAATACATCATAAAGTCGCTTTTATTAATTAAATCATCTATATCTTTAGCACCTTTTGGATATGTTGCAACACCTGCTGAGAATTCGACCATTACTTTTTTATTTTTCTTTATTATAATTGGCTCCTTAAATCTTCCTAATATATCCTTATAGAAAAACTCTTTTAATTCTCTATTATTAATATATCTATGATAAATTATTATAAACTCATCTCCAGAATATCTAGTAATTATGCCACGTTCACCTAAAATCTCATTCATTATATTTCCAAACTTAACTAATAAATCATCCCCAATACTATGTCCAAAAATATCGTTAATATACTTAAATTTATTTAAATCAATAAAGATTAATGCAAATTCTTTATTATCCTTAATTAAATCATTACATATTTTATATAGCATTTTTCTATTTGGAAGCTTAGTTAATTCATCATGATAAATTAAAGATTGGATTTTTCTATCAAAAGACTTAGTTAATGAATTTGAAATAAGTTCTAGCTGTGCAAATTCATCCTTACTTTCAAACTCAAAATCGTTTTTTTCTAAATTGTTAAGTAAAACCTTTAGTTTATCTAAAGATTTAATAATTGGTTTAAAGGTTACTTTTGCAAATAAAATTAAGATAAGTATATAAACAATTCCTGTAACTGCAAAAATAATTATTCTAAATCTATTAATTTCTCTCATTTCTTTTGCATAAACAACTTCTTCATTATCAAATTCAAAAACTATTTCTGTTCCATTTTTAAGGATATCTGCTAATTTAACTATGTATTTATTTTTATGATTTTCTATATTATCTATAACTCCATCACTACTGTAGTATTCATTATCATTTATTTTTATATATGTATTTAAAGTTCCCATATAAAAATCTGAATCCAAATTTCTAATTAAATCATCAAGATATATATCTAAAATAGCTGCACCTAAAAGTGATTCATCATATTTTGATCTAATAAATTGAACTATTGATATGGCATATTTTCCTGTATTAAAATCCTTATGTACATCAGTTACTATAGCATCTTTTTTCTCTTCAAAATACTCACTTTTAATCCACGGTCTACTCATTAATTTAAAATCACTAATTACCTTGCCTTTTGTAATAAGATAATCTCCTGTAGAACTAATAATATCTATAGTATCTATAAATGTTAAATTTTTTAAATATCCTTCAAAGCTATTCATTTCTTGAATAATATTTTCTTTTTCGGAATCATCTAAATCTTCATATCTTTTATTTCTCTCTAATGTATGTATTATTTTCCAGTTATTTGATAGTTTATAAACTATATCTTTTAACAATTCAATATCATAACTTAATCTTTTTTCTGATTCTTTATGATGGGCTTGGTATGTAAAATAAATACTTCTTTCTAGTCCATATTCCATTAATACACTATTTGTTAACAATAATAACCCCATAAAGGTTATTCCTATTATAGCTAATTTTATATTTATCTTTTTTGTAAATATCATATTTTATAGTAAACATTTAGGGTAGTTCTAGACTTTCCCCTAACCCCTACTTTGTTTCATCTCCTCTTCCAATATATAAATTTTTCTATATTAAAAAAGTGATAAACCATATGTTATACATAAAGCTTATCACTATTATCATAAATAAGTTCTAATCTTATTTTCACTGCTTTTCTTACAGTTTACGCCACTTAATATGTAAAAATACTTATCATCAATAATAGCAAAATATTCTTATACTATCAAGTTTTGTTAACAACCTTAATAAATTAAATCTATTTCAAAAACAGTTTTATATTTATTATTTAAAGGCTTACCTAATTTAATAATTCCACCATGCATTTCTACTATAGTTTTAGTTATGGCAAGACCTAATCCTGATCCTTGTTTTGTATTTCTTGATTCATCTCCAACTATAAATGGTGAAAATATATTACTTCTAATTTCTTTTGATATTCCTAATCCATTATCTGCAATAATGATTTTGTATTTTTCTCCTACAATACTTAAGTTAACATATATCTTAGTTCCTACAGTATTATGTTTAATGCTATTTCCTAAAAGGTTGTCCGACACCCTTTGAAATTGTATTTTATCAATTCTACATTCCATTATTTTTTCTGGAATATCAACTTCAATATCAAATCCATTTTCTAAAATATCTTCATATTTAACAGCTACATATGCTCTTAAATACTCAGCCAAATCTACATTTTCAACAACTAATTTAAAATCTGGATGTTCTAATTTACTATATTCATGGAAGATATTAATAAGTTCTGTTAATCTTTTTGATTTAGAATAAATAATATTAAAATACTTTTTATAATCATCTTCATCAATAACTCCATCAACTAAAGCCTTAGAATACCCTTGAATTGTTGTTACTGGTGTTTTTAAATCATGAGAAATATCTGCAAGCATACTTTGCTTATCTTTAATTAACTTAAATCTTTCTATCTCACTACCTTCAAGCTTATTAACCATAACATTAAAACTGTCACAAATTTTAACAAACTCCTTAGGTCCTGAATAGACTATAGGTTCATTATTCTTACCTTCTGATAAAAGCTGCATTGCTCTATTTAATTTATCTAGAGGCTTTAACCTTTCTCTTTAAAATTTCTCCAAAAATAATAATACATATTATACAACCTATAAAGAATATAATTAACGAAGCAATACCTATCTTTTCTAAATTATTATAAAAATTCACATCATTAACCTTTTTTTCTTTAATAATTAAGGTTCTTATCTGACCTTCATCATTAATATAATCATACTTCATAAATGTATAATCTTTTGGATATTCTCCTATTAAATAGCCTACCTCTTCTTGTGTATATGATTTACTATGCTCTGCACTATTTCCTATTTCATAAACTACATTTAAACTTTCATCTAGTACCTTCATCCAACTATTCTTAGAATCATAAACTAAATATCCATCATCATCAAAACTATAAGGTGTTGATATTAATAATTTAAATTCTTCACTATCTTTACTATAAAACTTATATAGTCTTGTATCAATACCACACTGTCCGTAATAAGGTATAAGGTTCAATTGTCTTTTTGTATAAGATTTATCACCAACTACTCCATCTGATGAATAAATTACATCATTATTTTCATCTAATACTTCAATTATTCCACTATATCCTGCTATAAACTTTGTATCTAATTTACTAAACCTTTCTTGCCTAAGATTTTTCAAATCCTTATCACTTAAACCTGCTGCAAATTCTGACCTTTTATCAAAAATAGTAATAGCTATAGAATATATAATTACTCCAACTATCATTACTGATAAACTTAAAAAAATATAGTTTTTTATTAATAATAAAAATAATCCACCACGTTCTTTTTTACATTTTTTCAAACTTGTAACCTAACCCCCTAACAGTTTTTATATATGTAGGATTTTTAGAATCTTCCTCTATTTTTTCTCTTATCCTATAAATATGAACCATAAGAGAGTTATCATCACTTTGATAATATTCACCATTTATACATTCATATATTTGTGCTTTAGTAAAAACTCTGCCTGGTTTTTTCATGAATAAGGCTAACATTTTATATTCTGTTGGTGTACATGGAATTTCTACTCCATTTTTACTTATAGTTCTAGCGCTTTCATCTAAAGTAATTTCACCAATAGTTATAACCTTACCTTCCTGTTCCATACTTTCAGCATTAAATTCATAGCTTCTTCTTAAAAGTGATCTTATTCTTGCAAGAACTTCTAATGGATTAAATGGCTTAGTTAAATAATCATCAGCTCCTAAATCAAGGCCTAAAATCTTTTCACTATCATCATTTTTAGCAGAAAGAATTAAAATTGGTATTTGCGTTACTTCCCTTAATCTTTTAGTAAGCTCATATCCATTCATTTTAGGCATCATTATATCTAAAATAGCTAGGGAGATTTTATTTTTCATAGCTTTTTGGAAAGCCTCTTCCCCATTAGTAGCCACAACTACTTCATAGCCATCTTTCTCTAAATATAGCTTTAATAATCCTATAATATCCTCATCATCTTCTGCAATTAAAATCCTTTTATCCATATCTTTTTCCTCCTATTTATTTTGCTAACAATGGTAATTCTAAAAAATTTATCAAATAAGTTAATAGCTAATTATATTAATTCTATTAGTAATTTACAACCCATGGTTATTTATATGATAATTGTAAACTAGCAAGATAAAATTTTTATTTATAAAACCTTAATATAATCTTAATTGAAAATATATTTAACAATATTGTAATTATACTACAAATGATATTTATTTTGCCCCTGGGGCATAAGTGTATATTTTGTACATATATATTTACTAAGAATTTATTCCATTTATTGTAAACGTTTTATAAATTAAAGGAGGACTTTTTGTGATTAGTTTCTTTGTTTGTCTGGCTATATTGATAATTGGTTATTGTCTTTATAGCAAACTTGTTGAAAAAATCTTTGGACCAGAGTTTGACAGAA
This sequence comes from Clostridium celatum DSM 1785, assembly GCF_000320405.1. GTDB lineage: Bacteria > Bacillota > Clostridia > Clostridiales > Clostridiaceae > Clostridium > Clostridium celatum. The sequence goes on along the minus strand of NZ_KB291596.1, from coordinate 990 downwards.
AGACACCTGCATTAGTTCATCCAGATGGCGTTGACTATATGCCAATGAAACCTTGGAGATCATTTTTAGTACAGCTTCTTAATATTGCAGGACTTGGCCCAATATTTGGTGCATTATCAGGGGCTATCTGGGGACCATCAGTATACCTTTGGATTGTTTTTGGTACTCTTCTTGCTGGAGGTGTCCATGATTTTCTAAGTGGTATGCTATCAGTTAGAAATGATGGGGCAAGTATTTCTGAAATTGTTGGTATCTACTTAGGTAAAGTAATGAAAAATGTAATGAGGGTATTTTCAGTAGTTCTTCTTGTTATGGTTGGTGTTGTATTTATGGTAGGCCCTGCTGGTTTATTAGCAAAACTTACACCTAATTTTATGAATGTAACTTTCTGGACAATTGTTGTATTAATTTATTATTTCCTTGCTACCTTATTACCTATTGATAAGATTATTGGAAAACTATACCCTATCTTTGGTGTATGTTTAATTGTTATGGCTTTAGGTATTGCAGGTGCAACAATATTAAATAATGGAACTAATCCAATGATGGAAATTACACTTGAAAATCTTCATCCTGATGGTGCTCCAATATGGCCATTAATGTTTATCACAGTAGCCTGTGGTGCTATTTCTGGTTTCCATGCAACACAATCACCTATTATATCAAGATGTATAGAAACTGAAAAAGATGGTAGAAAGATATTTTATGGTGCTATGGTTGCAGAGGGAATAATAGCTCTAATATGGGCATCTGCTGGTATTGCTTTCTATAAAGGAACTGGTGGATTGCTTGCAGCAGGTGGAGGTAATTCTTCAACTGTATATGATATGTCAATTGGCCTTTTAGGTAAAGTTGGTGGAGTTCTTGCAATGATAGGTGTTATTGTATGCCCTATTACTTCAGGAGATACAGCCTTCAGAAGTGCAAGACTTACAATATCCGATTGGTTTAAAATTGACGAGACTGTAGATAATTTTGTGTAATATAGTT